>ONCZ01000133.1 GCA_900316445.1 uncultured Prevotellaceae bacterium | reverse complement strand
GTTGACCTCCTTCTGGTTGGTCAAACGAACACGGGCTACCTTACGCATAGCCGAATTAGGCTTCTTAGGTGTCGTTGTGTAGACACGTACACAGACACCGCGACGCTGAGGACAGTTGTCCAGCGCGGGTGACTTTGACTTGTCAACGATGACCTTTCTGCCTTTTCTTACCAATTGTGAAATTGTAGGCATAATACTTTTAATTTATTAATTTATATATGTATATATTGTTTATATTCAGCATGTTACGGCGCCCACTTCTTCCCAGAAGGGCGTTTCGGGCTGCAAAGGTACAACTATTTTGCGATTCCACCTAATATATAATGAATAAAAAGCGTCACATCTTGTCGCATTTAACAAGATATAACACTTTTTACAATCTTTAAGCCCCGTTTGCTATCAAGCTTCGCCTTTTGAGAGGTCAAAAGGGGCAATTGTGCGAGGTTCCTGGTTGGGAATCTTGATCGGACCGAAGGCTTTCTCATACCTGATGATGTTCTCCTGGAGTGCACCCAGCAGGCGCTTGGCATGCTCTGGCGCCAGGATCACGCGGCTTTTCACCTGCGCCTTCGGCACACCGGGAAGAACCCTGGCGAAGTCGATGACAAAGTCACTACTTGAGTGTGTGATGATGGCAAAGTTGGCATACTCTCCCTGTGCCACCTCCTGCGGCAGTTCCAGCTGCAGTCCTTTCTTGTTCTGTTCGTTCTCGTTCATATCTCTATACCTTATTATATATAATATGGGTGCAAAGGTAAACAAAAAATCCCGTACCGCCAAATACGATACAGGATTTTTTAATTCTCCCCCTGAGTAGGGGGAGCAAGAGGGGGTCTGATCCGCCTCATTTTCACTTCGGCTGCAAATCAGCATACTCCTTCACGACATTCTCAATACACGGGCAATCCTTCTTTGGATTCAGGTCGTGATGTCCCACGATCAGGGCTTTCGGATAACGCCGATGCAAATCTTCTAAGAGCCGCCGGAGTGACGCTTTCTGCGCCTCAGTCCTGGTGTCGTCGGGTTGACCTCTGATGTCCAGCCCACCCTCGTAGCAAACGCCTATCGAGTGGGCGTTGTGGTTCACGCAGTGGGCACCGACCATCCATTCAGGCCTTCCCGGCTCGATCTCTCCGTCACGACGGACCACGTAATGGTATCCTATGGTCAGGCCGCACTGCCGAACAGTGAAGGACTATCAATGTAATACGCCGCATGACTGCATCAGGAATGTTGATACGAAGGCGGTTATCACCGTCAGGATGAAGTTGCCGATTTTCTCAGCGGGAATGTTCTTGAATAATCTCATAAAGATACAATAATTTCGATGGATAACACGTTTTTATCTTGTCACACAGATTTCACAGATTACACAGATTTTAATTCCTTCGGAATATGACAGACAATGAATTGACATATCAGATACGTGGTGCCATCTTTGAAGTGTACAACAACCTTGGTCCGGGGTTGCTTGAATCAGTCTATGAAGAAGCTATGGTCTTTGAACTGCAACAGAGAGGTCTTAAAGTAGAGAGACAGAAGGAAGTGTCTATCAACTACAAAGGAAATATACTGAACAGTCCGTTGCGACTTGATCTTCTGGTGGAGAACAGGATTATCATAGAGCTGAAGTCAGTCGAGGAGATGAGACCTGTCTATTGGAAACAGACTCTGACCTATCTGAGGCTGTTGAATCTGCATATTGGCATTCTTGTCAACTTCTCATCTGACAGCATCAAGGACGACATCTACCGCATCGCCAATTAGCCAAGGGCTAAAAAATCTGTGTCAATCTGTGTTATCTGTGTGACAATAAATCAAAGATCTCTCGTGAGCTGATCCTTAGCCCTGGCCGCCGGGAGTGGTATCGGGCTCGGCGGTGGCGATGCCGTAGGTCGAGATCGGCGTCTTCTCCTGATAGCGCTTCTCCTTGCCTCCGATCATCTTTTTGACCGACTTGATCACATAGCCCCACTCGAAGATGCAGGCCTCCTTGAGAGCCTTCGAGGTGAGCTTCTCACCCTTCGTGTTCTCAGGCTGGAAGTTCAGGTTGATGCCGTTGATCATCGCGGCGGGACCGGTGGCGATGGCCGTCTCGACGTCGTTCTTGCCGAGTTTCTGGGCATCGACAGACGGATAGAACGTGCCGAGTCCGTCGATTTTCACCGGCTGGCCCTGGAGCACCAGCTCCTTCATGCACTCCACCATCTGCTTCACCACCAGCTCACACATCTGCCAGCTGGCCAGCTTGCCGTGCTCGGTCATGTGCTTGCAGAAGCCTTTCAGGTTGATGGGTTCCTTACGCTCCGCCTCGGCGAACCACTTGCCGAAGGCCGTAGAATCGTCATTGGTGTTCTGACGAAGATTGATCATCATGGGAATGTTTGAACGTGCCATAACTTTTTTAATCTTTTAATTTTTTACCTTTTTAATTTTTTAATTTTTCTCTCAGCGTCATCGGTGGCTTGTGCGGAGAAAGGTTTAGGGTTTCTCGGAGAAAGGTTTAACCTTTCTGCCGGAAAGGATTAACCTTTCTTGGGCCCTCCCGCCTGGTCACTTCCGACAATGCGAAGGTACAACATTTTCAAAGGGCACTTTCGGTTTGATGCAGTTTGCGTCGGATTCTTCAGTTTGCTACACAATAAAACTGTTTATGGCGGCACACTTCCAGTTTCTTTGCATAGGGGCGGCACCATGCCATCAGCGTCCTGACACTCACCCCGGCGCAGTCCGCCAACTGTTGTTTTGACATTGCCTTCATAACAATAATTCGTTTAATTCGGTATCCTCTGTAGAACCTATGTCCTTCATTCTTTCTAAGCATCCGTGACACAATTGACACAATAATACGCAGATTTTACGTGCGTACCGCATAGGCGTGCGCGGTACGCGGGAGGAAGTTTCAGAATAATGCGTCAAATGTGTCACAGATCTCTTCCATCGTCACCGTCGCCGCCTCAGACTCAGGCTTGGCGTCGCAGGCCAGCATCGACTTGTTGGCCCTTACCTCCTCGGGACTGTAGGCCACGACGTTGTAGCCCCGCTTCCCGTGGGAGCGCACGCCGACGAAGCCCAGCGCGGTCATCGCACGGCCCAGCTTATTGGAGGAGAGCCGCTGCGTCAGGGCACCGCCGACGTGCATCAGGATCTCGGCGGAACTGACGAATTCACTCGGCTCGCCCTGTTTCGGCAGGCGGTAGTACGTGCTGATCAGCTCCCGCTCGGGCTTCGGCACCTCGAAGCGTTCGTTGTGCCGCGCCATAAGTTGCATCTCCCGCTCGTTGAACCAGTAGCGGAAGCCCTGACGGTAGAGGGTATATGCCTGTGCGAACACGGCGTCGTGGTCGAACGGGTGGTCTCGCGGCGAGAGGATCGACTCCACCTCGAACGGCAGCCACCGCCGCGTGCCCGTGTCATCGTCGATGAACTGGATGTTGTTGCCCGTGCCGCAGTAGGAGGCGATGTGGTTGCGGCGCTCGGCATAGTGGGCATAGGCCCGCCGCTCGTCGGTGACGGTCGTGGTGACCGCCCATTTCAGGCGGTTCATCTCGGACGGCTTCATCGTGTCGAGCTCCTCGCAGCAGATCAGACCGTACATAGAGAGCTTCAGCACCTCGTCCTTCGTCATGTTGCCGAAGCTGGTGTTCGAGTGGAAGAACATCTTCAGTACCGGGGGCAGGAGCGCATTGAACCAGGTCGTCTTGTAGATTCCCTGGCGTCCCACGAGTACGAGGATCTCCTGATTCACCACGTCGTCGTCGAGCCAGCCCGCGATCATCGCCACGAGCCATTTGCGCAGGCAGGCGTAGAACAGCAGCTGCTCCTCGGCGCCGCCCTTCACCATGACCGTCGAGGAGAGTTCCATGATGGGGTTCGTCTTACCGTCCCACGGCGGCAGGCCGTCGAGGTAGCGGCGGAAGGGGTCGAACAGTGCCACGTAGTCAGAGTTGATCACCCGCCAGAAGTCCTTGTCCCTTACCTCCTTCGCGAGCGACAGCAGGTTCTGCATCGAGTTCACCAGACGGTCGTTGACGGTCTGCCAGTCCGTCGCCGACCGCCATTCGTCGAGTGGCGTGGCCCCCGTGATGTACTTCATGCCCAGACTGTCGAACTCGTCACGCTCCGGCACCCGGAACTCCGGCTGTCCAGTGACCGTGTTGTGCCGCAGCAGCACATGCTCACTCAGGAACTTCTGGATGTCCTCCGTCGAGGCGTGCGTCTCCCGCCAGTTCTGCTTGTGTACCTTTTCCCCTCCTGAGTAGGAGGGGTTAGGGGTGGTCTGATCACCTTTCTTCTTCCGTTTCTTCTTGTTGTCTTTGTTGTCCATGTTGTCGTTTACTTCTCACTGCAAAGATACAAAAAAGCAGAAACATTTACCCCCCATATACCAGGGATATATGGAGGGTATAACCTATAAAAAGAATTCTGCGTCGTTCATTCCAAATGAGGCAGATAGGCCT
>ONCZ01000032.1 GCA_900316445.1 uncultured Prevotellaceae bacterium | reverse complement strand
CGGTGCAGCCATGAAGGAACTCAAGGGCACCAACTGCTACTGCATCGACTACATCGAGAAGTGGGAGGACGGCCAGCAGCACTACGAGCAGATCGAGATCGTTTGCCAGAAGCTCGAGAACGGTTCCGTCGCTTACGACAATCCTTGGAAGTAAACTCGACACGCAGCGTCAAGTAGGCGATTAAGCGAGGGCAGAGCAAAGCCAGGAAGTGGTTATCGCAACACCACCTTCCTGGCTTTGCCGTTTTTGTCGCGGACAATATTGATACCCTTCCGCATGGCATCGATACGATGACCATTAAGGTCGTAGATAGCATCGACACCTTCATCATGCAGAATCTCCCGAATGCTAGAAATACCATCTATGATGGCGGAGACGATAAGAGAATTGCATTGAGGCACATCGAGTACCAACTGACGTCCCGAATACTCAGACACTTTACCATCGGTGATGACCCGCCAAGACGTGACGTTAAGCAACGACTCTGGACCAGGCTCAAGGGTGATTCTCCGGCCAGCGGGGAACTGTCCGTCGAAGGTGCCTTTGGAGAGCCGGATGCCGTTCAGAGTGAAATCGCCGGTATGGGCATCTTTCACGTTCTTGTTGACCGTCATGGTAACGAGCGGTCCAAGATTGTAGAAATCAGCCAACTGTTTGCTGAATACTCCCGTACGCTGATGAAGCCATTTACGAGCATTTGAGAGCTCTGTATCATAGTTAGGCCACCACTGGTTGATCAGTTTCCGGTGATAGGGATATTCGTATTTGATCATCTCGTACATGGGATCCCACACTTCACGTGTACCCTCCTCATTCAGGAAGTCGCCCATGTAGATGTAACAACGTTCGATAAACTCGTTACGGAAGTCTTCATCGTCCATGAGATTCAGGAAAAGCCGCGTGCCGTAGTCGGCATTGCCCCAGTTGAGTTCCTTGTCATAGTCGGGATTGTAAAGCCAGTCGAAGACCTTGTAGTTGACGTCGCGACCATAGA
This sequence comes from uncultured Prevotellaceae bacterium, assembly GCA_900316445.1. Classification (GTDB taxonomy): domain Bacteria; phylum Bacteroidota; class Bacteroidia; order Bacteroidales; family Bacteroidaceae; genus Prevotella. The sequence continues at coordinate 58,577 of ONCZ01000032.1, read as the reverse complement.
GTCCCAATCCGAAGTCGGAGTCTTTCATGATCCATCGCCAGCGCCCTCTCTCTTCCCTTGGACGCCACATCATGATATTGTTACCGGGGAAGTCGTGGTTGAGGTAATAGAGATTGGCAATCATCAGGTTGATAAACTCCGTACAGTCCATCCACTGTTCATACTCGGCCATCGTATGACCCTTTTTGTTGTAGAAGGCCTTGAACAGGTTGAAGTTCTTCTTGTCGCCCTCCTTCAGCTGCCCCCAGTTCTCAATCATGTCTATGTCTTCAAGGCCGACGTAATTGGTATAGACATAGTCTTCGTTGCTGCGCTCACGGATGTTGAGCATCCCTTTGTACACCCCGTTGATATAGACGATGGCCGGTCGCCACGCCTGCCAGTCAATGTCAACGTGACTGGCCACCGTTCGCTGGATGATGGCATCACGCATATAGAGGTAGTCGAAGTCGTTGCCGGCATTGCGGAGCAGCAGCGACTTGAAGTCTGTCAGTCCCGGTTTCTGGTCAGGAAAGAACTCATAATCGAGACGGTTGGCGCCAAAGCGCTTGTGGGCATAGACGGCCATCGACTTAAGCTGGGCACTTCGTGTGGCCCCACCCGTGATTCGCGTCTCACAGAGTTGGTTGAGGTCACTGTCGGCATCTGGCGTAAAAAAGAATTCAATGTTCATGGGCCTGCGCCAGTCATTCCTCTTGTTGCCCTCATTGTTGGCATAGATGCCGATCTTGGAATCATCGAGATAGCTGTTGTTGATAGCGATGGAAACGACTGGCAACGTCACATCCCGCCCATGACTGATATACGACTGTACGCTGCTCATCGGCGACAGCCAACCCTTACATAAGAGTTTGGCACGGATGACGGTCGTCTTTCTTATGGCGAGAGGAGCGGTGTACAATTTACTGGAGGCGGTGGGTTCCTTACCATCGGTGGTATAGCGGATCTCCGTACCTTCAGGACTTCCCTCCGGCACACTAAGTGTCAGCGTGAGATTCAGCGATCCTGCCACCACACGACCTCTTTCGCTGAAAACGGGTTCGCCAAGGACATGGTCTCTCGGGCAGATTTCCCCACAGTTTGCCTTGTCAGGAGTGGGTGTGAGTTGGTAGCCCCATTCGTCGCTGCCATCCTCCTTACGACCAAAGGCGATATTAGGCGCCGGCATCTTCTTCAACGCCTCGGGAAGGCTGTCCACAATCTCTTTACCCTTGAAAAGATAAACCGTACAGCCTTTACCAGACTCCAGACGGAAAGAGGTATGGAGGCTTGTCTTCTCCCTGTCGCAATAGACGAGAATGTGGCCTTTGGGTTGAACGGTCACAGAGGGTAACTGATAGGCTTCGTCGACCTTGGTTCCGATGCCTATACGATAATCTTTCAGCGCAACGACATCCCCGCTATTATTGTAGAGTTCTACCCACGAATCAGGGAACTCATTCCGGTCATCCATGACACAGTCGATATTCGACTGCATCAGTTCGTTGATGACGAGTCCGGGACTCTTCTCCTGAGCCTCAGCCCCAAGAGCACCCATCAGCAACAGAAGAGACAAAATGACCTTTGACATATTCGTTTTTGCTATTTCGCGTGCAAAGTTACAAAAACTCGGCCGAAAAGCAAAATATAATGACTATTAAATGCTTATGAAAAGGAATTACACTCGTTACATTGGAACTAAAGTTTCAAATCTTTCCGACGAAATGTGAGGAATAGAAGGTGATTGTTGTGTTAAATATATATAACAATAACAAAATTGTTACTCTATCATTTTGAAATAGGCAACAAAATCGTTACCTTTGCAGCGTGTAAAAGCTCTTTGACATTATGAAGTATTCAGAATTGAAAAGATGGCTTCGCAAGGAAGGTTGTTTTTTCGACCATGAAGGCGGCAATCACGAAATCTGGTATTCTCCCATTACAGGAAACAAATTCCCTGTCGGAAGACATGACTCAGAAGAGGTGCGCCCTCATACCCTTGCATCAATTCGGCGGCAAGCGGGGATTTAATCCCCCTTGCCCTTTTCGAAGAAGAATAGTGATTAGTGGCGGGAGCTTTTACTTTAAACGAATTACGAAGATGAAAGTAGAGGCAATAGTAGAAAGGACAGACAACGGATATTATTCCATTGCATGTGATTCCCAGATTGGCAGTTTCTGCCTTGGAGGATTTGGCGATAGCGTGGATGAGGCAAAGGCTGACTTCATGTCTGTAGTCAGTGAAGCACAACATGAATATATTCTGGAGCATGGTGAACTGACAGAGGATTTGAAAGAAATAGATGTGGAGTATCGGTACGACCTTCAGTCTTTCTTTAATTATTTCGACTGGATAAATATTTCCAAGTTTGCCAAGTTCGCTGGAATTAATGAGAGCAAGATGCGCCAATACAAAATTGGAGCAGCCTTTGCCGGTGAGAAAACGAAGGAAAAGATACTTTCAGCCATTCATAGGATGAGCGCGGAGCTTGCTGCCGCTTCATTATAAAGCTTTTACACATTTGAACCGCTGAATTCCTTTCAGCGGTTTTTTTACGACATTAACAGCAGGTCATTCTTTTTTTTCGTGTCCTTAGTGTCCTTAGTGAATTATTTTTCGTGCGAACCTTCCCATGAGGTTATCCCATCCGTCGGAGTGTTTCAAGAGATGATTCACAAGCCAGGAGGCAGCAAAAGACATTCGGGCGGTGAGATGCCACTTGCGCAGGGACTTTAGGTAGTCCTTCACGTCATTCGCCTATACTCAAATAATCATTCGCCTATACTCAAATAATCGTTTGCCTATAGGCAAAAGCTGAGCGTTGATTTTTAAGGCGGCACAGTTACGGCATAGTTACGGCACAGTTTATGTCAAAGTATGCCGCCCATATATACCTTATATTCAGCTATATAGTATCAAAGGCGGCACGGACGGCATAGTTTGTATTTTTTTCCAAATAAAATACCCATTCCGCTGAGCAACTAACCTTCATGTTTGGAATATCAAGCTTTCTGAATGCCATTATGAAGCCTTCTCAATGCTATTCAGAAGCCTTCGTGCTCCCAACAAGAAGGCTGTATCTTAATTGCATAGTCCTCACAGCGTGCCTGTCGCCCTATTACAATCACCCTGATACCAGGGGAAAAACCAAGATTTTGAGCCTTAACAATAAGAAATTTCCAAAAAGATTTGGAAATTTCAGAAAAAGTTCGTATCTTTGGACCAGCTTCCAATGGAAGTTAGCCAACTCTACGGAGCGAGCATCGCGGGGAGATGATTCTCCCCGTTGTTTTTATCTGAACATACCACTATTGAAAAAGAGACGTTTGCGTCCTTTTTCATATAGCCACACCTCCTCAATATCAGTCCCGATTTTCAGTCTGGCCTTAAAATCGGGCTTTGCTTTATCCACACCCGCCATAAGGTGAACACTGCCACCACCATCAAAGGCCTTCCATATCGCGAAGAGTTCTGATAATTTATCGTTCGACATTTCTTAGACTTAATTTTAACTGACTGCAAAGGTAAACATTTTCCACGATACCACCAAATCTTTTCTACCTTTTTATATATAGGAGTAAAAAAACAAGCCAAGATGACATTTTCGCACTACTGTAGTGTTTGTTCTTATTAGTGTAACGAGTGTAACGAGATTTTTAACCTTTTCTATATAGAAATACATTTGGGTCGAGGTAAATCAATTTCTATTAGAAAAGTTTCATTTTCTCATTACACTCGTTACATTGGAACTAAAAGTTCCAAATCTTTCCGAAGAAATCTGAGGAATAGAAGGCGATTATTGCACTATTTTTCGTGTCCTTAGTGTCCTTAGTGGATTATTCTCCGTGCAACCCTCCCCAAGAGGTTATCCCGCCCGTCGGAGTGTTTCAAGAGATGATTCACGAGCCAGGAGGCTGCGAAAGACATTCGGGCGGTGAGAGGTCCGAGCATCGGCCCCCAGAGGATGGAAGGCGCTAGCTGCTTACGGAACACATAATTCGTAAAATTATTGTTCGGCACACGATAATACCCAACGATACGATACCCTTTCTTCAGATGCCAACGTACACTCCACTCTGCCGTCGTAGCCGTGCTATCTTTCAAATAAAGATAGCCAGCCTTCTTGATGACCTCGGCTTCGTAGGCCAGCATTCTTGAGGCGATGCCCTGTCCCTGTGCCTTTGGCTTAACAGCAAGGTAAAAGTCATAAGCCCATCGACGTTTTTTGTTCTTTCTAAAACAGTGTAAACCAAGCAGTTCGTCAGTATTTGCATCCACAGCAATAAAGGCAGTTGAAGTATTCAATTGCTTGCAGAACTTCTCAAATGACACGTTTAACCACGGAGCCTCCAGCCCCTTCTCTTTCCACCTCTTGAATGATTCATTGAAGAGTTCATACAGCGCATCGTCTGTCACATTCGTATCCTTTCGATTCTTTATTTCAATCTTTCTCATTGTTTATCTCTGTCTAAGAATTGTTCCATATACAATAAAAAACAATCGCCGGGCCTCACGGATGGGCGATTGGAAAAATTAATTTATACACTAAAAATTTCAGTTCACGACCTTATTATCCTCACGGACTATAGAGGCCAATATTAACAGTTTAATTACAAACTGTGATTGTCGCAAAGAGAGGAGTCGAACCTCATTTCTAATCCTTAAAATCTCTTTGTCCACCGTCTGGACTGCTTTGCTCAAATATAAATCTGGGACGCGGGGCTGAGCCCTGCGCCCCAGATGGTTTTAATGACTTCTCACAAAAGGAACAGCCCCTATTGTGATATTAGCGACAGATATTAGTCACCCAGACCGCTGTCATCGCTGCTGCCACCAGTGTTATCAGTATCACCAGCTGCGTTGTCGATAGTCTCTTCTGTAATAGAGCCAGAAAGGATCTGACCCTCGATCTGGAGGTTGATTACCTCAACCTCAGGCATCTCATAAAATTTCTTTTCCATTGTCTTATTCACTTTTTTATTGTAATGTGTAGGGGATGTGACTCCCCCACACTGTTACGGGTTATTAATCTAGTTAATTATTTCATCATATACTTCTTGCCGTCCTTGATGACAACGCCCTTGTAAGCAGCGTTGACCTTCTGGCCAGCGAGGTTGTAAGAAGCACCGTTTCCGGCCTCCTCTACGCTCTCGATACCCTGGATAGCAGTAGTCTCGTCCTCGATGTTACCGTTCTCGTCGAGCCAGATCACGCGTACACCGTCAGCAGCAGGCTTAGCGAAGATGTAGAGTGTATTCTGCGGGAAGGTAGTACCACTTGTAATCTTCTTCCAACCTGTAAAGGCCTCTGTGTTAGCCCAAGCGTAGATGCTGAATCCAGCAAAATCACCGGTCAGTTTAGCTTCAATAGCAGAACGTTTCTCTCCATTCTCATCAGAGACGTACTTCAGCATGTTCTCAGCAACACCAACACCCTTAGCGGCACTTGCCAACCAAGAAGAACCGTCACCAGCAGTTGCGATAGTAGTCTTATCAGCATCAGTCCAAGTAGTCACTGTCACCTTGCCTGCTACAGCAGCAGAAGTCTCATAAGCGATCTTTGCTTTGGTAGAGAGGATCAGCACATTGTCACCACCAGCAATGTGGTAGTAGCCACCAACCGGCTTGAAGGCCTGCATGATGATAGAACCATCGGTATCGTCGTTATAGGCAGCATATACCTTGGCATCAGCCTTGGCAATCTTGATATTTGCCTTCGTATCTTGGTACTTGCAGAAATACATACCAGTCTTACCAGTCTGCTTAAACTGCTTGGCAGTAAGTTCTTTAGCATCTGTACTACCCTCGGAATCAGGATTTGACTCATAAGAGAATGTAGTATGCATAGGAGCCACAATCGTACCACTAACTTTCTGAGCCTCTGCGTACTCCTTAACAGTATAGAAAGTAATACCATCATTACAGCCGAGGAAAGCATTATCACTAACAACCTTTTTAACAGCATTGCTACCGATAGTGGGCTTGTAAGTGAAACTCGTAAGACTAGAACAGTCTGCAAATGCATTGTCATAAACGCCCTTTGTTGCAGTATTAGCTACGTCATAAGGCATCACACTGGGAACTGTGAAAGACGTAAGGGCAGCGCATCCAGCGAACGCTCTCTCGCCAATTGAAGTGAAGGTTGCCTTGTCATGATTAAAAGTAACCTTAGTAAGAGCAGCGCAGTTCTCAAATGTTCCGGCGGGAATGGTTGAGAAAGCAGAAGGGATATCAATAGTTGTCAAGCCAGAACCAGCAAACTCACCAGCGTTCAGAGTTGTAACATATGTTAAGTCAATAGCGGTCAGAGCAGTACAATTAGCAAAGTTGTTCTTCAGATCAGAGAAAGTCTTGAGCAAGGTCACAGACTTCAGGGTTTCGTTCTTCTTCACCTTGTCACCATCAATCAGCAGTTTCGCTGGCAGGACATTAACCTTTGAATCAGTGAAGTCAAGTGCTGTCAGACCTGTGCCTAAGAAGGCCAAAGTCTCAATAGTCTGTGTGGCCTTTGCCTTACCGAAGTTAATGGTAGCGAGGTTCGGGCAATTCATGAAAGCCTTAGTCTGAATGGTTGTCCAAGTCTCAGGCAGAACCACCTCGGTCAGAGTAGCATAAGCAACAGCATCCTTACCCTCAACAGCCTTTTCCTTCACACCACCGACATAGGCAAAACCTTCGACACAAGCAATGTTCCAAGTCTGGGCAAGAATTTCCTTAGCCTTAGGCTCACCAGTAAGGATGAAGTTCCATGCATCATCACTAGGAGTATCACTACCAACAATTGCGCCCTCAAGCTTACCATTGTAATAAACAACAGCTTGCTCTGAATAATTTCCATTAACTTTTATTGCGCCTTGGTTTGTGTTATATAATTCTGCATCAGCCTTTTTCAGAACATCACCATCGTTGTACACTTTTGAAATTCCTGTTAAAGCATTCAATGCTGTAGCCAAAGTAGCATCTACATCTTGACCTGCCTCAACAAGCGTAAGGGTCTTGTTAAATGTCTCGACAAAGGCAGCATCTGTAACCTTATCCGTTGTCTTCACGGCACCCTTCAACGTAGCGTTATAACGATTTGCCTGTGCGACAGTCACTTGAGCTGCAGCTTTTACAATTGAAGCTTTATCAGTGAGAGCAGCATTATGTGTATCAATTGCTGATGGAGAACCTTGTGAATCAGCCTCCGTCCAGTATACAGCATCCTTTGCTTCTGTCACATCAAATGTTGTGCCGAACAAAGCAGGAATCGTCTCAACGATGGTCTTTGAGAGATCAAGCTTGGCAAGCTTAGTGCCAGTGAGAGCACCGGCAGAAATAGTCTTCAGTCCCGTAGCCGCAGTGAAGTCAATCTCTGCAAGGTTTGCACATCCTGAAAATGCGTCATTTAGCCCTGCAAGTTTCGTAGCCTTAATGACAACCTTCTTGATGTTGGCATTTTTTTCGAAAGCTTTAGATTCAATAGCCGTCACTTCAACGGTTTTCGTCTCGTCTGCGGGATTAGGCAACGTGTTAGGAATTTCAACAGTAGCCATCTGATCGGTGGCATAGCCAGTCACAAAACCAGTGATGGTGACAGTTGTACCATCCACAGTGTACTTGTAGGTTGTTGTAGCCCAAGGTGTTGCATCTGCAAAAGCAGAAACGCCCACCATTGCCATAAAAGCAACAAGCATTAACTTGATTTTTTTCATTGTTCTTAAAATTTTTAGTTTGTAAATTTTGAATTGAAATTAATAATCGGATGATTCCTGCGGCGGGGCTATCGTCCCTGATCGCAGGCGAGAGAGTAAACGTCAGGTGCCATGCACCTCCCCTTCCGCCATTAGGACACAGCTGAGCTGCGCGGACGCCTTGGCGGAAGTTACATTCATTCCATTAGTTTTCTTGTCTGGTCGCTACTCTCATTAACATTCTAAATTGGAATCATCCCTGATCGGAGGGAACAAAAAAAAGACGTGGGAGTAAAGTTTCTCTCCGCGCCTATCCCTTCTACCAGGCCTTCGCATTGCCCCTATGTAAGGATAAGCAACGAAAGCCTGCCCACGCCGAGTGATATATACCAACCCAATACGCCCTGACAATCCCAGACGTATATATACCAAGACGCACTCCACCTGAAGGGAGTTACACCTTATTTATATATATAAGGGAATACAGGACGTGGGGAATGAAACATTCACCCACGCGAACGTCTTTCTAGTTGCATTACCGCAGTACATAGATCCAAGTTTGCGAAGTTTGGCAGAACTGACAGGTAACGTTTCGAAAACGTCCTTTCGAGACTGGCCGTACAACTGGCCTGAGGTCTCTTCCAACATGTTAAATTTAACCACCCACCCACACTCGAGCAGGCTTTTCGGTGCAAATTTACATATATTTTTCTAATTACCAAATATTTTTTAGGAAAAAATCACATTTTAACCAAAAAAAGTTGATTTGTAGACAGAATAACAGGTATATATTTACATATCCTCCATGGATAAGCCACCTTTTGTGACTTCCTTGCCACGGAATATGCGTCGCTTCATTTCTGCGACTTTCTCTTCAAGTCGGGCAGGAGAGTACTTCTGGGGATTTCGCTTCACCTCATATGCTTCAACATTGCCTTCGAGTGTTTCGGCCACAATGTCAATCTCGAAGTCATCGCTGTTGCCCTTAGAGTTGACACCATTTGGTTGCCACCAACCGCCAATCTGCTTGTAACGGCAGCTCTCCATCATCTTCTGACGGAACCAGCGTTCCAGGGCTATGCCTGAGAATGTGGTGTAGTCGTTGGTCATAATACTCTCCAGTGCTGGCATATTCTGCAACTCAATGAGCGCAGAGTATCTGTGAATGTAGCGGAACCAGAAACGGAAGAAGTTGTCTTGTATCTCATAACGTACCGTCTGGCTGCCTTCTTTGGCACCAATCGGACGTTTCTTCTTGATGATACCGTACTTCTCTTCCAGTAACTTCATCTGTCCGCCAAGGCTTTTCATTCCTAAAGCCCCTTCTATCTCACTTTGCGTCACATCGCCGTGCGCTATCTGGTCGAGTATGCTGAAGTACGTGCCATACTGCTTGCCGAACTCCTGGATGAGTATTTTCTTGCCTTCGTCCACAAAGTAGCTGTCACCGCTTGAACAAACATAGTGTATCATCTTCTTGACGTTAGTACATCCGTTGTTCATAAGCAGTTCAATATAACGGGCCACACCACCGGTAATCGTCCAAAGTGCAAGAAGGTCTTCTGACGTGTAATGAGGCTTGTAGTCGCTTAGGATTTCCTTTATCGTATCCGTATTGAAAGGCTTCAGCTTAATGGTGCAGTCATCCCTGCCGAAGAGTGGCTGCTCTTCGTCTTTGAAGATCTTTTCCATCATACGGAATATAGAACCAGACACAATCAGACATACGTTTGTCTGCTTCTTGTATTCGTCCCATAGCTCCTGTATGTCGCTGAAGATACCTGCGTTTATATTATCAAACTCCTGAAACTCATCAATGAAGAGCGTGAACTTTTTTCGCTTTCCAATCTCCAGTATCATCTGGAAGAGTTCACGGAACGAACTTATTCCTTCTGGAACAAACTCACCGAGCTTTTCGCGAACCTCCTGCATAAAGGTTCTGACGAGAACGGTTTCCGTCTTTCGGCCAACGAAGAAATAGAGTCCAGGAGCATCTTCCTGCGTCCCGCTTATCAGTTTATACACCAGGCTTGTCTTGCCCACACGTCTTCTGCCTGTGAGCACAACAAATCGGGAATAATCGTTGTAAGCCTGACGCTGTAATTCCCTAAGCTCGGTCATTTCGCGTACTCTGTCATAGAACTTCTTCATATAATTTTACAGCTATAAATTTTACGACAATAACATTTCAAATGCAAAGATAAGCAAAAATCCCGATACCTACCAAATAAGTATCGGAATTTTTATTCGAAAAATATGTTTTTTAACATTTCCTCGCGGGCGAAATAATATAAGGTACGCGAATTACCACATCGTTGGAGTCATAGTCATTCCGCAAGTGTGAAGTCCAACTGCTTGCGCTCGAGATTGGCACGGGCCACCTGGATGCGGATGGGATCACCGAGCTGGTACTTCGTGTGGTTACGACGTCCGATGATGACGAAATTCTTCTCGTCGAAGTCATAGTAGTCGTTGCCGAGGTCACGGATGGGGATCATACCCTCGCAGTGGGTCTCGTCAATCTGGGCATAGATGCCGTAGGAGGTGAGACCGGAGATATGGGCATCGTAGGTGTTGCCAATCTTATCGGCCATAAACTCCACCATCTTGTACTTGATCGAGTCACGCTCTGCGTTTTGGGAGATCTGTTCCATATCGGAGCAATGCTCGCAGTACTCCTCGTACTTCTCCTTGTTGGCCGAGCGTGCCCCAGACTGGTATTTCGTCAGCAGACGGTGTACCATCGTATCGGGGTAGCGTCGGATGGGGGAGGTGAAGTGGGTGTAGTAGTCGAAGGCGAGGCCATAGTGTCCGATGTTGTGCACACTGTACTTGGCCTTCATCATCGCACGGAGGGCAACGGTCTCGATGGCGTTCTGCTCACGGGTTCCCTCGGCATCAGCCATCAGTGCATTGAGTGACTTCGTGATGGCGCCCTTCGTTCCACTGGTCTTCACCTTATAGCCGAACTTCGAGACGAACTGACGCAGGTTCTCGAGTTTCTGAGGATCGGGCTGGTCGTGGATACGATAGGGCAAAGTCTTCGCTTTCACGCCCTTCTTCACACGACCGACGGACTCTGCAACGGTCTTATTGGCGAGCAGCATAAACTCTTCGATGAGTTTGTTGGCATCCTTCGAGGTCTTGAAATAAGCCTTGACGGGTTTTCCGGTCTCGTCGATATCGAAGTGGAGTTCCTCACGATCGAACTTCACGGAACCGTTCTTGAAGCGGGCTGCACGGAGTTTCTTGGCGAGGGCATCGAGTTTGATGAGTTCGTTGGCATATTCGCCCTTATAGGGATTCTTCTTCGTGGCAGGGGGTGCCGGTTCGCCTGTGCCGTCCTTCACCCCATTGTCTTCAAGTATCTGCTGCACCTCTTCGTAGGCATAACGACGATCACTCTTAATCACCGTATGGGCCAGGTGCCACTTCTTGATGTTCGCCTCATCGTCGAGTTGGAAGATGACGCTGTAACAGAGTTTTTCCTCGTTGGGACGAAGGGAGCAGATGAAGTTGCAGAGGCGTTCAGGCAGCATCGGGATGGTACGGTCGACGAGATAGATACTCGTGGCACGGTTGTAGGCCTCTTTGTCGATGACGGAGCCTTCTTTCACGTAGTGAGACACATCGGCGATATGGACACCGACTTCCCAGAGACTGTTCAGACCACCCCTAGCCCCTCCTGACTCAGGAGGGGAAATGCGGCGGATGGAGAGGGCATCGTCGAAGTCCTTGGCATCCTTGGGGTCGATGGTACAGGTGAAGACATCGCGGAAGTCCTCACGCTCTGCGATATCACGAGGGGTGATGGTGGCGTCGATCTTCTCGGCAGCCTCCTCCACGTTCTTCGGATACTTGTAAGGCAGGTTGTACTGGGCGAGGATGGCGTGCATCTCCGCATTGTTCTCACCCGTCTTTCCCAGAACATCGACTACAGAACCGATGATGTTCTTATGTTCGGCATCGGGCCACTGTACGACCTTCACCACAGCCTTGTCATCGGTCTTGCCACCCTTCAGTTTGCGTTTGGGAATAATGATGTCGTGGACGAAGGTGTTATCCTGCGGAATGAGGAAGGCCCAGTCTTTGTCTACACGCAGCTTTCCGACAATCTGATCGTGGGCACGACGGACAATCTCAATCACCATCGCCTCCTTGATATGTTTGTCACGACGGGCCATATACGACACTTTCACTCTGTCGCCGTCCATCGCCGACATCGAGTTGCGCTCTGCCACGAAGACAGGCGTACCGCCATCATCGGGCTGGAACGAGTTACGTCCATTGGCCTTCCGACGGAACACACCCTCCTGCACCTGTGTCTTCAGGTTCAGGCGATAACTGTTGTCGTTGACCTTCAAGAGGAAGTCGTCCCATGCCATTTCCTCCATCACGTCGATGGCGAGCATCTTCAGAGGATGCGTGTCGAGTTTAAGAGCCCTAAATATCTGCTTGAACGAGAACGTCTCGTTCGGATTGTGCTGGAAGAGATTCTGCAGCAGTTCGCTGACCTGTTTCTTCCCTAACCGTTTACCACCTTTATTCTTTCCCATAGACTTATACTTTAGTTCTTTGCCGCAAAGATACAACAAATTTTTGAAATAAAAGACAAATCGAGTATTTTTTTAACGACAACTATGACAACTATAACAACATTCGACTTAGGTCGAAAAGAAAAAGTTGTCTAAGTTGTCCAAGTTGTCGTAAAAAAATAGTACCTTTGCACCCAAATTTAACAAAATGAAGATACTGATCACTGGTGCGAGCGGATTTATCGGCTCATTTATCGTGGAGGAAGCCCTGAAGCGAGGTTTCGAGACATGGGCGGCTGTGCGTAAGAGCAGTTCGAAGGAATACCTGCAGGACGAACGCATCCACTTCATCGAACTGAACCTCTCGAAGAAGGAACAGCTGGTGGAGCAACTCAGGGGGCACGACTTCGACTATGTGGTACATGCCGCCGGTGTGACGAAGTGCCTGAACAAGCAGGACTTCATGCGCATCAACTGCGAGGGGACGAAGAACCTGGTGGAGGCTATCCTTGAACTCCAGATGCCCTTGAAACGGTTTGTCTATCTGAGCAGCCTCAGCATCTTCGGCGCCATCAAGGAGCAGCAGCCCTACGACGAGATCCGTGAGACAGATACGCCCCAGCCGAATACGGAATACGGACGCAGTAAATTGGCGGCAGAGCAGTATTTAGACTCTTTGTCCCCTAAATCAGGGGACAACAGGGGTCTGAACAAGGTTCCTTCAGACCCCCAACCCCCTAACTTAGGGGGCCTAAACTACATTATTTTAAGGCCGACGGGCGTGTATGGCCCCAGGGAAAAGGACTATTTCGTGATGGCCAAGAGCATCAAACAACACTCTGACTTCGCTGTGGGCTACAAGCGTCAGGATATCACGTTCGTCTATGTGACAGATGTGGTGCAGGCCGTGTTCTTAGCGATGGAAAAGGGAGAGAACGGCCGGAAGTATTTCCTCTCCGACGGTGAGGTATATCAGAGTACCACCTTCAGCGACCTGATTCATGAGGAGTTGGGGCGTCCGTGGTGGATCCGCATCACCGCCCCAGTGTGGGTGTTGCGCATCATCACATTCTTCGGGGAGTACACCAGCCGGCTAACAGGTAAGATTAGCGTGCTGAATAATGACAAGTTCAACATCCTGAAACAGCGCAACTGGCGTTGTGACATCCAGCCTGCCATCGACGAACTCGGCTATCAGCCCAAAGTGAAGTTGGAAGAGGGAGTGAAGCGCTCCATCAAGTGGTACAAGGAAAACGGATGGCTGTGAAGCATTATAAAATTAAAGAATTTAAAAATTGAAAATCTTTAAGGATTTATTCAAGATAGAGAAGAACCCGAGGAAGGGGCTGCTGGCAGTGGAATGGGTCATCATGGGCTATCTGCTGCTGACAACTTTGTTGGTGCTCTTCACCTATACGAAGGCCGTCAATCCCAATGCCATGCTCTGGGGACGCTTCCATATCCTGCTGCTCACGTTGGCGATGTGGCTCGTCTTCCGTCTTGTGCCCTGCCGTTTCACCCACTTCTGCCGTATCGGTGTACAGATGCTGCTCCTGGGGTGGTGGTATTCTGACACTTATGAACTCAACCGCATCTTCCCCAACCTCGACCATCTGTTTGCCGGCTATGAGCAGTCACTCTGCAACTGTCAGCCAGCCCTGCACTTCTCGCAGGCCATCTCCCACCCTGTGTTCAGCGAGCTGATGCATTTAGGCTATTCTGCCTATTTCCCGATGATTGCCCTTGTGTCGCTGTTCGCTTTCTTCTTCCGCTACAAGGAGTTCGACCGTACGGTGTTCATCATCCTCACGGCGTTCTTCATCTACTACGTCATCTTCATCTTCCTGCCCGTCACAGGACCGCAATACTACTATCAGGCCGTAGGGCTGGACAATATTGCAGCAGGTGTCTTCCCCGATGTAGGTCACTATTTCTTTGACCATCAGGAGCCTCTGCCCATGCCCGGATGGAGCGACGGCTTCTTCTATCACATGGTGGAGAATGCCCACAATGCAGGCGAGCGACCTACGGCAGCCTTCCCCAGCAGCCATGTGGGCATAGCGACAATCCTGATGTTCCTCGCCTGGCGCCTGCGCAACCGATGGCTCTTTTGGGGCATGATGCCCATCTATGTATTGTTGTGCCTGGCTACGGTCTATATCCAGGCCCACTACTTCGTCGATGTCATCGGAGGATGGGTGTCGGCAGTCGTCATTTACGTCATTTTACAATTTTTATGCGGAAAAATTTGTGCAATTAAAAAATAATGTCTACCTTTGCAACCGTAAGTAAGGATAAGGACATGTGAGTGCTGAGGATTCCGACATGGAGAAAGTCGGGATTCTTTTGTTTTTGTCCGCCCAAGGAAAAAGAGAATAAATAGTAAATCGAACTCGCTTCAGCGCTTTTACAAAGCGTAGCGACTAAAAGAAATATCTAAATCGTAAATAACATGGCATATATGTCACAAGAAGGCTACGACAAACTGGTAGCCGAATTACAACGTTTGGAAGGTGTTGAGCGCCCGAAGGCCTCAGCAGCCATCGCCGAGGCCCGTGAGAAGGGTGACCTCAGCGAGAATTCCGAGTATGATGCCGCCAAGGAGGCTCAGGCAAATCTGGAAGACAAGATCAACCGTCTGAAGATGACCATCTCCGAGGCGAAGGTTGTCGACACATCACGTCTAAGTACCGACGCCGTTCAGATTCTGTCGAAGGTGGAGATGACCAACCTGACGAACAAGGCGAAGATGACCTACACCATCGTTAGTGAGAGTGAGGCCAACCTCCGCGAAGGCAAGATCTCCATCAAGACTCCTATCGCCCAGGGACTGCTGAACCACAAGGTGGGTGACGAGGTGGAAGTGAAGATTCCCCGTGGCTCCATCAAACTGAGAATTGACAAGATAACAGTAGGTTAATTTAATGTTTATAGTTTATGGTTTATAGTTTATAGATGATTACTTGGCAAGCCCATAAGTGCAAGTCTTTAATCTGTCTATAGAACATTTCATCTATAAACCATAAACTATCAACTATAAACAAAAATAACAAATGGATATATTCAGTAAGATTGCTGCTGGTGAGATTCCCAGCTACAAGTGTGCCGAGAACGAGGAGTTCTATGCATTCCTTGACATCAACCCGCTGGTGAAGGGTCACACCCTCGTGATCCCTCGTCGCGAAGTGGATTACTTCTTCGATATGGACGATGACGAGCTGGCCCGTTATCAGGCCTTCGCCAAGCGTGTGGCCAAAGCCATCAAGGCAGCCTTCCCCTGCAAGAAGGTAGCCCAGATCGTATTGGGTCTCGAAGTGCCCCACGCCCATATCCACCTCATCCCACTCCAGACAGAGCAGGATGCAGACTTCCGTCGTGAGAAGCTCAAACTCACGTCAGAGGAATTCCAGGAAATCGCCTCGAAAATCTTTGCAGAGTTTTCGAAATAGTTTATAGTTGATGGTTTATAGTTTATAGATGATTACCTGGCAAGCCATTCCTTTGCCTATAGAACTAATCATCTATAAACTATAAACTTTAAACTATAAACAAATCTTACACGAACTCATCTCCATATTTCATCTGCACCTCACTGGCGTACTTCCGCACCAGCGAAGAGGAATCCCCTTTCTTACAAATGAACAACACGTTGTCGTGCTCCACCACGATATAGCCTTCCAGGCCACTGATGACACCCAGACGTCCCTTCGGCAAACAGATGATGTTGTTACGGCAGTCCTCCATCTCCACTTGTGAGTCGAGGATCACATTATCATCCTCTACCTTACTCATCGCCTC
Organism: uncultured Prevotellaceae bacterium; assembly: GCA_900316445.1. GTDB lineage: Bacteria > Bacteroidota > Bacteroidia > Bacteroidales > Bacteroidaceae > Prevotella. The sequence goes on along the minus strand of ONCZ01000032.1, from coordinate 42,592 downwards.
GTAGATGGAGTGCCATGTGCCTAAGTCAGCCCAGCCGAAATCACATTTCATCACAAAAACATCACGCCTCTGTTCCAAAATGGCATAGTCGAGCGCCAAGTTCGGATAGCGGGGGTAGTTCTCTTCCACATACCTCATCTCCTCCTCATAAGTATAGTCAGGATTCTCAAATTTCAGATTACGCAGCACAATGGGGAAGACGTCCTCGAAGCTATGGATCAGATGGCGAGCGTTAGAAATGAAAATGCCTGTGTTCCAATAGAACTCACCACTCTCCATGAACATCGTCGCAAAATCGCGCTCCGGCTTCTCCGTGAACGACTTCACCTTATAGACGTCAGGCTTGCAACTCATGTCGCCCAGCTGGATATAGCCATAGCCGGGTTCCGGTCGCGTCGGCTTCACACCTATCGCCAGCAGCACATCGTTCTCCGATACGTAGCCAATGCCGACGTTCATACTCTGGATAAAGCGCTCTTCGTCGATCACCATCTGATCGGAAGGAGAGACGATGATGTTGGCATCAGGATTCCGTTTCAAAATGCGCATATTCGCCCAGGCCACACTCGGAGCCGTGTTCCTGTGGATAGGTTCTACGAGGATGTTCTCGTCCGTCAGGCAGGGCAGTTGCTCTTTCACCAACGACAGGTATTCCTTACACGTACATATATATATATTCTCTTTGGGGAGGATTTTGCTGAAACGGTCGACCGTAGTCTGGAGCATGGTTCTCCCTGTACCAAAGAAATCCATAAACTGTTTCGGATAGGCATTCCTACTGGCAGGCCACAGGCGCCGGCCCCTTCCTCCCGCGAGAATCACGCAGAAAGTTCTATTGTCTTTTATGTCCATGAAATAGATTTAGTAACATATTCGGTGCAAAGATAGCAAAAAAAACAATAGGATAATAGAATAAAAGCATTAAAAAATAAAAAAATGCGATGGCGGAAACAAATTTTTCACTTTTCACTCATCACTTTTCACTTTTTTATTGTACCTTTGCACCCGCTAAGAGGCCCAGATGGCGGAATCGGTAGACGCGCTGGTCTCAAACACCAGTGGGGCAACCCGTGCCGGTTCGACCCCGGCTCTGGGTACAGGCTTCGAAGCGAAAGTGCTGCAAGATTTATCTTCGCAGCACTTTTTTAGGCTCAGTCCGAAAAAAACGCAGAAAATGTTGCAAGTTTCAGTAAAATGCTGTATCTTTGCAGCGGAAAAAAGAATGATTATGGCAAAACCTATTGAACCTACACCGGTATTGAAAGGTGACGATGCTTACGAGTTCGTGGCCGAGATGGAAAAGCTGGAGAAAGCTTCTGCCGAAGAGAAGGCACGTGTGGCTAAGGGCGCATCGTTCATCCAGTCGCTGCTTACATTTACATTCTGATTGTAGGCAAGATGAACTATGAAAATCGTACGTCTAACACAGGAACACACTTTCAAACCGTTTGATTGCGGAGAGGATGACCTCAACGATTTCCTTTTGCAAGATGCCAAGCAGTACGCTAAAGGGCTGCTTGCAGTGACGTATGTCATAGAGGATGATGATATGACAGTAGCTTTCTTCTCCTTGTCGAACGACCGTATTTCTTTGGCAGAGTCGGACAAAGCAACTTGGCGCCGCATCAGGAATTCTTTCCCTCATCGCAAGCATCGTAGTGATTATCCTGCGGTGAAGATAGGTCGTCTAGGCGTGAATGTAGGAGCTCAGCACCAACATATCGGTACCGATATTATCGACTTTGTCAAGCAAACTTTTATCACGAAAAACCGTACAGGCTGTTGTTTTGTGACAGTTGACGCTCTGCGTTCGGCTGTGCCTTTCTATGAGAATAATGGGTTTAAGCCTCTTCGTAAGGTCAACGAGGGAGAAACAATCCCAATGTACTATGATCTGACGCAATTAATCTAGAACACATTATATCCAACCATTGGGAGGAAATATTCATATATTCAAGTATTCAATTAGGACAGGAAGGTTTTTATAACTCGACGGAAGTACTAAAGTTTCTCAGTTTCTCACTTTCTCACTTATGACAAGAAAGTTTAGGATTTGCTTGGCAGATTGAATAATAATACACAATATTGTAAATATTTATAGTCATTCTTACAAATTTTATTATTATATTTATTATATATACTATAATATATTATTATATTATATATTATTATAATATTAATATATAATATTAGCATAATTATGAATACAAATATGTAAATAAAAACGAATTTTCTTTTTGACAATAAAAACCTTTTATCAATCAAAAAGTGAAAAACCTTCCTGTCCTAATTGAATACTTGAATAAATGAATATTTTGCATGATTTACAAAACCTTCCTGTCATAAGTGAGAAAGTGAGAAATTTAGGCAGTGGATTCGAAATTATTTTACAAACCGTAAAGAACACATGAAAGAACGGACTTTCGTTAGGGGAAAAGGGGACTTTCGTTAGGGGAAAGTCGGACTTTAGTGCCTGTAAAGTCGGATTTTCCAGAGACTAAAGCCCAAGCTTTGCATCTACTTGATTTTCAGTAAGATACAAAAGCATTAGAGAATAACGCAAAATCTTGAATTTTGTTGACATAACCGTGAAATGAGCTCTTGCTACAAACGGGAAGAGAGGAACTGCCCAGTTCAGGACAGTCCCTCTCTCTCATATACTCTAAAATACAAACGAATCCTTTTTTTATTTGCTCATCAGTGAGACGGCCTTGGTTGCCTTGGTCTTAACCACTGAAGCGAGCGACAAAACTACAAAATTGAAGATAATCATAATTAAACCCTTTCTAAATTTTAAAATTGTTACCCTAAATATTTCCTTTGTTTCTTAATTCTGGTGCAAAGGTACTACTGTGTTCGCGCACATGCAAGTTTTTGAGCCAAAACAATCCTTAATAAGACACCTTCTTGACGTGTGTCAAACTTACACTTATTCTTTCATCCATGCAATCGTTTGCATCTTTCTTTTGGCAATATCTCCGCCTATGGAGAACAACGGGTGGAATTTATTCGTAACTTTGCCATGAAAAGTTGACGCTGTCAACTACACATTATTAATATATAAGCGAAAGCTACCATCAAATGTCTAACAAAAACCAGTTATAACATGAGAATCAACTTTCATCTGGAGTATCAGACCACCTTCGGCGAGGAGCTGATGGTGAACATTCTGACGGACGGTAAGCCCGAAGAACACAAGATGGGAACCCTCGACGGTCTCCATTGGTCAACAGAGATCAGCAAAAACGTCAAGAACGCTGGTCACATAGACTATTATTACAGCGTGATGCGTGGTGACAAACAGGAACGTTCGGAGTGGCTCGTGGAGCCCCACCGTCTGGAATTTGCCGCCGAGAAGGGCGTCCGCTATACGGTGTACGACCATTGGCTCGACATCCCGGAAGACTCCTTCCTCTACTCGACAGCCTTTACGGAGTGTGTGGCAGCCAGGAAACTGAATATGAGTCCGCAGACATCGTATGCCAAGACGGTGCGCCTGAAGGTGCGTGCCCCACAACTGCGCAACAACGAGCGCCTGGCCATCATGGGTGCTGGTGACACCTTGGGCAACTGGGAAGCCCTGAAAGCCATCGAGATGGCAGAGCACGAGAACAACGAGTGGGTAGTCAGCCTCAATGCCGATACCCTGCCCCAGACCTTCGAGTTCAAGTTCGTAGGCCTCGACGATGAAGAAGACGTGACACCCCTCTGGGAGAATGGTGAGAACCGCAAAGTCACCCTGCCTCCAATGGAACAGGGTGAGGTCGTGGTCTATGAGTTACAGCAAGCCGACTTCCCCATCTATCCCTGGAAGGGCGCAGGTACGGTGATTCCCGTCTTCTCGCTGCGTAGTGAGGGCAGTTTCGGCGTGGGTGACTTCGGCGACCTGAAACAGATGGTCGATTGGTGTGCCAAGACAAAGCAGCGCGTGTTGCAGGTGCTGCCCATCAACGATACGAACATGACAAAGACCTGGCAGGACTCCTATCCGTATAACAGTATCAGCATCTATGCCCTGCATCCACAATACACGGACTTCCGTCAGCTGCCCCCCATCAAGGACGAGGCCAAGCGTCAGGCTTTCGAGGCCCTGCGTCAGGAACTGAACGCCCTGCCTCAGATTGACTACGAACGGATGTTCACAGCCAAGATGGACTATCTGCGTGAGATCTTTGCACAGGAGTGGGCCACGGTACAGCGTCGTGAGAGTTATAAGAAGTTCTTCGAACAGAACAAGGCGTGGCTGGTGCCTTACGCTGCTTTCTGCTATTATCGTGACCTCTACGGCACGGCCGAGTTCCCGTCATGGCCCAAGGAGGCAACCCTGCAGAACACGCAGAAATCGAGTTTCAAGAAAAAGACGGAACTCAACTTCTGGTATTTCGTGCAGTACAACCTCGATGCCCAGATGCATGAAGCCCATGCCCATGCCCGCAAGAACCGTGTGATCCTGAAGGGTGACATCCCCATCGGCATCAGCCGCGACGGTGTGGAGGCCTGGGTGGAGCCTAAGTACTTCAACCTGAACGGTCAGGCAGGTGCGCCACCTGATGCCTTCTCTGCAGACGGTCAGAACTGGGGATTCCCCACCTACAACTGGGACGAGATGCTGAAGGACGACTGTTCGTGGTGGGTGCGCCGATTCCGTAAGATGGCGGAGTATTTCGATGCCTATCGTATCGACCACGTGCTGGGCTTCTTCCGTATCTGGGAGATTCCCATGCCCGAGAAGTCAGGTCTGATGGGACAGTTCGCACCAGCCCTCGGCATGAGCAAGGAGGAGATCGAGGCTTACGGTGTACCGTTCAGGGATAACCTGTTCCTTGTTGACCATAAGCGCAATGACCGCTGGCATCCGCGTATCGCCGTACAGTACCAGGAAGGCTACAATCAGTTGAATGATGGTGAGAAGTACTGCTTCAACCGTCTCTACAACGACTACTTCTATCATCGCAACAACCAGTTCTGGTACACGGAGGCGATGAAGAAACTGCCCAAGCTGACGCAGGCCACCCGTATGCTCGTCTGTGCAGAAGACCTGGGTATGGTGCCCGACTGCGTGCCCTGGGTGATGAACGAGTTGCGCATCCTCTCGCTGGAGATCCAGGCGATGCCAAAGGATCCGACGACACGTTTTGGCAAGCTGTCGCATAACCCCTATCGCAGCGTGGATACCATCTCCACCCACGATATGCCTACCCTGCGTCAGTGGTGGGATGAGGACGAGGAGCGTTCACAGGCCTACTACAACACGACGTTGCGTCGTGGCGGTCCTGCACCCCGTCCGTTACCCGGCTGGCTGGCCAAGGATATCGTGAGCCGTCACCTGACATCGCCCTCGATGCTCTGTCTCATCTCCTTCCAGGACTGGATGAGCATCGACGAGAAACTGCGTCTGCCCGATGAGAATGGCGAGCGCATCAACATCCCCGCCAATCCCCGTCACTACTGGCGTTACCGTATGCACCTGACCATCGAGCAGCTGTTGGCAGCAGATGACCTGAACAACGAAATCAGCACATTAATTATACAAAGCGGAAGAAAATGAGACAACGAATTAAACGAATTTCACGAATGATCGTAGTGGCCGCCATATTGCCAATGATGGCATGGGCAGGCAGCATCAAGTCGCCGAATGGCAACATTGAATTAAAGTTTTCAGTAGATAACACGGGGCGTCCCGTCTATGAGATGACCTACAAGGGCAAGGCAGTCATCAAGCCATCATTCTTGGGTTTGGAGTTGGCCAAGGACAAGCACGCCTCGAAAGGCATGCAGGAGACCGACCTGATGGACGGCTTCACGATCGCCAAGGAAGAGACCAAGGAGTTCGATGAGACCTGGCAACCCGTATGGGGTGAAACCAAGGACATCAGAAACCATTATGTGGAATACGCTGCCGTATTACAGCAACAAAAGCAACAGCGGGAGATTACCATCCGTTTCCGCGTCTATGACGACGGCATCGGGTTCCGTTATGAGTTCCCCCAGCAGAAGAATCTGAACTATTTCCTCATCAAGGAGGAGCGCAGTGAGTTTGCGATGGCTGGAGACCATACGGCATGGTGGCTGCCTGGTGACTACGACACACAGGAGCAGATGACGCAGCAGACGAAGCTCTCTGAGATCCGTAGCCGTATGAAGGAAGCTGTGAACTGGGACAACTCCAGCGTGGCCGTCTTCTCTGAGACGGGTGTGCAGACCTCGTTGCAAATGAAGAGCGACGACGGTCTCTATATCAACATCCACGAGGCTGCCTGCCAGGACTATGCCACGATGCACCTCGAACTCGTCGACGCACAGACGAAGGCCCTCACTACGAAGCTGGGTGGTGGCAGCAATGCCTATACCCCTGACCCCAAACCGTCAGTTTGGCCCCTGCCGAAGCCCCTTACCTTCGTGAGCCATCTGACGCCTGATGCCACAGGCTTGAAGGGAGCCATGCAGACTCCTTGTGAGACACCCTGGCGCACGGTGATGGTCAGCGATGATGCCCGCGACATGCTTTCCAACAACCTCATCCTCAACCTCAACGAGCCTTGTAAGATCGAGGACACCTCGTGGATCCATCCTACAAAGTACTGTGGTGTGTGGTGGGAGATGATTGTCGGCAAGTCGAACTGGAACTATACCAACGACTTCCCCTCAATCAAACTCGACCAGATTGACTGGAACAAGGTAAAGCCCAACGGCCGTCATGCTGCCAACAACGAAAAGGTGAAGCGCTATATCGACTTCGCTGCCAAGAACGGTCTTGATGAAGTGCTTGTAGAAGGCTGGAACGTAGGTTGGGAAGACTGGGCGAATATGTGGAAGCGCGACGTCTTCGACTTCGTGACCCCCTACCCCGACTTCGATATCAAGATGCTCAACGACTATGCCCATAGTAAAGGTGTGAAGATCCTCATGCACCACGAGACCTCCTCTTCTTCCCAGAACTACGAGCGCCATATCAAGGAGGCTTACGAGTTGATGAACAAATACGGCTACGACGCTGTAAAGACGGGTTATGTGGGTGACATCATCCCCCGTGGCGACCATCACTACTCACAGTCGATGAACAACCACTACCTCTATGTCATCAAGGAGGCCGCCAAGCATCACATTATGGTAAACTCGCATGAGGCCACCCGTCCCACAGGTCTCTGCCGTACCTGGCCAAACCTCGTGGGTGGCGAGAGTGCCCGCGGCACAGAGTATGAAGCCTTCGGAGGCTCGAACCCCGACCACACCTGCATCCTGCCGTTCACCCGTCTGCAAGGCGGTCCGATGGACTATACCCCAGGCATCTTTGTAACAAAACTGAACACTTGGAGCGACAACACCTCTTGGGCCCGTATCACGATTGCCGGTTCGCTGGCACTCTACCTGACGATGTACTCGCCGCTGCAGATGGCAGCAGACCTGCCTGAGCACTATGAGCAGTTCGATGATGCCTTCCAGTTCATCCGCGATGTGGCTTGCGACTGGGACGACTCCAAGTATCTGGAGGCCGAACCTGCCGACTATATCACCGTTGCCCGTAAAGCCAAGGGTACCGACAACTGGTTCATTGGCGGCAAATGCGACGAGAACGGTCACCTGAGCATCATCAAACTCGACTTCCTCGACAAGGGCCGTAAGTATGACTGTACCATCTATGCTGACGCAAAAGATGCCCACTATGAGACCAATCCGCAGGCCTACACCATCACCAAGAAGGTGGTGACAGCCAAGGACGTATTGAAACTCAAGGAAGCCCCAGGCGGCGGATTCGCAGTTTCATTAATGGTGAAAGAGTGAAAAAGTGAAAAGGTGAAAGGGTGAAAAATATGGAAAAGAGATTATTGAATAAGGTGTTGAGAGTGGTGATGGGTGTTTCACTTTTTCACCTTTTCACCTTTTCACCTTTGCCTGCCTTGGCTGATGAGACAATAGACCTCAAGGCCCTCTATCTGGAGATCGACGACGCCATCAGCCAGTCGCCACAATACGTTGCAGAGCGGGAACGTAAGATTACCGCCTACCGTGACAGTCTGCAAAAAGAGACAAACGTTGAGAAGAGGCTCCTGATGGCTGAGAATCTTTTCAGACTCTATGAGTCCTATCGGAATGACTCTGCATTACATTTTGTTGAGCTCTGCATCAACCTGGCCGACTATCTCCACCGTCCTGACCTCACCGGACGTTTCCGTTCCTTGTTGGCCTATCAATGCTCCAAATCCGACAGGCACACAGAGTCCATCGAACAGCTCCGGCTTGTCAACAAGTCTGACCTCGACAAGAGGGGGCTGATTGACTATTACCACGCCTGGATGCACGTCTGCGGCGAGATTGGATCCTATACCCAGCGCAAGGAGGTGCAACTACGCTATTACAATATGCAAGATGCCTATCGCGACTCTCTATTAATGGTAGCCGAAGAGGAAGGCAGCGAGGAATTTCTCCACCTGAAAATGGATATCCTCAATGCCCGTCGGCAATATCAGGATGCTCTGCAACTCAGCGATGAATGGATCAAGAAAGTCACTGACGGCACCCACGAGGCAGCTTATGCCGCCTTCTACCGTTCGATGGTCTATGACAAACTGAAGAACCACGATATGACCTGTTACTGGCTGGGCAAGTCGGCCCTTGACGACATCAAGTGTGCCGTGATGAACCAGGCGTCCCTCCTTTTCCTGGCTGAGCACCTCGCCAACGATGGTGACATCAATCGCGCCAGCCGTTATGTGGAGTTTGCCAGAGAGTGCAACCTGACCTTCTGTCCTCAGATGCGTGCCTATCAGGTGAACTCTGTCGTCAGCGTCGTCGAGAAAAGCAAGAAGGCTGCCCAGTCGCGGGCTAACAGGATCCTCCTGATTACTTCCATCGTGATCGGCTTGCTCCTTATGGCCCTCTTATTTATCATATTACGTTTCAGAAAGAAGGGTTACAATAAACATTAAAATGAAGACTTTGATATTCGCAGGATTATTGTCTCTGCTGTTCCCAAGATTTGCAGCAGCACAGACGCAGACACAGACATTTCAGGAGGTGAGCTATTCACCAGAGAAAACCGTATTCACGCTCTTTGCACCCAACGATGCCAAGAATGTCGTCGTACGTATCTATCAGGAAGGTCTGGGCGGCAAGGCCCTGAAGACCATCAAGATGACACGCACTGCCAACGAACAATGGCAGACCACCGTGAAAGGCGACCTGATGGGCAAGTTCTACACCTTTGATATGGGTAAGGGTGAGTGCCCTGGTGTCTTTGCCAAGGCTGTTGGTGTGAACGGCAAGCGTGGAGCCATCATCGACCTCTCAAAGACCAATCCAGAAGGTTGGGCAGATGATCAGCGTCCCGTTACGAAATCACCAGCCGACATCATCGTCTACGAGATGCATCATCGTGACTTCTCCATCGCCCGCAAGGATGCCAAGAACCCAGGCAAGTTCCTCGCTCTGACAGAGCCGTGGGCCATCGAGCATTTGAAGACCTTGGGCGTGAATGCCATCCACATCCTGCCCAGCTATGACTACGGCTCTGTGGATGAGACACGCCTCAATGAGCCACAGTACAACTGGGGCTATGACCCAGTGAACTATAATGTGCCTGAGGGCAGCTATTCCACCAACCCCTATCAGCCCGAGGTGCGTATCCGTGAATTCAAGCAGATGGTGCAGGCCCTCCATAAGGTAGGTATCCGCGTAATCCTCGACGTGGTGTATAACCACACCTACGACATCGATCACTCAAACTTCCAGCGCACCTATCCTGACTATTTCTATCGTAAGACCGCCGACGGTGCCTATAGCAACGGCTCAGGCTGCGGCAACGAGACCGCCAGCGACCAGCCGATGATGCGGAAGTTTATGATAGAGTCGGTGAAATACTGGATCAACGAATACCACATCGACGGCTTCCGCTTTGACCTGATGGGATGCCACGACATCGAGACAATGAACGAGATCCGCAAGGCAGTAGATAAGATTGATCCCACCTTATTTATATATGGAGAGGGCTGGAGTGCTGGCGCCTGTGCCATTCCCAACGAACGGCTGGGCATGAAGGCGAACATCCCGCAGATGCCTGGCATCGCCGCCTTCTCCGACGAGATCCGTGATGCCCTGCGTGGCCCGTTCTCTGACGATACGAAGGCTGCGTGGCTGGCTTTAGGCACAGAGAGCGAGAGTGTGAAGTTCGGCATCGCAGGAGCCATCGCCCATCCGCAGGTGGATATGACGAAGGTGAACTATGCCAAGGAGCCCTGGGCTTTGGAACCCACACAGATGATGAGCTACGTGAGCTGCCACGATGACATGTGCCTCGTGGATCGTCTGAAATCCTCTGTCCCAGGCATCACCACTGATGAATTGATTCGCCTTGACTTACTTGCCCAGACAGCCGTGTTCACGTCTCAGGGTGTGCCCTTTATGCTCAGCGGTGAGGAACTGCTGCGAGACAAAAAGGGTGTCCACAACAGCTTTGAGTCTCCTGACGACATCAACCAGCTCGACTGGAGCAACAAGACAAAGTATCCGCAGGTGTTCAACTACTACAAGAACCTCATCGCCCTGCGCAAGCACCATCCTGCCTTCCGTCTGGGCAATGCCGATCTCGTGCGCAAGCACTTGGAGTTCCTCGATGCCCCCGCAGGCGCCATCGCCTACCGTCTGAAGAACTACGCAGGCCGTGATGACTGGCGTGACATCATCGTGATCCTCAACGCCAACAAGGCCACAACGGAGGTCAATATCCCTGATGGCAGCTACACGATTGTCTGCCAAAATAGTGTCATTAACGAGCAGGGAATGGGCGAAACAACGGGTTGCAAGGTCTCAGTTTCACCCCAGTCTGCGCTAATTATACACAATTAACATTTAATTTATGGTCGTTTGAAGAAAATTGCTTATCTTTGCAACCGCATCAATTAAGCATTACTTTCTAACAAATACACAATTATGCAAAACGTACCTGTAATTAAGATTGGAATCGTCGCCGTTTCTCGCGACTGTTTCCCCGAGTCATTGGCTGTTAACCGTCGTAAGGCTGTTATCGCTGAGTATGAAAAGAAGTTTGGCAAGGAAGGCATCTACGAGTGCCCCATCTGCATCGTTGAGAGTGAGATCTGATGTCCAGAAGGCCGGCTGTAACGCCCTCTGCGTTTACCTCGGCAACTTCGGTCCTGAGATCTCAGAGACCATGATTGCTGACTGGTTCCAGGGCCCAACGATGTTCTGCGCTGCTGCTGAGGAGACTCAGAAGGACCTGATTGACGGTCGTGGCGACGCTTACTGCGGTATGCTGAACGCCAGCCAGGCTCTGAGCCTGCGCAAGACCCGCGCTTACATTCCTGAGGAGCCCGTAGGCGACGCTGCCCAGTGCGCTGAGATGATCCACGAGTTCCTGCCCATCGCACGTGCTATCGTGGGTCTGCAGAACCTGAAGATTATCAGCTTCGGTCCCCGTCCCAACAACTTCCTGGCTTGTAACGCTCCTATCCGTGCCCTGTATGACCTCGACGTTGAGATTGAGGAGAATTCAGAGCTCGACCTGTTGGAGGCCTTCCAGAAGCACCAGGGCGATCCTCGCATCGACGATGTGGTGAAGGATATGGCTGCTGAGCTGGGCACTGGTAACAAGATTCCTTCCGTTCTGCCGAAGCTGGCTCAGTATGAGCTGACGCTGACAGACTGGATCGAGGGTCACAAGGGCTCACGCCAGTTCGTCGCTATGGCCAACAAGTGCTGGCCTGCATTCCAGACCATGTTCGGCTTCGTTCCCTGCTATGTGAACAGCCGTCTGACTGGTCGTGGTATTCCCGTGGCTTGCGAGGTTGACATCTACGGTGCTCTGTCTGAGTACATCGGAACCTGCATTTCTCAGGACGCCGTTACCCTGCTCGACATCAACAACACCGTTCCTACCGACATGTACGAGGAGAGCATCAAGGGCAAGAAATCTTCATGGGCTTCCACTGCGGTAACACCGCTTCTTCTAAGGTCTGCAACTGCCAGATGTGCTTCCAGCGCATTATGGCCCGCGCTCTGCCTGTAGAGGTGACCAACGGTACCCTTGAGGGTGACATCCAGCCTGGTCTGGCTACTGTCTATCGTCTGCAGTCAACAGCCGACACCAAGCTCCGCGCTTACATCGCTCAGGGTGAGGTGATTCCTGTGGCAACCCGCTCGTTCGGTTCTATCGGTATCTTCGGTATCAAGAACATGAGCCGCTTCTATCGTCACGTCCTCATCGAGAAGCACTATCCGCACCACTGCGCCGTGATGTTCGGCCACCAGGGCAAGTATCTCTGGGAGGTGCTGAAGTACATGGGCATCCCCGTGGACGAGATCGACTACAACTTCCCGAAGGGCAACTTCTATCCCACGGAGAATCCTTTCGCATGATCCGACAGTAAAAGCTGTTTCTTATGAAGCGCTACACACTGATGATCCTCGCTGTCTGTTCGGCACTCACAATGCTCGCTCAGACAGCGAGAACTTTTACGCTCGACCTGACTGCCGACGGTCAGGCCAAAATGGTTTGTTTCCTCCCTGAAAAGCCCTGTGGCCGAGCCATCGTGGGCATTCCCGGAGGCGGATACTCCATGCTGTCGAACACCCACGAGGGCACACAGGCCTCAGGGTGGCTCAATCAGCGTGGCATCGCTTATTTCGTGGTCAACTACCGTTTGCCCAACGGAGACCGTACGAGACCTATCAGCGACGTGGAGCAGGGCTTCCGTATCGTTCGCGACTCGGCTAACGTCTGGGGCATCAATCCTCGCGACATAGGCATCATGGGCTTCTCGGCTGGCGGCCATCTGGCATCAGTCATCAGCACCCACTCGGCCTTCGACGTACGGCCAGACTTCTCGATCCTGTTCTATCCCGTCATCTCGATGGATGAGCGCGTCAGCCACAAGTGGTCGTGCATCAACTTCCTCGGCAAGGAGGGACAGAAGGATCCGGCGCTCGTGAGAGACTTCTCGACGATGAATGCCGTGCAGCGGCACATCACGCCTCCGGCGCTGATCATCTCGGCCAGCGACGACCGTCTGGTGCCGTTTGTGACCAACGGGCTGGAGTATTATAAGGCAATGCGAATGGCTGGCAACGAATGTGCCATGTATGTCTATCCCACGGGGGATCACGGCTTCGGATTCGGCCCCTGGTTCAAGTACCACGACCAACTGCTGACGGACTTAGGCAACTGGCTCGATGCCCGTCAGGCTCCAAAGCAGGGCGCCATCCGCGTGGCTTGCCTCGGCAACAGCATCACTGACGGCTACGGCATCGATATGGCTTCTGCCTACGGCTATCCGGCTCAGTTGCAGAAGAAGCTGGGTGCAGACTATTGGGTGAGGAACTTCGGTGTGAGCTCACGCACGATGCTCAACAGGGGCGACTATCCCTATATGAACGAACCTGCCTGGCGCGATGCGCTTGATTTCAAGCCCGACGTGGTAATCATCAAGCTCGGCACGAACGATTCCAAGCCTGAGAACTGGCAATATGGCTCTGAGTTCAAGCAGGATCTGGAGCAGATGATCTTCACGCTCCGCCCCGACCTGAAGCAGTATGCCGACATGCCCGCCAAGAAGGTTCAGAAGGCGATGGCCAAGGCAAAAGCAAAAGCCGCCAAGGCAGGCAAGAACGCCCCCGCCAGACCTCAGATCTACCTCTGCACGCCCATCCCGGCCTTTAAGCCGACGTGGAACATCAACGACTCGGTCATCGTCAACGGCGTCATCCCTATCCAGCAGGAGGTTGCAGCGAAGTACGGCCTGAAGGTCATCGATCTGCATACGCTCTACGCTAACGATGGCGACAAGATGGTCGACGACGGCATCCATCCCAACGACAAAGGTGCCGCCAAGATGGCCGACATCATCGCCACAGCCCTGAAAGCGCAATAAAATAAGGTGAAATAAGGTGGGCGCAGAAAAAAATGACAATTATGACAAATGACAGCTGTCATTTTCTGCGCCCGCACTTTCGCTAATAAATCCCTAAAAAATCACTATATATATTAATATATATATTTATATATATAGTGATATAATTTATACTTTTTTTCTTCATCCATCCTCATCCCCAAAATATGACACTGTCATTTGTCATAATTGTCATCTTTTGGTCTGAGCACGATAAACCCGCATACTCATTTGTAAGCATATTTCACAATACAATGATTAACGCCGCCGATTTCCCATCCCCTTGATAACCAACTATTTACAACACAACAATTTTAGACTGCCGAAACCACGACTTTCCCCAGCCCAAACTCTGACTTTCCCCTAACGAAACTCCCACTTTAGTCCGTCTAAACTCCCAGTTTTCCAAGCACCAACCAAAACAGTAAAATAATTTCAATATCAAATCATTTTATTGATTGCTTAGAATTGGTGACAGAAATCATACATCAGGCAATTATTCTATTAAAAAAGCCTCCAAGATTTGGTGATTTGCTGTATTTTTACTACCTTTGCATGCGATAATAATATGAAAATCGCGCTTGCTCGGTAAATTTTCTTTAGATTATTTGCATAATTACTAAAAGATTATTATCTTTGCAGCGCAAATGAAGTCTAATCTTAAAGCTTTAAGCTATGACAGACAAGGAATTTGCAAAAGAACAGTATGAACAACTCAAGCGGTTTGCTGAGTATGTTTGGCAGAAAATGCCGGATGGTCCTGAAAGGGATGCAGTCATTGAGGAAATCCTCATTGGCATGAGTGAAGCAAAAAGAAGGTTTAATGATTTAAATGATGAGCAGTTATGAAACAAGTGATTGATTTGATCTCAGACCCTCGGATGAAAGAGGAGTTTGAGCGTTACTACAAAGCGACATCGGCAGAAGAGCGCCAGGCAATCATTGAGGAGTCCAAACGAAGGTTCGACAGTCTCTCTGATGAGGAGAAAACAACAGAAACTGCCCGTCAGTTTGAAAGCGTGCGTGCAGTCATTGACGGCGTGAAGGCCAACAACGAAGAGCTTGACGCACGCCGTATCAGGGAGAAGCTTGGCATTGTACCAGAGGCCATCTCGATGAGCTATGTCGCAAAGAACTACTTTGGAAAGACCAAGACCTGGCTTTATCAGCGCCTGAACGGTAATAAGGTAAACGGCAAGGAAGCTCGCTTCTCCGAGGCTGAAGCCCGCCAGCTGCAAGAAGCCCTTCACGACCTCGGCCAACGCCTGTCTTCCATCATCCTTATCTAACCAATGCGGCGGTTCTTCTGTCACACCATAATAACAGAAGAGTCGTCCCTATGTTACAACTATCTTGCAATCATTTTCTTGCCATTCTGGATATAGATACCCTTGCGTGGTGGTGACGAGAGGCGGCGGCCCTGCAGATCATAGATGGCTCCATCGGCTTTCGGCTTGTATGACCTCACACTCTGAATGGCCGTAGGAGACTGATAGATCGTGACGCCATTCACTTCACAGGCCACAAGGCTATTATAATTTCCATACAATGGTAACATATTAAAGAAATCTTTCATAGACCCTATGCCTTCAAGCCAAGATTCATTTCCAAGGACAAATATCTCATTCGATTCGTCTGTTTCTATCTGTGCTTGGAAATCATAGCGTTTACGGCTCATTCCAAGTATTTCTACGCTCTCAATAGCTTGCATCACCAAAGAGGGGCCTTGAAAATGCAACGTATCGCCAACCTGACAATTGAAGTCATACATGACCTCTGGCACATCTATCTCCTCATAGAAAAGATACACCTTCATGTCTTCCTCGTAGAGTGCCCCTTCATAACGAATCTCGCCCTGATTGCCTTTATTCTCTGAATACATCTTCAGGCAATTCTTTCCGGCTATCACCGTATCACCCTCAAGGATGTAATAATAGTCGTACACATTCTCGAACGTATCGTGACGATAGGTCCATTTCTTTCCCCCTCGCACGACTAAAGGATGGTAATAACCTGGAGACAGCGTTGACTGATAGATAACGGCATCGCCATCAGTACATTTATAGAGTTTGGGAATGGCGCCAGACGCTAAAAGCCACTCCATACCGGTGATTCCGAGTGTGACGGAACCAATGCCTTCTATCCACATATCTGCAACCTGAGGAGCATCCAACTGTACTTCGACGCACCTTCGTGGCTTGTTATCATCTGCGCCAGTCAAGATGGTGTCCGAGACTGCCGTTGCTACAAAAAACGATGGCAGTTCATAGCCAAGTTCATCGACAAAACCTATCCTGTCCCCAACATTCAGAGACACATCCATATCCAGCACCACATTCTGAGTCCTGTCGGAATACCGATAGATCTTTCCCCCTTCCTGCCCCAGATAATCATTCGTGGCAGTCCAATCTGCAGGTGTCTCCTCCCCCAGACTCCATTGGCGTTGATACTTCCGCATAAAGTGGATGTCGTTGATAACGGTATCTCCCACCAGCTTCGTGTCAGTGAAGTGATATATGTCGCCATACACCTCAGGATTGACAACGCCGTGATAGCTCATTGTCCACACCTTGCTTTCCGAGAGCAAAGACTCGTACTCCCTTTGATCTTCCGCGGCATTGGCTGGTAACGTCATTGCTGCAAAAACGATTGATAACAACATCTTTTTCATCATATCTCTGTTTTTTAAGTTACTCCAATAACATTTCGTCTCTATTTATATAACAGCCGAAAGCCAAAAAGACTGCACAAAGCCGCGAGAATTTATCACATTTTAACCAATATCAGACGATATTAACCAACGTAAACATTTTTATTCGCATTTGTCTGAAAATGACAATTATGACCGCTCGGCTATGCCGCTTGCTACTAAAAGGACGCAAGAAATGACAGTGTCAGATTCTGGGGCTTGTGCAATCGTTTTTGCAGGGGAAAGGGGAAAATAATGGATAATGGATAATGGACAATGGATAATTTTTCGTAACTTTGCCAACAGTTAGAGAATAAACTAAAGACTAGTTATGCAAAGGATTTTATTAATGGCCGCATTCGTGCTGGCAAACGTATTGACAATGAGTGGAGCGAAAAAAACAGTAGTGGAACGGATTGAGCCTACGGACTGGTACGTGGGGATGAAGAATCCTCAGGTGCAGCTGATGGTCTATGGGCAGGGCATCCGCGATGTAGCTGAGGTGACGACGGACTATCCTGGCGTGAGGATCGACAGCCTCGTGCGCCTCGACTCTCCGAACTACCTGTTAATATATATGAACGTGCGCGAGGCCCAGCCTGGCACGATGACGCTTGTTTTTAAAGGAGGGAAGGAGAGAAGGAGTAAAGGAGAGAAGGTGTTGTATCAACTGAAACAGCGCGAGATGAGCGGCGACAAGCGCATGGGATTCTCCAATGCCGACGTACTCTATATGCTGATGCCTGACCGTTTTGCACAGGGACCGAACCATCCTGCACAGGTAGCAGGCATGCGCAATTACAAGGAGGATCGCACGAAGCCGAGTCTGCGTCACGGTGGCGATCTGAACGGCATCCGCGAGCATCTGGACTACTTCAAGGAACTCGGCGTGACGGCCCTCTGGTTGACGCCCGTCCTGGAGAATGACTCGCCGGATCAGGAGAACGGCTTCTCGACCTATCACGGCTATGCCACCACGAATTATTATAAGGTGGATCCCCGCTTTGGCAGCAACGAGGACTACAAGCGCCTCTGCGACGAAGCCCATCAGAAAGGGCTGAAGGTGGTGATGGATATGATCTTCAACCACAGCGGCTATGAGCACCCCTGGACGAAGGACATGCCTACGAAAGACTGGCTGAATACCCCAGACTGGCTAACGGAGAAAGACAGCGGACGCGACCCGATGACTGGTTTTACTGCCAATGCCGACGGTTCAGAGCCCGCGAAGAGTGCCTATCTGCAGACATCGTACAAGCTCACGCCCGTAGTGGATCCCTATGCCTCGAAGGTGGATATGAAGGAGACCGTCGAAGGATGGTTCGTACCCTCGATGCCTGACCTGAACCAGCACAACCCGCACCTGATGCGCTACCTCATCCAGAACAGTATGTGGTGGATTGAGACTGTGGGTATCGACGGCATCCGTATGGACACCTATCCATACGCATACGCCGATGCAATGGCACAGTGGATGAAGGAACTCGATGAGGAGTACCCCAACTTCAACACCGTTGGCGAGACTTGGGTGACGGAGCCTGCCTATACAGCTGCCTGGCAGAAGGGTTCCAAGCTCACAAGCCACAACTCTTTCCTGAAGACCGTGATGGACTTCTCGTTCTTCGACAAGCTGAATCAGGCCAAGCACGAAGAGACAGATGCTTGGTGGAACGGTCTGAACCGCCTCTATAATTCGTTCGTCTATGACTATCTCTATCCGAATCCATCGAGTGTGATGGCCTTCATCGAGAATCACGACACAGACCGATTCTTAGGCAACGGCAAGGACACGCTCGCCCTGAAACAGGCATTGGCCCTGCTGCTGACGGTGAACCGCATCCCACAGCTCTATTATGGTACGGAGGTACTGATGAACGGTACGAAGGAGGTAACGGACGGCAACGTGCGCAAGGACTTCCCTGGCGGATTCCCAGGCGACGAGCATAATGCCTTCACGAAGGAAGGTCGCACGAAGGCAGAACAGAGTATGTTCGCGTGGACCAGCCGTCTGCTGCACTGGCGTCAGAACAACGATGTGATTACCAAGGGTTCGCAGACGCAGTTTATTCCCTACAAGGGTGTCTATGTCATCGCCCGTCAGTACAAGGGCAAGACGGCACTCACCATTCTCAACGGCACATCGAAGCCTGCCACGATGGAAGTGGAGCGCTATGCAGAGGTCATCGGCAATACCGCCAAGGCCAAGGATATCCTCACCGGCCGCTTCTACGACCTCTCAAAAGACTTGGAACTCAAGCCTCGCCAGAGCCTAATCCTGGAAATGTAGTAATCATTTCCCCTCCTGAGTAGGAGGGGTTAGGGGTGGTCTGATCGGCCTCAGGCTCTGCCTCAGACGATGCGCTTGCTCAGACCCCCTCTAACTCCCCCTACTCAGGGGGAGAAACAGTTACTTCTGCAACTGACTTTTCTGCGATAGGGTGGCTACTAAATATTCTGATTGCGTGCCGATGCGGAATTTGCCGCCCCAGAGACCAAGACCAGAAGAGATATAGAACTGAGTGTTGCCACGCTGGTGTGAGCCCCACGAACACTCATAGATGGCATCCGTAATCCAAGAGATCGGCCATACCTGTCCACGATGGGTGTGGCCGCTTAGTTGGAAGTCAACACCAGCAGCCTCTGCTTTCTCCAGTTCATACGGCTGATGGTCGAGCACGATGGTATAGTGTGAGCCTTCCACATTCCACGATTTAATCAGTTCCTCCACGCTCTTGCGATGGCGGCTTGAACGGTCATCGCGCCCTATGACGACTATCGCGCTGTCTATCACGGCAGCCTCATCTATCAGCAGACGAATGCCCGCATCCTTATAGAACTGACGGGCGTTGGCATCGCCGCCGAAGTGTTCGTGATTACCCAAACAGGCATAAACAGGAGCCGTGAGCCTATGAAACTCCTCAGCCATACGTTCTTCATTTAAGGGACGTATGCTGCCATCGATAAGGTCACCCGCTATCAGTATGAAGTCAGGCTTCTCCGCATTCATCATATCCACCCATCGTGCCAACTCTTTCCGAGGATTATGATAGCCCAGATGCAAGTCAGACACCATCACCACCCGATAATCCTTTGGCAGCGGTTTTGAAGATTTCAACTCCAGTGGTACGCGTACCTTATTATAATAATGGATGTTGCCATAGAGGAAGACGACAAACAGGAACACGACGATGCCCACCGCCATCTGCCAGTTGTTGAAGAGCAGCGAGCGAGGCACGAGATGCACCAGCCTTCCCAGGTCGAGCACCAGGAAGATGATCACCAGATAAAGCATGATGAAGATCGACGAGGTGCCCACCTCATACATCACCTGTGCCACAGGCAGCGAATAGTTGTCCGTCTGTCGTCGCAAGCCGAAGAAGAACAATAGGAAACAACTCGCCATCAACAGCACGGCTACCGTCTTCCATATCCGCGAAAAGGGGAGGATGGCCCACACGTGCCAACCGATATAAACGACTGCCAACAACGGCAGTATCATAAAGATAAACATCCACATAAATCTCATACTTTTTGCATTGTGAGCGCAAAATTATAAAGAAATGCGCATAAAACTTGTATTAGTTCACAAATTTTTCGTATCTTTGCAGTCCAATTAAGAATTTTTGCGTATGAAGACAAGGCGAACATACCTTTTAGGGTTGGTACTACTCATTACATCAACCGTATTTGGGCAGAAGCGCGAAGTACATATCTTAGCAGTAAACGATATGCACGCTGCCATTGAGCAGTTTCCTCAACTCGCAGCCATTGCCGATAGTCTGCGGGCACTCTATCCCTCGATGCTGATACTATCTGCTGGCGACAACCGCACGGGCAATCCTAAGAACGATATGTTCCGAATCTCCTCCTACCCGATGGTGACTCTGATGAACCAGGTGGGCTTCGATGCCACAACACTGGGCAACCACGAGTTTGATGTAGGCTCCCTGCCGCCGCTGATGGCATACTCCGCCTTCAGCTATATCTGCGCCAACATCTTCCCCTCAGAAGAGACCGGCCTGCACATCGTCCCCACGAAGGTCTATGACTTCGACGGCATCAAAATCGGCATCATCGGCCTCATACAAATCAACTCGCAAGGACGACCCGATACCCACCCAGCCAACCTGGAAGGCATCCGCTTCGCCAACCCGATGAAAGTCATCAAACAATATCGCAGCTTCAGCCACCATTGCGATGCCACCATCCTGCTCTCACACCTCGGCTATGAGGATGATAAAGAGGTGGCTCAGGACAATCCTTGGCTCGACCTGATCATCGGCGGTCACACCCATACCCAACTGACGGCAGACGAACCGCTGCACAACGGCGTGCTCATCACCCAGAACAAGAATAAACTACAGAAGGCGACACACATCACGCTGACCTTCAATAACGGGAAACTCAAGCAAAAGACGGCAGAATATATCGACATCAAATCCTTCCCCAACAAGAACAGAATGGTGGAGGTGATGGTGGAATACTTCAGCAACAACCCGATGTTCAAGCGCGTGGTGGGCAGGACAGAGTCTGCATTCAAGACGAAGGAAGAGTTAAACTATCTGATGTGCGACGCCTTTCTCAAAGAGGGACAGGCTGACCTCGGCATCGTAAACAATGGTGGTGTGCGTCTCGACTCTCTGGCTGCTGGAGACATTACGATGCAGGACGTCCTCTCGATGGATCCCTTCTATAACGAGGCCGTAGAACTGACACTGACAGGCGAAGAGGTCATGAAGATCCTGACGACCTACAGTCGCGGCTCATTATATCACCTGCCTCGCGTGGCTGGTGCCATCTGTGAGGTAACTGTCGATAAGGATGACAAGCATAAAGACCGACTGAAAAGCATCCGCCTGAAAACCCTTGACGGGCAGGATTTCGATATGCAGAAGACCTACAAGGTTGTGACGAACAGCTACATGCAAAGCGCCTGCAAGTCATACATCAGCCACCCAGGCCGCTCCCTGAACATACAAACATCCATTATGCTCTCCAACTATTTGGAGAAACTCGGAGTCATCAGTAATAAGGGATTGCACAATATGAAGATTACCGAAGAGTAGCCGCAAGCACTTTCTCCGTAGCACCAGACAGACTCTCCACAAAACGGCCAGCCTGCTCTCCTTGTGCTTTGAGATATTCGGCATCCTTTGCCAGACGGTCCATCTGCGAGGCAAAACTCTCATAGTCCGTAATCTCCAGACCACCATTCTGCTTCAGCCCCTGTGCCTCCTGGAACTTCTGATTGTTAGGCCCGAAGAATACAGGCACGCTCCAGACGGCAGCCTCCAACAGGTTATGGATGCCCACGCCAAAGCCGCCGCCCACGTATGCCACATCACCATAACGATAGATGCTCGACAACAGTCCGAAGCAATCGATAATCAGAACATCAGCATTCTCGGAGTACTCAGAGTTCTCAGAGTTTTCAGAGATCTTGGTATAACGTACGACCTTGCGACCTTCCAATAGTTTCTCAATCTGGCGGAGATGATCCTCGCCGATGACGTGGGGAGCAATGATAAGCTTCCACTCTGGATGCTGGTTGAAATACTTTATGAATATTTCCTCATCGGGTGGCCATGAAGAGCCTGCTACGAACACCCTGGGTTTAGAGTGTCCTACAGACTCCTGACTCCTGACTCCTGACTCCTTAACAAATTCCTCCACAATCGGCAGTTGCTTGGCAGCCTCCTTAATCTGAAGAACTCGATCGAAACGGGTATCACCAACGATAGTCACGTTCTTGATGCCTATCTTAGCCAACAGTTCCTTGCTCACCTCATTCTGCACGAAGAAATGCGTGAAGCAGTTCAGCACCTTTCCATACTGACGTCCATACCACTTGAAGAACACCTGATCCGGACGGAAGATGCTTGACACGCTATACACCGGCACACCACGATGCTTGAGGATATGCAGATAGTTGTACCAGAACTCATACTTGATGAAGTACGCCATCACGGGCCTGACAGCCCTCAGGAACCTGCGGGCATTGGTTATGGTGTCCAGTGGCAGATAGGTGATAATGTCAGCCCCATCGTAGTTCTTCCGAACCTCATAGCCTGAAGGTGAGAAGAACGTCAACAGGATCTTATACTCAGGATGCTCACGGCGAAGCTCTTCCATCAATGGCCGACCCTGTTCGAACTCACCCAACGAAGCCGCATGGAACCACACATACTTCGCCTCTGGATCCACCTTCTCTTTCAAGATGCGGAAAGCCTCTCTCTCGCCTCGCCACATCTTGCGCACCTTTTCGTTGAAGCGACTATAAATCGCCACACCCAAGAGGTAGAGATATATGATGACGTTATACATCAGCCCAATACTTCAATGGCTCGTTTTGTACGACGGATGGTCTCTTCCTTGCCCAGGAAAGCAGAGATATCGAACATCCCAGGACCCTTGCCCTCACCCACGAGTGCCAGACGCCAGGCGTTCATGATGTTGCCCAGCTTATATTCCTTCTGCTCTATCCAAGTATGCACAATCTGCTCCTGATTCTCTAACGAGAAGTCGTCGATACCTTCCAACACGCCGATGAGTTCAGTGAGTTGCTGGGCAGAATCTTCCTTCCAGCGCTTCTTCACCGTCTTCTCATCGTACTCTGTGGGTGCTTCGAAGAAGAACGAGCACAGGGGCCACAACTCCTTGACAAACGACACACGGTCTTTCATCATCGCCGTCACCTGAAGCACACGCTCAAAGGTCTCCTGTGGACAGTGCTCCTTTACGATCGGCTCGAAGAGGGCGGCAATCTCCTCATTCGATTTCTTCAAGATATACTCGTGGTTGAACCAGATACCCTTGTCGTAGGCGAACTTCGCACCAGCCTTTGAGCATTTGGAGATATCGAACAACTGTACGAGTTCATCTAAAGAGAATATCTCCTGTTCAGTACCTGGATTCCAACCTAACAGCGCGAGGAAGTTAATCACCGCTTCAGGGAAGTATCCGTCCTCACGATAGCCACGAGATGTCTCGCCCGTCTTCGGATCTTTCCACTCCAATGGGAATACGGGGAATCCCAGACGATCACCGTCACGCTTGGAGAGCTTACCCTTGCCGTCGGGCTTCAGCAGCAGCGGCAGATGGGCAAACTGCGGCATCGTATCCTCCCAGCCGAAAGCCTGATACAACAGCACATGCAGCGGTGCACTCGGCAACCACTCCTCACCACGGATCACATGCGAGATCTCCATCAGGTGGTCATCCACGATATTCGCCAGATGGTATGTCGGCAGTTGGTCTGCACTCTTGAAGAGCACCTTATCATCAAGGATGTCCGTCTTCACACGCACCTCACCACGAATGAGGTCGTTGACGAGAACCTCCTGTCCACCGTCAATCTTAAAACGCACCACATACTGCTTACCGTCGGCTATCAGCTGCTCCACTTCCTCCTTCGGCAGCGTCAGCGAGTTACGCATCATATTACGGGTGTGACTGTCGTACTGGAAATTCTGGATCTCAGCGCGCTTCGCCTCCAACTCCTCAGGGGTGTCGAAAGCGATATACGCCTTATCGTCATCCAACAGCTGCTGCACATATTTCTTATATATCTCACGACGCTCACTCTGACGGTAGGGACCTTTGTCGCCGCCAAAGCTCACGCCCTCGTCAAACTGGATACCCAGCCACTTGAACGACTCCAGGATATACTCCTCGGCACCTGGTACAAAACGGTTAGAATCCGTATCCTCAATACGGAACACAAGCTGACCGCCATGCTGGCGTGCAAACAGATAGTTATACAAGGCAGTGCGCACACCGCCGATATGGAGGGCACCCGTCGGACTGGGTGCAAATCTCACTCTTACAGTTCTTTCTGACATTGTTTTACGAATTTGTCTGCAAAGGTAATAAATAAACCGCAGATTTCACAGATTACGCAGAAAAAAATCTGTATAATCTGCGTAATCTGCGGTTTTTTTTATGTTTTCTGCTTTATCTGTAGTAATTTTTTGTATCTTTGCAGCGAAAATGTTGTCTAACCATCCATAACAGACTATATCAAATGAGTAGTTTCGACTTTAAGGACGACCTCACATGGCGCGATTTCCTCATCCGTGCCGCACTTGTCATAGGCACCGTTGCCATCATCGTCTGGCTCATGCCACGCTCCAACGAATTCAGTTTCAACGTTGAGAAAGGACGCCCTTGGATCAACTCCGACCTCAGCGCACCCTTCGACTTCCCCATCTACAAGAGTGATGAGGTCATCAGCAAAGAGCGCGACAGTCTCATGAAGCTCTACGAACCCTACTACATCATCAACAAGGATGTATCAGGTAATGAAATCCGGCAGTTCTATAAAGACTACTCCGACGGCATCCCCGGCCTCAGTAATGACTACCTGAGCATTATCGCTAACCGTCTGCGAGACCTCTACGCCACAGGTATCATGAACAGTGCCGAGTATAATGACCTGCATCAGGACAGCACACGTCTCATCCGCATTATCGACGGCAAGAACGCCAGCAGTGTGTCCATCAACGACATCAACTCTGTTGTCTCCGCTTACGAACAAATTTTCCTCGACCAAACGCTGGCCGAACACCAAGACATTCTGAAGAAGTGTAATCTCAACGACTATCTGGCACCCAACCTCAAATACGATAAAGAGCGAAGCGAGGCAAGTCTCAACGAACTCCATAACAGCATTCCACTGGCTACAGGACTTGTGCAGCGCGGCCAGAAGATCATCGATCGTGGTGATATCATCGACACGAAGACCTACAACATTCTAATGTCGTACAAGAAAGAGATGGAACGCAAGCACGAGAATGATCCGCGACTCTCACTGACCATCCTCGGACAGATTCTCTATGTCGCAATCATCGTCACCTGCTTCACCATCTTCCTCTCCCTCTTCCGCAAGGACTACTTCGAGAAAGCACGTTCCTCGGCTATGCTCTATGCCCTCATCATTATCTTCGCAGCCATCGCCTGTCTGATGGTCGGCCACAGCGTCCTCCACATCTATATGCTGCCCTTCGCCATGATCCCCATCTTCGTCCGGGTGTTTATGGACTCCCGTACTGCCTTCATGGCCCACTTGACCACGATCCTTGTCTGTGCCTGCACCCTCCAACATCCACTGGAGTTCATTGCCGTTGAAACCGTCGCAGGCCTAATTGCCATCTTCTCCCTCCGCGAACTCTCCAGCCGTTCTCAGCTTTTCTGGACAGCAGTCTTTATCACCGTCGGCATGGGACTGACAAACCTTGCCCTCGACTGGATACGTAACAGCGATATCAGTCGCATGAGTTATAGCGAATTCAATTACATCGCCATCAACGGCATGTTGCTTTTCTGCTCCTACCCTTTGCTCTATCTCATCGAGAAAGCGTTTGGCTTCACATCGAACATCACGCTTATCGAACTCTCCGATATGAACAAGGAATTGCTACGTAAGATGAGTGAGGTGGCACCAGGCACTTTCCAGCACTCCATCCAGGTAGGTAACCTCGCCGCAGAGATTGCCCGAAAGATTAATGCCAAGAGCCAGCTCGTCCGCACGGGTGCCCTCTACCACGATATCGGCAAGATTGCCAATCCCATCTATTTCACAGAGAACCAGT
The DNA here is from genome assembly GCA_900316445.1 of uncultured Prevotellaceae bacterium. Taxonomy (GTDB): domain Bacteria; phylum Bacteroidota; class Bacteroidia; order Bacteroidales; family Bacteroidaceae; genus Prevotella. Next base: position 16,412 of record ONCZ01000032.1, on the reverse strand, counting down.
CTGGTGTCAATCCCCACGAGAAGATGGGTTCCATCGACAGTGCCCAGATGATTATCAGCCACGTCACTGAAGGCATCAAGATGGCAGAGAAGTATGATTTGCCAAACATTATCAAGGACTTCATCTCAACCCATCACGGCCAAGGTAAGGCGAAATTCTTCTACGTCCAGTACAAGAATGCCCATCCCAACGACGATGTCGATGAGTTGCTGTTCACCTATCCAGGTCCTAACCCTTTTACCAAAGAGCAGGCTATCCTTATGATGGCCGATACCGTCGAGGCAGCCTCCCGCTCACTCCCCGACTACACAGAGAAGACCATCCGCGAACTCGTCAACCGACTCATCGACACCCAGGTGGCAGAAGGCTATTTCAAGGAGTGTCCCATCACCTTCCGCGATATTGCCTACGCCAAGACGGTTCTTATTGAGAAACTCAAGATGATTTATCACACCCGTCTTTCCTATCCTGAGTTGAAGAAATAGGTTTAAGCTTCACTTGCACATTCTACCCTATTTTTGTGCAAAAACTGCACAAAATTGCACATTTGTGCATATTTCTGTGCAATTATTGTTAAACCTTGTTAACTTTGTGTGCGTAAACATCACACTTTTAAACATTCTATATACCTTTGCACCCGATTTTCGTAAAAGATGTTTAAAGGATATGAAAAGTTTCAAGACAATGCTTGCCGGCGTGATGCTGGCTGCAGCAACCAACGCCACAGCAGGTGGCATCTTAACCAACACGAATCAGAGTATTGATTTCCTCCGTAATCCTGCCCGGGATGCGGCCATCGGACTCGACGGAGTTTATTCCAACCCCGCAGGTGTCGCCTTCTTGCCCGAAGGACTCCACATTGCCCTCAACTGGCAGTATGCCCACCAGACGCGTACCATCCAGAGTGAGAATCCCGTCTTCGCTCTCGGTCGCAAGAATCACGGACAGGCAGCAAAGACTTTCGAGGGTGTGGCCGACGCACCTTTCATCCCCTCGCTGCAAGGTGCCTATAACAAGGGCAACTGGAGCATACAGCTCAACGTCTCCGTACCTGGAGGCGGTGGTAAGTGCGAGTTTTCCGACGGTCTCGGCTCTTTCGAGAGCGTCGTCGGAGGTATCGCCCAGCAGCTACAGCCCCTTGGAGCTACAGGCTACGATATGGACGGATATATGCAGGGACGCCAATACTACTTCGGCTTTCAGCTTGGAGCCGCCTACAAGATCCTTCCCGACCTCTCCGTCTACGGCGGTCTGCGCCTACTCTACGGTACAGCTACTTATAAGGCCAAGATCAGTAACATTATGGTGAACACCGCTGGCGGCTATGTAGACTTCGGCAGTTTCCTCGCTGGCGCCTCTACTATCGTCGACAACGGCATCGCACAGGTGGAGGAAGGTATTGCCCAATATCAGGCAGCAGGTGTCGAGCCTCCCGCAGAACTCGCGACTCAACTCGCTCAGCTCGAGGGCACGAAGCAGAGCCTCAACGGACTGCAGAAGTATTCCCAGGGCGTGAACCTGCTCTGCAACCAGGAGGGTATGGGCGTCGCTCCCGTCATCGGTGTCGACTACCGTGTGGGGCCCTTCAACTTCGCCGTGAAGTATGAGGCGAAGACACAGATCCGCATGGAGAACGAGTCCACCGTCAACGAGGCCAGCGAGATTCCTGCCGTCAACAAGTTCCGCGATGGAGAAAAGGTTGATGAGGACTCTCCTGCCCAACTCGCCGTCGGAGCTATGTGGAATATCACCGACGGCGTCCGTGTCAACCTCGGCTACCACCATTTCTTCGACACAAAGGCCCATTGGTATAACGACACCCAGAAACTGCTCGACGGTGGTACGAACGAGTACCTCGGCGGTGCAGAATGGGATATCACCGACCGTTTCACCATCTCTGCCGGTGTGCAGGTCACACGCTATCAGCTTACCGATGCCTATATGAATGATATGTCGTTCGTGGTCAACTCCAGCAGCATCGGATTCGGTTGCAAATACCGCGTCAGTGAGAACGTACAGATTGGTGCCGGCTATTTCCAGACGAACTATGAGGATTACGACCGCGTCACCTCTGTTTCGCCCCGTATCAGCGATTCCTTCACCCGCTCAAGCCGTGTGCTTGGCATCAACTGCGAACTGAATTTCTAAGCAACTGTTATAACGGATCTACGTCGAAGTAGATCTGGAGGGAGGCGTAGCGCTTGTCTTGCAGCATCTGCTGCTGGGCAAGCGCTAAGTATTTACGGACGGTGGGGAGGTCAAGACCTGGTTCTATCTTGAGCAGAAGCTTGCGGATAGCAAGTGATTTGACCTTAGCGACAGCAGGACGGTCCGGGCCAAGAACACGAGCTCCGAACCACTGGCGCAGACGGCTACCCATCTCGTGGCTGGCGGTATCGACGAGACGATCGCTACGATGCTTCAGATAGACATAGACAAGACGGGTGAAAGGCGGATAGTGATACTCACGACGCTCAGCCAGAAGGCTGCGGAAGAAGGCTGCGTAATTATTATCGACCACCTGATGGATAACAGGGATATCAGGACTCTTCGTCTGGAGGATGACCAGTCCGCGACGGCCTCTACGACCTGCACGGCCACTGACCTGCGACATCATCATAAAGGCATGCTCGTAAGCACGGAAGTCGGGATAATTGAGCATCGTGTCAGCATTGAGGATGCCCACTACGGATACACGGTCGAAGTCGAGACCCTTGGAGATCATCTGGGTGCCAATAAGGATGTTGGTGCGCCCCGCAGAGAAATCGTTGATAATGCGTTCGTAAGCCTGACGGGTACGGGTGGTGTCAAGATCCATACGGGCGATACGAGCCTCAGGGAAGATGGCGCGCACTTCATCTTCGATTTTCTCCGTTCCATAGCCACGTGTCTGAAGTTCACGACTGCCACAAGCAGGGCACTCGGCAGGCACCTGATAAGTATAGCCGCAGTAATGACAAGTAAGCTGATTGAGGTTACGATGAAAGGTTAGGGATACATCACAATGCTGGCAATGGGGCACCCAGCCACACTGTTTGCACTCAATCATCGGAGCATAGCCGCGACGATTCTGGAAAAGGATGGCCTGTTCGCCACGTTCGAGGGCCTCGCGTACCTTTAATAATAAGGTGGGCGAGAAAGGACCGTTCATCATCTTACGATGCTGCAGGTCTTTGATGTCAATGACCTGTATCTCTGGCAGTTCAATGCCCTTATAGCGTTCTGTAAGCGTGACGAGGCCATACTTCCCTGTCTGCGCGTTATGCCATGTCTCTGCACAAGGCGTGGCTGTACCAAGAAGCACCTTTGCGCCCAAAGACTGTGCCAATACGATGGCAGCACTGCGGGCATGGTAACGAGGCATGGGATCCTGCTGCTTGTAGGAGGTCTCATGTTCTTCGTCAATAATGACGAGTCCGAGGCGTTGGAAGGGCAGGAAGACAGCACTGCGGGCACCAAGGATCACATCGTAGGGATTCTTGGAGAGTTGCTTCTGCCAGATTTCAACACGTTCGGCATCAGCATATTTCGAATGGTAGATGCCCAAACGGTTACCAAAGACACGTTGGAGACGATCCATCATCTGAACTGTAAGCGCAATTTCGGGCAGGAGGTAGAGTACTTGCTGTTTCTTGTCGAGGGCCTGTTGGATGAGATGGATATAGATTTCCGTCTTACCGCTGGACGTGACGCCATGAAGCAGCGTGACAGATTTTTGGAGGAAGGAAAACTGTGTCTGATTGAAGGCTTCCTGTTGGGGCAGACTGAGAGGCTTGACCTGTTCGGGATGGGGTTCCCCACCATGATTCAGACGCCCCACTTCCTGTTCGTAGGTCTCGATGAGACCGCGTTTAACAAGGGCGGAGATCGTGGCGAGGGTGTGACCTTCATTCAATAGTTCATCCCGGGTGATACCTGAGAGATAGTCTTCAGTTTCAGTGAACATAGCCAAATCGAGAAAATCGATGAAGGCTTTCTGCTGGGAAGGGGCGCGCTGGAGCATATCGAGGGCAATATGGAGAGCACGCTCAGAACGGAACTTAGGAGTAAGACGGATATAGGTCTCTGTCTTGGGACGGTAGCCGTCTTCTGCTTTCAAACCTGCAGGGAGAGCAGCCTTATAGACCTCGCCAATGGGTGAGAGATAATAGTCGGAAATCCAACGCCAAAGGCTGAGTTGGGAGTCTAACAAAATCGGTGAGGCATCAAGAACCTGGAGGACGGGTTTGACATTCTTTAATTCACAATTTGCCAATTGGCAATTGACAATGCCGACATAGGTCTTGTTGCGGCCGAAAGGTACAAGGACGCGATGACCAACGGCAACCTGCCGCTCCAACTCGGACGGAACGGAATAAGTGAACACGCCGTCGAGAGGAAGCGGCAGGATGACGTCGACGTACAATTATTTACGATTTACGGATTTACGATTTAAAAATAGTAGGCGGCTGAAATCTGCCAGGCATTGTTGTGGGTGTCGATATCGTTGAGATTCGTGAACTCACCCGACTTGCCTGCTGCGAGGTTGTAGGTAAAGCCTACTTCGAGATGTCCCATAAGGGTGAGGCCGGCACCGAAGTTTACGCTCAGGTTGGCATCCTTCAGACGATATTCACCAAATTCGGTCTTAAAGACCTTGTCTGCCACGGGGAAGCCGAACTGAGGACCTACGGCGAGGTAGATGCCAGCCATACTGCTGAGGCCGATGTTATAACGAAGATTTACAGGTACCTGGATGGACTTCTGTTTGATGGTCTCATTTGACGAAGACTGGTGTTCGTCAGCCAAAACAGAATATGAAGTACTTGAGGATTCAAACTCCACATTGGCACTGCGCTCATCATAGAGGGCTGCGATATCGGCTCCAAAGCCCATAGGCAATGAGAGTTTCAGCGTGGGGCCTACGAAGAAACCTGCCTTGTTCTTAGAATCAAAGACATCCTTGCTGATCGACATCTTGGTAATGTTTAGACCTGCCTTCACTCCAAACTTGATTCCCTGTGCCTGAGCCGACAATGTTATGGCGACTGCCAGCACGACTAACGTAATGATTCTTTTCATGATTAATTGCATTTAGTGATTAAACTGCTGCAAAGGTACGAAAAAAACCGCAGATTACACAGATTATGCAGATTTTTTTTCATTATCTGCGTAATCCGCATAATCTGCGGTTCTGTTCAAATGAATTAGTGTCTCTCGCGGCGGACGCTGACACGGGCACCGCTGGAAGCGGCTGAACTGCCGGAGCCGCCCTTCGACTTGGAGGTCTTCGTACGACGAACACTGCTCTTCGGGGCCCTGTTACCCTTGGCCTTCGCCTTCTGAGCGGCCTTTATGTTCTGAGGATTAGCATTGGCGATGCTGTCGAGGGAGTCTTTCTTCTCAGGATCACCGAAGATGTTCTTACGGAACGCCTCAAGTTCCTTCTCTATGCGTTTCTGCTCGGCAGAGAGTTTAGTAGTATCGCCATCGCAGAGCTGCAGAAGCGTTTTGCCCTGGGCATTGTTGGTCTTATAGATCTTACCACGATACCTATTAAGCGTGAAGAAGTCGTCCATCGTCATCGTGGCGGCATTATTGAGATTCGACGTCATTACCGTCTGACGGTTGAGGAAGGGTTCAAGATCACTGTACTTCACCCAGAAGAGAGGGTACTGCGTGGCCTCACCGCCAAAGTCGTCTTCACGCATCATCACCGGACAAAGCGCCATCACCTTAATATGGAAGACAGCATTCGCCTGATCGTAATAGGCACTCTCCTTCAGATAGTACTTCGTAACCTCCTGCGAGGGGATATCGCTATTGTCGACTTTCAACTTACCGTCTTGTTCTTCGTAGAAGATATGACGGTCGTCGAGCAGCGTCTTCATCTCAATCTTCGTCTGGTCATTGAACACATCGGCACCGTCGTTGGCAATGGAGTACTCATAGACGGGGATATAGTTGTTCTGCGCCAACTTGAAGATATAGGTAAAGAGGTTCATCTGTTTACCCTCAGGCTGTACAGGATAATAGAGTCCGGCATTGGCATCCTTCGTGAGGTCGATCTCGCGGTAGATGTCACGACGCCACACCACATCTTCAGGCATATCGACAGCCGTGGGGAACGATATCTGTGCCCTGATGGACATTGCCGACGAAGGACTCTTCGCCTTCTGCTGTTGCTGCTCAGTCTTCGGCTGACTTCTACGTTGCTTCGGCTGAGCCTGCACGGCACCTGCCATCAGCACTATTGTCAATAAGAACAATACTCTTTTCATATCATCTATAAACTATAAACAATAAACTCTAAACTATCAACACTACTTCACTATGACCTCCATCGGGTTCTGCAAGGTACGTGTCAGGCCGTCTGGACCGACAACCGTCACACGGGAGATGTAGAAACGGCGGTTACGCGTCAGCTTGCGGAAGGTCTCCTTCTGACGTGAAGAGAATGAGGCGCCCTCGCTGACGATGGGTACAGCATTACCCATATTGTCGAAGAACACGGTCTCGAAGGACTGCACCTTGAAGGCAATATCGAGGATACCGTCATCGATGGCGGCACCAATCGTATTAACACCTATCAACTGCGACTTGACGAGACCGCCGCCCTTGTAACGGGTAGGATTGCCGTGCTCGTCGTTGATCGTGATATAAGGTGTAGGATCCGGCAGACGGCGCACGCGGAAGGTGAACTGTCCCATCTGCTGCGGACGTCCAGTATTCGTAGAGATGACGGTAATAGTAGCATTCTCGCCAATCTTCGAAGGACGGGCGATATATTTGCCAGGACCTACAGGTTGCAGGGTACCATTAGTCATCGAGGCCTGTATCTTACTGAGAGGCACACCAGGCACACTGATGCTGATGGGGTTATTATAACCCGCATAGAGCATATTCATCAAATCGGCACTGACAGTAGCACTAGGATCGACGACGGTATATTTCTGTGAGAAGTCACGACGCACTTTCTCACCATTACCATTGACGGTCTCGAGATAGCCTGCCAAGGTGAAATCACCTGTAGTGCCACAAATGCGCTCATAGAGATTATCCTTGAGATCCACCTTCTGGTTACCAATATAGATATCCGGCACCTGGGTGGTGTCGACTGCGGCCATAACGATATGGGCAGAGAACTTGTCACCACGGACGATGGTCTGTGAATTGGGAATGACAAATGCCTCGAGAGCGTTGACTCGGATATCCTTCACATCGATATTCTGCACGAGAGTATGAAGCACCTCGCCCTCGGCATAGCGCACGTCACTCTGTATCTTTGACAGCAAGGTAATGGCTGCAGAAGCGGGCATCGCCTCAAACATATACTCCTGCCAGTTCTTGCCCATCGCGGAAATATCGGAAGGGATATCGGTAGAGAGGTTGGAGGCAATCATCTTTTTCTGACGGTAAGTGCCCACCATAGACACCATCTGCTTACGATAGGCAGCCACTGCATCGTGCAATTCCTGGCCTCTTCCACGACCAGGGGCGAGCATCACCTGATTGGCAGCTTCGAGGTCTTCCTTGTTACGGATGTTACTCACGTCACCATCGGAACCGTCGGCCTCAATGACGATGGCCTGCTTCAGGTCTGCAATCAGATTATAGAGTGAGTCACTCATTTTCTTTACCTCACGCGACTTGTCGTACCATTCCTTTGTCTTCTGTGGGTTTGCCTTCATCTGCACGGCAAACTCATCGTATAATGCCAGGTTCTCCAGCGTCGAGTTCTGCGTGGTGCGGTTCAGGCTCTTCTCAACAATAGAGAAACCGTTGAGCACCTCGTTGGAGACGTTCAGCGCCAACATAGCCATCAAGACGACGTACATCAGATTGATCATCTTCTGGCGCGGAGAAACAGGTCTTTTCTTGATTGCCATAGTCGTTTATCCTAAGGGGGCGGCGGCCTTCATATTGACGGTCATTGCCTCAATCATACGGGTGTATATCTGATTCAGTTCGGCTATCTGCTCTGCCATTCGACGTGTCTGGGCGTTGATGTCATCAATCGTACTGATCTGTGAGCTGGCACTTTTCAACTGCAACTCATAGACCTTAGTGATGCCCGTGAGCGTACGGTTGAGGTTCTCCATCTCCTCGGAGTCACGAGCCAGACGCTCACTCTGCTCTGCCACCTTCGACAGCATCTCCGTGAGACGCTTGAGTTCATCGACGTAGTTAGCAGTAGCCTCCTCGAGTTCAGGATTGACAGTGGGAAGGCCGGAGATGCCGGATACGCCGGATATTCCAGAGACAGTAGCTACAGATGACGATACGGCTGCGATGGCCTCAGTATCGACGGCAGTCTGAGAACTCTGATCACTCTGAAGATTCTGATCAAAGCCACCGGCGTTGCCTCCACCTCCGATGATAATGGTTCCGCCATTGCCACCAATGACAGTGGCAGCGGCCTGTGCAGCCTCAGCCTCAAGCTCTTCTTCGGTCTTCACGTGAGTGTCGAGTTCCATACCGTCAGTCGTCTTATCAAACGGACGGTCGAAGGCGGAGATAAAGAACACAAAAACCTCCGTTCCCATACCCAGGAACAGGAAGAAGTTCGCACCTGGCAGATGCGTCAGTTTGAAGAGCGTTCCTAAGATCACAATAGAGGCGCCCCAGCTATAAGCATAGTTGAGGAACGTCTGTCCAGGCACACTATCCATCCACTTCTGCAGACGGTAGACAAAGTTATATTTACTATATGTTGTCATTCTCTATAAACTATAAACTGTAAACTATAAACAAGAGATTACTTCTTAGAGACCTTGGCCTTGTCGCTCGTAGAGTTAGCGAGGCTGCGCACACAACGGAATCCTATATAGGAACGGGGTTGGTTCTGATATTCAGACGAGCGCCAGGCAGAACGGATATAGGACTCCGGATCCTTCCAAGAACCACCACGCACGCTCTTTTTCTTCATACGGTAGGGATCCTCTTTGGCAGCATTGTAGCTCAACTGGGGATTGATGTCGTTCATTGCATCGACACCTGCCTCGGTATAGACGGTGCTCGTCCACTCTGCCACGTTGCCTGCCATATCGTAGAGGCCGTTGCTGTTAGAGGAATAGATGCCTACACGACTGGTGATCAGGTTACCGTCTTTGGTATAGTTACCATCATCGGGCTTGAAGTTGGCAAAGAAACAGCCCTTGCCGCTGGCTACATCCTCATTATCCCAGGGGAACTCGTTCTGGTCCTTGCCACGGGCAGCAAACTCCCATTCTGCTTCTGTCGGCAGACGGTAGCGCTGTACAAAGCGGGCAGCAGGACCAAGACCTTTCAACAGATACTCCGTACGCCAGTGACAAAAAGCATTAGCCTGCTCCCAAGTCACACCCACCACGGGATAATCGTTGTAGGCGGGGTTGGAAAAATAGTAACGCATATACACCTCGTTGTCGGCATTGGGGAAGTCGTTCACCCAACAGGTGGTATCGGGATAGATGTTCACGATATAAGTGTTCAGGAAGTCCCAAGGACCAGTCAACTGACGGTTGATGGTCTCACGCACGATCTTTCCCTCGTCATCGATATAGGCCGTATCCTTCGAGATCCACACCTGCTCATTGGGATCGACAACGATGTCGGTATTCAGGTGGCGCTCTTCAGGATTCAGGCGATTACGGCGCAGGGCATAAGCAGTATAGTCGAACACCTCATAGCGATAGTTCATCTGCTTGCAGTCGAGCATCTTCTCGCCAGTCACGGGATTGGTGGCATAGAGACCGTCGATAACCTCCTGCTCATCCTCACTGGGCTTACGCGGCAGAGCCTTCTTCCAGTTGATGACGGAACCGAGTTCATTACCTTCCTTGTCAGTCTTCAAGGTACGGTAGGTCTCGTCGATTTCTGCCAGGCGTTCCCTGAGAATCGAGTCACGCACATAGTTGACAAACTGACGATACTTGGAATTGGTTACCTCGGTCTCGTCCATCCAGAAACCGTCAACAGAGATGTCGCGCAACGGTGTCTGACGTCCCCAGAGGCTATCGGTCTTCTCGATACCCATCTTCAGATGACCACGCTTTATCAGCGACATACCGTAAGGTGTCGGCTCCGTAAAGGGTTTTCCACCAGCACCAGTCACCTCACCGCCTCCGGAAGAGGCCAGCTTACTGCCAAAGCAACCCGTCAACAAGAAAAGTAAAAAGGCTAAAAGGTAAAAAGGCAAAAACCTTTTCGCCGTCATTCCTTTTTGCTTCCTCCTATTTACATTTCTTTCCATATCTTAGTTATTTACTCTTTTACCTTATATTATATTATTAGCCTTTACAAGATTCTCACGCTCTTATGAAGGTTCCGGCCTTTCTTAAACAGATTCAGTTCCGTCTGGTAACTGACATAGAGCTCGTGACTCCCGTTGCCGATATTGATAGCCGATGTGTAGATCTCATAACTGTATCCCAGATGCACACCGTGGACATCGCCACCAATCTGTACTGTTATGGAAGTTGACGGACTATACGACAACCCAGCATACATCACCCGCTTCTCATGAGTGTACTTCAGCCGTCCGGAGATATCTGCCCTGTAAGCGACGCCGTCCGTACGTCCCAAAAAGGAGGTGTGTATGGTAAGAAACGGATTTTTCAGCCGAATATTGTATCCGCCCGTCAAATAAAATGTCGAAGATACGTCGATTTCGTTTCTTTCGCCCAATTCCACCTTTGGTGCATTCAGGTGAAGAACGGACACACCAGCATACCAGCTGCGGTGATTGTAATAGATGCCAGCGCTGATGTCAAAGGCGGTGCCATTGACGGAAGAAGTAGGCAAAGCCTTGTCACCTGTATCGATGACTTCCAGCTTTGAACCGTCGAACGCCTCACTGAGCATCGTAGCCTGTATACCAAAACTCATCTTCCCTCCCCAGAGCTGGGGCTGGTAGGCATACTGCAAGCCGAAACGCTTATGGGTAAAGAGTCCGATGGCATCGTTCATAAACTGGATGCCGACGCCGTGATAACTGTTCATCGCGTAAAAAGGCATATCTGCTGCGGCATACATCGTTTTCGGGTTATTCTCGAAACCAGACAACTGGTTGGCATAGGCACCAACGATGTTCAACTTATCCTCCTTACCCACAGCTGCGGGGTTGAAAGAAGGCTCCATCGCCCAGTAATGGCCGAAGGAGACATCATACTGTGCCCTGACCGTCACAGCAGCCAGAGACAGAAGCAGTATTATGGTATATCGTTTAAACACCTCCTTAATAACGCAAAAGGAAGGGATTTATTGCATCAACGCCATAAACGGATGCTATGATGTGCAATTTATGGTATTCTTAATGGATTGCTGCACGACATAAGCCGTAGTCCAAGCAGCCTGGAAATTGAAACCTCCTGTGATGCCGTCGATGTCGAGCACCTCACCAGCGAAGTAGAGATGAGGCACGTGGCGGCTTTCGAGTGTAGCGGGATTGATACTCTTGAGCGAGACACCGCCACAAGTGACAAACTCATCCTTGAAAGGTGCGCGTCCCACGACAGAATAAGTGGCATTGACGAGGGTATTCGTCAGACGGTTCATATCTTTCCGGTTCATTTCCGACCAGCGTATCTGGCTTCTGACGCCCAAAGTTTCTGACAGCAAGTGGTTCCACAACCGTTGCGACAGGCCAAAGGGGTTAAAGGTCGACAGTTGCTTCTGCGGCTGACGGATGGTCATCTCCGCCAAAGCCGACAAGACTGTAGCCTCATCGCTCTGCAACCAGTTGACGGAGAGGGATACCATATAACTATTATCTGCCAAATGACGAGCGGCATAGCTGGACAATCTCAGGATGGCGGGACCACTTACGCCCCAATGGGTGATGAGCAAGGGGCCTTCTGCACGGAACTTCGTACCTGGCAGATGGACGGTCACATCGTTAACCACCGTACCCATCAGCCCGCAAAACGCTTCGTTGTCCACACGCAGACTGAACAATGAAGGCACAGGAGGCTCAAGTTCGTGACCGAGTGCCGCAAGCCATTTCAGCCCCTCACCAGTAGGGGAACCACCTGTCGTAACGGCCACAAAGTCATAGTCAGACAATTCCGCCAAAGAAGAAATCTTCTCTCCTTGACGGATCTCTATCTGATATCGACGGGCTAAAGACAGGAAGCAGTCGATGATGGCCTTGGAATCTTGGGCGGCAGGAAACACACATTGGTCTTCCTGCACCACCAGCGGCACACCGTGATGCTCAAACCACGCATAGGCATCACGATAGTCAAACGTCTTGAACAACCGCTTCATCAGCCGATGACCACGGGGATAGACAGCCGAAAGGTCACGCACATCGGCAAAGGTGTTCGTGCAGTTGCACCGTCCCCCACCCGATACAGCGACCTTTGACAGCACACGGTTACTGCGCTCGAAGATGGTCACCGCCATCTCAGGCACAGCCTCTTTCAGGTTCACGGCCAGAAAGAATCCCGCTGCCCCGCCGCCTATCACCGCAGTCTTCATCAGGCTGCAGACATTAGAAATTCTTCCTGACGCCCTGCCACTCAGGGAACTTCATCTTCAGATATTCATCATCGAGGAAGAGGGCAGACTGTCCCACCTGACCTTTCAACTGCCAGTCGAGCCACTTCACCACGGCCTTGGCGTAGTTGCCACCATACTTCTCATAATAAGTGCCGCTGTGACCGTCCTTCGAGTTCAGCATCACCACGGGAATATCGTCGGCAATGCGCTCATAATCTTTCTGGGCATTGGCGTAGGCGATGTCGCCAGGACCACCGATCATATAGAACATCGGCGTGTGAAGGTTCTTCAGATTATCCTTCGTCGTGCCCATCATCTCCATATCGCCGATACCTGAGTTCAGCATCACGCAGGTCTTGATGCGGGGATCGTAGGCCACACCCAGCACCTGGGCACCACCGCACGACTGTCCCATCGCTGCCACGTGGTCGAGAGCGAGGCAATGATAGTATTCCGAGCCCTGGGTGGCATTCTGCTCTGTCAGCCAGTCGAGCACCTCAAGCAGCATCTTGGGATAAGTACGGAACTGAGGAACTGCAGGTTGCTGTTTCTTATTCTTCTTGGCGTTTTTGGCAGCCAACTCTCTCTGCTTGGCCTGTTCCTCCTCACGGGCCTTCTTCTCCTCAGGCGTCAGAGGCAGGATCTTCTCACCATTGGCCATAATGACATCACCCTTGGTTTCAGGATAAGCCGACTTCAGCACGCCCCTCCACTGTGCCATCACATCCGCTTCGTCGTACGGGCCGATGGCAGCAGCCACATAACCGTAGGATGCCACCTCGCTCAACAGCAGGCGCATCTCCACATTATTATTAAAGCAGGCACCGTTGGCATAGACAATCACGGGCAGAGCGCCCTGCTTCGCCACAATCTCCTTCAGGTTCTGCGGACGATACACCGTGAAGCCAGGACAGGAGGCATCGCCCACCACTTCCGACTTGAACGGACCTGTACCACCTTCTTCCACTACTTGTTTCTGAACTGTCTGGGCTGTCGTCAGCCCCACACTTGCAGCGACCATCATCGCCGTCATCAATAATTTCTTCATATCCATTAGGTTTATATTTGTAATAGTGAGTGCAAAAATACAAAGAATAAACGAAACCACCAAGAATCTTACAAAATATTAACGCTGCTGATTGGGAGAAAGGTGCCTGCAAACTGGAACTGCAGCCGCGCCCCACGAAGGGTGATCATTCTGATAGTTTCTTCTTCACACCGTCACGATAAAAGAAATAACCCTTTCGTAACCTGATAGGGCCGTCATAGCTTTTGCTGGCCAGACGATGGCTGATGGAACAGTCGCCCACCAAATCGCCATTCTCGTCAAGATGGAGGTACAAACGAATCTGATTCTCCGGAGACTGCTCATCGTCAGCACTCTCATTCACAGTCAGGTGTTCACCATCAAAAGTAATCGTGGTATGGTCAAAGCCATACATACGATAGACATCACACTGCTTTGCCCTCAGACCCTTGTCGGTCATCTCCATATCAAGCAACAGTTCTGGACAGTCCTCGCCTACCCATCCCCAATCGCCTGCGAGTGTCTTTGCCTTCTCGTGAGCCTCCTTGCCCTGTTTGATTAAGCGACGGAGAGAAGCCTTGTCATCATTTCCGTCATCTGAAGGACTGAAATCGTCGATATACCAGTCACCACGTTCAAAACGCAGGGCGATAGTGTTTTCCGTATCGCTGAAATTGTGGATGATCATATCAACGAGCGCCGTAGAGTCTGTGACTTGATAGACCTTTGAAACCTTGTAGCTCCAGTCATCAGAGATATCCTGTCCGCATACCCAATAATCGTAGTCATAAAGGATGTCACCCGTCTCGTCACAAATTGCCGAAGCCTGCTGCATCAGAGCATAGTAACGTTCGGAGCAGTAGGCACTGTCAAGATTGAAAGGACTATAATTATAATCACGGTTCCCGTCGGCATCATAAGTAATCTTGCCTACGAACTTGTAGATGGTGTCAATGCGCTGACGGATATAGGCCTCCGAATGCTTATCAACAACAGAGTCATTGACGGAATCAACAGCCAAAGAGTCTGTATCACTTACAGCCTTTCCTGCTTTACCGCCACAAGCTACAGACATAATAGCGACTAACGAGAATAAAAAAATCTTCTTCATCTGTTCGAATGCTTAGCCGATTACCTCGTTTTGCTTATAGTTTCTGATAGCGGTCTCTATCAGTTCACGTTGTGCCATGAATGAGGTGTAGCATGTCTTTACCAATTCCCAATTGTGGGTCAGCATTAGCACACCCAGACATTTCTTGATGGTTGGCCAGAAAGCATAGCGGTTGGTTCGCATGTAGTCACGGATGATATCCTCGTCGCTGACACCATACGATTTCAACAGAACCATACTCACAATACCCGTCCTATCCTTGCCCGCCGTGCAGTGGAAGAGCGTACATTTACCCTCTGCGGCATTCTTTCTCAGTATATCAACAGCTTTATCCAACTGGCTACGGCAGTATTCATCGGTAACGATGTCCTTATATAGTGCTTTGAAATCTGGCACCATCTCCTTCAGTTTCTCCGGGTTCTTTCTCAGATTGCGGATGATTGTCATCGCATCAGAACCTGTCTCGTGGGTAATCCCGACGGCTGCATCCTTCAGAATCGGGATTTGCAGGAACTCCACACCGGCAGGAATAGGATCAGGATATTCGGCAGATTCAATAGGTGTGCGGAGATCTATCACACAGGTGACATGATGTTTCCTGCACAGTTCGGCACATTCCTCCTTTGTGAGAATGCTGAGTTTGCCACTACGCAGATAAAGTCCTTTTGGAACAATACCTCCTGCAAAAGGTATTCCTCCAAGGTCGCGCAGGTTTAGCTCAAATCGTTTCATTCAATGGGTTCCACAACCGCCTATACCAGAGTAGATGGCAGATGGTATGAACTATATCTTCTCTTTACAAGTTCCAATTTTGACATAGAATTAAAGTTTATGCCAAGAGTTTCTTCACAATCTCAGAGATGACTCGGCCATCAGCCTTTCCTGCCAACAGCTTGCTGGCAGTGCCCATTACCTTTCCCATCTCCTTCATACTTGTGGCTCCAACCTCAGCAATGATATTCTTCACCTCTGCCTCTATCTCCTCTTGGGAAAGTTGTTTCGGCAAATAACTCTCAAGCACCTCCACCTGTGCCAACTCTGCATCAGCCAGGTCTTGACGCCCTGCTTGAGTGTAGGTCGTTGCTGTTTCCTTGCCCTGTTTGGCCAGTTTTGAGATAATCTTCAATGCATCTGCATCAGCCAATGTGTCGTTGGCTCCAGGAGCGGTTTTTGCTTCCAGAAATACTTTCTTAATGTTGCGAAGCGTCTCCAAACGCACCTTGTCACGAGCCTTCATTGCGGACTTGATGTCCTCACTAATCTGATCGAATAAAGTCATAATGCTATTATTTAAACCTTAACATGATGCAAAGGTACAGTTTTTTTTCTTAACAATCCATTTTTACGTGAAGTCTTAGACTTTTTTAGCGATTGAACTCACGCCATTCATCACATTTCCGCGCAGATTATCCCAGATTTTTGGCGAACGGCACAGACATCGACTCGCCCGATTACCAGTGCGGCGTGATGATACCCATAGAATAATCATTTCTCACAGAGCCAGTACTCCGAACAGCCGTTCACCATACGGTGACGGAAGTTGAAGCGGAAATTGTTCATCGCCTTGCCCAACACGGCCGGAGTGGCACGCTTGGCATCGAAGTAGGCATAGCGGTCGGCGAAAGTGGAGAGGATCTCCGTGGTTCCCCACCAGCGGCCCTCATCGTCCTTCGGCTTGCGGAAGGTCTCGTTGATCATCTCCACCAGATCGACGGTTCGCTGATAAGGCACGTTCTCCTCAATCAGCGTCTGTATCTCGTCATCGTCCAGCCAGAATCGCTCCCCTTTATTAAATAGATGTAGGGCTTGGGC
>ONCZ01000033.1 GCA_900316445.1 uncultured Prevotellaceae bacterium | reverse complement strand
AGTAAATCACGTTGCATCAAGAGCAAAGCGTAAGAGAATTTTGAAGCTTACCCGCGGCTACTTCGGAGCCCGCAAGAATGTTTGGACAGTAGCAAAGAATACCTGGGAGAAAGGTCTGACCTATGCCTACCGTGATCGTCGCAACAAGAAGCGCAACTTCCGCAGCCTGTGGATCCAGCGTATCAATGCTGCCGCTCGTCTGGAGGGCATGAGCTACAGTGTCCTGATGGGCAAGCTCGCCAAGGCCGGTATCGAGATCAACCGTAAGGTGCTCGCCGACCTCGCCATGAACAATCCCGAAGCCTTCAAGGCCATCGTGGAAAAGGTGAAGTAAATCAGACTTTTCGTCTTGATAGCCAAAGAGCCTCTCAACAATGGGAGGCTCTTTTCAGTTATATTCTTACCGTCGCCAGTTGCCGCCTCGGTTGTTGTCGCGGCTGCCCCATTTCTTGTCATAGCGCCCCTCGGTGTCAATCTTTCCTCCGAACATGTTCAGGCGGTAGCGCACGTGGAGCATGGCATACGAGTTGACGCTGTTGTACTGTGTATCGCTGCGGCCTGTGGCATTCACCCAGCGCTCATAGTTCGACTGCTGTCCGAGCAGGTCATAGAAGTTCAGGGCGACGATGAGCGATTTGTTCCTGAGGAAAGGCTTTGAGATCTGACCGTTCCAGATGAACTCATTGGTGTTCATCGATTCATCATTATAGCCTCGCCGGCTGCGCTCATGCAGGTTCATACTGATCTCAAAGTCGAGAGGCAGGCGCACGAGGAACTGTCCACCGTAGTTCAGCTGCCAGGTGTCGAGATTGGCAGTGGGCTGCAGCTCGTTGCGAGAGTGTTGGTAGTTCACGTTGCCGTCCAGTGTCACTTCCAGCCAGTCGTTACGATATCCGAAGCTGAGACGCTCGTTGATGTTATACGAGCGTGTGGTGTTCTTTGCCGCGTCAGCCTTGTCCTGTGCCACGTAGCTCACATAGTTATTATATCTCAGGCGCGTGTCTGTGCCGATGTTCCAGTGGGCGGTGGAGTCGAGAGCCGTGTTGAAGGTCAGGCCGGCATTCACGTTCCAGTTGCCGTTGATGTTCTCCGGCTGCGAGATGCTTCCACCAGTCTCGGGATTATAGCGCACGAGGTTGGAGATGCTGTTGCGGATATGCCGGTAGTTGGCATAGAGGACAATCGAACGCTTATAGCGGACGATATAGTTGTTGTAATAGACGTTGAGCGAGTTGGTGAACTGCGGCTTCAGTCCCGGGTTTCCCTTTGTGATGTAGAGTGGGTTGGAGTCGTCGGTGATGTTGAGCAGCTGTGTCATCTCTGGCTGTCGTGTGTCACCACGGTAGCGAATCCAGAGGTTGCTCTGGTCGCTGAACTTGTAATGGAAGTTGATCATCGGGGTGAAGTTGGTGACGATGCGCACGGTGTCCACATAGATGCCGCGATAGTCCTGTACGAAGTCAGAACGCTGCGGCTGCAGCAGGAAGCCGGCGTTATAGTCGTATTTCTCCTCGCGGTGGCGCAGGGTGAGGCGCACGTTGTGGGTGTAGTTCTTGTACTCCGAGAAGCGGCTGAGGTTCTTGTCAAGATAGTCGTCCATGTTGTCTCTGACGCTGTGCAGCCATGGATCCCACTCGCGGTATTCAGGCTCTATGCCTTCGAAGATGTTCGGCTTCTGCTGGTCTTTACTGAAGTCGAAGGTCTGACGGTCGCTCTTGTTCTGTGAGTAGCGCAGCTCATAGTTTAACTGCAGATGTGCACCTTTCCAGAGAGGCTCGCTATAGGTAGAGCTGATCACGTAGCCGCTGTTGTCCGACGGTGTCGTGTTATATCGCGCGGTATAATAGGTGGAGTCCTCACCGGCCATGTTCTTCACGCGGAAGAGATGAACCTCGTTATTGGATACATTCTCGTTCTGGTTGTCGCCGATGTTGCCTTCAAAGCGTACCATGATGTTACGCCCTTTGGGGTTCAGGCGGCGATAGAGCTGCAGCATGGCCCAGGCGTTCTTGTTCAGGCCGTAGCTCATTGTGGCCTGCAGGTTGCGATTAATCACGTATGGGGCTAACGGGTTCGATGGATCTCCCGTCATATTCAGTTTCTCCACATCGTCCAGCGGATTGGCGGAGTAGAGGTATGGGTCGGCATCGAAGGTGGCAGCGAGCGATTTGTTGGTGGCATCGTCAGAGCCGTAGGTACCGTTGGCGCGTAACAGGATGTTTGTCAGCGTGTCGGGCTTCCACTCCAGTCTGAGGTTGCCACGCCAGTTGTTACTGCGCGTGAAGTTCGACGTCTTGTTGTTTGAGAAGGTGCGCGAGGTCTCACTATAGAAGTTCTCGCTGGCATTCTCCGTCTGGTTGTCGCCGTCGCGGTGGTTCCAGCGCAGGCTGAAGTCCAGCTTCAGTTTCTTGTTGTCGTCGTAGTTCAGGTTGGTTCCCAGCATCTTCCGTGCGTTCAGACCGCGACGGTTCCACCAGCCTGCATTCTCCTCCTTATTGTTGAAGTTTCCAAGGAGCACGATGCGTGTCTTGTCGGTAAAACTGCTGGCCATGCCACGCGAGGCGTAGCGATGCTGTGTGCCGCCAGCAAGGTCGAGGTTGGTCATATAGCCTCGGTTCATGCCCTTCTTGATGCTGAAGTCGAGCACGGTCTCCTTCTCGCCGTCTTCAATGCCTGTGATGCGTGCCTGGTCGCTCTGCTGGTCGTAGAACTTTAGGTTCTGGATAATGCTCACGGGGATGTTCTTCAGCGCGGTCTCCACGTCGCCGAGCATGAACTCCTTACCGTCGAGCAGTATCTTCTTCACCTCCTTGCCGTTGATGGTGATGTTGCCATCCTCGTCTACTTCTGCACCGGGAATACGCTTGATGAGTTCCTCGATGGCCGAGCCCTCAGGCGTGCGGAAGGCCTCGGGATTATACATGATGGTGTCCTTGCGCACGATGACCTGTGCCGCACGTCCGGTGATGACTGTCTCTTTCAGCATGGTGGATTCCGACTCCAAGAGCAGGCTGCCCAAGTCCTGACTCTCGTTGCGTCGCAGCGTCACCTCGCGCTCCATCGTCTTATAGCCTATGGTGGAGATGCGGAGGCGGAACGTGCCTGGGCGTGGGGCCTCCAGATAGAAGTTTCCCTTCTCGTTGCTTACCGTTCCTCCGGCGAAGGTACTGTCAGAGGCCTGGAACAGCTGGATGGTGGCCTGCATCATCGGTTCCTTGAGATCGGCGTCGAGCAATTGTCCGCTGATGCTCAGCCTGCGGCCTTCCGGCTCAGGCTGAGCGTATGCGGTGATGACTGTCAGAGTGATGGCTGTCAGCAAAATGAGTCGCTTATATAAAATGCAGATGTTCATGTCTATATTAGCATGTAAGTTGATTTTGGCTGCAAAGGTACTAATATTATTTGATATAGCACCGCATTTTAGTTTTATTAAGAACGCAACCGTTATCGCTTCGTGGGCTTCACGGTGAGGAACATCGCCCCAAAATCTCTTGTCCGTTTTTCAGAAGAATGGTTAAATTGGCCATAAGCATGCAGACTTTCAATCGTAAGGGGGGGAGGGGCTGGAGGACAGGTAGGGGGCCCCCTTGTACCGCCCCCCTTGTCGGGGGGGCGTATCGCTAAGGGGCCACCTGTATCCGAGCCCCTCCCCCCTTACGATTGAAGCCGCAGCTTCGTGATTGCAAAATTACGAAATCGGAAAAATCAATTGTCTGTCTTTGGCGGGTTATGCTCGAATTCTTAACAAAGAATAACAATCTTAGATAAAGGTCTTGTAAATTCAGGAAAAATCAGTGTAGGAGAAACTAGGCATTATTCCCCAAGAATAATGGCATCTTTCTGGGAGAATAATGCCTAGTTTCTCCAAGTAAAGATATCGACCGTTGAATCGCAGTTTATCTTGGCGCATAGGTGCCAGTCCCTTATGCGCCGCTAAATTCAGGAGCATAATTTCATCAAAAAGAGGGTGTGTCAAAATAGGCACATCCTCTTTTTCCTGTTTGGCAATCGGCAGTCAAGACGGATCTGACGATCTTGGTTGCTGTTTTTCATTTTCTCATCATTTATAGCACCAGACAGGCCTGAAAGGGGTTGTATGGTCCTCTATACAGTGTCAAAAAGAGCATGAAAAGGGTCTTTATGCAGCCCTTTTCATTGTGGCAATCATTTTCTTGATGTTGAAGGCGGTGGCAAAGAAGGCAAAGTCCATAGTGACCTTGTCCTTGCCGAAGTGGCGGAAGCGTTTGTACTGCATGTCGTATTTCATCTGCCCAAACACTGCCTCCGGCTCTATGGGGCGCCTGGAGCGATGTTCGAGTCCCTTCTCTGAGGTGAACCTGAGCAATCAGTTCTTCTATTGTTATAAATGTCTTATCCATAGTAATTCTGATGCAAAAGTACACATTATTTTTGAAACAAAGGAAGATTTTGAGGAAAAAGATAAAATAATCGTTGTCAATCATGTAGACAAGTAGACACGTGCGACGCCGGAGCTGTTGAAAAAGTGAAGAGCCACCGCAGGTTGCAGTGGCTCTTTATGATGCACTTATTTGAAGTTGCGGGATTATTCTTCGCTCAGTCCGCGGACGAAGCCGGCATAGACATGCTTGCGATAGAAGTCCTGATCCCAGATGCCTACAGGCTCGCCACCGCGCCATCCGCTGTTGGAAGGTGCATCGTTGGTACACCACTGGCAGATGCCCCACTGCTGCTCCGGCGGAATGATGCGGAAGTACTCCTTGATGATCCACTCGTAGAAATCAGCCATCTTCTGGTGCTCGGCCTCGGTCACCTGGTTGGTCTTGATGGAGCTTCCCCATCTGTTATTGCCGCGCACGTAGCCCATATCCATCTCGCTGACACGGCAGAGCTTTCCGCTGGCGGCGATGATCTCAAACATCTTGGTGATATGCTTCTTGATTCCGTCCAGAATCTTGTCGTCTTCATAGCAGCTGATGTGCATCTGGGTGCCGATACCGTCGATCTTCGTCACACCGTCGGCCTCCCATTTCTTGATCCAGCCGACAAGGCTCTTCACCTTCTTGTTGTCGTCCCAGTCGGACTCCAGGTTGTAGTCGTTGATGAAGAGCTTCACATCCTCTGGACCATATTTGCGGGCCAGACGGCAGGCCTGGCGCACGTATTCGAGGTCGCCCATGTAGTCCTGCCAGTAGAAGGCGTCGCCGCCGACATCCCATGTGGCATCGGGATTGCCGTCGGGACTATAGGCCTCGGAGTGCTGCAAGAGGTAGTTGCCTTCACCGTCGTTGCCGCCGCCTGAGATGGCCTCGTTGACGAGGTCGAATGCCTTCACCTTACCGTCGCAGGCCTCCATCATGCCCTTGATCCACAAGTCCATGGCGTAGACGAGCGTGTCGTGCATCTCCTGTGGTGTCTGGGGAATGGTAGCGCCTACATATCCCTCAAACTTGATGTCCTTGACGTAGATGTCGCCAACGAAGTCGCCACACTGGAGCATGAAGAAACTGCTCTCCACGGCAGCCTTATAGCTGACCTCCACTTCCTGCCATTCTGTCGTGAAGGGGATGTCGGGATATTCGCCGCTGCCCCAGTCGCCCAGCTTACTGTGAAGATTACCAGCCTCTGAACCTTTCACGGTCATGGTCATCTTGTAGGTCTTGCCAGTCTGCGTGGGGATATCGGTCATGGCCAGGAACTGCACATCCCAGGAGTTGGTGTTCTTCTGGGTGGTGTGGATGTTGAGACCATTGGTGTTGTCGAATTTCAGCGTGTAGCCATAGGTGGCCTCGTCAGATTTCCAGCCGACGGTCTTGTCTTTGCGGAAGTCCTTGCTGGCGATCGTTGTCCACACTTCTTCTCCACCAGCGGGATCCTGTTTGTCGGCCAGGAGCCTCAGCAACCAGCCTTTGGGCTGCTGGGAGTGCCAGGCGAGGGTGTGACCATAGACGTTGATACCAGCTTCGGTGGCGGCCTCCACATATCTCTTCACGGTGGTGAAGTTCATGTTGCCGTTGTTGTCCACGCAGCTTGCCATCTTCATGGCGTTGCCTGCGACGGTCTCTGAGAAGTTCTTGTTGATCTGGTCTCTGACCAGCGCCTTGTTGAGATAGTCATTGACGGTGGTTCCGGCACCCAGCTTGAAGTTGGGATACTTCGCGTAGTCGATGTACTCCTTGAGGGCCTTGAACTCATCGAGGTAGCGGTAGTTGTCATCATCGGGCTTGCCCAGTTCGAACTTTTCCTTAGCTACGGGTTCGGGTTCGGGCTCTGGTTCCGGAGTCGGTTCGGGCATAACGGGATTGTCCTCAATGCCGGCGCATGAGGTCACTGTGAGGCCGCTCATTGTCAGCGAGGCGGCCAGCATGTAAATAAAATACTTTTTCATTTTCATATAAATATTGATATTGATAATAGTTGTTTCTTATCATGCACCTTGGCGGCGACGGAACTCGGCGCAGGTGACGGCTGTGGCGATGGCGACATTGAGGCTCTCGGCGGTGTCGTCGGTGTGGTAGCTGGGGATGAGCAGACGCCGGTTCACCTTTCGGCGGATCTCAGGCGAGATGCCGTTGCCCTCGTTGCCCATGATGATGAGTCCGTGAGAGGTGAGCGGCTGGGTGTAGATGTTGTCGCCGTCGAGCATCGTGCCATAGACGGGGAAGTCTGCCGGCAGCGTGTCGAGGAAATCCGCGAGATTATTATATATAATGTTCACGCGCGCAATGCTGCCCATGGTGGCCTGAACGACTTTCGGATTCCAGGCATCGACGGTGTCTTCGCTGCAGACGATCTGTCCGATGCCGAACCAGTCGGCAATGCGGATGATGGTGCCGAGGTTGCCGGGATCCTGAATGCCGTCGAGAGCGAGGGATAAATTAGAGGTAAGAGGTGAGAGGTAAGAGGTAAGAGGTATGTCTGTAGGCAGAGGGATGGGGAAGAGGGCGAGGACTTGCTGCGGGTGCTGGAGAAAGCTCAGGCGACGGAGTTCCTCATCGGTGACCTCTGTGATGACAGATGACAGATGACAGTTTTCAGATGCGTGGTCTTTCAGCCAGTCGTCGGTGGCGAAGACGGTGTGAGGCTGGTAGTGGGCGAGGAGATCGCCGACCACCTTCGTGCCTTCTGCCACGAAGAGACCTGCACGACGGCGGAACTTCTTCTGTTCCAGCTGACGGATGAATTTGATCTGATTCTTACTGATTGCCACCGAATTATACCTACGGATTTGACGGATTATACGGATTATCCTGTGCAAAGGTACAAAAAAATGCAGAGATTATTCGGATTACACGGATTTTTTTGTAATTTTGCAGATAAATTAAGACAGGCAGATGAAAATTCCGATGTTAAAACAGTGTTTGGCGATGGTCGCAGGAGCGTTGATCCTGTGCGGCTGTTCGGCTACCAGACATCTGCCTGAAGGCTCCTATATGTTGAATAAGGTCCGTGTGGTGGCCGACGACAAGTACAGGGATATCGACCCAATGGCCTTGAAGGACTACGTGAGGCAGAAGAGCAACACGCGCTGGCTGTCGACGGTGAAGGTGCCGCTGGGCATCTATTCGCTGGCAGGACGTGACAGTACGTGGCTGAACCGCGCCCTGTGGTCGATGGGTGAGGCGCCTGTGGTGTTCGACACACTGCTGGCCCGACAGAGTTGCGAAGACCTGAAACAGGCGTTGGAGAATAAAGGCTATCTCGATGCGGAGGTGGCGTTGTATGTGGACTATAAGAAGCGGAAGTGCAATGCTATGTATGTGCTGCGTCCAGGCACGCCGTATAGAATCCGCCAGTATGATACAGTCATCATGGACTCTGTGATCGACAAGCTGCTGATGCGCCGCAACAGTTCTCTCTATGCCGGTAAGAAGTTCAGTGCCGAGGCGCTGAATGAAGAGCGCAACGGGATCACCTCGTATCTGCAAGACCGAGGCTACTACCGTTTCCATAAAGAGTATATAACCTATCGTGCCCGGAGGCATGATAAAGCGAAGGACGTCGACGTGACGCTCGTGCTGCATCCTTATTATCGTACGGCAGACGACAGCAGTTCGCTGCACAAGCAGTATTTCATCCGCGACGTGAGCTTTGTCAGCGGCATGCCCGACTCGACGATCCACCTGCGCCGTCATGTGCTGGAGGAGAATACCTTCATCGAGGCAGGACAGCCGTATTCTGCTGCGGCGCTGCGCAAGACCTACAACCACTTCGGCCGTCTGAACGCCGTGAAGTTCACGAACATCAACTACGAAATGGTGCCCGACTCTGCGCTTCTGGACACGAAGATTATTGTGCAGACGAACAAGCCGTCGAGCATCAGTTTCCAGCCCGAAGGCACAAACACATCAGGAGACTTGGGTGCTGCGCTCTCGCTGACCTATCAGAACCGAAACCTGTTCCGAGGGTCGGAGGTGCTGAGTGTGCAGCTGCGTGGCGCGTATGAGGCGATTCGCGGACTGGAAGGCTATAGCAATCAGGACTTCTTCGAATACAGTTTGGAGAGCCGTCTGTCGTTCCCGCGGTTCATCTTCCCTTTCCTGAGTCCCAGTTACCGTAGGAGCATCATCGCCAGCAGTGAGGTGTCGTTGCTCTTCGACTCGCAGGACCGTCCGGAGTTCCACCGTCGTTTGCTCTCTGCCGGCTGGCACTACCAGTGGAAACAGGAGAACAGCCTGAACAGCTATCGTCTGGATCTCATCGACCTGAACTATGTGTTCATGCCCTGGATCAGCCAGACCTTCCGCGATGAGTATCTGTCGGACGATTCGAACTCGAACGCCATCCTGAAATACAATTACGAGGATCTGTTCATCATGAAGATCGGCTTCGGCTATAGCTATAGCAACGGCCGTACAGCCATCAAGACGAACGTTGAGACAGCGGGCAACCTGCTCGACCTCTACGCCCATACCTTCAACACACAGAAGAACGAAATGGGCCAGTATATGACCTTCAACATCGCCTATGCCCAATATGCAAAGTTCGACATCGAATTCACCCACCGGCTCTTTGAATGGGAGAACAGTCAGCTGGTGTTCCATACAGGCTTCGGCATTGCCTATCCATACGGCAACAGCGATATACTGCCGTTTGAGAAACGATACTTTGCCGGTGGTGCCAACAGTGTACGCGGATGGAGCGTGCGCAGTCTGGGACCAGGCAGTTATAAGGACAAGGACGGCAAGATCAACTTCATCACCCAGACGGGCGACATGAAACTCGACCTGAACCTCGAGTACCGTTCGCACTTGTTCTGGAAGTTCGCCTGGGCGATGTTCGTCGATGCAGGTAACATCTGGACGCTGCGCGACTATAAGGATCAGCCCGGCGGACAGTTCAAGTTCTCCAGACTGCTCGACGACCTGGCTGTGGGCTATGGCATGGGTTTGCGACTGAACTTCGACTTTTTCATCCTGCGTTTCGACTTTGGCATGAAAGCCGTCAATCCCGCGTTTGAGGAGAATGAGACGCATTATCCTATTACCAATCCACGCCTGAGCAGGGACTTTGCTTTCCATTTCGCCGTCGGCCTGCCGTTCTAAGGGTGAAAAGGTGAAAGGGTGAAAAGGTGAAAAAGTGAAAAAGAAAGAAATGAAACGTTAAAAGTGTTTGGGGCTATAATCATTTCACCTATTCACCTTTTCACCTTTTCACTTTTATTTGTACCTTTGCACGAAAATATAAACAGACATGTTGAGATTTATATCGTTTGGAAGTGGCAGCAGCGGAAACTGCTATTATTTCGGTACTGCCACAGACGGACTGATGATAGATATAGGCGTCGGCATACGCACACTGAAAAAGCACTGCAAGGACTACGGCATTCAGCTGCAGTCGGTGAAGCATTTGCTGATTACCCACGACCATGCTGATCATATCAAGTCGGTAGGGGCGTTCAGCTTTGAGTATCAAGTGCCCGTCTATGCCACTAAGGCCGTCCACAAAGGCATCGACAACAACTACTGTATTGCGCGGAAGGTAGCCGACAATATGAGGCGATATGTCGAGGTCGGTCAGTCGTTCACCGTGGGAGAGTTCCATGTAAGGCCCTTTGCCGTGCCTCATGATGCCAGCGAGAATGTGGGTTATGAGATACAGGTGGAGGGAATGACCTTGGTGATCATGACTGATGCCGGTTCGGTGACAGATGAGATGAAAGAAACCATCTCGCGTGCTAACTACCTCATCATCGAGGCAAACCACGATGTGGAGATGGTGGAGAGCGGACCTTATCCGGAGTTTCTCAAAAAACGTATCCTCAGTCCCAGTGGACATCTGTCGAACAAAGAGTGCGGCAAGGTGATCGCGGAGAATATGACAGAGAATCTGCGCCACGTGTGGCTCTGTCATCTCAGCGAGGAGAACAACCATCCAGAACTGGCCCGCAAGACCGTTGAGACCATCCTGCGCAGCTATGGCATCGTGCCTGGCAAGGATCTGGAACTCGAGGTGCTGCGCCGTCAGTTGCCAACAGGAGTATATGAGCTATCTATATGAAAGAGGTGATTGTAAAGGATGCGGATCTGCAACAGGCAGCGATGGAGGGCATGGATGCCTTCATCGGTGTGTTTGTGAAGGCCATCTACGACAGTATCGGCGGTGAACTGACACCAGAGACGATGCAGGAACTGAATGCAGACCAGATGACATTGCTGGCCTGGAATACCCTGCATGAGGAAGTGATGGACGGCGGATTTGTGCAGCTGATCCATAACGGCTATGGCACATTCATCTTCAAGAATCCGCTGGCCAAGGCTCTCAATAAGCTGTGGGACATGCGTGAACTGTCGAAGCTGATATATGATGCACATACGCTGTGGCTCAAGCATCGTGAGGAGATCGAGAAGGAGATGACGCAGGAGGAGTTTATGGCGCTCTTCGAACAGTTCCCTGACTTCGACGACCTCGACGACCAGTTTGTGGAGCATGAGGAGGAATGGACGGAAGACATCGCTCACTATATTGACGATCATCTCGATCGCTTCGCGACAATTATTTAAAGACAACGAATTTAACGGATTACACAGATTAATAATTTGAATAAGACAGAAGAACAGATCAGGAAGAAGAGTCCTGTACAGATAAAGAACAAGAAGGCTTCGTTTGAATACTTCTTCATCGAGACCTTCACTGCCGGCATCGTGCTGACGGGTACGGAAATCAAGAGCATCCGTCTCGGCAAGGCCAGTTTAGTGGATACCTATTGCACTGTCATCAACGGTGAACTGTGGGTGAAGGGTATGAGCATCAGTCCGTATTTCTATGGCTCGTATAACAACCATGAGATGAAACGCGACCGTAAGCTTTTGCTCACTAAACGCGAGATCCGACAGCTGGCGAGTGCCACGAAGCAGACAGGCTATACCATCGTGCCATTGCTGGTGTTCATTGATGAGAAAGGGCGTGCAAAGATGGATATCGCCCTGTGTAAAGGTAAGAAAGAGTTTGACAAGCGTCAGACGCTGAAGGAGAAGGAAGACCGCCGTGAGATGGACAGGGCGATGAAAGTCTATAAGTAGTTTATAGTTTACAGTTTATAGTTTATAGATGATTACTCTGTGAGTAGACTTAACGACATAGTAAAAGAGAGAATCCTCGTGCTGGATGGTGCGATGGGAACGAAGATACAGGGCTATAGCCTCACTGAACAGGATTTCAGGGGAGACCGTTTTCAGGATGTGCCAGGTTTGCTGAAAGGCAACAACGACGTGCTTTCCCTGACTCGTCCTGACGTCATCGCAGATATCCATCGTCAGTATCTCGAAGTGGGTGCCGATATTATCTCCACCAACACGTTCAGCAGCCAACGCATCTCTCAGGCAGACTATCATCTGAGCGATTATGCCTATGAGATGGCCTACGAGGGTGCGAGGATTGCCCGTCAGGTGGCTGATGAGTTCTCAACTCCAGAGAAGCCTCGATTTGTGGCAGGCTCTGCTGGCCCGACGAATAAGACTTGTTCGATGTCGCCCGATGTGAACGATCCTGCTGCCAGAGATCTTACCTACGATGAGTTGGTAAAGGCCTATCTCGAACAGATGAATGGTCTGATTGCCGGTGGCGTGGATGCTCTGTTGATAGAGACCATCTTCGATACATTGAATGCCAAAGCTGCTGTCGATGCTGCGATGCAGGCGATGGTGGAGCAGGGCAGGGAAGTGCCTATTATGCTCTCAGTGACCATCAGTGATCTGGCAGGACGCACGCTCAGTGGTCAGACACTCGACGCCTTCCTGGCCAGTGTCAGCAGCTATCCTATTTTCTCTGTTGGACTGAACTGTTCGTTTGGTGCCGACCAGATGAAACCCTATCTGCGAGAACTTGCCCGAAAGGCTCCTTATTATATCACCAGTCATCCCAACGCCGGACTGCCCAATTCCATGGGACTCTATGACGAGACGGCAGAGACGATGGCTCCCAAGATCGGTGAAATCATCGACGAAGGACTGGTGAATGTCATCGGTGGCTGTTGTGGTACTGATGAAACGTTTATCGCCAAGTATGTGCCGTTGGTGAAGGGCAAGCAGCCTCATGTGCCTGTTAAACGGAGTGACTATATGTGGCTCTCAGGACTGGAGCTGTTGGAGGTCAGCCCCGAAGTGCATTTCGTGAATGTCGGCGAGCGTTGTAATGTGGCTGGCTCACGGAAGTTCCTGCGTCTCATTAAGGAAAAGAGCTACGACGAGGCATTGAGTATTGCCCGTAAACAGGTGGAAGACGGTGCCCTCGTCATCGATATCAATATGGACGACGGTCTGTTGGATGCCAAGGCGGAGATGGTGAATTTCCTCAATCGCATCTCTGCAGAACCGGATATCGCCAGAGTGCCTGTGATGATTGACTCCTCTGACTGGGAGGTGATTCTGGCAGGTTTGAAATGCGTGCAGGGCAAGGCCATCGTCAACTCCATTTCACTCAAAGAAGGTGAAGAACGATTCATCGCCCATGCGCAGGATGTGAAGCGGCTGGGAGCTGCTGTGGTGGTGATGTGTTTCGACGAACAGGGACAGGCTACCACCTATGAGCGTCGTATTGAGATTGCTCAGCGAGCCTATAAGCTCCTGACAGAAAGGGTAGGTATGCAGCCGCAGGATATCATCTTCGATCCGAACGTGTTGGCAGTGGCCACAGGTATGGAGGAACATGATGCCTATGCTGCCGACTTCATCAGGGCGACTGCATGGATTCATGAGAATCTGCCTGGTGCACATATCAGTGGTGGCATCAGCAACCTCTCGTTCTCTTTCCGTGGCAACAACTATATCCGCGAGGCAATGCATGCCGTGTTCCTCTATCACGCCATAGGAAAAGGCATGGACTTCGGCATTGTAAACCCTTCATCTAAAGTTATATACAGTGATATTCCTCAACAGCAACTTGAAATCATTGAAGATGTTATCCTGAATAGAAAGAAGGATGCAGCAGATCGTCTGACGCAACTGGCGGAGGAGATATTGAGGAGTGAGGAGAGTGGAGTGAGGAGTGAGAATACTTCTGTCGCAGACTCTTCCCTCCAAGGTAATCTCACTCCACACTCCGCACTCCACACTCCCCGACAATCCGTTGAGGAACGTCTCTCACAGGCATTGGTGAAAGGCATCGGCGATCATCTTGAAGAAGACCTGAAAGAAGCTTTGGGAAAATATCCCAAGGCAGTCAACATCATCGAGGGTCCGCTGATGGCTGGTATGAACACTGTCGGTCAACTATTCGGCGAAGGTAAGATGTTCCTGCCGCAGGTGGTGAAGACTGCACGAACAATGAAGCAGGCCGTGAGTATTCTTCAGCCCTATATCGAAGCAGACAAAGCGGAAGGTGGAAAGCGTGCAGGAAAAGTCTTATTGGCAACAGTGAAAGGTGATGTGCATGACATTGGCAAGAACATCGTCGGTGTGGTGATGTCGTGCAATAATTACGAAATCATCGACATGGGAGTGATGGTGCCTGCTGAACAGATTGTGCGTAAGGCCAAAGAAGAACAGGTGGACATCATCGGACTCAGTGGTCTGATCACACCCAGTCTGGAAGAGATGGTCAATGTGGCTCGTGAGTTACAACGTGCAGGTATGGATATTCCCATTATGATTGGTGGTGCCACAACCAGTGAACTGCATGTGGCGTTGAAAATTGCACCTGTCTATGCAGGACCTGTGGTGTGGTTGAAGGATGCCTCGCAGAATGCCCTTGTGGCTGCAAGACTGTTGAACGACGGTGAACAGATGGAACATGAGCTGACGGAGAAATACCAGAAGCTGCGTGACGACTATCAGCAGTCTCAGGATGAACTTCTCTCGCTCGAGGAAGCCAGGAAACAGAAATTGAATTTGTTTGATTAAAGATATGAAGAAGATAGTATTAATAATGATGGCCTGTATGATGGCCATAGTGGCAGAAGCCCAGAAAAGGGAGATGCGTGGTGCGTGGATACAGTGCGTCAACGGACAGTTCCAGGGTATGGGCAAACAACGGATGCAGCAGACGCTGACCTACCAGCTCGACGAGTTGAAGAAAGATGGTGTGAATGTCATTATTTTCCAAGTTCGTCCTGAGTGCGATGCGCTCTATGAGAGTAAGATAGAACCGTGGAGTCGTTTTCTGACAGGAAAGCAGGGTGTGGCACCTTCGCCTTATTGGGATCCTTTGCAGTGGATGGTAGACGAGTGTCATAAACGTGGTATGGAGCTCCACGCCTGGATCAATCCCTATCGTGCGAAGACCAAGGGCACGAAGCAGTTGGCAGCCAACCATATTGCTGTTCGCCAACCTATGAACTGTTTTGCCTACGACGAGATGTTCCTCCTGAATCCCGGCATCCCTGAGAACCGTGACTATATCTGTGCGGTGGTGAAGGATATAGTCAGCCGTTATGATGTTGACGGTCTCCATATGGATGACTATTTCTATCCTTATCCTGTCAAGGGTGAAAGTATTCCCGACGATGAGTTGTTTCTGGAGCGTTCCAATGGTATCAAGGATCAGGGAGACTGGCGCCGATATAATGTGAACCTCTTTATCGAACAGGTTTATAAGACCATTCACGAGACAAAGCCCTGGGTGAAGGTTGGTATCTCGCCTTTCGGTATCTATCGCAACAGGAGTACCTCGTATGTCGGCAGTAATACCAATGGTACCCAGAACTACGATGACCTCTATGCCGACGTGCTGATGTGGGTGAACAATGGTTGGCTCGACTATTGCGTGCCACAGATTTATTGGGAAATTGGTCATAAGTCAGCAGACTATGATACATTGATCAAATGGTGGAACCAGTATGCTGCAGCCCGTCCACTGATTATCGGTGAGGATGTGGAGCGCACGGCCAAGGCCCGTGACTTGAAGAATCCGCAGGTACACCAGCAGGCCGCAAAAATGGCTCTCCACCGTCAGATGAACAATGTGCAGGGAACGGTGCTGTGGTATGCTAAGGCGGCTGTCGACAATATCGGCAACTATGGTGGCAATCTGCGCAATGTATATTGGAAATATCCTGCCCTCCAGCCTGAGATGCCATTTATCGACAACAAGGCTCCCAAGAAGATCAGTAAGCTGAAACCCATTTGGACGGAGGATGGCTATGTGCTCTTCTGGACGGCTCCGAAGGGAGAGAACTGGAACGACAAGGCCGTGAAATATGTGGTCTATCGTTTCCGTAAGGGTGAGCGTCAGGACTTCGAGAATCCTGCCAACATCTTCGCCATCACCCAGCAGCCCTTTGTTAAGCTGCCCTATCTGAACGGTTCCCAAAAGTGGGTGTATGCCGTCACAGCCCTCGACCGTCTGCAGAACGAGAGCAAGGCCGTGAAGAAGAAAGTGTCCCTTTAAAAACAGATAGTTATGAGACAGATCGTCGGACTGATGATGGCCGTACTCTTATTGGCGGCCTGCGGTGGTGGACGGAGAATGTCGCCCGAAGAACTCCAGCATAAACTGGACAGTGTCAAAGCTTTGGAGATCAAAGAGAAACTTGCCCTGCAAGGGGTGAACCTTGAGGCGTCGGACAATCCTCTGAAACTCTTCTATGACAGTCTGGAGATCCAGTCGCTGCCCATCAGTTATAGCGAGGACTATGTCAACTTCCTGCCAGCCTTCAAGGATGTCACACCAGAGATCGTTTCCTATATGGAACTCGTGGAATGCAAGCATCCAAAGGCCGTAGCCCTACCTGAGAGTGTGGGAGCCAGACTTATGATTATGGCTGCCGACGAGACTGATGGACACTATTCCCTCTGGCTTTATTCGCTCGACGATGATTATGTGCCTGTGGATAAACTGTGCCTCTATGCCGTCGATGATATTGATCCCGAGGATGTCGTTGATTTCGGCGAAGAACAGTTTGTGCAGTATTTCTCCATCACGAGCGACTATGAGATCCGTCTGATGGACTACTCCAAACAACAGTATCAGGCTCGTCTGGAAGAGGTGTATCACGTTGACGATTCCCGCAGGTTTGCCCTTGCTTCGAGCCGGGCAGAATAGGCTGTGGTTCGCAAACGATTACGACTATTTTCGTAAAAAATACTTAATTTCTGACCTAAGGTTCTTATTTTTTTCGTACCTTTGCAAGGTGCATAATAAGATCAGTCATTCAGGAATCGTAGAGTCAGTCGCTGACGGATGTGTCAAGGTGCGCATCCTTCAGGCTTCAGCGTGTGGAGCCTGTAAGGTGGCAGGGCATTGTAATGCGGCAGAATCGAAGGAGAAGATTGTGGAGGTTTGCTGTTGTGATACAGCAGCATACTCGACAGGTCAGGAGGTGACGGTCTCTACTTCGGGAGCTGTTGCAAACCGGGCGCTATTGTTAGGATTTGGGATTCCTTTCCTGGTGCTGGTGGGTGTACTGGTGATGGTGTTGCTGTTGACGGGCAACGAAGGTCTCTCGGCTATCTGCGGTCTGGCAGCTCTCGTACCATATTATATTATTCTCTATCTCTGCCGTGACCGTATCAGTAGGCAGTTGACATTCTATCTGGAATAAATAACAAACTAAAACAAATAACAAAGCTTTATGAATTTCATCTTGATTGCAGTAATTGTCTTGGGAGCCATCGGACTGATAGCCGCTATCGTCCTGTTTGCTGCCTCCAAGAAGTTTGCTGTCTATGAAGATCCCCGCATTGCGCAGGTCAGTGAGTTGCTGCCTGGCGCGAACTGTGGCGGATGTGGATTCCCTGGCTGTAGCGGTATGGCCGATGCTCTCGTGAAAGGAGCTGACGCCGGCAGCATCGAAGGACTCTCCTGTCCTGTCGGTGGCACAGAGATTATGGGAAAGGTGGCCGATCTGCTGGGGATGGCGATAGCTAATTCCGAGCCGATGGTGGCCGTGGTGAGATGTAATGGCACCTGTGAACATCGGGCAAAGATTGCCGAGTATGCCGGACTGCGTACCTGTGCTGCGATGCACGCCTGTGGTGCTGGTGAGACAGCTTGTGGCTTCGGCTGCTTGGGCTGTGGCGACTGTGCCGAGGCCTGTCAGTTTGATGCCATTAAGGTCAACCCTGAAACTGGTATCCCAGAGGTCAACGAAGACAAATGTACCTCTTGTGGTGCCTGTGTGAAGGCTTGTCCGCGTGGTATCATCGAACTCCGCAAGAAAGGTCCTAAGGGTAGGAGAGTGTTCGTCTCCTGCGTCAACAAGGACAAGGGTCCTGCAGCGATGAAGGCCTGTGAAGTCAGCTGTATCGGCTGTGGCAAGTGTGAGAAGGAATGCCCGTTTGGAGCCATTACCGTTGAGAACAACTTGGCTTACATCGACTTCAACAAATGCCGTCTCTGCCGTAAGTGCGTGACAGTATGTCCGAAGAAAGCCATCCGTGATGTCAACTTCCCCACACCACCTCCAGCACCGAAACCCAAAGAGCCCGCAGTACCTAAACCAGAGGCACCCAAGCCCGAGGCTCCAAAGCCCGAGCCACCAAAGGTAGAAACGCCCAAAGTAGAAGTGCCTAAACCCGAGGAGAAACCTGTAGAAGCTCCTGTTGAGAAGAAACCTGTAAAGCCGAAGGTTTCCCGTGGTGCTTTTCTAGATTCCGATTCCAGTATTTCCATCAAATAAAAAGAAGCATTATGGATATTAGAACTTTTAGTATAGGTGGAATACACCCCGAGGAGAATAAACTCACTCACGAGACTGTGACGCAGAAAGCAGCCCTGCCCAAGCAGGCCATATTCCCACTCTCGCAACATATCGGAGCTCCTGCCAAACCCGTTGTCCAGAAAGGTGACAGGGTGAAGGTTGGTACGATGATTGCTGAAGCAGGAGGTTTCGTTTCTGCTCCCATTTTCTCATCTGTCAGCGGAACTGTCGCCAAAATAGATTCCGTCATCGACGCAACAGGTTATCGCAATCCTGCTATCATTATCACGGTGGATGGTGATGAGTGGGAACATTCCATCGACCGTTCAGACAAACTGGAGACCGTTGAGGCACATCCTGAACTCACTCCTGAGGAGATTGTCAATCGCATTAAGAATGCCGGTGTTGTAGGAATGGGTGGTGCCTGTTTCCCCACCTTCATCAAACTCACACCTCCGCCTACAGCCAAGGCAGAGTGTGTCATCATCAATGCCGTGGAGTGCGAACCTTATATCACTGCCGACTTCCGTCTGATGATGGAACACGCTGACGAGATCCTTATCGGTCTCGAACTCCTGATGAAGGCTGCCAAAGTCACGACTGGTTATATCGGCATCGAGACCAACAAACCCGCCGCCATCGAACTTCTCACCAAGAAGTGTGCCGAGAAGTTCACAAACTCGACGTATCACGTTGAGGTCGTTCCCTTAAAGCAGCGCTATCCGCAGGGTGGTGAGAAACAGCTCGTCGATGCTGTCATCCAGCGCCAGGTGCCTGCACCTCCTGCCATCCCTGTGAATGTCGGTGCCATCGTGCAGAATGTTGGTACTGCTTTCGCAGTCTATGAGGCTGTGATGAAACGTAAGCCTCTCTTCGAGCGTTACACCACTGTCACGGGTAAGCGTCTGGCACATCCCGGCAATTTCCTCGTCCGTATGGGAACCCCGATGAAAGATCTCATCGATGCCTGTGGCGGTATGCCTGAGGGTGACAACAAACTTCTTGCCGGTGGTCCGATGATGGGTAAGGCTCTGACGTCCGTCGAGGTCCCTATCTGCAAAGGAACCAACTCCGTGACAATCATCTCCGACGACGAGGCCCGTCGCAAAGAGCCCCAGCCTTGCATCCGTTGTGCGAAATGTGTCGGTGTTTGTCCTATGGGCTTGGAACCCTATCTCCTTGCTAAACTCTCTGAGGTGAAGAACTGGGAACGCTGTGAACATGAGGACATCGTCAGCTGCATCGAGTGTGGCTCGTGCCAGTTCACCTGTCCTGCCCATCGTCCGTTGCTCGACAACATCCGTCAGGGTAAATCCACAGTTATGGGCATCATCCGTAGCCGTTCTGCTAAGAAATAAATCGTAAATTCGTAAATCGTAAATATAACGATGAGTAAATTAATTGTATCACTTTCCCCACACGCCCACGGCACCGATACGGTGGAGCGCAACATGTACGGTGTGATCATCGCACTGATGCCCGCACTGCTCGTGTCGTTCTACTTCTTCGGTCTGGGTTCCGTCATCGTGACGGCAACGAGTGTGGCAGCCTGCGTCTTCTTCGAGTGGGCTATCAGCAAGTATATCCTGAAGCAGGAGCGCAATACCATTATGGATGGATCGGCCATTCTGACGGGTCTGCTCCTGGCATTCAACCTCCCGTCGAACCTCCCCATCTGGATTATCATCATCGGTGCATTGTTCGCCATCGGCGTGGCCAAGATGACGTTCGGAGGCCTTGGCAATAATCTTTTCAATCCCGCGCTCGTGGGTCGTGCCGCGCTGCTCGTGGCCTTCCCCGCACAGATGACCACGTGGCCGAAGGTTGGCCAGCTGGGCAGTTATCTCGATGCTGAGACGGGTGCTACACCGCTTTCCATTATGAAGTGGGCCATTAAGAGTGGCGATGCCTCGGTACTCGAAGACCTGCCCTCATCCCTCGATCTGTTGATCGGTAACCATCCCGACGGCGCTGGAGCACTTGGTGAGATCTGTGCGCTGGCACTGCTCATCGGCTTGGGATATATGTTGTGGAAGAAGATTATCACGTGGCACATACCTGTTTCAATCATCGGCACGGTGTTCGTCTTTGCAGGGCTGCTGCATCTGGCTAATCCTGCCTATGCCGATCCTATCTCGGTAATTCTCTCCGGTGGTCTGATGCTAGGTGCTATCTTTATGGCTACAGACTATGTGACTTCGCCGATGACACCGAAGGGACAACTCATCTACGGCGTCGCCATCGGCTTCCTCACCGTCGTCATCCGTAACTGGGGTGCCTATCCCGAGGGTATGTCGTTCGCCATTCTCATCATGAATGCGTTCACGCCCCTCATCAACAATTATGTGAAACCCAAGCGCTTCGGCGAAGTGCCTGCCAAATCGTAAATCAGTAAATCGTAAATGACATTATGAAGAAGCTTGAATCTACATTGACGAATATGGTGCTGGCACTCACAGGAGTGGCTGTCATTATGGGTGGTATCCTCGCTTATGTGAACCACTTGACCGAAGGTCCCATCAATGCCCAGAAGGCAAAAGCCCTCGCCGACGGTATCAAGACGGTGATGTGTGTTGACAACCTGACCGTCAACCAGACCGATACCGTGCAGACAAAAGGTCCCAAGGGCAAGGATGTCACTTTTATCATTTATCAGACGAAAGACGCACAGGGAAAAGATCTCGGTGCGGCTGTGGAGACTATTGCCAATGGTTTCGGTGGCGAACTGAAACTGCTTGTGGGTTTCGCCCCTGATGGCAAGATCCTTGGTTATACCCTGCTCGAACACGCTGAGACACCGGGTCTCGGTGCCAAAGCCGACAAGTGGTTCCAGAAGGGCGAGAAAGGCGACATCATCGGTAAGTCGCCCGCAGAACCTCTGGCCGTTTCGAAGGACGGTGGACAGGTGGATGCCATCACGGCCTCTACCATCACCAGCCGTGCCTTCCTCCTCGCAGTGAACAGTGCTTATAACGCTTACAAGGCCACTCCCGCCACCGACGGCGAAACAGGTGCCACTAAACAAGAGAAATAGAATATGAGTTATATAAGTATCATTAAGAATGGCATCGTCAAGGAGAACCCCACGTTCGTCCTGATGCTAGGTATGTGTCCCACGCTGGCCACAACCACTTCTGCCTTGAATGGTATGTCGATGGGCTTGGCTACGATGGCGGTGCTCATCTGCACCAACGTTGTGATTTCCTGTCTGAAGTCCGTCACCCCCGACAAGGTGCGCATCCCTGTGTTTATTGTCGTCATTGCTGCCTTTGTCACCATCCTGCAACTGGTTATCAAAGCCTTCCTTCCTGACATCGACGCGGCTCTTGGACTCTTTATCCCGCTGATCGTAGTAAACTGTGTCATCCTTGGCCGTGCGGAGGGCTTCGCCTCCAAACAGTCACCTGTGGCATCCCTCTTCGACGGCATCGGAATAGGCCTTGGCTTCACCCTCGGACTGACTCTTCTGGGCATTTGTCGTGAACTCCTCGGCAATGGCTCCATCTTCGGACTGACGCTCCTGCCCGAGACCTACAACATCCTGCTCTTCGTACTGCCTCCAGGTGCATTTATCACCCTCGGCTTCCTCATCGCGATCGTAAATAAACTGCGCAGCTAAAATAGTAAATCGTCAATATGTAAATCGTAAATTATGGAATACGTTTTGATTTTCATTAGCGCCATTTTTGTGAACAACATCGTGTTGGCACAATTCCTCGGCATCTGTCCGTTCCTTGGCGTATCGAAGAAGATTGACACCTCGCTGGGTATGTCGGCAGCCGTCGCCTTCGTGCTGACACTGGCTACCATCGTCACCTGGCTCGTTCAGAAATACGTGCTCGATGCCTTCGGCTTGCAATACCTGCAGACTATCGCCTTCATCCTTGTCATCGCCTCGTTGGTGCAGATGGTGGAGATTATCCTCAAGAAGGTGTCGCCGGCTCTCTATCAGGCTCTGGGCATTTTCCTGCCGCTCATTACGACCAACTGTGCCGTGCTCGGTGTCGCCATCCTCTGTATCCAGAAGGATTACGACCTCTTGCAGTCTGTGGTCTATGCCTTCTCCACTGCCATCGGTTTCGGTGTGGCGCTGACAGTATTCGCCGGTATGCGTGAACAACTTGAGCTTGTAAAGATTCCCAAGGGTATGCAGGGTATGGCTATCGTGATGCTTTCCGCAGGTCTCCTGAGTCTTGCTTTTATGGGCTTCTCTGGTGTCGACGGCGGCCTCAAGAACCTCTTCGGAATCATCTGATAATATTCCCTTGATAAAATAAAGTTGCCCGAATCTTTGGTGGTTCGGGCAATTTTATTTACCTTTGCCCCCAGAAAAAGAAACTAAAAGAGATGAAGATTGGTGATCAGGTCAGATTCCTGAATGAGATAGGAGGAGGCCGCGTGGCCGGATTCCAGGGAAAGAATATCGTGCTCGTAGAGGACGAAGACGGCTTTCAGGTGCCTATGCTGACGACGGAAGTCGTGGTTGTAGGCGATGAGGACTACGGCACGGGACATATGGTGGAGGTAAAGTCCCAATCTGCCCAATCCGCCCATTCTCCCCAGTCCTCTGACGAAGAGCCGGAACCCGAAGACAAGCCTATTACCTTCAAGGCGAAACCCGTGGAGCGCAAGGGCGGGGAACGGCTGAGTGCCTACCTGGCCTTTGTGCCGATGGATATGAAGGAACTGACGCAGACGCGATTCGAGAGCTATCTCGTGAACGACTCGAACTACTATATGCTCTACGTGTATATGACAGGCGAGAACAATGCCTGGACGGTGCGCGCCGAGGGAGAGCTGGAACCGAACACGAAGGAGTTTCTCGAGGAGTTCGGCCGTGAGGACTTGAACGGGGTGGAGCACTGTTGCGTGCAGATCATCGCCTACAAGCGTGACAAGACCTTCCTGCTGAAACCGACGGTGAATGCACAGATCAACGTGGACACTGTGAAGTTCTACAAGCTCCACGCTTTCCGCGAGAACGATTTCTTCGAACAGCCTGCGCTGATCTATACGATTATTGAAAACGACGTCCAAAAGATAAAGTTATGAAATACGGATTTGTTAAGGTGGCTGCTGCCGTTCCGGCGGTGAAGGTGGCCGACGTAGAGTACAATGTGCAACAGATAGAGAGTCTCATCGCCCAGGCCGAGGGTCGGGGAGTGGAGTTGATGGTACTGCCAGAACTGTGTCTGACGGGCTATTCCTGTCAGGACCTCTTCAAACAGCAGGCCCTTATCGACCGTGCTGAACAGGGTGTGATGCTATTGCTCGACTTCACCCGCAAGCTCGACATCATCACGGTGTTCGGACTGCCTGTGGTGATCAACGGTCTGCTCTACAACTGTGCCGCCGTCATCCAGAGTGGTGCGTTGCTCGGCATCGTGCCGAAGACCTATCTGCCTAACTACGGTGAGTTCTACGAGAAACGTTGGTTTGCCTCGGCTCAGGATCTGAATCCGACGGATATCTATTTCGCAGGCAGTCCTGTGCATGTGACATCAGAGCCACAGCTCTTCGTTACCGCCGATGGTGTGAAGTTCGGTTGTGAGATCTGTGAGGACGTATGGGCTCCCATCCCGCCCAGCAACAACCTGGCACTGGCAGGTGCCGACATCATCCTGAACCTCTCCGCCAGCGACGAGCTGATCGGTAAGCATACCTATCTGAAATCCTTGCTCGCCCAGCAGAGTGCCCGTACTATCAGTGGCTACGTCTATGCCAGTTGCGGTTTCGGCGAGTCATCGCAGGATGCGGTCTATGGTGGTAATGCCCTGATCTTTGAGAACGGTCATCTGATCTTGGAAGGTTCGCGTTTCTCGTTCCAGCCTCAGTTGCAGGTGAACCAGATTGACGTGGAGAAACTGCGTTCCGAACGTCGGGTGAACACCACCTTCATCAATGCCCAGCGTCATGCCCATGCCCATGAGAACGTGTGCAAGGCTGTGGCACCGAAGGAGTTTGAACTGTTGCGTGAGATCGACCCGCATCCGTTCATCCCCAAGACAGAGAATATGTCTGAGAGCTGCGAGGAGATCCTGAATATCCAGGTGGCAGGTCTCGCCAAGCGCCTTTATCATATCAGCGCCGAGAAGGCGGTCATCGGCATCAGTGGCGGACTCGACTCAACGCTGGCCCTGCTTGTG
The DNA here is from genome assembly GCA_900316445.1 of uncultured Prevotellaceae bacterium. Taxonomy (GTDB): domain Bacteria; phylum Bacteroidota; class Bacteroidia; order Bacteroidales; family Bacteroidaceae; genus Prevotella. The sequence goes on along the minus strand of ONCZ01000033.1, from coordinate 5,144 downwards.
ACGGTGAAGGCTTTCGACAAACTGGGCCTTGACCGCAAGGGTATCATCGGCATCACGATGCCTGGATTCGGTACGACCGACCGCACGCATAACAATGCTGTGAAACTGATGGAGACACTCAGGGTGACCGTCCGTGAGATTTCTATCGCCAAGGCTGTCACCCAGCATTTCGAGGATATCGGCCACAACCCGAAGATTCACGATACCACCTATGAGAACTCACAGGCCCGCGAACGTACACAGATTTTGATGGACGTGGCAAACAAGGAGAATGCGATTGTGGTGGGTACAGGCGACCTCTCGGAACTCGCATTGGGCTGGGCCACTTACAATGGTGACCACATGTCGATGTACGGTGTGAATGCCGGTGTGCCCAAGACGCTCATCCGTCACCTCGTGAAGTATGTCGCCAGTGAGATGGCTACCGAGACTTTGCTCGACATTGTTGACACTCCGATATCACCCGAGCTGATCCCTGCCGATGAGAACGGACAGATCAAGCAGAAGACAGAAGACCTCGTAGGCCCCTACGAGTTGCACGATTTCTTCATCTACTATTTTCTGCGCTATGGCTTCTCGCCGTCGAAGATCTTCATGCTGGCAAAGAAAGCCTTCTGCACAGCCTCGCCCGTCGAAGGCCGTGGAGCCTACTACGAAGAGGCAACCATCAAGAAATGGCTGACGGTATTCTGTCGTCGTTTCTTCACCCAGCAGTTTAAGCGTTCCTGTATGCCTGACGGTCCGAAGGTGGGTAGTGTAAGCCTCTCACCACGTGGTGACTGGCGTATGCCGAGCGATGCCTCGTTTGCCCCGTGGGTCAAGGAGTGCGAGAGTCTATAGGTAATATCTTCTCCCCCTAAGTTAGGGGGAGTCAGAGGGGGTCTGAACAAGTGCTGATTCTGAGGTAGATATTGAGGGTGTTCAGACCACCCCTAACCCCTCCTAACTTAGGAGGGGAAAATGAGTTAGCTGAATGCTAACTCATTTTTGTTTTCCTTCAGTGTAATGTGTATTACAGATCCCAGCGGCAGGTTGCCATTCACAATCAGGTCGCTGATGCCATCCTCGATATAATTCTGTATGGCTCGCTTCAACGGACGGGCACCGAACTGCACATCGTAGCCCTTCGTCGCCACAAACTCCTTCGCTTCCTCCGACAAGTCGATCTTATAGCCGATCTGTTCGATGCGCTGGTAGAGTCCCTTCAATTCCACATCGATGATGCGCTTGATGGCTTCCAGATCGAGCTGGTCGAAGGTGATAATCTCGTCGAGACGGTTCAGGAACTCTGGCGAGAACTGTTTCGAGAGTGCCTTCTGCACGATATCCCTGGCGTGCTGCTTATCCTGTTCGTTGAGGGCGATGGCACTCGCACTGCCTGCACTGAATCCCACACCGCGACCAAAGTCCTTCAACTGTCGTGTACCAGCATTCGAGGTCATGATGATCACCGTGTTGCGGAAGTCCACGAATCGTCCGTTACCATCCGTCAGTCGTCCCTCGTCGAGCACTTGCAACAGTAGGTTGAACACATTACCGTGGGCCTTCTCAATCTCGTCGAGCAGTACGATGGAGTAGGGGTGACGTCTTATCCTTTCGGTCAGCTGTCCGCCCTCCTCGTAACCTACGTATCCCGGAGGTGCACCAATGAGTCTCGAAGTGTTGAAACTCTCCGTGTATTCACTCATATCGATACGGATCAGTGCATCCGCACTGCCGAACATAAACTCTGCCAGTTTCTTCGCGAGATAGGTCTTACCCACACCCGTAGGACCGAGGAACATAAACACACCGATGGGGTGATTGGGATCTTTCAGTCCGACACGGTTGCGCTGGATGGCCTTCACCATCTTGTCGATGGCGGCATCCTGGGCAATGACGGCATTCTTCAGCGAGACAGCCATACCCTTCAGACGGACACCCTCCTGTTCTGCCATCCGCTGGGCAGGCACACCCGTCATCATCGAAACGACTTCAGCCACCTGTTCGGCATCTACCACCTGACGCTCCTCGCCCTCGCCGGAACTCCAACGTTCGTTCAGGAGTTTCAACTCCGTCTCGAGCACCGTCTGACGGTCACGATAACCAGCAGCCAGCTCGAAGTTCTGGTTCTTCACCGCCAACTGCTTTTTCTCCTTGATGTTGGCTATCTCCTTCTCTTTCTCCGCAATCTCAGGCGGAATCTGGGTATTGCCGAGATGCACACGCGATCCCGTCTCGTCGAGGGCATCGATGGCCTTGTCGGGCATAAAGCGGTCTGTCACATAACGGTCTGTCAATTTGACACACGCTACCAGTGCCTCGTCAGTATAGGTCACGTGGTGATGGTGCTCATAACGGTCCTTGATGTTCCGCAGGATCTGTAGTGTCTCCTCGTTGGTGGTCGGCTCCACCTGCACCTTCTGGAAACGACGCTCCAGCGCACCGTCCTTCTCGATGGAGTTACGGTATTCGTCAAGTGTCGTGGCTCCGATACACTGGATGGTGCCTCGTGCCAGCGCAGGTTTCATAATGTTGGCGGCATCCATCGAACCGGGAGTAGAACCCGCACCTATGATGGTGTGGATCTCGTCGATGAACACTATCACGTCGGGATTTGCCTCCAGTTCCTTCATCAGGGCCTTCAGGCGCTCTTCAAACTGTCCACGATACTTCGTGCCGGCCACCACACCCGTCATATCGAGAGTGTAGATGCGCTTGCCAAAGAGCATCGGCGACGTATGGTGGTCAGTGATAAGCTGTGCCAGTCCTTCGACGATGGCACTCTTTCCCACACCGGGTTCACCTATTAATATTGGATTATTCTTCTTTCTTCGTCCCAGGATCTCGATGATGCGCTGGATTTCCTTCTCACGACCCACACAGGGATCAAGCCGTCCCTCAGCGGCGGCGTTGGTAAGATCTGTGCCGAACGTGTCGAGTACAGGCGTCTTTGAGGCAGGTTTCTTCTGGGTGGTGGTTGTTGTAGTTCCGGAAGCCCTGGAACTGCTGGCATTTCCGGAGGCATTAGAGGTTTCCTCGAATTCCTCCTCGTCTTCATCGGGCAGGCCGATACCGTTTCTAATACCATTATTTTTAGGCGCATAGAGCATAGCCATAGCGTCTTCGTAATTCATATTGTTCAATTCTAATACTTGTTTAGCCCCGTTGTTGGCGAGATCGTGCAGGATCGCCAGCAGCAGGTGTTGTTCGTCTACTTTGTTTGATCGTTGGATACGGGCCTCCAACACGGCCAGTTTCAGGATATTGCTTGCCTTCTCGTTGAGCACCAGGTCGGTGGTATGTATGGGCATGCCGAGTTCGTCCTCCCTGACACGCATCTCCAGTTCGGTCTTCACCGACTGCAGGTTCAGGTTCAGCCGCTGGAACAAGTCCACCACGGGGCCGTCGTTCGAGCGCAGTATGCCCAGGAGCAGATGCTCCGGACCCACGCTTCGGCTGGCCAGACGTGCTGCCTCTTCACGGGAAAAAGCGAGTATCTCTGATACTTTTGGCGAAAATTGACTCGTCATCTATATTTACGATTTTACCTATTTTTGTGCAAAGATACAACATTTCTTGCAAACATCGTGCCATTTTTCAGAAAAAAGTAAGGCAAGCCTTACAAACTTCTTTTGTAGGAGCTGTCCTATATACCTTTTTTATGCAGGGTTCCCCTGCAGGGGTCACAACCACCTTATCCTCCTTGTCCTAAGGAGGATCTCGAACCACTCTCCAAGCCTCTCGCCAATCGTTGGCAAGAGGATGTAACTGACTACGGGGGCAAGCCGCCCTACGTCAGGGTTTTGGTATGGCTCGCAAAGCCTGTGCCCTTCGGGCGAGCCATGATTGTCTACTTCCCCGCTTGCGCCGCCCCTTGGAAAGGGGCTCAACCTGGCGCAGAAGAGAGAGCCAAGACAAAGGGGCTCAACCAGGCGCAGAAGAGAGAGAGCCAAGAAAGAGGGGCTCAACCAGGCGCAGAAGAGAGAGCCAAGACAAAGGGACTCAACCAGGCGCAGAAGGGTCCAAGACGATTACATATAAGTTCTTTTGTGCGCAGCCTCCCCTTCCCTTTCAGGGGAGGGGCAGGGGGAGAGGTGTAAAAAAACATGGCGAACCCGAAGGGCGAAAGCCTGAGAGCCATACAAAAACTCTGACGGAGGGTGGCTTGCCCCCGGAGGCAGTTAAGCCTCCCCATATAGGGGGGAGGTTTGGAGAGTGGTTCGAGTTCCTCCTTAGGACAAGGAGGATAAGGTGGTTGTGAACCCTGCAGGGGATCCCTGCATTATAGCCGTCCCTTATCAAGGGACTCTAAACTTTGCTTCTTTCTTCGCGCCGAAGAAAGTAAGAGAAAAAACGCTTCTTTTTCTTCGCGCCGAAGCGCTCGGCATCCTCCGGCCAGGAGGACAAGTAAGATATTATGCAAAAAAAAGGGAGAAGTTGATCTCCAACTTCTCCCCATAACTCATATTACCATATTTTGATTGTGGCTGCCAATCATCAGCCACAATCACAACCCCACCGTCACATCTATTGTGTTTCCCGAAGTGCCGATGGCGACACCATATTTCCGCTGCGGGAAGAGCATATCCGAAAGCCACCACGTCAACTCCGCCGAGGCGATGCCCAGTCCAGCCCCGGCCACCACATCATACCAGTGGTGCCGGTCACTGGCCACACGCTCCACGCCGATGGCCGTGGCAGCCGCATAGCCCGCTATCGGGATCCAGATACTCTCCTTCCTGAACTCCTTGTCTATCGACCGCGCAGCAGCAAACGCCATGGTGGCATGCCCCGAGGGGAACGACTCCTTGTCCGAGTGGTCCGGACGCTCCTCCTTCACCATCTTCTTCAGAGCCGTCTTCAGGGCGAAGCCCACACCCACCGACGCAAGTGTGTTCACTGCAAACCTGGGCCAGTTATGACCTGCCACAGGCTGCGAATACGCTGCCCGCTTCGTCTCCTCATTCCGATAGAACCGGTTCCTCCCCAGGTCATACCGGATGGCGAAGTCGATGTCAAAGAAGCCATTGCTGCCAGCCGCCACATCCATACCCGTGCCACTGTATCCCATGCCCTCACTCGTCGACACCTGATATCCCAGGGCCCCGAACAGACTCAGCCGGTCATTCAGTCTGTATGTCTCCTCCAGTCCAGCACCAGCC
>ONCZ01000004.1 GCA_900316445.1 uncultured Prevotellaceae bacterium | reverse complement strand
AGAAACCAGACGCACGGTGTAAGGGAAGTCCTCGGGAATCTGACCCTTCAGACCGCGCCATGCCAGATGACCGTGACCAATCTCACGACGGCCTACGCCGCGCTGGGCCTTGGCCTCACCCGTACAGAACGGGGGGAAGTTATAGTGCAACAAGAATTTCATATAGCCATGCTCCAGCACATCGTCAACGAGCTTCTCATCGAGTTTTGTACCGAGAGTACAGGTTGACAGTGACTGTGTCTCACCACGGGTAAAGATAGCACTTCCGTGAGGCATAGGCAGAGGAGATACCTCGCACCAGATGGGACGGATGTCAGTGGTCTTACGACCGTCGAGACGGATACCCTCGTCGAGGATGCAACGGCGCATAGCGTCGCGCTCCACATCGTGGTAGTAACGCTCCATCATTGCCTCATACTCATCCTTAGAGATCTCGGAGTCATCGGTGATCTCCGGATGCTCTGCAAAGAATTTCTCCTTGAAGTCCTCGAGAATCTTTTCGAAGGCTTCGGCACGCTCCTGCTTCTCCAGAGCCTGCTTGGTCACGTCGTAGGCGGGCTGGTAGCACTCCTTGTTCATCTGTTCGCGCAGCGCCTCGTCGTTTACCTCGTGGTCGTACTCGCGCTTCACGTCCTTACCGAGCTCCTTGCTCAGTTCTGCCTGCAGCTCGCACATCGGCTTGATGGCGTCCATAGCAGCCTTGAGGGCACCCAGCAGATCCTGCTCGCTGACCTCCTTCATCTCACCTTCCACCATCATGATGTTCTCAGCAGAGGCACCGACCATGATGTCCATATCGGCCTCCTTCATCTGCTGGAAGGTAGGATCGATCACATACTCACCGTTGACGCGGGCGACGCGGACTTCGGAGATAGGGCACTCGAAAGGAATATCCGAGCATGCCAGGGCTGCAGAGGCAGCGAATCCGGCAAGGGCATCGGGCTGGTCAACACCGTCGGCGCTGAGCAGCATGACATTGACGAATACTTCTGCGTGATAGTTACTTGGGAACAGGGGACGGAGCACACGGTCCACCAGTCGTGATGTGAGGATTTCATTGTCTGAGGCTTTGCCTTCGCGCTTGGTGAATCCACCGGGGAAACGGCCTGCGGCACTGTACTGTTCGCGATAGTCCACCTGCAGCGGCATGAAATCGGTTCCGGGAACTGCATCCTTTGCGGCACAAACGGTGGCCAGGAGTACGGTGTTGTTCATCTTCAGCATAACGGCACCATCGGTCTGTTTTGCCACTTTCCCGGTTTCAATGGTGATGGTCCTTCCATCAGCCAGTTGAATGGTTTTTGTAATTACATTCATCTTGATTTAAAACATCTAAAATATAAAACTTCAATGCGACAGAAGCGCTGTCCTGTCGCTAAAATCGGCCACAAAGTTACACATTATTATATTAATTAACGAAGAAAGGGGGATATTTTACGTTTTTTTTTCTTATTTTTCTGTGTAATCTGTGTAATCTGTGGTTTTTTTCGTACCTTTGCACCCGAAAATGGTAAATAAATCGTAAATATGAATAATATTTTTAAGGTGGCCGCTGTGATATTGGCCGCCATGACAGCAGCCTCGTGCAGCAATAACAAGTTCAACGTCGAAGGACAGATCGCCAATGCCGGCGACTCGGTGCTCTATTTCGAGAATGTCGGACTGGAAGGTATTCAGGTACTCGACTCCGTGAAACTCAGTGGCGACGGCAATTTCGCCTTCAGTGGTGATCCCACTGAGGCACCTGAGTTCTATCGTCTCCGTATCGCCGACCAGATTATCAATGTCAGCATCGACTCCACCGAGACTGTTCAGATCAAGGCCGAATATCCGGGAATGGCTGCCAACTATACCGTCAGCGGTTCTGACAACTGCGAGAAAATCCGTGAGCTCACGATGAAACAGATGGACTTGCAGGCTAAGGCCATCGCCATCCAGCAGAACACTGCCCTCGGTGTTAAGGTTATCGGTGACAGCATCCAGAGCTTGATCAACATCTATAAGGACGACGTGATGAAGAATTACATCTACAAAGAGCCCAACAAGGCTTATGCCTACTTTGCTCTCTTCCAGACGATCGGCCAGTGGCTCATCTTCAATCCTCGTACTGAAAAAGAAGACATCAGGGCCTTTGCCGCTGTCGCTACCAGCTGGGATACTTATTATCCCCATGCCGAGCGTGGCCAGAACCTGCATAACATCGCCATCGAGGGCATGAAGAACCAACGTATCGTGGCTGCTCAGAATCAGGACTTGGAGGTGGACGCCTCGAAGGTCTCTGAGGCTGGAGTGCTCGATGTCGCCCTGACGGACAATAAAGGTCAGATGCGTCATCTCACCGATCTGAAGGGGCAGGTGGTGCTGCTCGACTTTCATATCTTTGCGATGGATGAGTCGCCTGCCCGTATCCTTATGCTCCGAGAGTTGTACAACAAATACCACGCTCAGGGCTTTGAAGTCTATCAGGTGAGCCTCGATCCTGATGAGCACTTCTGGAAGCAGCAGACGGCAGCCCTTCCCTGGGTCAGTGTCCGCGATGCCGATGGCGTCAATTCCCAGCGTCTGATGCTCTACAACGTCCAGTCCATCCCCGACTTCTTCCTCATCGATCGCGGCAACAATATCGTCACCCGCGCCGCTAATATCAAGGACTTAGAAGCTGAGATAAAGAAATTACTGTAGTTTTAAAAAACGAATGTGAATAATATGAATAATTTTATCCACGAATTTGAATGAAATTTATTCTTTTTTATTTGTGAGTTTGATTATTCATATTATTCATATTCGTTTCCCATAACATCTGGTGTAAAAGTTAAAAATTCCCAACGCGCAGCAATTTCTCATTTCTCATTTCTTATTTCTCATTTTAAAATGCTACCTTTGCACCCGCAAAACGAAAAAGTCGGCATAGCTCAGCTGGTTAGAGTATCACCTTGACATGGTGGGGGTCCTTGGTCCGAATCCAAGTGTCGACACACAATTAAGCTGTAGGAAGCTTCCTACGGCTTATTTTTTCAACAACGAATTTCACGAATTACACGAATTGGCTGCGCATGAGATAATCTGTGGAATCTGCGCGCTCGGCTTTGCCGCTTGTTACCACTGGGACGCAAGAAATCTGTGGTAAGATAATTAATTCGTGAAATTCGTGTAATTCGTTGTCTTAAAAACTCTCAAGCCAGGCTTTCAGTTCGAAGATCATCTGGTAGTGGTATTCGAAGCTCTCGCGGTAGCCCCAGCCGTGACCACCTGTCGGATAGATATGTATCGAGGCCGGCACATCGTGCCTGTACAGCTGTTCGTAGTAGCCAAAGCCGTTGGCTGCCGGCACCACCTTATCGTCGTCAGACAGCGCCAAGAAAGCCCTTGGCGTAGTACGGTTCACGCGCAGGTCGTTGCTGTAGTCTGCCTCTAAGCGACGCCATTCTTTCTTTGAATGGTTCGTCCCTAACAGATTGTCGTGCGAACCCTTATGCGTAAATCCCATGTCCATTGTGATGACAGGGTAGAAGAGTATCTGGAAGTTTGGAGCCGCCTCGCCCGTGGAGTGGGTGGCGATGGTGGAGGCCAGATGTCCGCCTGCCGAGAAACCCATGATACCGATCTGCGTACGATCGATATGCCAGTTGACAGCATTCTTGCGCACCGTCTTGATGGCCTGTTCGGCATCAGAGATGGGGACCATCGGGTTGCCGTGGGGCATACGGTATTTCAACACGATCAGCGCGATGCCTTGATTATTAAAGAATGTGGCCCACTGGTGTCCTTCGTGATCCATCGCCAAATGGGAATATCCGCCGCCCGGACAGCACACCACCGCCCGTCCCGTCGCCTTCTTCGCGTCGGGCAGATACACGGTCATCTCTGCCTTGTCCTCCTTATTACTGCTGGCATACATCGCTCCATTAGGCCACAAGTCCATCTTCATGCCTTTCTCTTGTGCCTGAACTCCCATTGCCACCATCAGCAAAAATAACAAATGAAGCTTTCTCATCATCAAAATCTGTGTCATCCGTGCGATCTGTGTGACTTGTGAATCTTATATTTCAGGATGGTGCGGCGATAGATGGCTAAGATCCAACGCCGTACCGGCTTGATCTTCCACCAGAACCTACTGGCCCTGACCCTCCAAGGCGAATAGAGGTACGCTCTTCTTCCACTGGGACTGATGACATACTCTGCCTTGGCGGCTACATCACTTATCTTGCAGTGCTCTTCACCACCTAAATTCCCGTCGCCCATCAGTTGCACGTTGTCGCCATCAACCTTGATGACGCGATGCACCACATACCGGCTGCCGTTGATCCAAGCAAGTATCACATCGCCCACCTCCACACTCTGGGTCTTCACCAGTTCCACGCTGTCCACATCGCCAATGATAAACGGCAGCATGCTGGTGCCTCTGACAGGCAGCACCACGCGTGGCACCGTCTCTAAGGCCTTGATGACGCCGGCGATGACCTCATTGGTAGGCAGTGTCTTATGCATCTGCTCCATGGGCACAGGTATTACAACTCAGACGGGCAGCTGCCTCATCGGGCAGACAGTCCAGATGCCATACGGGCACATACTGTGCCAGCAGATTCTCCGTCTCATGCAGACCTTCAGCCAGTCGCTTGTCCCAGCGCTTGCCGGATATTGACGGCACGACAGCCGCGTAGGCCCTGACGCCTTTCAACCGCTTGATCTCGTTATAGGGAGCCTGATCCAGTTTCACGATGCCGCCTACGGGATAGACCACGTTCCTATAACAGGGTGTCTTGCCGCTCCAGGGCGAACCATACACACGGGCCACGCCGTCGATGATGCGCACCACGGGATTATCATCATTCACCAGTTCCGTTCCCTCGATATACTTCAGCCACAGGCTGGAGTGCGTGCTCTTGCCCGTTCCGCTCGTGCCAAGGAACATATATGCCTTACCCTGATAGCTCACCACCGACGAGTGGAATAGCGCCGTCTGGCTGTTGGCCGTAGCCAGTGCATACATCACCATCATGGCGTTGTTCACCCCAAACGACCAATTCTGCTTCACGCAGACCTTGGCCTCGCGATAATCCTTGTCAGCCACCATGATGGAACACTGCTTCTTGCCTAACCAGAACTCAAAGTAAGCCTCGCCACCGGCCAGATGTCCGGCCACGATGGTCTGCCCCTCTTCCTCCTGTCTCAGCTCCTCCTGGATGTCTGACACAGGCAGTTCGTCAACAACCTCCATGCTGAAAGTCAACTCTTCTGTGGGATCCGTCAGAAACGGCTCATACTGTCTCAAGTCACCAAGCAGACTGTCGTGTTCGCCCGTCTTCAGCACGAACACGTGTTCTGCCACCTTATAATACATCTCTTTCATCTTTATTGTTTTTGGGCTGCAAAGATAGTGCAAAATGAGTGAAAAACCAAAAGAATAAGCAATTTTCTTTTGGTTTTTCCGAGTTGCAGCCTATCTTCGACGAAGTCAAAGATACGAATAAGCGAGGAAAAAACCAAATAAACCTATAAATATTTTATTTTGCTTCTCCATTACACATTTTGTGTTACACATTTTGTGTAATCAATTATTTTTCGTATCTTTGCAGCCGAAATCAAACATGATCAGGTATGGAGAATCCATTTGTCATTAAGTCGTATGAGTCGAAAGACCTCTTCTGCGACAGAGAAGAAGAGCTGCAACTGATGTTGCGTAACTGTGTCAACCACTCAGACATGACGCTCATCTCACAGCGCCGTATGGGTAAGACCGGATTAATCTATCGTCTTTTCGACGAGCTCCACGAGGTGAGGCCCGACATCCGCACAATCTACTTGGACATCTTCGCATCACGCAGCATTGATGACTTCATCAAACTGTTGGCCGAGGCCGCAATGAAGTCTTTCCAACCCAAGACATCGATGGGCGACAAACTACTGACCTTCATCAAATCGCTCCGACCACAACTCTCTTTCGACAACATCACAGGAGAGCCTCAGTTGCAGATAGCCTACCAGACGGCACACGAGAAGGAGTACACGCTGCGTGGACTTTTCGACTTTCTCGACAGCCAGAATGAACCTATCGTCATGGCCATCGATGAGTTTCAGCAGATCCGTGAATACCCGGAACAAAACATGGAGGCACTGCTGCGTACCTATATCCAACAGATGCATAACCTGACGTTTATCTTCTGCGGCAGCAAGAAGCACTTGATGACTGACATCTTTACCAACGAGAAGAAGCCCTTCTACAGCAGTACCACTTTTGTATCACTCGGCAAAATCTCTGAGGAGTCTTATTCACCATTTATCCGGCAGTTAATGAACCGTGGACAACGTAGCATCACCGACGAGGCACTGCAGTTTATACTTGACTGGACCCGCAGACACACCTATTTTACCCAGCAACTCTGTCACACGGTTTATGCCAATGGCGACAGCATTATCGGAATAGAGGAAGTAAAAAATGCCTGCCAGCAAATCATGAAGCAGGGTGAGGCTGTTTGGCTGCAATACCGTCAGATGTTGACAGACAAGCAATGGGACTACCTGATTGCCGTAGCCAAGGATGGGAGCGTCCAACAGATCACATCCTCTGAGTTCCTGAAAAGACACAAAATAGGCACACCTTCTGTCTCTCGCCGTCTGGCAGATGCGCTCTGTGAGAAAGGTCTGCTTAACGACGACGTTACCCTCAATGGTACGATTTACTCAATTAGCGACGTTTTCCTGTCCCATTGGATGGAAAGGTTGTAAGTAACCCTTCCACGCATCTTCTTTCTTCCATCTTCTTGTTAAAACTGCTGTCGGCGGGCCTTCACGGCGGGCCGACAGCTACACACTAAAAATTTTACTTTTTAGTTCACATTTTAAATGTTACATTAATTAACATTTTGACCGACTCTCCCGAGTGGGTTTTTATCTTTTGTGCCCTATGCTCAGGGACTTTAGATAGCCTTTCAAGTCATTCGCCTATACTCAAATAATCATTCGCCTATACCCAAAAGTCACACATCATTTCTCAAAGGCGGCACAGTTACGGCATACTTACCGCACAGTTTTATCAAAGTGTGCCGCCCTACACATTCCTGAAATACAGTTGTTTAGCATCAATACCGGCACGGGCGGCATAGTTTATCAAATTTATAGGTAACATGGGAATGAGCACGCTATTACGCATGTCTTTTGCGGATGATTCTACGTGCGAAACTTCCTAAGAGATTATCTCGCCCTTGTGAATCCTTGGTAATCCGCGTGACTGCACATGACAGAGCAAATCGAAGAAGACAGAAGGTTGCATTACTATGGAGGGCATAGACAGGATGCCGCAGTATGAATCCGATGCCATCAAGGGACGAGAAAGTGACAGATATGAGTTGTTTGCGGAACACATAATTTGCAAAGTTGTCATCTGGTGAGCGCTTGTAGCCGATAATGCTGTATTGGTTACGCAAATGCCAGCTGACGCTCCAGACAGCACTCTCAGCCGTATAGCCTATCATATACATATAACCAGCGTCTTTCAGCCTACGTACTTCATCTTTCAAAAGACAGCTGGCCACTCCGTGCCTTTGGGCAGAAGGACTAACAGCCAAGCCATAACCTAATGCCATATTCTTGCGACGATTGAGTGTCAAACTGTGCGTGCCAAGCAGTTCACCCGTTTCTGCGTCGAGTGCTACAAAAACCACAGACCCACGTCTTTTCTTTTCATCATCTTCCAATGTATGATGAAGCCAAGGAGCCTCGTAGCCAGCCTCTATCCATTGCTTGTAAGCTTCTTGTTTCAGCTGATAGATAGCCTCGCTTGTGATGGATGTCTCTTTTTGCTTCTTGATGATGATAGCGTCCATGCTGTTTTAGATTTAGAGTAACTAAAAAGGTGCACAAGCGCATTGAATTGCGCCTGCGCACCAGATGTTTTGACGATATAGAAATCGTTACGGGGATTAACCGAGATCGTCCTCGTCGTCAGCCTCGCCATCGATGACACCGGGTTTGTTGCTGTCTGAGAGGATTGCACCCTCCAGATACAGTTCAACCACCTCTACCTCAGGCATCTCATAAAATTTCTTTTCCATTTTCTTTGAACTTTTTTATGTAATGTGCAGGGGATTTGACTCCCCCGCACAATTACGGGTTATAAATATAGTTGATTACTTCTGCATATACTTCTTGCCGTCCTTGATGACAACGCCCTTGTAAGCAGCGTTCACCTTCTGACCAGCGAGGTTATAGATGGCGCCGTTCTCAGCCTTAGCGCTCTCAATGCTCTGAATAGCAGTTACCTCTTCCTCAACATTGCCGTTCTCATCGAGCCAGCGGATGTTCAGACGAGCACCTGCAGCAGGATTTGCATACACATAGAGTACATCTTTCTTGATGTTTGTGATGCTACCAAGCTTTTGGAAACCAGTTGTCTTTTTCTTCTCAGAGTTCGTCCAAACATAGATAGAGGTCACACCGACAGGTGCTGCTGTCTCTAAAGCAGCCTTTGTGGTTCCTGCAGCATCTGTCACAATCTTCAACTGATTAACTTCATCATAAGTACCAGCTGTGCCTGCTACAGCCACCCAAGAAGTAGAGCCATTGTTTGTTGTCATTGTTGTATATTCTACTTTCTCTTTGTCGGTGACAATGAGTACCACATCATCCGGAGAAATAACATACGAAGCAACATTATTAACCTTCTTCGTCTTGAAGCGAATCATGTCGAGAGTGTTATAATCTGCGTTCAGGTAGGCAGCATATACATAAGCATCAGCTGCAGCAATAGCGATGTCCTTTGTACCTGTGTTCTTATACTTCACATAATATTTGCCAGAACCGTTTGCATAAGCAGTTCCTGTGAGTTCCTTAGCATCTGCACCTGATGCAGTCTTAAACTTACAGTGCATAGGAGCACTAACTTCACCAGTCTCATACTTTGTCAGAAGTCCATCGGGAATCACCAATGTGATGTAATCATTACAACCTACAAAAGCTTTGCTGTTAATTGTACCTGTTGTAAGATTTGCGACTGTAGCAGCCTTCACTGTGAAAGTTGTCAATGAACCGCAATTTGCAAAGGCAGCCTGTGCAATTGTAGAACCAGCGTCATCAATCAGAGGCACAGTGATGGTGTCGATAGCACAAGAACTAAAAGCATAGCCTGCGATTGACGTAAGAGTGCTACTTGCCGGCTGGAAGTACACTGAAGCCAGAGCCTTACAGTTGTTGAAAGCATAGCCTGGGACAGCTGCGATATTGGCAGGGATAACCACCTTCTTCAGTGCTATACAGCTGTCGAGCTCGTTTGCATTAAGCGCAGCACCTGTACCAGTCAGACTGTCAAGATTAAGAGTCTCCAAACCTGTGAAATAAGCCAGAGCACCATTCAAATTCTTGAATCCCTTGGAAAGGGTCACAGTCTTCACAGAGGAGTTCTTCTGAGTGGCAGCAGCTTTGGTTCGGTCAGCAGCGGGTGCAAAGAGCAGACCATTAGCGGGGAATGCATCCACTTTCGTGCCAGAGAGTACGATACCAGTAAGAATGGTGTTCTCAAAAGCCAACTTATTGATAGTCTGAGTAAAGCCGGCACTGGTCATTTGGGCATCAGGAACCTTACCAAAGTTGATGGTCTTCAGAGCTGTGCAGTTTCCGAATGCACCAGGAGCAGGAGCAGCAGTAGCTCCGTCGATTGATGTCCAAACATTGCTGAGTGTAACCTCCTCAAGAGTCGTGTTCGTCTTGGCTGGAGTGTCTCCTGATTTGTAAGTTGTACCGAACCAGTTCTTGACATTAGCCACAACCGTCTTAGAGAGATCGAGTTTGGTAATCTTTGTACCAGCGAAAGCACTTGCACCAATAGTGGCAAGACCTTTAGCGTTAATGGTAAATGCTGTAATGGCAGCTGCAGGTGTTCCAGCAAAAGCGTTTTCTTCAATTCCAACTACCTGGAACTTTCTCTTAACTGTTGCACCAGCATCTGCACCAGAAGTGAGTGTTACCTCCATTTCGACAGAATCAGGAATCTCCACAGTCGCAGGCACAGTGATGTTCTGTACCAATCCCGATACAGTTGCTGTATACGTTTTAGGGTTTGTTGTTTCATCAATCGTAAAGTTGTAGGTCAGAGGCGAAAATGCCTGTGAGCCACCACCCACGATATCTGCCGCGAATGCATTAATGCTCAGCGTTGCGAATGCAGCAAGAGCGAATAACTTAATTTTTTTCATGTTTTTGAAATTTTTAGTTTATAAATTAATTGAAATACTTAAAAAATAATTTCTATTTATCCTCCTGTCCTTGGCCTGAAGGCTTGGGAACAGGCATCAGAGCGTAGAATACTATCTACCAGGCACCTCCCCTCCCGGCAGCCTTTGGTACTCTGCGGGAGTCATACATTTTCTCAATACTTTCTGTTTCATCATTTTGATTGTAATTAAACTTATTAATATTGTTGTGAACTGAAATACTTCTTCTTTTGCTCGCGTCCATGCACGCCACTGAAACATAGCGGGCACTATGTTCGAGTAACCTCCCCCTCCTGAGTTAGGAGGGGAAAGGGGTGGTCTGTAGAAGGGACTCTGTCATTTCATCGAGGTGTTGGCGAAGCAGACTACTCACACTGTCAACGGCGGCATCGCGCTGGGTATCAACGACGGCGGCATAGACTGTCGTGGTGTTGATGCTGCGATGGCCGAGCAGTTTCGAGATGGTGTATATGTCGGCCCCAGCAGAGAGCGCCATCGTGGCATAGCTGTGGCGGGCTGTGTGGAAGGTGACGTTCTTGGCGATGCCTGCCGCTGCCGTCCATTGACGCAGTATCCTCGACAGTGTCGAATTGACAGGTAGAGGAAAGACCTTCTCCCTCTGTGGATCTCCTAACCACCGACGAGCCTCACTGCTCAGTTTGGCCTGCAACGGCTCCTGTGTTTTCTGCATGATGATCGAGAATCGCCAACAGTCTCCCTCCTTCTCTATGTCCTGCCAGCGCAGTCTGCGGATATCACTCAGCCGTAGGCCTGTCAGACAGCTGAACATAAAGGCCCGCTTCACCACCTCCGAGCGACAGTCGGTGATAGCCAATCGGGCTACCTCGCCGGCATCCAGATAGGTTTTCATCACCATTGGGCGCTTCGGCAACTCCTGTTTCCGCAGTCTCGTGGCGGGATTATCCGTCAGTAAACCGTCGGCCACGGCCTCACCCAGCATTGTGCGGAAAGCTGAGAAATAGTGGTGGGCGCTCACCTGCGAGAGAGGTTCCCCCGTTTTCTTCACAGCCTGTTTCAGATAGCTGGCAAAACGCTTGCACAGTGCTGTGTTGATCTCGCTCACGCTCAGCGCAGCAAAATCAGATCCCAGGCATTGGCGCAGATGTTTCTCCATATTGCGGATCATAGAGTCATAACTGCCCCCACGACGGCAAGCGAGGTTTCTCTGGTGATAGTCACTCAGGTAGTCGTTTAGGCTCACCTTCCCCCTCGACAGTCCGGCCTCTCTATGCAGGCCGTCGGCCAGTTCCAATACTCGTCTCGTCTCTAGTAACAGAGCCTTCAATTGTGTAGTAATGATCTTGTTTTCCATACCTTTTTTTTCACAAAGATACATAAAATCCAATAACAAACACCCTGCCACACTCAGATTTCCCCCGTTATCCTCGCGCGTACATTTATATATAATAATAAAGACCATAGGGGCTATTCTTTCAAAAAACGAGGACAAAAGGCTGACCACATCAAAAGTGCATTTATGGGATAGAAGGTTGATAAATGTTAAATATGGGCCATAAAGTGGGAATTTTCATAGATTTTATCACCAAAAAGCAAAAAAAATCGCACTTTTATAAAAAAAAACCTCTAAAAACTTGCACGTATCACAAAAAAATCATAATTTTGCAGCGGAGTATAGGGTAAACCAGCTCCTAAATTGTCGTCTAAATAGTGCCCGCTATGTTTCTGTGGCGTGCATGGACGCGAGGAAAAGAAGAAGTATTTCAGTTCACAACAATATTAATAAGTTTAATAACAATCAAAATGATGAAACAGAAAGTATTGAGAAAATGTATGACTCCCGCAGAGTACCAAAGGCTGCCGGGAGGGGAGGCGCCTGGTAAGTAGCACTTTACCCTCTGAAGCCTGCCCGCAAGCCTTCGGGCCATGGGCAGGAGGATAAATGAAACAATTTTTTTAAGTATTCAATTAATTTATAAACTAAAAATTTCAAGAACAATGAAAAAAATTAAGTATTTCGCACTTGCCGTTATGGCAATGCTGAGCACTAACGCATTTGCGCAAGTAACGCTCGCTTCTGACGGCTTCAAATTTGCAGAGGTTGATGGCCTGAAGGTCGAAATTACGCAATTCGCAAACGACTATGCGTTTGCATCTGACGGTATCGTCGTGATTCCTGCTACTCTTACGAACACATCAGGTGACCCCTATCAGGTTATCGGTATCGCCGACAATGCATTTGACGAGCTTGTTGGAGAACCCAGACTTAAGGTTAAGGGTGTGAAGATTGCTGCCAGTGTTACGTATATTGGTGAAGATGCCTTCGCTGATTTCGGAAATCTTGCCAGCGTTGAATTCGGAACAGCATCGGCTCCGTCTAAACTGGCGTTTATCAAGGACGGTGCTTTTGCAGATAATCCTATGCTGAAGTCTATCAGCTTTGCAAACTGCCCGAGCCTGCTGTACTTTACCGACAACGGTAAAGCTACTGACGATGCTACTGACCCCGGTAATTACACAACTCCTTTCTGGAATGGCGCTGATGACAATGACAAATTGACAACCATCACGCTGAACGAGGGTACTTTGGACTTCGGTATTGCTCTGGCACACCTGAAGGCCCTTACAACTCAGAACATCAAGAATACCAGAATTGTTTTGCTGGCTGGTGGTGCTCTTGAGGGAACTGTTAAGATCGAAACTCTCGAGTTGCCCGAAACAAAGGTTTATAAGACCACGGATGGTACACTTGATTACACCAAAGCTCCTGCACTTCTGGCTGATGCCTTGGACGGTTCAGCGATTAAGACTCTGATCGTCAATGGTAAGGTGTTTGCTGGTGGCGTTGATGAACTTGGTATACCTACAGGTGCTGATACTAAACCTTCTCTGACTTCTGTTACCTTCAAGGGTGACATTGAAGCTGGTGCTATTATGGCAGATGCTTTCAAGGGAAATACGAACCTGAAGACCGTGACTTTTGAGGGCGAACTCGAAGCAGAGGCTGTCGAAGATGGTGCTTTCACAAACGCTGGTGATGATGTCACTCCTGCTACAGGATCGACAATCAGGTTGACCGTTACCGCTCTTAAGGCAGTAGACGATGCATTTGGAGAGGAGGCATTCTCTGCATCAGATGATGGCGAATTCGTATTGGTGAAAGTTAATCGGGATTTTGATGATACCGCTGTAGAAAATGACGTAAATAATGTTAAGTGGGAAGTGGCAGCTGCACCCGCCAGCAAGATCTTCTTGGAATCAAATGACAACACGACTTACTATGCTAAGTTCTTTGCTGCTGCCAAGACATCTATTAGCAAGGGCGAAGGTGATGTTGTTGTATACGAGGCTTATGCTGATGGTTCAAATATCTACATGGATCCTCTGTATTCTATCAATGACAAGTATGTTGTTGCATTAGGTCAGGCTGTTATCATAAAGGTCAAGGGCACCTCTTCTTTGATTAAGGAAGCTGACGGTAAGAAGTACATCGAGTGTGAGGGTGCAGCTGATGATGCTGTTGTTACTCAGCGCTATCTTACTGGTAGTCTTTTGGCTAACAAACTTGATTACGAGGAACATGAGACGAACCAGGAGATTAACAAGAATGCAGATGCTACAAAGGGTGAGGCCGTCTATGCTGTTGCTAAGATTTCAACAAATGGTCTGAAGTTTAAGCCCATCAGCAACGAGGGTACATTCTATCTCAATGACTGCGTCTTCATCGTTGCAAAGAAGAGTGCTGCTGGTGTTCGCGTGATCTGGCTCGACGAAGAGGCTACTGCTATCAAGAATGTGAAGGCTGCCAAGGCTGAGAATGGTGCCATCTATAACCTCGCTGGTCAGAAAGTCAACGCTGCCTACAAGGGCGTTGTCATCAAGGACGGTAAGAAGTACATTCAGAAGTAATCAACTTTATTAATAAACCCGTAACTGTGTGGGGGAGTCAAATCCCCTACACATTACACAAAAAACAAATACAAGAAAATGGACAAGAAATTTTATGAGATGCCTGAGGTCAATGTAGTTGATCTCCAGATTGAGGGTACACTCCTCATCGCTAGCCCTGGCGATGGTCAGCCTACACCGAAGGATGAGACTCCTGGTGGTGAGGACGACTTCTAAAAAGAAATCCCTATGAGCGGGTATCATCCCGCCATACCCAAACGGTGCGCAGGCGCAAAATTGCGCTTGCGCACATTTGTTTAATAAGATAAATCCGAAAAGCTTATGACTCAGGAAAATAAAACACTCTTTGATAGCATGGTCGGTATAGCAAATGCCTATAAAAACTCAGCAGAGCTTATGAAAATAGGCAATCTGCTAACGAAATTTTTTGCAAGCCGCCAAGGCGTTACAGCTCCTCAGGGTCGTCCACTTGAATTTGACTGCGAGATTCTTCCGAGAATTCTATTATACAGCCTTAACATAGAGATTCAACTCAAAGCACTCTATTTGGCAGATTCAGACCAAAAAGTCAAAAGCCATGATTTAGAAGACTTATTCAACAGACTTGCTGCAGCTAGACAACAGGAGATCATCGGTAAAATGCCGCAACCTTACAATGTTGAGGCAGATTTTAGAAAGGTTCTTCATGATAATAAAGACATTTTTGTTGATTGGCGTTACAGCTATGAGCAGTCGCAGTTAGAATGTAATATAGGTTTCCTGAATTACCTTTCCAGTGCTTTGGCTGGAATTGTTCTTCCAATAGTAAACGCATGAGGCCATAGGATTTGCTATATATAAATGCCAAATTCAGTGCATGATAATTGGCTTTGGAGCATTTATAGTCGAAAATGCAACTATTTTACGTTTTTTCTGCCTAAATTACTTGCTTTTTAAACAATTAATTGATAACTTTGTGGAGAAATTAAAACTTAAAACAAATCATGACATTATGAATGAGCTAGATGTATACAAAGAGGCTGTTCGCAGATATGCAGCAGAGAAGACGAACTATCTTTTCCATAATGAAGGTAGTGAGCATGCTCTTATTATATGTTCAGCTATGTTCGAAAATGCGACAAAAGATATTCGTATTGCTGCAAACATGTTATGCAATGACGCAGTAGTCAATAAGCCAGAATATATTCAAAGCATGCAAGACTTTCTGGATAAGGAAGATACGCACCTAAAGATTCTTATAAGTCATCGTCCTTCAAAAGATGAGGTGACTGACGAATCCGGCTTCTATAGTATGCTGTATCATCATCCAGCCTATAAGGAGAAACGTATAGAAATCAAGGATGGGCAAGGAAAGTCGTTTCACAACCAAAAGGGCGATTCAGTCCATTTCTGTACTGCTGACAACCACATGTACCGTTTAGAAAACGACATCAACGAGCGTAAGGCCATTGCTAATTTCAATGATGAGAAGGCAACGGGCAACCTCATTAATGCTTTTGACGGGGTGTTTAACACTCTTGATACGACAATGAACTTGAACGACTATTTCGTGATCTGATGCAGTGGATTGAGGATTTTACTGCGTTCATCCAATTGGTGAGCGCAATTAATTTCATGTACGTATTTACCCAGTTTTCGGAAAAAGTTTATAAAACTGTTTTCGATGAGGGACGAATGTATCATAGATTGTTCACGTCACATATAGAGTCCATGGCTGCTCTGAAATCAAGCTTGGAAGAAATGTCACTTGATGGACTGAGCGATAGGGTACGTATTGAACGCAAACGAGAAGGACTAATAGAAAATTTTTCATCGCTTGATGAGCAGTGGAAGGAAAGCCAGAAACAAACGAAAGATGAAGTCAGCAAGTCTTTAGCGAGGAAAGGTATTAAATCATTGTTTTTATATGCGAGTATTTATTGTGTGATTTGTTTGTTCTTCATGGCAATAGTTAAGGCTACAGGTCATCAATTCCCACTTATCATGCTTTATGTACTGAATATCGAATGCTTTGCATTTATGATAATCCTGTCATACAATGCATTTAAAGACAGATGGAATCAGTACAGCGAAGCATCTTGCTATGAACAAACCACAAAAGTGTTCTTGTTTCTATTTGTGTTTTCCTTTTGTGTATCAGTCGTTAACACAATTTGCACAGATCTGTTGGGGATTTGTTATCCTATCCCTAATTATGTGAGCATATCAGCGACTTCCCTCTGCATCATTAATACTGTGTATCCGATTATCTTCACATTCATTTATGTCGTTTACAAGATTCGACAGATAGAGAAGCATGCTGAGAATAATACTAAAAGTCTTATAACTCAATTGGAAGAATTGGATAAGAAGAAGAAAAAGATAGATACGGCTTTTGAGGTGCTTTCTGCTGAAATCTCGTGGTAAAAACAGAAAAAGACTAATCTTTTTAGGAAGTCATGGGGAAAAGACACAGAAAGAACCGTCCCTTTTGTGCTCAAAATTATTATTATATCGACAGTGCCATTGTTATTGGCAGGTTACGTCATCTTGAAGAGCCTATACAAAGAAACTTTTAGTAAGATTAAAATTGATATTTTAAATGGCAACAATAACTGATTTTAATTCATGGCTTCTTGTTACAGTCAACGAGAGCGACTATAATGATATCTACAATCTTTATTGCACCATTGCATATGGCGAGGGGCAAGGCTGTTATGAGATAAGCAATAAAAACGGGATGTGGTTCTTAAAATACATCACATCCAGCGATACTCTAATGATTGCTTCTGAAAAGGCCCGGCAGACTTTGCTGAGTATTATTGAACATGAATACTGTGGCGATATGGATATTGAGAGTTTCTGGAGTTATCACCATGCATTGGAGAAAGACAAAGTAAAAGAAGATTAACTTAAAAGAACATTTATGAATAATATCTTTAAACAACCTCTAAATTGGGCATGGGCTTATTTACTGACGATTGTTGTTTTTGCCGTCTTATATTTGTTTGTACCAAACAACTGGGGCGGGTGTGAACCGATAAATGGTATTATTGATTCCCTCTACTTTAGCGTTGTTACAATAACAACACTTGGATTCGGTGATACGTATCCCGTATCAGGTTCTCCTGTGAGAATCTTAGTAATGATAGAAGCAATCTTGGGAATCGTTATAATCGGAATGTTTCTGAATGATATGGCTCTGGCTCAAAGTAAATTGATAGACAAGAAGAACAAAGACAGAGCAGAGTCACTTCGGAAGGACACAGCAATAGAGAAATTGAAGAAGTTTAATCATATCCTGACCCCTATGATAGAAAGGTATCTAAGAGGGGTGTATGAAGTTATTACCCCGATGGATAAAAGAAGCAACAAATATCCTCCTAATATTATGGAGTATAACTTCAAATTTGAGTTTCACGATATGTATGACCTTTATTCCAAGAGCTTGCTGATGTCGAATGATTATGATGAGCCCGTGCTTTTTGCACATTTCAGGAATCAAGAGGGGATGTTTGATGAGTTAAGATATTTTGCTTCAAATGCCGACTTGGACTATTGGCCTGATTTGGAAGGAGAAGTATATAGTTTTATTGCTAATCATCGGGAGTTTATGTTTAAGGATGCGTTAATTAGTTTTTACAATAAGATTGGAGTTTCAGATAAGAAACGTTTAACGGAAATGATATCACAGGAGATTAAAAAGCATGATGGTCAACTGAAATTCCGGGAGAGCAATATTATGACTCCGTATGAGGTGTTTTATGTGTCCCTTAAGGAGAATATCCAAACGATTATAAAGATAAAAAAGATGATGAATGATATCTGCGACAAGAGTACTCATAACACGGAATGAACATCGATCTTACGCTCTCCGAGAAACATCCCAGGAAAGTCTGAGATTCATCCTTGGAAAGTCTGAGATTCATCCTTGGAAAGTCTGACTTTCATCCCTGCTTTCTCGGAGTTTCCAAGGAGGTCTCTAAAAAGAAGAGATAATTTAAGGAAGAGGAAGATGGAAGAAGTGAAGATGTGAGATGTAAGATAAATGATGGAAGAGTTATATATAGAAATTAAAGAAAACTATGCCGCCCGTGCCGGTATTAGAGATAAATAGCTGTATATCAGTGGAATATTGGGCGGCAGTGTTTGATAAAACTGTGCCGTAACTATGCCGTAAGTGTGCCGCCCCTGATAAATGATGCGTGACTTTTGGCTATAGGCAAACGATTATTTGAGTATAGGCGAATGATTATTTGAGTATAGGCGAATGACTTGAAAGGCTATCTAAAGTCCCTGCACATAGGCATTTGGAGCGATATTTAGACAGAGAGAAACGATGAGAAGGATTGATATAAAGAAACGAAAGGAGACAAATGTGACGGACGAGGCGCTATATGTGCTGGATAAAGAGTCGCACAGGATGTGGGCTGAGCAGGGAATGGAGGCTCCGTGGATGCATCTGACGTTTGAGGAGTTTCAGGAAAAGATTCACCATGCGCCGATGTTTGTGGCGCTGGATGCTGAGACTGGGGAGCTTTTGGGGATGCATAGCTTCAGGCCGCACCGTAAGCAGCGCTGGTGCTATGGATTCCGGCTGGCTGTGGCTGAGTCTGCACGGCATGAGGGCATTGCCACGCGGATGCTGGAGTATGAGGCGGAGTTCATTCGGCAGAAGGGGTATCGGTATCTGACGGGCAGCACATCTACGACGGCAGAGTGGAGTGTGCGGTGGCATCTGAAGAATGGGTATCGGATCGTAGGGTATTATCGTGTGCCGAACAATAATTTTACGAATTATGTGTTCCGTAAGCAGTTAGCGTCTTCCGTCCTCTGGGGGCCGACGCTCGGACCTCTTACCGCCCGAATGTCTTTCGCGGGATCATGGATTGTGAATCATGTCTTGAAGCATTCGGATGGGGGGGATAACTTCATGGGGAGGATTGCAAGGAAGGTTCTGAAGAAGTGATATGTGGCGGTTCAGACCACCCCTAACCCCTCCTCGCTCGGCTTTGCCGCTTGCTACCAAAGGGACGCAAGAACTTAGGAGGGGAAGTGAAAAACCCACTCGTGAGAGTCGGTCAAAATGTTAATTTAAAGTTATTTTATGTGAACTAAAAAGTAAAATTTTTAGTGTGTAGCTGTCGGCCCGCCGCGAGGTCCGCCGACAGCGTTTTTCTACTCACAAGGGGTCTGACCCTTCGTGAGATAACGGCACTAAATGAGTTTCAAAGGAGGTTTCTAAAATTATGTGATATGCTTTTCGTATGGTGTACGATAATGGGCATTCTCCAGATCGCGAAGTTTCTGCTCGTTCCATATGCCATCAGCCCAAAGCTGTTCCATGGCCTCATCGGCACGCTGAGCAAAAAACTCAGAGGTGGCAGGCGAAAAGGTATATCCGTTCTCACTCATAATTCATGCTATTTTGTAATTATACAAAGGAATTAGCAAACTCATGAAGTTTAATCACATCCACATGAGGGAACGGAGTTCGGAGAAGGACATTGTAGTCTGTATCGTTGGTGACGATAAATCTTGCACTCGCCGTTATAGCGCAGTCAACAAACTTATTGTCATCAGGATCATTCTGTATGAGATTGAACCTGTAGCAGGGCGAGACAAACTCCACATGAGGGTTCTCGACTATGGCGCGGATAACAATGTTGGCAGTCCGTTGGTCTGTAAGCCTTTCAAGAATCTCTGCGTATTCTTCGATAATCTCGTTGGAAACGCACAAGATATTCTTCCCAGAAAGAATGGAATCCCACACTTTGCGGTAGGGACTCTTCCTGGGAATGCTCTGTATCAGACAGTTTGTATCGAGAACGATTCGCATGGGTTACTTCATCTGGTGAAGATCCATCCTATTGATTTCGTCGAGACGCTCTTGGTTAAGAATGCCTTTGTCCCAGAGTTCATCAAGGCGCTCGTCCATCTTCGAAGCATAATAACGACTAAGAACCTCCTTCATTTCGAGGAGATCCTCTTCTGTCTTCATGTACTGAAACATTCTGAGCAGATGCATCTGCGTCGGTGTAAATACAGTTGGTTCCATATGCTATCAATGACTTAACGCTGCAAAGATAGTATATAAAAATGAAATTTGCAAGAAAAACGAGAGAAATTATTGTAAAGAGCTGTAAAAAGATAGAAGAAAGAGAACAAAAAAGGGAGACCGTCGCGGTGGGCGGCTCCCGTTACTAGAGAGATAAACACTCGGGTTGATTTCAGTTCACGTTGCAAAGGTCGGGTTATTTTGTGACTGGGGCAAAGGATTTTCCCTAAATCGGATAGGGGGAAACCCTAAAGATTTTAGAAAAACCCTCCACGAAGGACAAAAGATTTTGTGTCCTTTGTGTCCTTAGTGGATGGTGTTTATTCATTTTTTAGGTTAAAAGTTTGGTGGTAAGCCGTAAAATGTGTACTTTTGCGGCGGAAATGAAGATATTATTATTAAAAAGGTGTATGATAGCAGCCGTCATGCTGCTGGCGATGAGTGAGCTGGCGATGGCTGACGACGGTGAGCGCGTGGGTTGTCTGGTGAACTGGACACCACAGGCGTTTACCCGTGGCGGACAGACGCGTGGCGGCCTTTCAGACATCGCCTACGGTGACCGTGGCTGGGATGCAGGCAGTACATACCGCCAGCTGGTGGTGCTGGTGTCTTTCGCCGACTGCGACTTCAGTTTTGAGGATCCACAGGCGACCTATCATGATATCTTCAATACCCCAGGCTATACCCAGAGAGACGGGGTAGGCTGCGTGGCAGACTACTTCCACGACCAGTCGAACGGTCAGCTGAATCTGGCATTCGACATCTATGGACCCTATAAGACCAAAAGTAAGGTGAAGACGGGCTCGTCGAGCAGAAACGAGGGCCACTCGGCTTTCCGTGAGGCCACGAAGATGCTGATGGAGGAGCATCCGGAGATCGACTATTCCGTCTATGACTGGAACGGCGACGGCCATGTGGAGCAGGTGGTCTATGTCTATGCCGGCTATTGCGGCAACCAATCGACCATTAAGGATGAAGGCTACGTCTGGCCCACCACGGGCAGCTTCTCTTCCATCAGCACGAAGGACGGTCATACCATCTCCCGCTATACCGCCAGCGGCGAGTTGTGGGTGGGCAATACTTCCTGTGGCATCGGTATCATCTGTCATGAGTTCTCCCACTGTCTCGGACTGCCGGATATCTATCCGACTTCTGGAAGCGTTGATGAATTGTCTGTCGTGGACGAATGGGACCTGATGGATGGCGGCACAGGAACGAACTACGGCTGGTGTCCGCCGAACTATTCGCCACTGGAGAAGATGATCATGGGCTGGCTCACACCGACGGTGCTGACTGCCGATACGATGATCACTGACGCCAAGACCATCGCCGAGGGCGGCGAGGTCTATCTGATTCCGCGTACCGACGATGAGTTCTTCCTGTTGGAGAACCGACAGTGGAACGGTTGGGACTACGGTCTGCCTGGCAAAGGGCTGGTGGTGTATCATGTGATCTTCAGCGGCTCCACCTGGCGATCCAACGTCGTGAACAATGTGAAGGGCAGGCCTAACTACAGTCTGGTGACTGCCGACGGGAGGAACTTTACAGATTGGTATAACGAGATCATCACGAGCGAGGTTAAGAACCCCTACCTCGATATCAAGCGGCGACTGAACAGCAGGATCCTGAGCACGGCACCCTATCCCTGGGTGCAGGACGGGACCAGCTTGGATCAGGTCACACTCTTTGACGAAAACAGCATCACCGATATTAGCCGGCATGAAGACGGTACGGTGTCATTTAACTTTCACACCTCTGGCAGTGGTATTTTTCATCTCAAGGCTGAGCCTCGGGCGACGGGTGTCTACACTCTCTCCGGACAAAAGCTGAGAGATTTCGGGCAGGCTTTTACGCCACTGTTCAGAGGTGTTTTTATTATTAATGGAAAGAAAAAGATTGTCCACTAAGGACACAAAGGACACGAATAATTGCTTGACATGATGAGGAGGCAGGTATGGTTGCTGATAGCTGTGTGGGTGGCACTTACGAGTGTTGCACAGCAGGCCGATTACCGGAAGATGTCGCGGCTGGTGCGTCAGGCAGCGGAAGAAGGAGTAAGGAGAGAAGGAGTCAGGAGTCAGGAGTCAGTAGGATACTTTGAGGGGAGGAGTATGACAGCCTTCGTCTGCATCAGTCCTGAAGAGGCTGATGACGTGTTCAAAAAACATAACTGCCAGAAACGGGCACAATGGGACGATATCTGCATCGCCACGATCCCACTGGCAGAATTGGGTGCGCTGGCTAAGGAGCCGGCAGTCACCCGAATTGAAGCCAACCAGTCCACCAGTCTGTGCGTCGATACTACAGCCGCTGTCGTTCAGGCATTGCCTGTCTATGAGTCATCGCCATCTCATCAGGCATATACCGGCGAAGGCGTTGTGGTCGGCGTGGTGGACATTGGCTTTGATTTGACACATCCCAATTTTCTTGACAATACAACAGGACAATCGCGGATCAGAGCTTTCTGGGATCAGTTGTCGCGTGACACGATAGGCAGTACGCTGCCTGTAGGGCGGGACTATGTAGGCGCTGAAGCCATCAGTGCTATCATGCACTCTACCGATGCCCCCACTAAGACGCATGGCACGCATACCATGGGCATTGCTGCCGGCAGTGGATATGACACGCCGTATCGTGGCATCGCCTGGGGCAGTGACCTCTGCGTGGTGGGTAATGCTATTAGTGCCAATGTTGAATATGTGGATTCCGCTGATCGCTATAAATATACCACAGCTACCGATGCCCTGGGGTTCAAATACTGTTTCGACTATGCCGAAGCGCAGGGAAAGCCTTGTGTGGTGTCGTTCAGCGAAGGGTATCCTCCCTATCTTGACGACGAAGACAGCCTCTATGCCGTTACCCTCGAACAGTTGACGGGTCCTGGCCGTATCATTGTGGCTTCTGCCGGCAATGAGGGCGTGGAGATGACCTATTTCGAGAAGAAGGAAGACCAGGCGGAGGCCGGGAGTTTCGTCAGGTGCTTTAAGAAGGGCGCGCTCTATCGGATCAAAAGCGAGGGAGAGACGCGGCTCGTTGTTTATGGGTATGGGAACGAGAAACGAGGGATGCCCAGCGATACGATTGCCTTTGAGACAGCCGAAGTGCCGATAGATACGATTATTAGGAGGAAGATAGCGTATGGCGAGGATTCGCTGACCGTTGTGGCCTATCGCGACAGTTCACGCTTCGCCGACCATGATATCTGGCAACTGCTCTTGGAAGCGGACACCACCTTGAACCTGTTGCCGCCATTGGCCGTGGTGGTGCAAGGTCAGGGGAAGATAGAGGTCTATGGCAGTTCTTCCAATGCCTTTCAGGATCATGATGCCGACGACCGCTGGAGGGATGCTGTCAAAGGGCGGAATGTCTTTGCGCCGGGTTGTTTCCCTGGCGTTCTCTGCGTTGGTGCCACGACCCATCGGCTTAGCATCCGGAATGCACAAGGTGAGGTGGTTAATGGCAGTAAGGAGACGGAGACGGGTAAGATAGGTTATTACTCTTCGACAGGTCCGGCGATGAACGACTTGATGAAGCCCGATGTGGTTGCGCCTGGTACGAATGTGGTGGCCTCCTACAGTTCGCTTTTCCATCCGGAGAAGGAGGTGGTGGCGTATTCGGATTACCAAGGAGAGCGCTATCCTTGGGGTGTGCAAACGGGTACGTCGATGTCGACACCTGTAGTGGCGGGTGCCATAGCCCTCTGGCTACAGGCCAAACCAGACCTGACGCCTCAGGAGGTCAGAGAGGTGATGCAACGTAGCTGCCGGCATCCGGAAGAGAAGTATGACTATCCGAATGATGTCTATGGATATGGTGAGATTGACGTCTATCGCGGACTATTGGAGGTACTCTCGCTGTCGGGCATTGAGGATATCAGCCTGCATCATCCGAAAGGTGTACAGGTGTTTCCTGTGGAAGGAGGGCTGAGGCTGGTGTTTGACCGAATGGTCACGGGGCCTGTTCGCGTCAGGGTATATAACCTTTCAGGGAGGTGTGTGGTGGATCAGACCACCCCTAGCCCCTCCTACTCAGGAGGGGAAACAATTACCTTTGTGGCGCTTCCCTCCGTCCTTTCCGGTGTTTATGTGGTTCAGGTGGAGAGTGCTGACAGGAGGCTGCAGGGCTCTGAATTGGTCAGATTTTAAATCATTCGTGAAATTAGTGTAATTAGTTGTTTTTAAAATATGAAACAGAAAGAAGGTTTTGTGCTGCGTGAGATTTGCGGCGAGAAAGTGATTGTTGCAGAAGGTCTTAAAGTGGTTGACTTCGGTAAGATGGTCAGCATGAACGATACGGCAACATGGCTTTGGGAGAAATGTACGGAGTTGGGTGACTTTACGGCTGAACAGCTGGCTGAGGCCATTTGTCAGGTATATAACGTGGAGCCTTCAAAGGCCCTTACGGATGTCACCCGCATCCTCGACGAATGGAAAGAGCTGGGACTGATAGAGTAAGAAGTGAAAAGTGAGATAGTGAAAAGGTGAAAGAGTGAAGGAGTACGTCATTTGGCTCTTGCGCAATACGAAGGGCATCCGTGTGGATATGCTGTTCCGTATTGCAGCTGGTATCGGGCGAGTGTCGCTCGGTCTGCTGATGGTGTGGCTCTGCAAGCGCTTCATCGATGTGACCATCCGTCAGGGGACGACTGAGGACATCATCCTAATGATTGTCGCACTGGTGGCGGTGGTCATTGGTGGCATCATCTGCCGGCAGTCCTATTATTTCGTTGGTGTCAGGGATAGGGCCAAGCAGACGACGAGCATCCGTCTGCGTATTTTCAGCCATCTGTTCCGCCGTCAGATGTTTGACCAAAAGGAGATGCACTCCGGCGACGTGACCTCACGCTTGGAGAAAGATATCGACGTGGTGAGCGATGCGACGACATCGCTCTTCCCGGATATGACCGTCACGCTGATACAGTTGGTGGGAGCCTTCCTGCTAATGCAGTCGATGGATACCCGGCTGGCATGGGCACTGCTGCTGCTGACACCGATGTTCCTGATTGTGGGAAAGCTGATCGGGCGCAAGATGAGAATGATGACGCTCGACATCCGCAAACAGGAGAGCGTGATCCAGATGCTGGTGCAGGAGACGATGGAGCATAATGCCGTGCTCCGCTCCTTAGAGAGTGGCGACTGGATTACCAACCGTCTGGACGACATGCAGCAGGACCTGCGCGGCAAGATCAGCCGCCGGGCAAGATTCACGGTTATTTCCCGTCTATTGATAGGTTCCAGCTTCAGTCTGGGGTATATCATGGCTTTCATCTGGGGAGCCATGCAACTCCGTAACGGTGCGATTACCTTTGGTGTGATGACCTCGTTCCTGCAGCTCGTCAGCCAGATACAGAACCCTATCCTGCAGATGCTGAACATGGTACCGCAGTTTATCCAGGCCTCTGCCAGCATCGACCGTCTGACGGAGCTGGAACAGGTGGAAGTGGAAGAGACAGGATTCTCAGAATTTCCCGGATCATCCGAGACATCCAGAACTTCCGGATCTTTGCATCCGCTCGGCGTGAAGGTGGAGGATGTCAGTTTCAAGTATGCGGATGGGGATCGGGAGATATTGACACATTTCTCTTTCGATTTTAAGCCAGGCAGTAAGACGGCCCTGATGGGACATACCGGAGCTGGAAAGACCACACTGTTCAGGCTCCTGCTGGCGCTGACGAAACCCAACAAGGGAACGATGGCCGTCTATGACAGCCAAGGGCAGCAGACCATCAGCGAACAGACACGCTCGAACTTTGTCTTCGTGCCGCAGGGTAACACCCTCATGAGCGGCACTATCAGATATAATCTGTTGCTGGCCAGACCTGATGCCACCGACGAAGAACTTGATGACGTACTCCATACGGCGATGGCCGACTTTGTGCTGGATCTGCCGGACGGTCTTGATACCGAGTGTGGCGAACGAGGCAGTGGACTCAGTGAGGGTCAGGCCCAGCGTATTGCTATCGCCCGAGGTCTGTTGCGACCAGGCGGTATCCTGCTTTTGGATGAAATCAGTGCCTCGCTCGACGAAGCGACGGAGCGCGAACTATACCGCAGGCTCTTCGCCATGTATCCCGGGAAGACGATGATCTTCATCACCCACCGGCCGGTAGTCTGCGAGTTATGTGATCAGGTGATAAAATTGAGAAGTTAAAGAATACAGTTATGTTATTAAAACGACCACTAATTTCACTAATTTCACTAATTCATAATAAAGAGTTTCTGTGCGCAGCTTAAAATTCGTGTAATTCGTGAAATTAGTGGTCTTAAAAACTAAAATTGAAGTATTGTATATGAAGAAGATTTTGTCGATGATGGTGTTTGTGGCGCTGACGATGAGCGCACAGGCCAAGGTCAGGTTGCCCCATCTCATTGGTGACAACATGGTATTACAACAGCAGACAGACGCCCGCCTGTGGGGTTGGGCCAAGCCTGGTAAGACGGTGACGGTCACCACCTCGTGGAGCGACCAGAAGGTGACGGCCAAGGCTGGTAAGGACGGGAAATGGCTGGTGAAGGTCAGGACACCGCAAGCCAGTTACGACCCGCTGAGCATCACGTTCGCCGATGGTGAGGCGGTGACAATCAACAATGTCGTCAGCGGTGAGGTGTGGGTCTGTGCCGGACAGTCGAACATGGAGATGCCTGTAAAGGGTTTCGGCATGTGTCCGGTGGAAGGCTACAACCACCATGTGCTGGATGCCGCCCAGTCGAAAGGTGTCCGCAGCGTGAAGATTCCCAGCATCATGAGGGCCACGCCGCAGGATGATGCCCAGTGCGAGTGGCGCCAATGTTCGCCGAAGACCGTCGGTGAGTTCTCGGCTACAGGCTATTTCTTTGCCCGCCTGCTGAGCCGTACGCTCGACATCCCTGTTGGTATTATCGAAGCTAATAAAGGAGGTACGCGCGTAGAGAGCTGGTTGACGAAAGAGAATCTGGAGAAATATACCAGTGATCCCACCGACTCGGTGGAGATCTGCAAGAAGTGGGCTCAGTGGGATTATCACCGTTCGCTGCTCTGGGGCAACGGCACGTTCAACCCCATCCTGAACTTCACGGTGAAAGGTATCCTCTATTATCAGGGCTGTTCGAACGTGGGTGATCCCGGCGATCAGTATTCTGAACGGATGAAGCTGTTGGTAGACCAGTGGCGCTCGCAGTTCGGCCTGGGTGAGATCCCCTTCTATTTCGTGCAGATCGCACCTTACAGATATGATGATAACGATAATGCCATCAGCGGAGCCCTCCTGCGTGAACAGCAGTGGAAGGCTGCACAGATCATTCCCAACAGTTCGCTTGTGTGCATCAACGACCTCGTCTATCCTTACGAGACCACGCAGATCCATCCGACGCAGAAACAGCAAGTGGGTGAGCGCTTGGCCTTTACGGCTCTGAACCGCGACTATGGTTTTGAGACGGTGCAGTATAAGAGTTCGTCGTATAAGGATATGACCATCAAGGGTGACACGGTGTTCGTTCATCTGCAGGACAACTACTGGTGTGATGCGCCCTTCGAGCAGATGGAGGGTTTCGAGGTGGCTGGTGAGGACCGTGTGTTCCATCCTGCTACAGCCCGGCACTTTTGGCAGCCTGGCGGTGGCTATTGGGATGAGGCGATCATTGTGACGGCTCCTGAAGTGAAGCAGCCCGTCGCCGTGCGCTATTGTTTCAAGAACTTCCAGATCGGCAATGTGAAGAACGGCGGTAATCTGCCATTGTTCCCCTTCCGAACTGATAGTTGGTGATTAGTTATCCACAAAGGACACGAAGGACACAAAAAAGATGCATACGAATTCGGAAATTGAGAACTATATTTATGCCATTAATGGAGCTGCAATTGAAGTGCATAAGATTTTGGGACATGGCTTTCATGAAAAAGTCTATGGAGATGCCTTGGCTGTCAAATTCAAACTCCGGGGTATTCCTTTCGAAAGAGAAAAGCACTTGCTTATTAACTATAAAGGTGTGGCATTACAACATGATTTCTTCGTTGATTTCCTTTGTTATGATAGTATTATTGTTGAATTAAAGGCATTAGACAATCTGGTTGCTGCCAATACCGGACAAGTCTTGAACTATTTAAAAGTGGCTAATCTCAGCTATGCTCTTCTCTACAACTTTGGAGAGCCAGCTATCAAAATCAAGCGAATCAAACTATAATTTTGTGTCCTTCGTGTCCTTAGTGAAAAAATAATCAATATGAAAGGTCATCCATTAGAAATCTTCCGGTATTGTCCGAAGTGTGGCAGTAACGATTTTAAGATCCATAACGCCCTGAGCAGGCACTGTGCCAACTGCGGTTTTACGTATTATCAGAACCCGCGTGCCTCGACGGCAGCCTTTATTATCAACGGGAAGGGTGAGCTGTTGGTGGCCCGTCGCGGTAAGGAGCCTGCCAAAGGCACGCTCGACCTGCCTGGCGGTTTTGTGGACAATAACGAGAATGCCGAACAGGGTATGGTGAGGGAGATACAGGAAGAGACCGGTCTGGTGATCAGCGCCGACGATGTGAAGTACATGTTCTCCATCCCCAATGTCTATCACTATTCGGGAATGGACATCCATACGCTCGATTTCTTCTTTCTCTGTCATGTGGCTGAGGATGCTGAGGTGAAGGCGGCTGACGATGCCGCCGAACTTACTTGGCTGCCCCTTCGGCAGGTGTATGTAGAGCGCTTCGGACTGCGTTCTATCCGGGAGGCCGTACACCGGTTTTTGAATGTGAAAAGTGAAAAGGTAAAAAGGTGAATTAGTTAATAAAACTAAAAATCCTCTATATATATAAGGTGTGATAGCGTTTTTTGCTTACTTTTGCAGCCCGAAACAGTTCATAAGGATCCACAAAGGACACTAAGGACACGAAAAAAGAAGGATGCAGAAAAGATAATTTAGTGTCCTTTGTGTCCTTAGTGAAAGAGGATGATCAAGGTAAAAAAGTAATAAGATATGCAAAAGAATTTAGTGATCGTGGAGTCTCCGGCTAAGGCGAAGACGATTGAGAAGTTCCTCGGAACGGACTTCAAGGTGATGTCGAGCTATGGCCACATCCGCGACTTGAAGAAGAAAGAGTTGAGTGTCGATGAGAAGACGCTCGAACCGGAATATGAAATTCCCGAAGAGAAGGAAAAGCTGGTGGCAGACCTTCGCGAAAAAGCCCGTAAGGCCGAGAAGGTTTGGCTGGCATCTGATGAAGACCGTGAGGGAGAAGCCATCTCCTGGCATCTGTGTGAGGTGTTAGGTCTGGACAGCAAGAAGACGAACCGTATTGTGTTCCATGAGATCACTAAGCCTGCCATCCTCGACGCTATCGAACATCCCCGTCATCTGAATATGAACCTGGTGAACGCCCAGCAGGCCCGTCGCGTGCTGGACCGTATCGTCGGTTTCAAGGTCTCACCCGTGCTGTGGCGTAAGGTGAAGCCGGCCCTCTCTGCCGGACGTGTGCAGAGTGTGGCTGTCAGACTTATCGTGGAGCGTGAGCGTGAGATCCTGAATTTCAAGAGTGAGATTTATTATGTCGTGAACGGTATCTTCGCCATCACCAATCCCGACGGCTCTGCTACGGAGGTAAAGGCACAGTTGGGCAGCCGTTTCAAGACGGAAGAAGAGGTGATGGCATTTCTTGAGCAGTGCAAGACCTCTGATTATACGGTTGAGAGCATCGTCAAGAAGCCCGTCAAGCGTACACCTGCGCCTCCTTTCACGACTTCAACCCTGCAACAGGAGGCAGCCCGTAAGCTCGGCCTTACTGTCAGCCAGACAATGATGATCGCCCAGCACCTGTATGAGAGTGGACTGATCACCTATATGCGTACAGACTCGGTGAACCTCTCGAAACTCTGTTTAGGTGCCAGCAAGGAGGAGATAACACGTCTTTATGGCAAGGAATACAGCAAGACGCGTGAGTACCACACCAACTCGAAGGGTGCTCAGGAGGCTCACGAGGCCATCCGCCCCACCTATATGGACCGTTTGGAGATTGAGGGTTCTGGCCAGGAGAAGCGTCTGTACGAACTGATCTGGAAACGTACGGTTGCCAGTCAGATGGCTGACGCAGAGATTGAGAAGACGACGGTGACGATTGCCATCAAGAATCAGGAGACAGGAGTCAGGAGTCAGGAGGAGTTCATCGCCCAGGGTGAGGTCGTGAAGTTCGACGGTTTCATCAAGGTGTATCGTGAGTCTATCGATGACGAAGATCAGCAGGATGAGTTTGGCCATATCCTTCCTCCGATGAACGAAGGTCAGGAACTCACACGCCGTGAGATCAACGCCATCGAGCGTTTCATCGCCGGTCCCCAGCGCTATACTGAAGCCAGTCTGGTGCATAAGTTGGAGGAATTGGGTATCGGCCGTCCGTCAACTTATGCGCCCACCATCAGCACCATCCAGCAGCGAGAGTATGTGCAGAAGGGCGACAAGAAAGGTGAGGATCGTCCGTATGCTGTCTATCAGTTGAAGGGCAAGCAAATCAACCAGAAGACCCGTAAGGAGGTGGTTGGTTCGGAGAAAGGTAAGTTGATACCTACCGATATCGGTATTGTGGTCAATGACTTTCTGATGAAGAACTTTACAGAGATTATGGATTACAACTTCACTGCCAAGGTGGAGCAGGATTTCGATAGGATTGCCGAGGGCGACGAGCGCTGGACGGACATGATGCGTTCGTTCTATAAGGAGTTTGAACCGACGGTGGAGCGTACCATCAACAGCCGTGACCGGCATAAGGCCGGTGAGCGTGTGCTGGGTAAGGATCCCAAGAGTGGTAAGCCCGTCTTCGTGAAAATCGGTCGTTTCGGACCGGTTGTACAGATCGGTACAGCTGATGATAATGAGAAACCGACGTTTGCCCAGATGCCGAAGGATAAGAGCATTGAGACCATCACCCTCGAAGAGGCGCTGGAACTGTTCAAGCTGCCCCGTGAGATCGGTGACTATCAGTGCAAGCCCGTCACCATCGGCGCTGGTCGTTTCGGTCCTTATATCCTTTTCGACCGCAAATATACGTCGGTTCCCAAAGGCGTTGATCCCATGTCCATCACACTCGATGAGGCCATCGAACTCATCCAGGAGAAACAGCAGGAGGAGAAGCGCAAGCATCTGAAGACATTCCCCGAGGATCCGAAACTGGAAGTGCTGGATGGCCGTTACGGTCCTTACCTCGCCTACGACGGCAAGAACTACCGTCTGCCGAAGAACATGCACGAGAAGGCTGCCGAACTGACGCTTGAGGATTGTATGAAGATCATCAACAAATGACCAGGATTATCCTCATAGGCTATATGGGTGCCGGCAAGACTACCATCGGCAAGGCACTCTCGAAGGAGTTAGGCATCATCTTCTACGATCTCGACTGGTATATCGAGAGCCGGATGCGGAAGACCGTATCGGAGATTTTCGCCGAGCGTGGAGAGGAAGGGTTCCGCCAAATCGAGTATAACATGCTCCATGAGGTGGCGGAATTCGAGGATGTCATCATCAGCTGCGGTGGCGGCACACCCTGCTTCTTCGACAATATGGACTATCTGAACCAACAGGGACAGGTGGTCTATCTGAAGGCCGAGCCCGAGGTGCTGTACAAGCATCTGTTGATGGCCAAGGTGGAGCGCCCGCTATTGAAGGGCAAGAGCAAAGAGGAGTTGTTGAAGTTTATCAAGGAACAGCTGGAGAAGCGTGAACCCTTCTATACGAAGGCCCACTACACGCTCGATGTCAGCCTCATGGACAACTATGATAAGATCAAAATCAGTGTCGAGAAAATAAAAGAACTATTAGGCTTATGAAGAAATGGACCATCGATGACTCGAAGGAGCTCTACAACATCAACGGTTGGGGCACCTCCTATTTCGGCATCAACGAGAAGGGCGACGTCTATGTCACACCCTGCAAAAACGGTACGCAGATCGATCTGCGTGAGGTGATGGACGAACTGGCGCTGCGTGATGTCACGCCGCCTGTGCTGCTCCGTTTCCCCGATATCCTTGACAACCGGATTGAGAAGACGTGGAGCTGTTTCAAGAAAGCCTCGGAGGAATACGACTACAAAGGCGAGAACTATGTGGTCTATCCCATCAAGGTGAACCAGATGCAGCCCGTTGTCGAGGAGATTATCTCTCATGGGCGGAAGTTCAATCTCGGACTGGAGGCCGGTTCGAAGCCTGAGTTGCATGCTGTCATCGCCATGCAGTGTCAGAGTGACTCGATCATCGTCTGCAACGGCTATAAGGACCAGAGCTATATCGAGTTGGCACTGTTGGCCCAGAAGATGGGCAAGCAGATCTTCATCGTCGTGGAGAAGATGAATGAACTGGAGATCATCGCCCGTGAGGCTAAGAAGATGAATATCCGTCCGAATATCGGTATCCGCATTAAACTCGCTTCCTCTGGCTCCGGCAAATGGGAGGAGAGCGGCGGCGATGCCTCGAAGTTTGGTCTGACGAGTGCAGAACTGTTGGAAGCACTGGAGTTGCTGGATAAGAAAGATATGCGCGACTGTCTCAGACTGATTCATTTCCATATAGGATCGCAGATCACGAAGATCCGTCGTATCCAGACCGCCCTCCGTGAGGCCTCGCAGTTCTATATCCAACTGCATAAGATGGGATATAATGTTGACTTTGTCGATTGCGGCGGTGGCTTGGGCGTCGATTATGACGGTACCCGTTCCCCATCGAGTGAATCGTCAGTCAACTACTCCATCCAGGAATATGTCAACGACTGTATCTACACCTTCGTCGATGCAGCGAACAAGAACGATCTGCCGCACCCGAATATCATCACCGAGAGCGGCCGTTCGCTGGCAGCTCATCACTCCGTGCTCGTTATTGACGTGCTGGAGACGGCTTCACTGCCTGAGATGCCGGAGGAGTTTGAGCCCGATGAGAACTCCCACCAGTTGGTGAAGGATCTCTATGAGATCTGGGATAACCTTTCTCCCCGTAACGTGCTGGAGGACTGGCACGATGCCGAACAGATCCGGGAGGAGGTGCTTGACTTGTTCTCGCACGGTATCGTCGACCTGAAGACACGTGCTGAGGTGGAGGCGATGTATTGGAGTGTGTGTCACGAGATCCACGCCCTCGCTAAGAGCCTGAAGCATATCCCGGAGGAATTGATGAAGATCGACAAATTGTTGGCAGACAAGTATTTCTGTAACTTCTCGCTCTTCCAGAGTCTCAGCGACTCGTGGGCCATCGACCAGGTCTTCCCGATTATGCCTATCCAGCGACTGGACGAGCGTCCCACACGCAACGCCACCATCCAGGATATTACCTGCGACTCGGACGGAAAGATTGCCAATTTTACAACTAATCTGCATAACACCCACTCGCTGCCCGTACATCCGCTGAAGAAGAACGAGCCCTATTATCTGGGTGTGTTCCTCGTGGGTGCTTATCAGGAGATTCTCGGTGATATGCACAACCTCTTTGGGGATACGAACGCCGTACATATCTCTGAGAAAGACGGCACCTATCATATCGACCAGATCATCGACGGTGAGACGGTGGAGGAAGTGCTCGAATACGTGCAGTATAATCCCAAGAAACTCGTCCGTCAGCTGGAGGTCTGGGTGGCCAAGAGTGTGAAGCAGGGCAAGATCTCACTCGAAGAGGGCAAGGAGTTCCTGTCGAACTACCGCTCCGGCCTCTACGGATACACCTATTTAGAATAATAATCCACTAAGGACACGAAGGACACAAAAAAATGGAAGATCATTTGGATTTATATTTCGTGTCCTTAGTGTCCTTAGTGAATAATTGTTGATCATGAAAGAGAAATTGACTATAGTGAAAGTGGGTGGGGCTGTTGTGGAAGATGAGGTCCAGCTCTCACAGCTGCTGAAGGACTTCAGCGCCATTGAAGGCCGAAAAGTTCTGGTGCATGGTGGCGGACGAAAGGCCACAAAGGTGGCAGAAACCCTCGGCATCGAGTCGAAGATGGTGGGTGGCCGTCGTATCACCGATGCCGACATGCTCAGTGTGGTGACGATGGTCTATGGCGGACTGGTGAACAAGAACCTCGTGGCTCGTCTTCAGGCCAACGGTGTGAATTCCCTGGGACTGACGGGTGCCGATATGGATGTCATCCGTAGCCATAAGCGTCCCCCCGTCCCTGTAAACTCCGGATCATCCGGCAATCCTGGAACATCCGCTCCCATCGACTTTGGTTTCGTGGGCGACGTTGATCGCGCTGACGGCAATATGCTCAGCCGGCTCATCGAGGAAGGGGTTACCCCGGTGATGGCTCCTCTGACTCACGACGGGCAGGGAAATATCCTCAACACCAATGCCGACACCATTGCCAGTGAGACTGCTAAAGCACTTGCTCCGTACTATGATGTGACGCTGATCTTCAGTTTTGAGAAGAAAGGTGTGCTCCGCAATCCTGACGATGACGACTCTGTCATTCCTTCTATTACGCGCGCGGACTTTATTAAATATAAAGCCGACGGTACCATCAGCGGTGGTATGTTACCGAAGATAGAGAATGCCCTCGCCGCCATCGATGCCGGTGTCTCCCGTGTCATCATCACGCTTGCCACCGCTCTCGACGGACAGTCCGGCACGACGATTAAGTAATTCACTAAGGACACTAAGGACACGAAAAGAGATAAGCAGAATGATTCAGTTTCGAATGGAATCGTATAGATTTTGTGTCCTTCGTGTCCTTAGTGAAAAAAATAATCCAATCTTTGTAACTTTTCCGTTTCCCAATCGTCATTTAAATTAGAGAGGATGAAAAAGATCAGTTTCCGGAACGATATCCTTCCGCTGAAAAATGAGCTTTACCGGCTCGCACTCCGCATCACTCTCAATCCGGCGGAGGCGGAGGACGTGGTTCAGGAGACGATGATCAAGGTCTGGAACAGGCGAGACCATTGGGAGGAGTTAGACTCCATCGAAGCCTTCTGTCTCACCATCTGCCGGAATATCGCTGTTGACAAGACGAGGAAAGCGGAAAACCAGAATCCAAGTCTGGAAGAGGGGAACGACGCAGCCGACCACAGTTATTCATCCAATCCCGAAGAGCAGGCCATGCAGCGCGATCGCATCGCACTTGTCAGGCAGCTCATCGACAACTTACCCGAGAAACAACGCAGTTGCATGCAGCTCCGGGAGTTCGAGGGCAAGAGTTATAAGGAAATAGCGAAGATCCTGAGTGTCACAGAGGAACAGGTGAAAATCAATATCTTCAGGGCACGACAGCTGATCAAGCAACAATTTATAAAGGCAGAGAATTATGGACTATAAGTACATCGAACAGCTATTAGAGCGTTACTGGGAGGGTGAGACCACCCTTCAGGAGGAGTCGATCCTTCGTACGTTCTTCAGCCAGCCTGATATGCCGGAGGTTCCGGAGGAGATTCGGAAATACCAGGCACTCTTCGTCTGCGAAATGCAGAAAGAGGAACCGCTGGGCGAAGACTTCGATGCCCGTATCCTCGAGCAGATCGGCGAAGCCCCTGTGGCTAAGACCGTCTCGCTGAGGAATCGTCTGATGCCTCTGTTCAAGGCCGCCGCCATCGTGGCCATCATCCTGACGCTGGGTAACGCTGCCCAGGCGCCGTGGGATATTTGGGAAGATCCGAAGGGTGCATATGTGAAGGCACAACAGGAACTGGCAGATACGGTTAACGTGTTGACCACGATACAGGCGGAGAACGTCAGCGACACCATCCAGGTGCCTCAGGTTCCGGC
The DNA here is from genome assembly GCA_900316445.1 of uncultured Prevotellaceae bacterium. GTDB lineage: Bacteria > Bacteroidota > Bacteroidia > Bacteroidales > Bacteroidaceae > Prevotella. Next base: position 45,627 of record ONCZ01000004.1, on the reverse strand, counting down.
CAAGGAGAAGACTACCTATTTGGAATAATTTTTTTCTATGCTTTCTATATTTATAATGAAACTGTGAAGTTTCGATTCTCTCAAATTTATTAAGTACTAAATGAAGTTATGGGCTGCACCGAGAGGTCGCAGCCCACTTCGCTTTTTATCGGATGTTCCGGCTCCTCCAGAACCTCCGGCTCCTCCGGAACTTCCGGGGAATCCGGTTTCTCAGGCTCATTTCTTCAGCCTCAAACTCAGCTGGAACAACGCAGGCAGGAAGATGCAGAGCGAAAATCCCACAGCCATCAGCGACATTCTCTCTGAACCGAAAAGATCAGTCAGCTTGAGGTCGGCGTTGGGATAGAGGTTATACATTACGTAGGCCACCGAGTTGTTCACCCAGTGATACACCATTCCTGGTATGATGCTGTCCGTGCGATAGTACAGCCAGCCTAACAAAAGACCTATTACGAAGGCGTGCGGCAGTTGGGCCGGGTTCATGTGGGCAGCGGCAAAGAGCAGCGCCGAGATGGCAATGGCTGCCCAGGGTTTGCTACACCATTGCAGAAGTGACTTCAGAATGGCTCCGCGAAATACCAATTCTTCGGCAAATGGTGCCAACAGTCCTACGGCCACATACCCCCAGCGGTCTCTCAAGATGATGTCGAATGTATCTTCGGCGATATTGGGCAGTTCAGGCATGTGCTCCTGAATCCAGACGGAGGGAATGATGGCACCGATGGCAGCGACGGCGCACCAGAACAGCATCACCCAAGGACGCTTCCGGATCCAGTGTCTCGACACCTCGCACCATTTCGCCAACAGGAACACGGCTACGGATATCACGGTAAACACCATCGTCGTAACGATGATACCTGTGGCATCTTCCATGGCACCTTTCCCAAACGCCCAGCGCCAGATGCCGTCAACAATAAAGCCGGCCATCACCTGAATGGCGAGAAACACAAACGTATAAATAATAGCATTTTTCATAAGAGTATAGTTTTTGCTTGTTCTTGATCTTCTTTGAGTTGGGCCATCAATGCCTCGGGAGATTCGAACTTCCGTTCTTCACGTAGCCTTGCTACAAACGTGATGATCACCGTCTGTCCATAAAGGTCGCCGTCGAAGTCGAAGATGTTCACCTCCAGCGTACGGTTCCTGCCGTCGAACGTAGGCCGTGTGCCGATGTTCATCATCGCCGGCAACGCTTCCCCTCCTGAGTAGGCGATTGCGTCTTCATGGAGCAATCTTCTGCTAGGGGTGGTCTGATCCGCGACTTGTGCCCACACTGCATACACACCACTGGCGGGAATCAGTTTGAAGGGATCGTCAGGCTGTAGGTTGGCAGTGGGGAATCCCAGCTGGTGGCCGATATGCTCGCCCGGCATGACCTTGCCGGAGAGCTGGTAAGGATGCTCTAACATGACAGTAGCCGTTTCTATGTCACCGTCATCAGCAAGCAGACTGCGGATGTTTGACGAGCAGACGGCAAAATCATAATCCTGAAACGACAACTTGATGCCTTGATACACATTGATGCCCAGTTCCTGACCATAGCGCACATAATCATCGAAACCCTCAGTTCTGTCACGTCCGAAACGGTTGTCATAGCCTATCTGGAGACTTTTCACGTTCAGCTTCTCCTTCAGAATCTGCGCCATAAAGTCACGGGCAGAGAGTTGCGCCATCTCTTTGGTGAAAGGCAACACCACTAAGAAATCAACACCCAACCGCTCAATTTCCCGTTCTTTTTCCTCTTGCGTCGTCAGCAACTGAGGGCGGAACTCAGGATCGAACAGTTGGCGGGGCTGGCGGTCAAAAGTGATGACCATCGATGCCAGATGAGGGAATCTGGCGGTAGCAACCAGATGTTTGATCACCTGCCGATGCCCAGCATGGACACCATCAAACACACCGATGGTGGCAGCGCATTTTACCACCATTCTCGTCTTTTCTATGTTGCGAATTATCTCCATTGGGGTGCAAAGGTACTTATTTTCCACTTATTTTGTGTGTTTTCGCCTTAAAAATTTGGATAATTAAAGATTTTCCTATACCTTTGCATCGCAAAACGCGGACTTGTAGCTCAGTTGGTTAGAGCAACAGACTCATAATCTGGAGGTCCCAGGTTCAAGCCCTGGCTGGTCCACAACGCTAATTCAACCATCCGCATTATGATGAAGAAAAAGAGCTGGATTAAGGTTTTGACAGCTGCTGTTGCGCTTTGTTTAACGGCAGTAGGGTGTACAAAGGAATCCGGATCAACCCCGGAACAGGAATTCAAGGAAAATTTTATCGCCCTCGTCATGGGTGGCAAGCAGGTAGATTCACTTCAGGACTGGAGCACCTCTACGGGTTTGTCTGTCAAGATATCTGTCGATTATGGCAATTCGATGGAATACCGTGTGTATATTCTCCCCACGCCGGCTTTGTATGATGCTTCAGCCACCCATCTGGGAATGGTCCGTCTGAACTCCGGCGAGTCGAAGACCATCACGGTGTGCCGTCCTGCCCATGATGCTCTGCTCTATGCTGCCTGCTTCGACAGCGACGGACATGCTGTCTGCAAGGCATTCCCGGCGAAGGCTTCTGGCAGCGAGGTGGTCTTTAGCGGCAAACAGTTGGAGGAGCGGATAACTCCTGTGCAGCCTACGGGCGGATTGGATGACCGTTGGAGTGTGCCCATCATGCAGTTGCCCGACGTGAGCGACTATATCACTGGCCCCTTTGTCGAGGTGTCATCGATGGATGCGGAACCGGAAGGCAACGATCGTCTTCGCCTCAGTATCAGCGACGACTATACGGGCTATCTGCCTTCACTCGGCATCCGTGGAAATATGTCGGTCTATGTGACTGGCACCTGGACACTCAGTTTCAACCAGCGCGTGTCTAATGGTAATGTCATCGTTGTCGGCAGTGGTGGTAACGTGATTATTCCAGAGGGAATGACACTCAGTGCCAAGCCTTCCGCCAGTGGCACGACGGGACAGATCTATGTCCTCCCCGGTGGAAAGATAACTGGTGACGGTACGCTGGAGTATAATACAGGCAGCGACACCTATAATTATAATGCGGGTATTATATCCGCCAAGGAAATTCGTTTGAATGGCTGTGGTCTCTATAATAGCGGCATCCTCGGTGTGGAAACAGATTCGCCTACTTCTGTGGCTTGTGAAGCCAATACAGCTGGTGGACAAGGTGTATTGATTAATCGTGGAGGAGCCTGGCTGGACCAGATCAGTGGCGATAACCTCTCATTGCGGAATGCCTCTTCCATGCTGGTCAACCATGAAGTGACTCTCTCGGAGAGCAGTCGTCTTGACGACTATAGCTACTTACAATGTCCCTCGCTGGTGCTTAACGGCAGTGCTGAAGGCAACAAGATCGTCTATATGGGTAACGCCGCAGCCATTGAGGCCACTGACATCACCATCGACAATTTCGGTGTCTGGGGACCTGTGGGCAATAACTTCACTGCCAACGCTCTGCTGAAGGTCGATAACTGCAATGGCTGCGTCACCACCGAAGGCCAGGCTGGCACCTATCTGCTCGACCATGTGGAGTTGATACTGCCGGATACGTTCCCTGTCGATTATGACTTCGAGCTGATTACCGACAACAACCGCCTGTTCTATTATTGGCTCAATGCCTGCGGGGGACGGCTCATCAACGAGAACAACTACCGCTGGACGCTGGTGGGTAATAAGGATGCCCTCGTTTGGAACGATGACATCAGTGCCAATGCCTGTGGCGACGATACCCGTCAGACCTGTACTTACAGTACTTCCGCCTCGTTTACCACCACCTATCTGCCGAAGGGTTCTTCGTCGGTGCCGGAGCCCAATGCGTTGTTCTACGCCTTCGAGACCATGCAGAGTTCGGTGAAGGATTACGACTATAACGATGTGGTCTTACGTGTGGGTGTTCCTGTAGATAATGGTGATGGCAACTATGTCTCTAATATTCTGGTGATGTGTGTCGGCAACACGATGAAGACCAACGTCGTCTATAATGGACAGGACTTTGGTGAAGAGGTGCATAGTCTCATCGGTGTTGCTTCAGATAAGACTGCCAATGTGTCGACCATCAACCGCGTGTTCTCCAGATTGGGCCAGATCAGCTTCTCAGACGGCAATGCACGTATCGACCAACTGCCCTTCTCATTGCGCACAGAAGATTCTAACGGCAACATCAAGCTTCAAGAAACGGGTGAAACACCGCTCTACTTCATCATCAATGGTAGTTCGGATTGTCGTTGGTTCTGGGCAAAGGATGGCGTCAATATCGGAGTAGCTTATCCTCAGTTCAGCACGTGGGCCTCGAACATGCATACCGCGATCAACTGGTATGCCGCCGAGAATGCCGTCGACGGCAAAGTCATCACCTGGACCTCAGATGATGAATAAAACCACGAATTACACGAATTTCACGAATTATTACAAGTATCTTTTGGGTATTTTGAATTCGTGAAATTCGTGTAATTCGTGGTCTATTTTAAACTTGTGGTCTTTTTAATAAACTTGGTTCTCTGTAGCGTATTCGTTCAGGTACCAGTCATTAGCGAGGTATTGGTTCATGGACCATTCTCCGAAGGTGTGACCTGTCACGCTACTGTAGGCGCCAAAGCCTTGTGTTCCTTTCTTCTTGAATCCGATGTTTACGCCATCCAACGGGTGGCGGAACTTTTTGTAAGGGATAATCAGTGCCCAAGGCAGTTTTACGATTTCCTCTGCAATCTTATAATTCTTAAGCACCCAGTCGTTGCGGTAGGCAAACTGGTGTACCTCGAATGTACCGCCCAGATACTCCTTGATGATAAACGGATCGATCAGGTCGAAGTTCAGATACTCCAATCCCATTGATTCCTTGAACTTCACGACATAGGTCACCTCTTTGGGCACTATCGTGCGGTATGTCATGTCCGAGCTGCTGGTCTTGCTCACGTTATAGTACCAGTGATCGATCATCCATTGATCATTCGGCGGCAGAAGGTCGCCCGTAGCCCAGTGGGCATCACAAAACAGGTTGATCACTGCCTCCTTGTCTTCCTCCTTATCCTGGCTTTGGCTCTTCAGCAGCAGTTCCTTGGTTCTGAGCAGGTTGGGCGAGATGACTTGTTCGGGAATTTCCTCTCCCTTGCTGTTCACGTTGAACGAAGCACCTCCCTCGGTGTAGATGGTATCGATCTCATCATACTTGAAATTCTTCAGATGGAGGGCGGCGCTCATGGGGCGGTCTGTACCTACGGCTCTCAAAGTCACATGGAAGCGCATTTCCCGTTCGCCAGTCCGCTCGTAGGAAATACCCAGAACGCAGTCGTTATAGTCGAAGTTCAGGTTCGTATAGTCGGGCATCTCTTCCTCATAGCAATAGACGAGTGTCAGAGGCTGAGGGATGTATGTCATGAGCTGCTTGGTATAAAGGGGCTCTGAGAAATCCACATGATTGTCACTGGGGGTAAATTCCGTCACAGTCATGCGCCCCTCGTCATCGACGAGTGCGGCATAGAGTGTGGTAAGAGTCTTGGGATAGCAGAAGCTCAAGAAGGCCGATTCGCCGTCGGAAATCATCACCTGTGTGGCCACTTCGGCATTCTGATCCTTACGAGGGTCGGCGGTCAGGATCTTCAGCCACCGGGCATTCACGTCGGCATTGGCCTTCACCGTGATGCTTCTGGTGTCTGTCAGAACCCAGGTGTGATTGTGGTCTATGGAGTCAACGGGCGACAGACTGTCGCTGATGGCCTGTGTGGCCTCCGCATCAAACAGTTCATGGTTAGGGCTGCAAGCGCTGTTCACTACCAGGATGACAGCCACTATCACGGGAATTATCCATCTAAGATGTTTCATAACTTTCTCCTTAATTATATTAAATATGTGGGCAAAATTACAAAAATTATTGCATACAAGCAACAAATTTGCGCACCTTTTACAGTATTTAACAGAAAAAGTGATACAAGTTATCGATATTTTGATTAATTTTGCACCCAAATCGATTTAGTTTAAAGTTACGTAACGTCTATTAAGTGTATTATTGCAATGAAGAAGTATTTGATTAAGGGTACATTGGCTCTGTTCACAGGAGCATTCTTATTCAGTTGCTCTGATAAGGAAGCTGATTACGTGCCCGTTTCTCAGCAAAAAGCGGAGACTTTCGAGAAAGTCTTCAAAGAAGTGTTTGGTGAGCCTGCTCCAGACCATAACTGGGGTTTCTCTACGATTACTACGCTCGCAGACCTGAGTACCACTGAAGTAATATACAAAGACTCTGTGGTTACAGAATCAACTCGCTCGGATAACAGGGTCCGCACCCGTGGCCATGATGCCAGAGGTAATATGTGGGGTCGCTATTATACCAATGTGCCTGATCCGTTGACGACTGGCCAGAAGCTGCGTGTGCGTTTGTATTTCCAGTACAACCAATATCCAAGTAACGATCCTGTCTCTTATACGAATTTCTTCGTGCAGGATGTCTATAAAGGCGGTGGTAGTCCTCTGTGGAGGGATGAGGACGGATACAGAGGCTACAGTAAGGAAGCTTACCTCTTTGGTGGACAGCTGGAGATTGGCAGTAACCACATGGACAAGCTGACTGCTGGCTATTCAAATGATCACATCAACAACTACAATAATGCTCAATGCTCAACAAACTATACTGTCTGGGACGGTCGTACCTATCAGGCAGGTTACCCCTTAGACGAGGCATCTGCTGCAGCGCTGGGCATCGGCGACTGGGAAGCTGAAAACTACAACCATGTCGTTTACCATCAAGATGAAATCATGCTCATGGTTGGTTCCAGTACCGCTTGTTTCGGCTGGCATGAAAGTCAGGGTAGCATCCAGCATAATGACCAATATGTGATTATCAGCGGATCGACGATTGATTCATGGGCTACTACATTCGCCTCGCAACATCCCGGCATGGATTTGGGTTCCTCTGTGTCAGGCCGTGGCTTTGTAGGTTTCGACTACGAGGCAAGGGTTGATGCCAGCGACATCTTCCAGGATCCCAACGGATGGGATGAATGGGTTGGTAAGGATGAAGAAACACAAGAGGATATATTTGAACATCACGACGGTCCTCGTAAGAATGAGGATGGTATTCCCTATATCTCTACCAACGCTTACGACAATCAGGCTTCCGTGACGGTTGTGCCTGCTGGAACATCTGGTGCTTATCCTGTTTGGCAGCGTTATGTGAATGGTAACCAGTCTGAGGGTAATTTATGGGTGAAGGTCGGCTGTGCCGACGGATACTACTCTGACTGGATCGTTTGTATCGTGGAGGCTAATCCAAAGGAACTCACTTCGCGAATTGTACGTAGGCCCGAGCTTGAGAGGACCAGGATACCCCTCGATGAGCAGTGTGGCCGAATCTTCGCTGAAGACCTTAGTGTATCTGCTCGTGAAGACCTTGATTTCAACGATGTCGTTTTCGATGTAGATGTTTACAAAAATTTTGAGGAAGGATGGGTCTATTTTACCAGGGTCTGGTCTGACGGAACAGAAGAGGAACTTCCTAGGGAGTGGTACTCTACAAAGGAAGATGGCACCTATTCTGCAGAGATTACCCTGCAGGCTGCCGGTGGTACACTGCCGCTCACAGTGGCAGGAGTGGAGGTGCATAACGCATTCGACGTAGGCATCACCACGATGGTCAACACCCGTGATGACAATTCCACAGCATTTGGATCTTACGTCGTTGAGTACCCCCCTGTGTATATTGGAGAATTCACTACTTCGCAACTGAACCCCTTAAAGGCTGACACAGACCCGATTCTTGCCAGTGACATTCCCATCGTCGTTCAGTATAATAATGGTACAAATAAAGACATTAATTTCCTCGAAGATGAGTTAGGTGGCGCACCTGCCAAGCTGTTTGTGCCCAACCATACCACCAAGTGGACTGTTGAGCGTAAGCCGCTCTCACTGGCATATCCTGATTTCTACAGTTATGTGGGTGACAAGTCTGTCAAGTGGTGGGAAGGCCCGTCTGATCAGGGCGAGCTTGAGCGTGCCAGCTACTATCGTTATAATAACGTGACGCACCAGGGTGCCGCAACCCCGCCGATTGTCATCACGCGCATCATCTATCCAGGGGTCTCTCAGGACGAGCTCTGGACGGGATCTGAATCATACACCACCTGGGCCCTGAAAAGAATTAAGTTGGATTACGACACATATTATCCAGGTGATTTTATCACCTTCTATGTGGAGGATCTGACAGACGACTCCTATATCACGGTGGTCTTTGCTGACGACAGTAAGCCGTACTTCATCGATACGCCTATCCGCAACTACGATGTTGACAAGGATGGTAACAAGACCATGAAGACCAGTGGCGTGATAGAGGTGAAGCTTGACGAGGACAATGCCAAGAAGCTGAGTGCCAGCAAAAAGGATGGTCAGCAGATGATACAGGTCCAGGGCCGCAACTTCAAGCTGACTAGAATAGGCCGAACGCTCTTCCAGTAGGCAATCACTTAATCAAATACAAATTATTGCATAATCTGGGGCGGCTGCGTGAGTAGCCGCCTCTTTTTTATAGAACAATGGGGAGCACGAAGGCTTCTGAATGGCATTGAGAAGGTTTCATGTTGGCATTTAGAAGGCTTAATAATCCAAACATGAAGGCTTGTTACTCAGCGGAATGGGTGTTTTATTTAGAGGAAAGTGGAAAGAGAGATGATGGATGAGGGAAGATGTATATATATGCGGAAATGGAAAGGAGACATGGGACTGGTGGTTTACAGGCAGGAAAGTGGGAGTTTCCCCTAACGAAAGTCCGGGTTTACCCTAAGGAAAGTCCAAGATAGTTCACTAAGGAAACGAAATGTATAAAGATACAGAAATGGCTTACTAAGGACACCAAGGACACGAAAAATATGACAGTCAGAGAAAAAAATGTCAACACCTCCCTAAATAGTTGGAAATGGCTTTATATAAAGGCATTTCTAGACGGGAGGTCTTGGTACAACACCTCCCATAGACCTCCCATAGACCTCCCGTGCAAGATGGAAGACGGATACGCTTACATTTCGTCGGAAAGATTTGGAACTTTAGTTCCAATGTAACGAGTGTAATGAGAAAATGAAACTTTTCTAATAGAAATTGATTTACCTCGACCCAAATGTATTTCTATATAGAAAAGGTTTAAAATCTCGTTACACTCGTTACACTAATAAGAACAAACACTACCAGAAAGTAGGCATTATTCTCCAAGAAAGAACAGACACTAAGGACACGAAAGCGTGGCGGCCTCATCGTCTGTAAGGTGGAGGCTCTTGACAATCACTTCAAGCGGAACGCCATTGTCTAACAGAGCCTTGGCATTGGCCAAACGTTCCTTAGCTCGTTTTGCTTCACCCTCAGCCCGGCCTTTTGCAAGTCCTTTCGCCTCAGCGGTGCGGATGGCACCGTCGTTGTCGTAGTAAACCTTCTCGCTCTCCCAGTATTTCGCATATTCTTCCTTCGACAGGGCTGCAATTTCGGCCACATCAAAGAATTTCTTGAAGATACGGTCCTGCAAGGCCTTGGGACGTTCGAGAAGATCTGGCAGGTGTTTCAAGGCATAGAGCCACTTGTCGGTCATCGTAACCAGTTCGTCCTCCGTCTTCTGGAACTTGGGCATCTCTAAGTAGATGTAGGTGAGTTTATCATAGAAGACAGTCTTTTTCTCAACGTCCATCAGCTTCACTACATGGTGATAGTATTCCTGGTCATCCTTGTCCTCGTCGAACACAAAGTCGAGGATGCCGATGGTATAGACGGCCTTCAGGCCAAAGCGCCACTGGCCCTTGACTTCGTCTAACTCTGTCACGACTCGGTCATCCAAGCAAGCTTGATGGCTCTCGCTGTTCCATCGCTTTTCTCCTTGCTGACGGATGGGGAACGACGAGTAATAAACCGAGCGGTCTTTAAACCACTGCTGGTCTGCCTTCTGCATCTCGATGATGATCTTGTCGCCCTGCTCATTCTCACAGTAGATGTCGAATACTGAGCGGCGGTCATCCTTGGTGTCACCCAACTGCTCCGTAGGCAGCAGCGTGAGCGACTTGATGACCTCCTTGCCCTGCAGCAGGGCATTCACCAGTTCGAGGGTGATGTCCTTGTTGGGCTCCGTACCGAAGAGGTACTTGAAGCCGAAGTCGGTGTAGGGGTTGATGTAGCGGCCACTCATTTTGTTTTCTCCTTTCTTGGAATTCTTCTCATTTGTGCTTATGCGTAGTAAAATTTAAGCGTTATACAATAAGTTGAACGCTGCAAAGGTACAAACTATTTTCCGAACCACCAAACTTTTCGACGGAAAAATTGGAAAATGATGGGATAATCTGCATTGCCTAACATTTCGTCGGAAAGATTTGGAACTTTAGTTCCAATATAACGAGTGTAATGAGAAAATGAAACTTTTCTTATACTACCAGAAAGTAGGCATTATTCTCCAGGAAAGAACGGATTATTCTGGCAGAAAATGCCGTAGTTTCTCGCCCGAAAAATAAACCACTAAGGACACTAAGGACACGAAAGCGTGGCGGCCCATCTGGTCGAAACAGCGCACATCAACCACGCTGTTCTTTTTGGCGGGGTTCTCGGGTACCATCTCAGGCGTGATGTATTCAACGTGGGTGATCTGTTCGTCATCTGCTAACGGCAACAAAGCATTCAACAGACTCATCACCAAGTCGGGATGCTCGCCGAACACCAGTTTGAAGGTGAGGTCGGCCTTGGGGTTGAGATACTTGACGTTGCTGTCCATTGTCGCTGATTCTTTCTTGGTTTTGTTTAACTTGTGTACCATAGTGATTTGATTTTTGAATTAACGCTGCAAAGATACGAATAATATCTGAAACAAACAAGAAAAGCTCGAAATCTTTCTCTACATGTTTTATTAAATGTATCTTTTTCCTATACGAAATGTAACAAGTTTCGAATGATTACGCTATCGTTATGGTTTTTTAACATGCAAATGCTTGCATGATATAAATAAATAATGTAACTTTGCAACCGCAATTTATGATGAAGCGAGATTTTTTATATTTAAACCAAATAGTATTAACAACATTAAAATTTTAGAATTATGAGAAAGTATTTGATGACAGGTGTTGCAGCCATCGCACTTTGCGCTGCATTCACAAGCTGTTCAAAGAGTGGGGATGACGTTTACAATCCCAATGCAAAAGAGGAATTCAAGAAAGCTGATTTCCAGACTACGTTTATTAATACATTTGGTCAGCCTGCTGCTGATCAAGATTGGGGTTTTGATGCTATTCAAGTTTATGATTACACTCAGCATGTATCTACAAGAGCTCACAACGTTAATGGAAACCTGTGGTATCAAAGTTGGGAACGTCCTGTCAACGTGACTGATGCAGAAAAGACGAAAGTTCTGGCAGAGTTCTCAAAGGTTCGTGAGAATGCCCAGCATACAGAGAACCTTCCTTGGAATAATTATTGGGTTCAACAGGTTCATCAGGGTACGCAGCCCTCAGTGGATGGTACGGGAGCTAAAGTTTTTCCCAGTGAAGTTATGAATCAGTTAATGGCTTGGAATTACAACACAAGTGAATATGAGCATGTTAATAATTTCAATAATGCTAATAATAATACTGAGTATACTGATGATGAAACACATCAGAAGTATATTGGTACTACCCTTATGGTAGATATGGGTACAGGTGATGTCGACAATCAGTTTGCTTATCACAACACTTCTTCAAGTAACTATTATTATGATTATATCATTCTTCAAATTGATGGAGCATATTATGTTGGTTTTGACATCGTTGGTTATCATCCAATAGGTCAAGATGCAAATGCAAATATGGATGTCAATCGTGACTGGATTTTCAATGATTGGATTGTGAAAATCTCTCCAGCTAAGTTTAATATGAATGGTGCAACTCGTATCATTGCAGAAGACTTGGGTAAGGATGAAGATTCAGACTTCGATTATAATGATGTTGTGTTTGATGTGAAGATTGCAAATGAATGGGATGGTTCGTTGAATCAAAATAGATTGCGTGCATACATCAGGTTGCAAGCTGCAGGCGGCACCCTTCCTTTAACGATTGCTGGGAGAGAAGTCCATGCTTTGTTTGGAGTTGATACGAATGTGATGGTAAATACACGAAAGAATACAACATCACGCCCTGCTGTTGATTTTAAAATTGATTTAGGCATTGCTGACTATAATATTTCAGGTGGTGATGCTGCTAAGTCAATTCCGGTTGTTGTCAACAACTCGGTTACCTTGGCAGTGGAAACAGGAAAAGCTCCAGAGAAAATAGCTGTTCCAAATACATATTCATGGTGTTCTGAAAGAGATCCTATCCAGAAGGTATATCCGATGTTTGCAGATTGGGTTCTCGATAAGAGTGTAAAATGGTATAATAATTAAGATATACATCAAATACTTAAAAAAACTAAATTATCTTTGGAGGGGGCGTCTGCGTGAGCAGGCGCCTCTTTATCTGTCTCTGTGACAGGCTTTTTGCTTTGGTACACAAATTTGTGGTCCACAAACTTGTGTACTTCGATTTTTTGTTGTATATTTGCACCCGAATTGCTAATAGTTATTGCGATGGAGAAAGCGTTTGTGTTTGGCAAATCTGTGGAAGGCGTGAACTTTACAGACAGAGTAGAGGAAACCAAAAGACTGAAAATGAACTTCGAGAATGGTATCAATGTCATTCTCGTTTCACCTCGCCGGATGGGTAAGAGTTCAATTGTGAAAAAGGTGAAGGCGGAGATTGCTAATCCTGAAATCAAAATCGTGTATATGGACATCTATGACTGCCGCAGCGAGTACGACTTCTACAACCGCTTCGCCTCAGTCCTAATGAAAGAGACTGCGACGAAAAGTGAGCAGATCATCGAGAACATTAAGCGTTTCCTGATTAGGCTTACGCCAAAGATATCCTTCTCGCCGGAGCCTTTGTCTGATATATCTCTTTCGCTGGGCATCACGCCGCAGAACTATCAGCCTGAGGAGATTCTCCAGTTACCTGAGTTGATAGCACAGGAGCAGGGCCTCCATCTTGTGGTTTGTATCGACGAGTTCCAGCAGATTGGAGAGTTTTCTGACTCGGTGACCGTCCAGAAGCGGCTTCGTGGCGTATGGCAGCATCAGCAAAATGTGTCGTATTGCCTCTTCGGCAGCAAAAAGCATCTGATGACCAATCTGTTTCAGAACCGTAAGATGCCCTTCTACCAGTTCGGTGAAATGATGTATCTGGATAAGATTCCCACAGATGAATGGGTGTCGTTTATCCGTTCCCGCTTTGAATGTCAAGGCAAGCATATCTCTGAGGCGTTGGCAAAAAGAATATGTGATACGGTGGAAAACTTCTCTTCATACGTGCAGCAGTTGGCTTGGAATGTGTTAGCCGAGACAGACTCAGAGACCACGGAGCAGGATTTCAGAAACGGTGTGGAGGCTCTCATGGCTCAATGCTCGGGACTCTTTGAGGAACAGTTGAAGGGGTTGACTTCCTATCAGTTGAATTTCATCCGTGCGGTATGCAATGGTGTCCACTCTGACTTTGGGAGCAAGGCCGTACTTGAATCCTACAATCTGGGAAGCAAATCCAACGTGTCGCGTATTATGAATGCCTTACGTGACCGGGAGTTGATTGATATAGGCAAAGATGGTGTCTTTATAGAGGACCCGGTATTTCGTATGTGGTTTATGGGGGCTTTTGCGTGAGCAGGCGCCTCTTTAAGATTTTAAGCCTTTTTGATGCCGGTACACAATTTTGTGGTCCACAACCTTGTGTGCTGGCCTTTTTTGTGTCTTTTGGTAAATTTCTGTTAAATATTTGGGGCTTTTGTTGGTTGGTATAGAAATTATTCGTATTTTTGCACAAATATTGCAATGTATTACAGAATAAGCTTATTGAAAGATTAGTATGAAGAAGTATTTGATGACCGTAATGGCAGCCGTAGCCCTTGGAGGGTTGTTCGCTGGCTGCACCAAGGATGCAGACCTCAGCGGTGGACAGAACACGGCTGAGTTCAACATCGTTCAGAATTATGAGAACGCGTTTATCACCCGTTTCGGCCAGCCCGCCGCTAACCAGACGTGGGGCTTCGGCTCGGCCTCAGCAGGTACCCGTGCTGTCGTGGGTCAGCCTTCTGTTTCAAGGATTGGCTACTCGTTTAATGCCACGATGACTATGGGGGCTAATGCTGCCTCAGCAGCAGGTTTAGATGCAGGTTCTTATTCCTTTTGGGCTGCTTCGGGATGGGAAGACGAGGTCTATCAGGTGAACGGCACCGTCGATGCCTCAAACATTTCCAGTAAGCTGAAGGCTGCTATTGTAAATAAGATCGTAGGAGATGGAACTGAAATAAACCCAGGTTTGATTCCTGAGGGTAAGGACAACAGGGGGAAAGCCAATGAATTAGGTTATTCGGTTGTCACTAAGGAACGCGGTCCTGTCACGTTGACGCCTGTTTATCACCAGTCGAGCTCTGGTGACCCGATCTATTATTATTATTATCAGAAAGGCACCAACCCTGACGTGAAGAAGTTGAAGAAGTATTCCATTGGTTATATGGCTGATCCGAATGTGTGTAAGGATAATATCTATGCCCTGAACGAAAACACTTACAGCCTCGTTTATGAAGATGAGAATGGGAATGTGTCTTATAATTTCCCTCCTAACATGGTGATTAGCTTCATAGTGTCAAATGTCGATTATTTGCACCCCAGTACTCCGGTGGATGTCTACGAGCCGGGTGCTACAAACCTGAATTTAGTGGGCAGGTATGCTCTTGAAGCAGGAGAGACCATCCTTAGTGGAACGGAAAAAGATGTCATTGACGGAAAGGTAAGAGTCAAGTTTGGAAATTCGACTCTCAGTCCGCAATTTGATAGGACAGAAACTGAGGAAGACAATTATTTCAACATTTGGGGGAATCGATTTAATAGTTATTACAAAGGTAATGGCGTGAATGGCTCATTAAATGCTGGCAGTACTTGTTATTACTTAAAGGCCGTTGAGAGTGGATATTTGTGGGTAGTTGTTCGCGTAAATGATGTAAATAACCTAAAAGTATATGAAGTAGGTGATGATTGGGATAGCACAGATAACAAGGTAGTAACCCCCGCAGAAAAGCCCTCAAATAATACTACGGGGGTTTGCAAAATTAAAGTAAGCCCAGGTAAGGTGTACGCTGTCTATGCAGAAAATGAACAACTGTGTTTTTACGGTTATGCATTACTTAATGACGGCCAAAGTCAAATACTTGAGAGTAATGCGGTACCAGGAGGTTGGGGGCCTGATAATTGTGGGACAATTTATCAAAACGCCTATAGTACTTATAACAAGGTCTATCTTAAATTAGGTAAGGCTACTAATCCTATTTACTTTAATCAGGCCACAGGAAATCATCCCATTGAAAACTTCCCATATCTTACGGAAGGTAATGGAAATAATGGAGGTTTCGGTGCTGATGCTACTACCTACTTTATCAGGCCAAAGCAGAATGGCGTTATTAGGGCGGCAGTCAAATTAAGTGGGAATAATACTGGTAATTATAAGACCCTGAAAGTCATAGACTTGGGTGAATGGGGTTGGTACAACACAAGTGGAAATGAATTATTAAGCGAAACCAACAATTCCTCAGAATCAATTTATGGAACCTACGATTTTGATGTTGAGGCTAATCATGTTTATGCTGTCTATGCAGAAGGCTCTAAACTTGGATTCTATGGCTGTGAGTTCCTGACCAAAAGCAGTTCTACTGGTGGTACGAAGACGATTGACAACCATCCGGAATTCTATGGCGACGGTAATTATAATACAGCCATCCATACCAGTGGACTTGGGTGGTCCGTCAGTCCTTCTACGACACCCCATGCCGCCGTGTTCAATACAGAGTTAACGGACGAGGATGGCAAAAAGGTCAAAGTGAGTCTTATTGGTTTTGAGGACTGGACAGACCTTGACTTCAATGATGTCATCTTTGCCGTCACGGGTGCAGAGCCTGAAGTAGAGCAGCCTCCTGTGATTATTGAGGTTCCCAATGATCCTGAGGGCTTCGTATGTCGTATCATTGCTGAGGATCTGACAGTCGGTGAGAACAGCGACTTTGACTTCAACGATGTGGTGTTCGACGTGTATTGGATAGATGGTGCGACGAAGATTCATCTGCTGGCTGCTGGTGGTGAACTGCCTTTGTACATAGGTTCGGTGGATGCTGCCCATGAGGTGCATAACCTGCTCGGCTTCCCCAATTCTTATCCGCTGATCAATACGAACTGGAAGGAAGGCAAGACCGCTGAACCGGTATGGTTAACGATTTCTGGTACATACTCTAATCGTGCAGCATGTAAGAACATTCCCGTCTATGTGACGAAGAAGGGTGAGAATATCCAACTGAAGGCAGACCAGGGTAAGGTGGCCAGTATGGTGGCAGTAGGTCTTGACTACGAGTGGTGCGATGAACGTACGGATATCGACAAGAAGTTCCGCGCTAAGGACGGTACGAAGTTGTTCCAGCAATACGTTATTGGCAAGCTCGGTGATGACTGGGATGGCAATAAAGCCTGGTATCAGTATAGGGGCAAAGAGCTTCCAAATGAATAGAAGAATTTCTTTTCATCAAAGTACTTAAATACTAATCCGAAGGGGGCATCTGTTGAGGCAGGTGCCCTTTTTTGAGCATCTTGCTCGATTTAGATAAATTTCTCACGCTCAAGAAAGCAAATATATTCGCTTTCTTTTCGCTAACTCGAAATTTTGCACTACCTTTGCAGTCAGTATGGTATTGAATTATATTTGGATAGCGTTTTTCATTGTCGCATTCGTCATTGCGGTGGTGAAGTTGGTGTTCCTGGGAGACTATGATGTGTTCCCGGCGATGATGGATTCGACGTTCTCGTCGTCGAAGACCGCGTTTGAGATCTCGTTGGGTCTGACAGGTGTGTTGTCGCTCTGGCTGGGCATCATGAAGATCGGCGAAAAGGGTGGGGTGGTGAATGTGCTGGCCCGGATGCTCAAACCGGTATTCGTCCGGATATTCCCGGATATTCCGGCGGGTCACCCCGTGACGGGCAGCATCTTTATGAATATCGCTGCAAACATGCTGGGGCTCGACAATGCAGCTACGCCCTTAGGTCTGAAGGCGATGGAACAGCTGGATGAGGTGAAAAATGAAAAAATTGAGAAATTAAAGAATGAAAACAAGGTGTCTGAGCAAGAGGCTGAGGAACTGAAGGTGACGGCTTCGAACCCGATGATCATGTTCCTCGTGCTGAACACCAGCGGCCTGACGCTTATACCTATTTCTATATTAGTATATCGGGCCCAGATGGGTGCCGTACAGCCGACGGATGTGTTTATTCCCATCTTACTGGCGACGTTCTTCTCAACCTTAGCGGGCATCATCATTACCAGCCTCTATCAGAAGATCAACCTCCTGAACCGAACCATCCTCCTGACGTTGGGTGGTGCCGCAGTGGTGGTGGCTGCCATCATCTGGGGCTTCGGACAGCTTGACTCGGTGCTGATGAACAAGGTGAGCACCTCGACGGCAAACATCCTGCTGATGCTGATCATCATCGCCTTTATCCTGGCTGGTATGCGGAAGAAGGTGAATGTCTATGACGCCTTCATCGAGGGAGCGAAGGAGGGCTTTACGACGGCCGTCCGCATCATCCCCTATCTGGTGGCGATACTCGTAGCTATCGGTGTGTTCAGGGCTTCAGGGGCGATGGACATGCTTATCAACGGCATTGGCTGGACGGTAGAGGCCTGCGGTGGGAATAGTGACTTCGTGGGTGCTCTGCCGACGGCACTGATGAAACCGCTGAGTGGCAGTGGGGCTAGGGGTATGATGGTCGATGCGATGACAACGTATGGAGCAGACTCGTTCATCGGGCGTCTGAGTTGTATCTTCCAGGGCTCGACGGATACGACGTTCTATATCCTTGCCGTCTATTTCGGCAGCGTGGGCATCCGAAAGACCCGTCATGCCGTCGCCTGCGGTCTCTTGGCAGACCTCGCCGGTATCATCGCGGCAATAGCTATTGCGTATATGTTCTTCGGGTAATCCCGGAAATCCCGGAAAAACCGGAATAATTATAAAGAATATGGGTAAATTAAAGACTATCGCAAAGGATACGGCCATCTATGGCCTGAGCAGTATTGTAGGCAGATTTCTGAATTATCTGCTCGTGCCGTTGTACACTGCCCAGCTCTCTGCGGCATCTGGTGGCTATGGTGTCATCACAAATATGTATGCTTATGTGGCCCTGATACTGGTGATCCTGACCTTCGGCATGGAGACCACTTACTTCCGATTTACCAATAAGTCACATACGGACTCGGAGGTAGTCTATTCCACGACACTCATCAGCGTTGGTTCCATATCAGCCCTCTTTGCAGCACTGGTGCTCATCTTTATTACTCCAATCAGTCAGGTGATGGGCTATGGTGATCATCCCGAGTATGTCTGGGTGATGGCGCTGACAGTGGCCATCGATGCCTTCCTGTGTATCCCCTTCGCCCATCTGCGACAGGAGAAGAAAGCGATTAAGTTTGCGGCACTGAAACTGCTGAACATCGTGGTGAGTATTCTTCTGAATGTCATCTACTTTGCGTGGATGGATGGTAAGGATGTGGGCTATGCCTTCTATATCAACCTGGTTTGTACGGTGATGCTCGCCCTGTGTCTGATAACAGAATATACCGGCTTCCGCTGGGTGTTCGACAGGCAGTTGCTGCGCTCGATGCTCAGTTACTCATGGCCAATACTGGTCCTCGGCATAGCGGGCATTCTGAACCAGACGGCTGATAAGATGCTCTTCCCCTATATCTACAAGGATGGCGATATGCTGGAACAGCTTGGTATCTATGGTGCCTGTTCGAAGATTGCGATGATTATGGCGATGATCACGCAAGCCTTCCGCTTCGCCTATGAACCGATCGTGTTCTCTGGTGTCAAGGACAAGGGACAGCGTGAAATGTACGAGCAGGCGATGAAATACTTCATCATTTTTACGTTGTTGGCTTTCCTGATGGTGGTGGGATATATTGACATCCTGAAATATATCGTCAGAAATCCTGACTATTGGGTGGGGCTGAAGGTTGTGCCAGTCGTTATGGCGGCAGAGATCATGATGGGTATCTATTTCAACCTGTCATTCTGGTATAAGCTCATCGATAAGACCATCTGGGGTGCGTGGTTCTCCGGCATCGGCTGCGTGGTGCTGCTGGCAGTGAATTTCCTGTTTGTGCCGAAATACGGCTTCATGGCCTGTGCTTGGGGAGGTGTGGCAGGCTACGGTGTGGCAATGGTGACATCCTATATCGTAGGACAGAAATACTATCCCCTCAACTATCCACTGAAAGAAATAGCATATTATACCATTTTTGCTGTTGTCGCCTTCGTCGTGATGATGTTGCTTCGTGAGCATCTGCCGATGTGGCTTTCGATAGTATGTAATACAGGATTTATTGTGTTGTTTGTTGGTATGATCATCAAGAAAGATTTAATCAAAATCAAGAAATATGCCTGATAAGAAGATACCTCATGTTAATCATTATCCCGATGGTACAACCAGCGTCTTGCGAAAGGCTGTGGTCTATACCAACCTGCGCTTTTACCAACGCAGCGATGTACTCTACCAACTGACGCAGGTGTTCTGTCAGAAATACTTGCCCAAATACGGTGATCGTACAGTGGATCAAATGGTACAGAGTGCTCGGAGCGTCAAACAGAATATCGCAGAGGGAAGTAGTGACGGTCAAACCTCTACGGAAGTTGAAATCAGGCTTTTAGGCATTTCCCGCGGTAGTAATCTGGAACTCTTAGAAGACTTTCAAGACTATCTGAAACGCAAGGGTATTGGAGAGTGGTTTGGTAAGAATCCTCGTTTTGAACCGCTGCATCAGTTCTGCAAGAACCACAGTAAGTACGAGGATTATCAGGCATTGCTGCCTAAGATGAATGACGAGGAACTGGCTAATATGGGTATCTGTCTCTGCCATCAGATAGATTCCGCTCTGACGAAATATATTGAGAAGAAAGACCGTGAATTCACTACAGAAGGCGGTATCAAGGAGCGTATGACAGCGGCCCGGCTTGAACAGAGAGAATCACAAAAGGAAATCATTGCCAGGCAGGCGCAAGAGATAGAAAGTCTTCGTAAGGAGGTAAAGCGCCTGAAGGCACTTTGGGGTGAGGGCGGTTGAGCCGGATTATCTGGATTATCCGGAAGCCCCGGAGATCCCGGATATTCCGGAAGATCCGGAGGAAAGAAGCAAAAAATAACGACATTAATTAGAATAGCAATGAGAAAAGAACTGTATTTAATCCTATTGTTTATAAGCCTCCTGCCGAATGGAATGAAGGCCGACGAGGGAATGTGGACACTGTATAACCTGCCGAATGCCGTCTATGAGACGATGAAGCAGGAGAACTACGAACTGCCATACGGTGCGCTGTATGAGGGTGACGATGCCATCAAGAACTGCGTCGTGAACTTCGGCGGTTACTGCTCGGGTGTGGTTGTGAGTCCCGACGGTCTCGTGTTTACCAATCACCACTGTGGCTTCGAGGCCATCCGTTCGCACTCGACGGTGGAGCACGACTATATGCTCAACGGCTTTGTGTCGAACTCCTTTGAGGAAGAACTGCCTAACAAGGACCTCTTCGTCTCGTTTATGGTGGAACAGAAGGACATCACCGCTATGCTTGACTCCCTGGGCATCCAGCAGATGAACAACGACGACCGATATAGCTTCCTCGACTCGCTCGAGAATGTGATGTTGAAGGATATTGTGAAACAGGACTCCACCCTGCGTGTTGAGATCAAACCCTTCTATGAGGGCAACAAATACTACCTGACCACCTACCGCGACTACGAGGACGTACGACTGGTGTTCGCCCTGCCCAAGTCGATGGGTAAGTTTGGTGGTGAGACGGACAACTGGATGTGGCCTCGTCAGACCTGTGACTTCAGCGTGTTCCGTGTGTATGTCGATCCCAAGACGGGCGGGCCTGCGAAGTATTCGAAGGATAATGTGCCGATGAAACCGAAGAAATGGGCGCAAGTATCGTTACAAGGTTATGTACCCGGATCGTTCTCGATGACCGTCGGCTATCCCGGCAGTACGAGCCGTTATCTGTCGAGCTATGGTATCCAGGAGCGTCGGAATGCGATGAACGAGCCAATGTACCAGACCCGTGAGGTGAAGCAGAACATTATGATCCGGCACATGCGGGCTGATGAGGCTGTGCGCATCAAGTACGATTCGAAATATGCCTCGAGTTCGAACTACTGGAAGAACAGTATTGGTATGAATAAATGTATCGACAGCATCGGCCTGATTCGTCAGAAGGCAGCCTATGAGCAGAAGATCCGCCAGTGGCAGGATTCTACGGGCTATCTGAAGGGGCAACTCGACTTTGCCAAGTTGGAGCAGCTCTATCAGAAGCGTTTCCAGGCCCGTCGTGCCCTGACATTCTATAATGAGACCTTCGGCCGTCGCAATACCGACGAGATGACCCGTCGTGCCCTCCGTGTGCAGAACGGGGCCATCATCAACGGCAAGGAGGGTAAGCCCAAGTCATATTATATCGAGTTCAAGAATAACACCGACGAGTGGGACTACGACACAGACCGCGAGATTCTCGCCGCCCTGCTGAAGCATTATCGTGAGAAAGTGGAGATTAAATACCAGCCTGATTTCTTCAACGTCATCGATCACGACTATGGTGGTGACTATCAGAAGTTTGTGGACCGGATATACAAGAAGTCGAAGTTGATGACTCACGACAAGAAGATCTACGTGAACAAGAAGAGTTATCATCGTGATCCGGGTGTGGTCTATGGTGAGAGTCTGATCTCTGTACAGGCCGACATCCGTGCTGACTTGGAAGCTACGTACGACAGCATCGATGTTTTGGAGCGTTATCTCTGTGCTGCCAAGCTGCGTATGGAGGAGGATATGCCCAACTACAGCGATGCCAACTTCACTATGCGACTGAGCTATGGACAGGTGGGTGAGTATCTACTCGACGGCAAACCCTCGGGCTACTATACTGAGGCCAGCAGCATCGTGGAGAAAATGAATCGCGGAGAACAGGGCGTCATCGACTACGAGGCAGAACCCATTATGAAGGAATTGCTGTCTGTGAGTGACTTCGGCAAGTACACCGACAAGACCACAGGCAAATTGCACCTCTGCTTCCTGTCGAACAATGACATCACGGGCGGTAACAGCGGTTCGCCGATGTTCAACGGCAAAGGCGAACTCATCGGTCTCGCCTTCGACGGCAACTGGGACTCGCTGTCGTCAGATATCTTCTTCGACTCCCAGCTGGCCCGTTGCATCGGTGTCGATATTCGCTATGTGCTCTATATGATGGAGAAATGGGGCAATGCAGACCGTCTGCTCAAAGAGATTAATGCCAAATAACGACTCATTCCTGAATTTATGCTCAAAAAGTTTGGTACTTTCAATAATTTGTCTTATCTTTGCAGTGTTATATCGATAAAGAATAACTAATCCTATATTATTAACTCTTTAAAACAAAACGCTTATGAAAAAGATTTTATTGTTAGCAGTCGTGTTGTTCGCAAGCTTGAATGCAAGTGCACAGTTCTATGTTGGAGGATCCGTAGGATTCGGTAGTGTGAAGCCCGTTGGTGGCGAGGACTCAGAGTTTGTCTTTAAGATCTTGCCTGAGTTCGGTTATAACCTGAATGACAAGTGGGCTATCGGTGCAGTCTTAGGCTATCAGAAGGGAATGCCATTCTCCGGTATGAATATTGGCACTGGTAATGACAACGTAACCGATGGCGTAAACAATTTGGCTACCCAGGCTGGTTTTTCAAAGGTGGAGACATTCACTATTTCACCATACGCCAGATATACTGCTATTGAGTGGGACTCGGTGAACCTATTTTTTGACGGAGGTATTACTTTTGGCAGTGTCAAAGATAATGGAACATATTTCTCCTTGGGCGTTCGTCCGGGTTTGGCTGTTAAACTTTGCGATGAGATCAGCTTCGTGGCTCACCTTGGATTCTTAGGTTTCGAGAACTTCAGTCCGAAGGGTGGTGGCAAGAGTGGCACCAGTTTTGGACTTGAGTTTGCAAACAACTGCTCATTCGGTGTTTACTACAATTTCTAAAGTTTAGTTCTTCTATAATAAAAGCAGCCTCACACTCGGTTATCAGTGTGAGGCTGAATTTTATTTCTTCTTTTTCCGGGGCTTGCGCATCGCCCAGCCTTCTTCGGAGAAATCAGGTTCGGGTCCTTTCAGGTCACGAGGGACTTTGTTCTTGCCTTGCAAGCGACCTTCAGTCGAGCGCATCAGACTGCGCCAGTCATCTTTCTTCTGACGTTTCGGCATCTCCTCCTTCTGACGCTTGGGCTGACTGTCGCGTCTGCTGCGCTTCTCACGTGTTGAGGGGACTGCCGTTTCCCTTGGATTCTTGCCGCCTTCGTCTGCATCGTTACAACGAACAGTACGACCTTTATAGCGGATACCCGTCAGCTGGATCATCACCTTCTTGGCATCCTTCTCAGGCACCTCGAAGTAGGAGATGGTGTCGAGCAGGTCGATATGACCTACCTCCTGACGACCGCCCACGAAGCGGTTCAGCGTCTGCATCAGTTCCCCAGGATAGAATCCGTCGCGCTTGCCGAGATTGATGAACAGCCGCCGATAACCCTTTTGAGCTTTGTTCTGCAGTTTCTGCTTGTCGGATTGGAATCCGGAAGATCCGGATTTGCCGGATTTTTCCGGAAGAACCGGTTCGATTTCCGGGGCATCGGCATAATAGGCGAGGAACTTGCCAAACTCCAAGGAGACGATCTTCTTGATGAGTTCATCCTTGTCGATATACTCGAAGTAACGGTTGATGTCCTGCATGAAGGGAGCAATCTCCTCATCGTCGACGTCCGTCTTCACGATCTGGTCCATCACCTTATAAAGCTGTTTCTTGCAGATTTCCTCTGCCGAAGGAATCTCCGCCTTCACGAACTCCTTGCCGATCTCCTTCTCGATGTTACGGATCTTATGTTTTTCGCGACTGTGGATGATGGAGATCGAGGTGCCTTTCTTGCCGGCACGACCCGTACGGCCTGAACGGTGGGTGTAGTTCTCGAT
The DNA here is from genome assembly GCA_900316445.1 of uncultured Prevotellaceae bacterium. GTDB lineage: Bacteria > Bacteroidota > Bacteroidia > Bacteroidales > Bacteroidaceae > Prevotella. The sequence goes on along the minus strand of ONCZ01000004.1, from coordinate 21,514 downwards.
ATCATCGGGCAGTCCGAAGTTGATGACGTGTGTCAGATCGTCCACGTCCAGACCGCGTGCTGCCACATCCGTCGCCACCAGCAATTGTGTCAGATGATTACGGAACTTCTGCATCGTCAGGTCGCGCTGTTGCTGAGAGAGATCACCATGCAGCGACTCGGCGTTATAGCCGTCTTTGATCAGTTTGTCTGCAATTTCCTGTGTTTCGATCTTCGTACGGCAGAAGATGATGGCGAAGATACGGGGATAGTAGTCCACGATGCGCTTCAGGGCGAGATACTTGTCCTTGGCGTTCACCATATAATAGATGTGGTTCACGTTCTCCGCACCCTCGTTGCGACTGCCGACGACAATCTCCTTGTAGTCGTGCAGATACTGTTTGGCGACGCGCTCCACCTCACGGCTCATCGTGGCCGAGAACATCAGCGTGTCGTGTTCCTCTGGCAGTGACTCGAATATTTCGTTGATACTGTCGGAGAAACCCATGTTCAGCATCTCGTCAGCCTCGTCGAGCACGATGTTGTGCACCTCGTCGAGACTCACTTTACCACGATGCATCAGGTCTATCAGACGACCAGGGGTGGCGACGATAATCTCCACGCCCTTCTTCAAGGCACGCATCTGTGCCTCGATGGCCGCTCCGCCGTAGACGGCTTCCACATGTACGCCGTCCATGTATTTGGCGAAGTCGCGGATGTCATCAGTAATCTGCAGACAGAGCTCACGGGTTGGCGAGAGCACCAGGGCCTGCGTCTCCCTGCGACTGGTGTCGATGCGCTGCAAGAGAGGGATGCCGAAAGCTGCCGTCTTGCCCGTTCCCGTCTGGGCGAGGGCTATCACATCCCTGCCTTCTGGTGAGATCAGGAAGGGAATCACCTCCTCCTGCACAGGCATCGGCTGCACAAAACCCAATTCCTCGATAGCCTTGCGGATAGCCGCATTAACGCCTAATTCCTCAAATGTCCTCACTTTTTTACCTTTTTACTTTTTTACCTTTAGCGGACGACCTCTGTGAACTCCGGCTTGGCACCCTCTGCCTTACCCACGGTGACGAAGATGGTAGAAGTGCTCTCCTCACCGTTCATACCTTTACCCTTCACGATGAACTTGTAGTCGTTGCTCTCGCCTGTGGTGCGCTTGCCAACGGTCTCAGGTGTGCCGAGGGGGAATTGGTAAGATGAACAAGCAGCGTCGAAGATGGCTTTATCTTCCTCTGTCACAGGCTGTTGCTCGGAGTAGTCTGGCAGCGGAGTGACCTCTCCCTCCTTATAGCCGTTCTCCTTCAGGAAACGGTCGAGTTCCTTTTCTGCGGCTGCCACTCTGGCCGTACGTACACCATAGCCCTTTTTGATGGTAGCCTTGGGAAGAGCCTTCGTGAGGGCATCCGTCGAGGTGTTCAATCCGCCACTGCCGAAGGTGCAGAAGGGTACGATGGTCTTGCCTGCGAAATCCTGCTCCTTGACGAGTGTTGCGATGGGCATCGCATAAGTACCGAACCAGATGGGATAGCCGAGGAAGATGACATCATAGTCAGCAATGTTAGATTTGAGCTCTTTCAGGGCGGGTGTCTCACCCTTCTCCCTTTCCTGTCCAGAGCGCTGGATGGTCTCCTGGAAGTTGCCCGAATAGGGATTGACGCACTCGATAGCCTCGATGTCGGCACCGAGTTGTTTCTGTAACTCCTCTGCGACTGCCTTCGTCGAGCCTGTCTCTGAATAGTAAAGCACCAGCTGGCGGTTAGTGTTCTCAGCCTGACTGTTCGTGTTCTGTGCCTGACGGTTGGTGCAGCTTGCCGTGATAGCGGTGATCATTGCCATTGATAATAATAATTTCTTCATAAGTTACTGTTTTATAGGGTTTATTCTGAGTATTTCCTCATTTCGTTTGCAAAGATACGAATTATTTATTAACTTTGCAAGCAATTATGAAGATATGTGTATTCTGTTCTGCGAATCAGCAGATTGATCCGGATTTCTTCGCGATGACGGAGGAGTTGGGAAGGTGGGCAGCCAGTAATGGGTATGCCCTTGTGTATGGAGGTGTGAACCAGGGACTGATGGAATCACTCGGCAAGGCTGCGAAGGAGGCTGGCGGAAGGACCATCGGCATCATTCCGATGATTGTCGAGAAGTCGGGAAGAACGAGTAATTATGTGGAGATTGAGATCCCCTGCGATAACCTGAGTGACCGTAAACAGCTGATGATGGAACAGAGCGATGTGTTCATTGCCCTGCCTGGTGGCATAGGCACAATCGATGAAATCTTTACGGTAGTAGCGTCTGCCACCATCGGCTATCATCAGAAAACCGTCATCCTTTATAATATGAAGGGCTTTTGGGATTCGTTGATGGCTTTGCTTGATGACCTGCAAGCCAAAGGGATGGTTCGCGGAAATTGGCGGGATTACATCAAAACAGCCGATTCCATCGAGGAATTGTCAACTCTGATGGCAGAAATTTAGAAGCCTTGAAACAAGGAGAAACCACCGTCTAAACTGGGAGGGAGTGCCGTTTAAAGTAGGAGAAACTGCCGTCTAAACTCGTACCGAGCTGCCGCCCGACATATACCGACCCCGGGCTCGACATATATCGAGCCCGGGGCCTGCATATGTCGACCCAAGGGTCGACACCGAATTTATAAGTCTCAACCTTCGACGCTACTTAGTGCAACCTCCAATTCCTGTTGCTTCTGAGCGGCGAACTCTAAGTCGATGCTGTTGTGGATACTGCCGCAGACATTGGCAGAAAATGCGCTGGCCTCACCGATAATCGCATCCCACTGCTCTGGGGCGAGTCCCGCCTCCAGCATCTCACGGGTGATGTCGTTCTTAATGAGTCCATAGACAAAGCCGGCGTTGAAGTTGTCGCCAGCCCCGATGGTGCTGACGGTTTCCATTGGCTTGACGGGATACTGGCGGGCAAACTTTCCAGCGCCTCGCACTTCTATCGGATTGCTGCCCTGCGTATAGATGAAGTTCTTGCAATAGAAGTCAATCTGAGCCTTGTAGACCGTCTCGGCATCGTGCTTGTTGAACATCACCTCGAAGTCCTCCTGACTGCCTCTGACGATGTCGGCATATTCCAGGTTCTCCAGGATAGTTGCGTTCAGCTTCACCACCTCGTTCTGATGGGAGGCGCGGAAATTCACGTCGTAATAGAGGATGGCCCCCTTTTCGCGAGCATACTCCAGAAAACCCTGCACCTGCTGACGAATCACAGGATTGACGGCATAGTAAGAGCCGAACATCACAATGTCGTCAGGCTGTATCTCAGGAAGAACGAAGTCCAGACGGTCGTGGGGATGATCCTTATAGAAGATATACTCTGCATCGTTCTGCTCGTTGAGGAACGCCAGCGATATGGGTGACTTGGACTCCGGATAAACATTGATGCTGCTGGCATCGACGTGATTCTCCTCTAAGAAACTGATGATACGCCTGCCGACGCGGTCATTGCCTGTCTCACTGATGAAGGCAGCGCCGACGCCAGCCCGTCCTAAAGAGATGATGCCATTGAATACCGAACCGCCAGGTACGGCCCCGATGGGCTCATCGTTTTTGAAGATGATGTCGAGAATGGTCTCGCCTATTCCTATTACTTTTCGCATTTTGTTTTTGTTTTGTGGATGCAAAGGTACAAAAAGAAGTGAAAAGTGAAGAGTTTTATTCATTATTTTTGTAATTTTGCATCCGAAAATGACGAAATATAATACATATACACTTGATAATGGGCTGCGAATCATCCATCTGCCGTCGGCATCGCAGGTGGTGTGGTGCGGCTATGACTTGGCTGTAGGCTCCCGTGATGAACAGCCTGGGGAGGAAGGACTGGCGCATTTCTGTGAACATATGACCTTTAAGGGCACGGAGCAGCGCAGTGCCTTGCAGGTAATCAATGACCTGGAGCGAGTGGGCGGTGAGTTGAATGCCTTTACCAACAAGGAGGACACCGTGTTCTATGCTGCTGTAACCAAAGAGCATTTTGCCAAGGCCGTGGGACTCCTGACTGATATCGTCTTCCACAGTCAGTATCCACAGCAGGAAATCGATAAGGAGGTGGAGGTGATTTGCGATGAAATCGAGAGTTATAATGATTCGCCTGCCGAGTTGGTCTACGACGAGTTTGAGAATATCCTTTTCCAGGGACATCCCCTTGGACATAATATCCTCGGTACGTCTGACAGGGTTCGCTCTTTTAAGACAGCCGATGCCCTCCGCTTCGTCAGACGTCATTACCGTCCTGAGAATGCGGTGTTCTTTGTGTATGGGGATGTGGATTTTAAGCGACTGGTGAGTAATTCGAGGAAGGAGGAAGGAGGAATGAGGAATGAGAATAGTGATGAGGCGGATCAGACCACCCCTAACCCCTCCTACTCAGGAGGGGAAAACACCCTCCAAGGTAATCTCCTTCCTCCTTCCTCTTTCCTCCTTCCTCGAAAAACAATCACTCTCAATCGCGGCACTCACCAAGCCCACGTGATGCTCGGCACCCAGGCCTATCGTTATGACGATCCGAAGCGTATGACACTATACCTATTAAATAATATAATAGGTGGTCCAGGTATGAATGCCCGTCTGAACCTCTCGCTGCGAGAGCGGCACGGACTGGTCTATACGGTGGAGAGTTCGATGGCTGCCTATTCTGATACAGGCGTCTGGAGTGTCTATTTCGGTTGTGACCATCACGACATCAACCGTTGCCTGCGACTTGTAAGAAAGGAATTGGATCGTGTGATGCTTCGTCCGCTCTCTGCCTCGCAGTTGATGGCTGCCAAACGACAACTGAAAGGACAAATTGCCATCGCTTGTGACAATCGTGAGCAGTTTGCCCTCGACTTCGGCAGGAACTTCCTTCACCACGGGTATGAGCGCGACCTCGATAAACTCTTCAGAAAGATCGACGCCGTTACGGCAGAGGATATACAACAAGTGGCTGGAGAACTTTTCCCTGCCGATAACCTCACCACCCTGATTATCCAATAAAAAAGCACCGCGACAGTCGCTGGCATAACCAGCAGCTCGTCGCGGTGAGCAATGTAATAGTTGGATAAAGTTTATTCGTTGATAACCTTCTTGATGGTTCCGTCCTCATTGTAGAACAGACGCTGCACCTTCAATGAGCGCAGATGCGTGATGTCATTGGAGGGAACGCAGTCGTGATAGAACAGGAACCACTCGCCCTTGTACTGGACGATGCTGTGGTGGGTAGTCCAGCCCACAACGGGATCGAGGAGTACACCCTGATAGGTGAACGGGCCGTAGGGGTTGTCGCCGATGGCATGGCAGAGGAAGTGGCTGTCACCAGTAGAATAGCTGAAATAGTACTTGCCATTGTATTTGTGCATCCACGAAGCCTCAAAGAAACGATGAGGATCACCAGCCTTCAGGGGCTGTCCGTCCTTGTCGATGACGATCACATCGCGTGGAGCCTCTGCAAACTGCATCACATCGTCGCTCAGACGCACTACGCTGCTGGGCAGGGCAGGCACGTCGGCAGGAGCGAAGAGCTGTGTCTTCTTGTCAGCGGCAGGACCGAGGTCGACGCCTTCCTTCAAGAGCTGCTTGGGCGACTTGTACCACTGGAGCTGTCCGCCCCAGAGACCACCGAAGTAGCAATAAATCTGTCCGTCGTCATCCTTGAACACGCAAGGGTCGATGGAATAAGAGCCGCGCATAGGCTGCTCCTGAGGAATGAACGGACCCTCGGGCTTGTCGGCAACGGCCACACCGAGGTGGAACACACCGTTGTAGTCCTTGGCAGAGAAGATGAGGAAATACTTGCCGTCCTTCTCGACGACATCGTTGTCCCACATCTGCTTCTCGGCCCAGGCCACCTGCTCTACGTCGAGGATCTTGCCGTAGTCTGTCACTTCACCGTTCTCCACGTCCTCCATAGAGATCACGTGGTAGTCCTTCATCTGGAAGTGTCCGCCGTCATCGTCGAAGGCAGCACCAGCCTCCCAGTCGTGGGAAGGATAGACGAAGAGTTTTCCGTTAAACACATTGGCAGAAGGATCTGCATAATAGTCACTGGGATAAAGATAACGTGGCTTCATAATCTTTTTTTCTTTTTGTAGTTAATATTAGTCTAATAAATTCTCGTCCTTTTGTTTCGCGATCAAACGGCGGCGCCCTGCCAGTTCGGCCTGCATACTCTCATTATACTCCTTGCTGATGGGGTAGAAGTAAAGGGCAATCACGCCGACACCGAAGAGGATGGCAGGCACGATGCTCGACACGATGCGGATGCCCTCCATCGCCGTCTCATTCTGAACGGCCTCACCGCCAGAGACATAGCCGAACATACTGATAATCACACCAGCGATAGCACCTCCCAATCCCAGTCCTAACTTCAGGGCAAGGGTAATACCCGAGAAGCAGAAGCCCGTAGCACGACGGTAGTTCTGATACTCGATATGGTCAGCCACATCGGCAATCATCGCCCACAGCAAAGGAACCGTCGGGGCATAGGCCAGCGACTTTAGGATGTTCAGCACGAACAACAGACTGACATCCGTCGGCGAGGGGATATAGAAGAGGGCGGTGAAGAAGGCGGTTAGCGAGAGACACACGATGAACACCTTTTTCTTGCCGTATTTGTTGGCCAGATATCTGGAGAGGCATACCACTCCTAAGAACTGCACAATCGCGGTACTCATATTAAATAAGGAGAAACCGATGGAGTAGGCCTCCTTCTGTTCGATATTCAGTCCGAAGAGGTTCAGGAAGTCTTGCAGTGACTTTTGGTCGATATTGTACTGGAAATAGAAGTTCATAGCAGATCCCCACATCGCCAGTGTAATAAAGATGGCGAAGGTAAGCAGGGCCATGGAGTTCCATGATACATCAGAGACGGTGTCCTTGATATCTTCTTTGATATTGGTTTCCTGCGTGGGAGGAGGCTGGATGCGCTCCTTAGTCACCATAAAGGTAATGACAAACAGTATGATGGCGATGCAGGCGAAGAGGCCAATGGTGCATACCCATCCGTGTTGCTTATTCCCCTGTCCGAAGGTATCGACGAGTGGGAGGGTGAGTCCTTGTACGACGAACTGGGCGATGGTGACGGCGATGAAACGGATGGTCGTGATGCTCGTACGTTCCTTGATGTCACTGGTCATCACACCACCTAACGTGGCGTAGGGGATGTTGTTGAAGGAGTAGGCTGTCATCATCAGTATGTAGGAGATGGTGGCATAGGTGGCTACCATCGACTTCTGCTGGATGCCGGGGTTATAGAAAGCAAGGACATAGAACAGACAGAACGGTATGATCGTCCACAATACCCAAGGTCGGAACTTACCCCAGCGGCTTCTCGTGCGGTCGATGAGTAGTCCCACTGTAGGATCTACGATGATGGCAGAGAGACTTCCGATCATCAGGATGCTGCCTGCCACTGCACCATCCAGTCCGAATACGTCCGTATAGAACTTCAACTGGAAGATCATCATCATCTGGAACACCAGATTGGCGGCAGCGTCTCCTAAAGAGTAGCCGAATTTCTCTCCGAGTGAAACTTTTTGTGAAGCATAATCCTTCATCGTCTTGCTTTCTATTTTGAATATCGTCTGATTTTGTTTGCAAAGTTAAGCAAAAAAACGCCAACGGACATTACGATATGTTACAGACACTTTTGAATTTGTTTCATTAGGTAAGAAAAATGAAGTTTTTGATGATTTCATCGAACTTTTTTAGTATATTTGCAACATCAAATTGCAATCTGATGAAGAAATTTCTTTTTTTCCTGACAGCACTGCTGTGTGTGTCATTGGCGGAGGCAAAGGTGTCATTACCCCAGCTTTTTCAGTCGGGTATGGTACTCCAGCGTGGCAAAACCATCCCCATTTGGGGAAAGGCTGACGCTGGTGAGACGGTGACCGTCACCTTCAATAAGAAGCAATATACGACTGCGGCTGATGAACAGGGCCGTTGGCGGGTGGACTTGCCGAAGATGAAGGCAGGAGGTCCCTATGAGTTGACGGTCAACAATTTACAGTTTACAGATGTTCTTATCGGTGACGTGTGGCTGTTGTCCGGACAGTCGAACATCGATGTGACCATCGAGCGCGTCTATCCTCAGTATACCCAGGAGATTGATACTTACGAGAATCCCCAGATTCGTCTGTTCCGTGTACAGAACAACACGAGCACCCACGGCGTGAAGGATGATATTCTGCCCACATCCATTAACTGGAAACCTGTGACAAAGCAGAACGCTTGGCTGTTCTCAGCTGCAGGTTATTTCCTTGGCAAGCGGATGTTTGAGAAGACAAAAGTTCCTCAGGGCATTATCGTCAACAGTTGGGGTGGCACCCCCATCGAGGCGTGGATCTCTGCAGATTCCCTCCAGCGCGACTATCCTATGCTGGTGAAGCGGACGGCATTCTATCAGAACGATGAATACGTGAAGGCACAGATGAAAGCCAATGCAGAGGCAAATAAGCAGTGGGATGCTTTGCTCAATGAGGCTGATGCCACACAGGACTATATCCGTCCTGACTATGACGATACCAACTGGCAGACCATCAATCAGAATGACTGGACTTGGCGGGGTACGGGTACCGTATGGCTCCGTCAGCATATAAATATAAATAAGGAACACGCGCGTAAGGCTGCCCGTCTGTTGCTGGGTACGCTCTTCGACCAGGATGTCACTTATCTCAATGGTCAGGAGATCGGCCACACTTACTATCAGTATCCCCCACGGCGTTATGATATTCCGGAGGGACTGTTGCGGGAAGGCGACAACGTGATCAGCGTGCGGTTTATCAATAAATACGGGGCTGTACACTTTATTCCGGAGAAGCCTTATATGCTCTGCTTTGGCGATGACCGTCTCTCGCAGAACCCTATGCCTAAAGATGTTATCCCACTTGCAGACACCTGGAAGATGCATATTGGTGTTGAGATGCCGTCGTGTCCCAGTGGTGACGTGTCGTTGCAGAATCTGCCCACCACCCTTTATAATGCCGTACTCCATCCTCTGGCACCCTATGCCCTCAACGGTGTGGTGTGGTATCAGGGCGAGTCGAACACTGGTAACCCTGCTCCTTATGCCGACTATCTGAAGAAGTTAATGGGATGTTGGCGTGACCGTTGGCAGGACCAGCAGATGCCGTTCGTCATCGTGCAGCTCGCCAACTACGACGGTCGCCAACAGACAGGTATGCCGAGGCCCATTACTTATCAGGCTGAGCCTGTACACAGTGGATGGGCACAGCTTCGTGAGGCCCAGCGTACCGCAGCCAAGGCCGATCCCTATGCTGAACTTGCCGTTATTAATGACTTGGGTGAAACTGTCGATATCCATCCCTTGCGCAAAAAAGAAGTGGCAGAGCGTGTCGGTCTCTGCTTTGACCGTCTGGTCTTCAATGATAAGAAGGTGAGCCTAGCACCCGAAATCATCTCTTCTGAGGTACAAGACGGTAAAGTCGTCCTCGCTATTGATCAGCCTGTTCTGGCTGGAACGCTTTATGAGTTCGAGATTGCCGGTGAAGACGGGAAATTCGTGAATGCTGAGGCTACTGCTGATGGCAACTGCATCACGATCCTCTCACCTCTGGCCTCTGACCTCTCTCCTCAGAAAGTGCGTTATGCCTGGAAGGACAATCCCCTCAAGGCTAATGTCCGTTCATTGAGCGGTCTGCCTATGAGTTCTTTCGAATTGGTATTAAATCGTAAATAGTAAATCATAAAATAGTAAATCAAATTATGTCAACAACAACAAACGAATCAAAGGGCTTCTACAAGCTCAACTGGGTACAGCGCATCGGCTTCGGTTCCGGTGACCTGGCACAGAACCTGATCTTTCAGGTCATTTGTACTTATCTGCTATTCTTCTACACCGACATCTACGGACTTACGCCTTCGGCAGTGGCCGTGATGTTCCTGGTGGGTAATGTGGCAAACGTCATCTGGGACCCCATCGTGGGTGCACTCATCGACAAGAGCAACCCACGTTACGGAAAATACCGCTCATATCTGCTTTACGTAGGTATTCCCCTTTCAGGATTCGCCATCCTGTGTTTCTACAACGGTTTCGCACCGTCGCTGATATATGCCTATGTGACGTATATCTCCATGCAGTTGCTCTATACGTTTATCAATGTGCCTTACGGCGCCTTGAACTCTTCGCTGACACGCGACACCGACGAGATCACCATTCTCACCTCAGTGCGTATGTTTATGGCTAACCTCGGTGGTCTGGCAGTGAATTCGGGTCTGCCCCTGTTCATCGCCCTGATTGCAGGTGCTCCGTCTGACAGCCTTCCGAAGGATCCTTCGGCATGGTTCACCACGATGACTATCTACGCCATCGTAGGCTTCTGCCTGCTCTTCTTCTGCTTCACACAGTGTAAGGAGCGTGTCGTGATGGATGAGAAGGCTACGGAAGACGTAAAGGTCAGCGACCTGTGGATGGAGTTCCTTCGTAACCGTCCCTTGCGCGTTCTCGCTTTCTTCTTCATCACCGCTTTCGCCATGATGTCTGTCGGTAATGCCGCAGGAGCCTATTTCATGAACAGCAACCTGCACGGTTCGGCTCAGGAACTGTCGATATTCATGGCCCTGGGTTCACTGCCTGCATTCATTTTCATGCCGCTGGTGCCTTGGTTCAAGCGCATGGTGGGAAAGAAGAATATGTTCTATCTCTTCCTGACTGCCGCCATCATCGGTATGGGAATGCTCTATTTCATCTCCAAGATGGAGAGCCCCAGCATGATGATGATTTACGTGGCACAGTTCATCAAGTCTACGGGCGTCATCGTCGCTACGGGTTATATGTGGGCATTGGTTCCTGAGGTCATCTCCTATGGTGAGTACACCACTGGCCGTCGTATCTCTGGTATCGTGAATGCTTTGACAGGTCTGTTCTTCAAGGCCGGTATGACCTTCGGTAGTATTGTAGGTCCCGCCGTTCTGGCATTCGTAGGCTATAACAGCGCAGAGATCGACCAGACGCCTGTTGCTGAGGAAGGTATCCTCTGGCTGGTCTGCGTCATCCCCGCCATCCTGCTCGCTCTCGCCATGTTCATCATCTCGAAGTATGAGTTGACTGACGAGGTAATCGACGATATCAACAAGAAAATCGAAGCAAGAGGCTAACGCCACACAATAAAAGGAACAGAAGAACGTTATTATCCTAAAGATTTCAGCAGAACGTGAGAAACGTCTGGAGAATGATGATAGGATGCGTTCTTCTGTTCCTTTGTGTTTGTACAGAGGCACAGGAGTACGTGAGCCTGACGGCACAGCAGGTCAGGATAGACTCTTTGTTGCCTGTCTATACGTATCAGAAGCAGTTGGGCAGTCATTATGCCGACTCCGTCTGGCACGTCAGCATCGAGTATCCTTTGTTCATTGATATGTCGCCTGCGGATGTCAAGCGCTATCAGCAGGTCTGTGGCGAACCGCTGCCGGCATGGCCGGAGGTGTCTCAGTCTGTGGAAGTGGCCCGAAAGCAGGGTGTGCTCGAGGTGTCGTTTGTGCCTTTGGTGTATCGCAACGGGAAGTATCAGAAACTGGTGTTCTTCAAACTGAATGTGACTGCCACGCCTGTTGCCAGAACCCGTGCCGCTCTTACGGCCGAGGAACGCTATGCCGACCACTCTGTCCTCCAGTCTGGCACATGGGCGAAGATCAGCATCCCGGAGACGGGCTTCTATCAGCTGACGGATGCCCTTATCAAGAAGGCAGGTTTCTCTGATCCCTCGAAGGTGAAACTCTATGGCTATGGTGGAGCACTGCAACCAGAGATGCTGACAGGTGACTACCTCGCAGAGACGGACGACCTTAAAGAAGTGCCCACCTGTATGATTGACGGTCGCCGGCTGTTCTATGGTGTCGGACCTGTAAACTGGGAGACTGCCGCTACTACCACCCGTACCAGAAACCCCTATTCCGATGCCGGCTATTATTTCCTGACAGAGAGTGAGGACGAACCTCTCTACATCAGCCAGGAGGACTTCACGGCTGCCCATTATCCTACGGCCAATGACTATCACGACCTGTATGAGGTCGATGATTTCGCCTGGTATCACGGTGGTCGTAACCTTTTCGACAAGACGCTCTTCTCTATTGGTAATCCTTACAGTTATGCCCTCTATGCCAATGGTGAAACAGGCACCTTGTCTGTGGCCCTGACCTACGATGGCAGTATCTCTGCCACCGTTGCCGTCAACGACTCCGTCATCGGCACCATTACAAGAAACGTCTCCCTCGACAGTTATACTGAGGCCGAAGAGAATGTCACCAACTACGTCCTGACAAACCTGAAGGCAGGAGAGAATACCGTGACCATTACCCAGACCTCCGGGGCGAACTTGCGACTCGACTATCTCTCGCTGACACTCGATAACCCGAAGGCGATGACAGACCTTCAGGCATCAGACCTGCCAGTGCCCAACTTCCTCTACCTCATCATGAATCAAGACCATCATGCCGATAAGGCTGCCGATATGATCATCATCATCCCCACCAACCAACAGGTGGTGTCAGAGGCCGAGCGTATCAAGGCTTGGCATGAGGATCACGACGGCATGCGTGTCAGGATCGTCCCTGCCGATGAACTCTATAATGAGTTTTCCAGCGGAACCCCTGATGCCACGGCCTACCGCCGTTATATGAAGATGCTCTATGACCGTGCCGAAACAGACCAGGATCAGCCACGCTATCTCCTGCTATTCGGCGACGGTGCCTGGGATAACCGGATGCTTTGTGGCGATTGGGATGACTATAATCCGGACGACTTCCTGCTCTGCTTCGAGAGCGAGAACTCTTTCAGCCACGTCAGTTGTTACGTCAGCGATGATTTCTTCTGCCTCCTCGACGATGGGGAAGTAATCCAGGACGGTTCGTCGTATAAAGGCAAGCCCGATGTGGCCGTAGGACGTTATCCCGCCCGAACCCTCGATCAGGCAAAAGTGCTCGTCGACAAGACGCTCAGTTATGCCACCAACGAGTTTGCTGGCCCTTGGCAGAATGTCATCTGTATGATGGGTGACGACGGCAATAACAACTCCCATATGACCACCGCCGACCGTGTGGCTACCCTCATTGAGAAAAACTATCCGGGCTATCAGGTGAAGAAGATCTACTGGGATGCCTACCAGCGTGTCTCTTCCGCTACAGGCTATTCCTATCCAGAGGCTACCCGTCAGATCAAGCAGCAGATGGCCGACGGTGCCCTGTTTATGAATTACAACGGTCATGGTGCGCCTTACGCCTTCTCCCATGAACTGGTGATGAAGCTCGCCGACTTCGAGGCTTCCACCACCAATCATCTGCCCCTGTGGCTTACGGCCTCCTGCGACATCATGCCCTTCGACGGACAGGAAGACAACATCGGTGAGACCGTGATGCTAAGCCAGAAGGGTGGGGGTGTGGCCTTCTTTGGAACCACACGAACTGTCTATGCTAACTACAATGAGGCGATGAACCTCGCCTTCACAGACTACGTCCTCACCCCAGGCTACACCATCGGCGAGGCTGCACGTCAGGCGAAGTGTGACCTTGTTTCCACAGGGCGCGACATCTCGCCCAACAAACTGCAATACACTCTTCTGGGTGATCCGGCCCTCCCGCTGGCTTGTCCACAGATAGAGGTGGTGGTCGACAGTATCAACGGCCAGCCCGCTGGTTCTGCCGTCACCCTTGGTGCAGGATCCATCGCCAAAGTTACGGGCCATGTCGTCCGTGGCAAGGAAGTGGCCACAGACTTCCAGGGTGTCGTGACAGCTACCGTCCGTGATGCCGAGGAGACCATCGTCTGCAAGCTCAACGACACCTCTTCGCAGGGTGCTGAGACCCCCTTCGTCTATAAAGACCGCACGAAGACGCTCTATCAGGGAGCCGACAGCGTGAGTCAGGGCGTGTTCCACTTTACCTTTGCCGTACCCAAGGATATCAGCTATACGGATGGCAGTGGTCTGATGACGCTCTATGCTGTCAATAATGACCAGACGGAGACTGCCCATGGTCTGACGGATGACTTCTATCTCACTGACAGCGAGATTGCCGCCAACGACTCCATCGGCCCCTCCATCTTCTGCTACCTCAACTCCCGTTCGTTCAGCAATGGCGACAAGGTCAACGCCACGCCCTATTTCTTTGCTGAGCTCTACGATGAGAGCGGCATCAACGCCTCTGGCAGCAGCATCGGCCACGATCTCGAACTCGTCATCGACGGAGAAACATCACAGACCTATAACCTCAACGATTACTTCACCTTCAACTTTGGTGACTATCGCAGCGGTACGGTCGGTTTCAGCATACCCACACTCTCCTACGGCTCTCACACCCTGCAGTTCAGGGCTTGGGATGTGCTGAACAACTCATCTGTCTCCCGCCTCTCGTTCATGGTGTCTGACGATGCCTCTTCTGGCGATGTGAATGTCATCTGTACGAAGAATCCCGCTTGGGATCAGACCACGTTCATCATCACCCAGAGTATGGCTGGTTCGGATATGGATGTGCTGATGGAAGTGTTCGACCTCTCTGGCCGACAGCTCTACAAGCGGGAGATGAAGGGCGCGACCACCAATGGTGCGTATGTGCTCAACTGGAACCTCTCTCTCAGTGGCGGTTCCTTCCTGAACACCGGGGTCTATCTCTGCCGGTTTACCGTGGGTGGCACCTCTAAAACCGTTAAATTGGTCATCCTTAAACAATAAATAGGTGGCAGAAACGTTATTATATGGCGAAAGTTAGAAGTTAAGGAAGTTAAAGAAGATATATGAAGATAAAAGAAGATAAAGGACGTATGATGATGAGGGTGATAGCTTTATCATTTATCATTTATCATTTATCATTTAGCGTAGCGCTGGCTCAGGACGAAGACAAGGTTCAGATGTTCAATCCCGTTGAGCATGCTGTCATCTCGCAGACCATCGCCCCTGATGCCCGTGGTGCCTCTATGGGTGACATCGGTGCGGCCACAGACCCGGATGTGAACTCCCAGTACTGGAACCCCGCCAAGTACCCCTTCTGCATCAGCCGTTCTGGCATCGCCCTGAACTACACGCCGTGGCTCCGTCAGCTCGTCAGCGATATCGACCTTGCCTATGTGGCAGGCTACTACCGTATCGGCGACTACTCCGCCATCTCCGGATCGGTGCGCTATTTCTCCCTCGGTGAGGTGTTTGCCGACGACGGTATGAGTGTGAAGCCCTACGAGATGGCGCTCGACGTGGCCTATTCGATGATGCTTAGTGAGAAGTTCTCCCTGGCTGCTGCCATCCGATGGATACACAGCGACCTGCGCTATGACTACAGCGAGGACTCGAAACCCGCCTCTGCCTTCGCAGCCGACTTGGCATTGTACTACAACAACTACATTATGCTTGGCAGTCGTGAGTGTCAGCTGGGCTTGGGTATGAATATGTCTAACATCGGTTCTAAGATCTCCTTCTATGGTGACGACGAGAGCCAGTTCCTGCCGGCAAACCTCCGTCTGGGTGCCTCGCTGATGGTGCCTGTCGATGAGTATAACCGTTTCAGCATTACTGCCGATGCCAACAAGCTGTTGGTGCCCACCGTGCCTCGTCAGGAGGAGGGCGAGTCGAACAGCGACTATCAGGACCGTGTGCGTCGTGAGTACAGCGATGTGAGTTCTATCAGTGGTATCTTCAAGAGTTTTGGCGACGCCCCTGACGGCTTCAAGGAGGAACTAGAAGAGATCACCTGGAGTTTAGGTGCAGAATATGTCTATCACGACCAGTTCTCCCTCCGTGCCGGTTATCACCATCAGTCTGAGTCGAAAGGCAATATGAAGTACTTCACCGTTGGTGGTGGTTTCCGTATGAGTGTATTCTCCCTTGATGTGGGTTATGTCATCTCCACGGCCAAGAGTAATCCGCTCGACCAGACCCTCCGTTTCACCCTCGCCTTCGATATGGATGGCATTAAGGATCTGTTCCGCAGGTAAGACCCACCCCCAGCCCCTCCCCAAGGGAGGGGAGTTTGATTACATTTGAGGATAGATAATTATAGAGTATGAAATATAAATATGAGACTACCGACTCTGCTACTTATCAATTATTACAGGATAAGGCACGAGAGATGAGACGCAATCCTACGGAGGCAGAATCTGCACTATGGAATTTTCTATCCGGAGATAAGATGGGTGTACATTTTCGTCGTCAGCATCCAGTATTTGGATATATTCCAGATTTTGTTTGCCTTAAGGAACGTCTGATTATCGAGATTGATGGTGGGTACCATTTGGCAGAAGAACAACAAGAAATGGATCTGGAGCGTACGGAATATTTGAATCAGATGGGATATGTTGTGTTGCGATTTACCAATGAATCGGTTCTTAACGACATCGATACTGTCCTCGAGGAAATTTCCGATACATTGGAGGAAATCAGTTTGAATGCTCAGTCTAATCAGTCTCCCCTCCCTTTGGGAGGGGCTGGGGGTGGGTTCCGAGTTGGCTTTGGCTTCGATGTCCATCAGTTAGTAGAAGGCCGCGACCTCTGGATGGGCGGCATTAAGATCGAACACAGTAAAGGCCTCTTGGGCCACAGCGATGCCGACGTGCTGCTGCATGCCGTCTGCGATGCCCTGTTGGGAGCCGCAAATATGCGTGATATCGGCTACCATTTCCCTGATACATCCGCCGAGACCGACGGCATGGATAGCAAGATCATCCTCCGCGACACCATCGCCCTGATTGCCACAAAGGGCTATCATCTGGTGAACATCGATGCCACCATCTGTGCCGAGCGTCCCAAGATGAATCCCCACATCCCGGCCATGAAGGCCTGTATGGCCCAGATCTGCGGCTGCGACGAGGATGACATCTCCATCAAGGCCACAACCACCGAGAAACTCGGCTTCACAGGCCGCGAGGAAGGCATCTCCGCCTACGCCGTCTGCCTGATAGAGAAATAGAATAGCCGCCCTGAGCGGCTTTTTTTATCGTTGCATAAAAGAATGATGCCGCGACTCTCGCGAGCCGCGGCATCTGAAAAAGCCTATGTTTAACTAAAAGATGCCTCTCATTCTTGCTTTAAAATTCGGTGGCAAATTGACGAAAACCTGTTCATCGAATGACCTTGCGGCCTTTGTGGATATAGATGCCCTTGCGCTGGGGGCGGCTGTTCGTGACGACGCCGTTCAGACCGACATAGGGGCTGTTGTCGTTATCCTCACGGGCGACGCTGGCGATGCCTGTCTCCAGATCGAAGTAGAACCAATCGATATGGGGGACGCAGTAGATAACATCGTCATCCGTAGCATTCTCTTTCAGTGGTTCTACGAAATACGACAGCACAGTGTAATAGCCGCTTTGGGGCACGTCGAGCGTCAGATCAGTCGTCAGCTTATAATTGCCGTCGCCAGCCTTCTCGGGCAGGGCTTTCAGGTAGTCGACGGCTTCCTGCCGCAACCTGGCTACTTGTTCGGTTTCTTCTTTTTCATCATAGATGCTGACATATAAATAGATACTGTCGGATGGTACGCCTTGAGGGACGGTAGCCTCGGGATTATCCGCAATGCTGACGTGGTAGGCGATCTGCCCGGGCAACAGCTCATAGGTGCTTTGGTTGACGAGATAGTCATCGTAGGAACCAATGGTGTCGCTCACCTCTATGGCAGTCTCACCTAACCATGCTCCATTAGGCAAGACCAGCAACAGTCCGACCGTTCCGCTGCTCAATGGCTTGAAACAGAAGGTGACCTCCGTGTCCTGACCCGCCCGCAGATAGGTTCCAGTCGTCATGGGTTCGCCCTCGCTGCGCGGTGTCTCCGGCGTAATTTCAGCCGGATTGACCTTACCGAAATAGTAGGGTATCAGATAGAGCGGCTGTGTATTCTCACGGTCACTCTTGTTGCGGATGGTCAGCGTCAGGTCATTACGCATGCCCATACGGCCAGGTCCCTTGGTTATTTCAGCCTTGGTAATCTCCAGATTCGGTATCTCCCAGAACAGATAGAACTGCCCGTTGTCCGTGCGCCCTGCTATGATGCGGAATTCCTCAGAACCCAGCATCTGCCAGTCACAATCTGGGATGTTGCGGAGGCGCAACATCGGATAGAGCGCCATCCACTCCCCCGGCTGGAAAGATGTAGAGTCGATCTTGACAGGGCAAAAGTTATACATGTAATTATTAACGATGCTGTCAGCAGGGTTACCATAGTAAAGCGGGGTGAGGGTACCGTCGTCAGTGCGGATGCCAAAGGCGTAGTCCATGCGGATGTCTTCTTTGCCATAACTATCGGACTGAATAAAGTACGCGAATTGAACTGTGTCTGGCTCAAAAACCTGTATTGGATATTCGCATCTAAGATATGCGGCAGGCTTAACTGTTTTCGGGCTGGTACCTTCCTTGTCGGGCTGCACACCGATGATGGCATCCTGATCGATACTGAAGCCGATGCCGCTGGAGCTGGCTCCCGCACTGGTGTTATTATAGGGGTTGAGCACTGAGAGCGAGAAGTAGGCATCTGAGGTGCCGCCCCAGCCCCAGTTGATATGGAAGAGACCGTTGCCGTCGTAGCCGTCGCAGACGTAGGCGTGTCCACCGTTCTCGCTCAATCCGCCATACTGCACAGGGCGGCCATTGGCCAGTTCACTGTAGATTAAGTCCTCCCAGCCGTCAATGCTATAGCAAACACGGTGGCTGATATGCGCCGTGTTCTGATAGCCGAAATACTTGACGAGGGCCTCCACAACGCCCTGATCGTAGGCGAGTGAAATCTGTGGTGAATAATCCATCAGGACGCCCTGTCCGCAGTAGCGCATCAGCTTTGCCACGGCCTCCTGCTGTTCAGGAGTGCCGATGATACCCTCTGGCGTCACGTAATTGTCGAGCATGTTGTCCCAGTCGAAGGTTGTCGGCGGCAGCGCGTCGATATGCCACACCTTTTCCACATTCTCGTGGGCCGTCGTGATGTCATAGGCGGGAATCTCCGTGCAGGCTTCCTTCGGCCACTGGTAGTAGTTCATGATCATCGCCATCGCGGTGGCTACACAGCCTGTTAGCGTCGGTAGGCCCTTCCAGCCGGGATTGGCACCGTCGTAGGGAGGCACGTCGTTCCAGTAAGGCTCAAGCTGGTCCCAGTGGGTCTTGAGCAGCGGTTTGATGGCTTTTCGTGGGGCACGGGTCTTCTGTCCGTACTTGCTCTCGCCGTCAGTGAACTCCTTCGTGTCGCCCAGCGTCGCCATAGCCTGGTCGTAGCTCTTCAGCCACGCCCGCATGTTGTCAGGCATCCTGTCCCAGTCGATGGTGCCGGTGGCGCTGTAGCCCAGTACGGGCAGCGCACGGCTGTCACCAGAGGCAATCACATAGCCGCCGCCCTCCAAGTTGAAGGCGTAGATGCTCTTGGCATCTGTTTTCGCCGTGGTGGCCTTCCTGTCCGAAGCGACATTCATGCCCCTGGCCTTGGCGGCACCGTTGGTGGTGAGATACTTCAGGGCGCGGTCGCGCGCCTGCTCTTCCGAAATCTGCTGTGCCCATACTCCTGCGGTCATCAGCACAAGCACCAGTAAAAAAAGCTGTCTTTTCATCTTTGTAATGTCTGCTCTTACTTAATTGAGTTTTTGAATTCGCGGAACTTGGTAAGGAGTTTGTCGTAGTTGGCAGGTTGGGGGAATATGATGCCGGCACTGCAGTCTTCGACCTCCAGATGGCGCGGATTCTTCAGGAAATGCTTGAAAGTGAAATTCATGGCGTACTTTTCCCTCTCTTCTCCGGATACGACTTTGAAATTGAAATACTCGTCGCAGACAATGGTGGGATCGCCTTCGTAGGCATCGTTTTCGGCCTTGGAGCGCAGCATATGCGGCACCATCCATCCCACTAATGGGCGTTCAATATTCCAGTCGCGGGTCTGAACGATGTAATACGGCTGGCAATCCACGTATATCCTCGGCACTCCATGGTAGTATTTCCTGGTATGTGCGGCAATAAGCATTTCCAATGCCAATTCCTGCACGATACCAACCTGAAGAATGTTGTCTATGCGCTTGTTCTGCTGAGCCATCTCGTTGTTGTTGAAGGCATCCTGAATCATGGGGAATCCGCGGAAGGGATTCGCGCTCATCATCATATAGCCATAGAGCAGTTTGGTGCCGTTGGTCACGGGGTCAAAACGCCCCAGTTCTTCCTGGAAGGCATCCACTGTCATCTCCATGAAATCGAAGGCGTTATCCCAACTTTGTTTTCCCATGTATATCATCATGAGAGCATAGCAGGAAAGTCCCTTCAGCGTGTCCTGGGGCGCGGGGTGCTCCTGAGCGATTTTTAAAGCACGGTTGGCGTAGGTCAGGGCGCGGTCATAATCCCTTTTTTCACCCAATGCGTCAGACATACACGCCGCCGCAGCTTCGTACTGCATCTTGCCGTTTGTCGGGTTCTGGTCGGCCAGCTTAGCCTTAGACTCAAGTTCTTTCATTGCCTCTTCCACTGTGTTCTGGGCATTCACTACGGTTGCCATTGCGCAGCAAAGCATGGCAACACAAATCATCATTAGTTTTTTCATAATCATATACCTTATTAATATTAATAAATTATTTATTTTCTCATCACTGGTGTCGGGGGAGGCAGCGGATGACCTTCATTGATTCTCCTCTTTCTGACGATACGGTCGCGAATGCCTATCATGGGGTCACCGGCTGTCTGGAATCTGGGTCTAGAGTTCAGATGAAAGTGGGATGTCGCATTTTTCCCCATGTGACGGAACATGATCGACTGTTCATTGATGGAGTCCGTGTGCTGTACGCTTGCTGGAGATGCCAGTAGCAGTGTCGGCTGAGAATGGGTAAGCAAGGTCACATCAAAATCGGCCCTCAAGGGTGGAACCTCCGGGAACCTGTCTGAATGAACCCATGAAATAGGGTGGTTAGTCTGTGCCGTCGCTGTCATCATCAAGAAGAGCAAGGCCACAGCAGCACCCGTTCGGCGAATCTTCCGTCGCAGCTCTGCGTTCTCGTCGATGAAGCGACCCAGCGTGGCGTTCTTGTCGCCAAGCTGCCACCTATAATATATAATAATGCCCACGAGGGCAAGCACCACCACAATGATGGCAGCGGCGAGTGCAACGGTAAAAATGAGATTTGCATCCATACGCTTATATTTTAGAATTCTGGGGGCAAAGGTACAAGAAACCAGCGAAACGGATGTTTCACTGATGGGAATAAATGTTTCAAATTTGGAAATTCTCATTTTTCTGGGATTCGGATGGACTTTCTCAGGTCTTGACGATATTAACGGCTGTAGAATTCCTCTATCAGCTTGCCGATCTTTGGAATATCAAAGAATTCGTCGACTTCCAACGGGTAGTCGGGCCCGATGCCTTCGTCGATGTTCTCGCCTTTCATGTTGTTGAGGCGAATACGATGCGTGGAGTAG
The DNA here is from genome assembly GCA_900316445.1 of uncultured Prevotellaceae bacterium. Classification (GTDB taxonomy): domain Bacteria; phylum Bacteroidota; class Bacteroidia; order Bacteroidales; family Bacteroidaceae; genus Prevotella. Next base: position 163 of record ONCZ01000004.1, on the reverse strand, counting down.
TGATAAGCGAAGCCATCGGCTGAGGGGCTGTAGAGCACCGCGTTGGAGCCGCCTCCCGACTTTATGCCGAGCAGGCAGATGCCGTAGTCTTTCAGGAGTGCGGGCAGCAGATTGCCACATGAGAAGCTGTAAGTGCTGATGAGCACACCGATGTTCATCTTCA
>ONCZ01000098.1 GCA_900316445.1 uncultured Prevotellaceae bacterium | reverse complement strand
GGGCGCAGAGGGTGAGTTCCACACCTATGCCATCGAGTGGACGGCACAGAACATCACCACCTTCGTCGACGGCAAGAAGCAACTCTCCTACGACAACCGCGGACTCGGTCGTGACGACTGGCCCTATAACGATCCCTTCTACGTCATCTTCAACCTCGCATGGGGTGGTGACTGGGGAGGCTCTCAGGGCGTAGACGAGAATGCGCTGCCGGCTACGATGGAAGTAGACTATGTCCGCGTGTTCCAGAAGAAGTAGCTTATAGTTTACAGTTTACGGTTTACAGTTTACAGATGATTACTGAGATAAACGCTATAATGAGGAGCCGTCTGTCTGCGAAAAGAGTATTCTCCTTCCTCTTTCCTCTTTCCTCTTTCCTCGTTATCCTTCTCTTCATGTTCGCCGCCTGCACAGCAGGTGGCGGACAGGAGGACAGCAAGGGCTTTGTCACCATCCAGGGCCATGACCTCATCCAGCCCAATGGCGAGAAACTCTTCATCCAGGGCACGAACCTTGGCAACTGGCTTAATCCGGAAGGGTATATGTTCGGCTTCAGCCGCACCAACTCTGCTTGGATGATCGACCTGCTGTTCAAGGAGGCTGTGGGACCGGACTTCACGGCAGAGTTCTGGCAGCAGTTCAAAGACAACTATGTGACGAAGGCCGATATCGACTTCATCGCCTCGCAGGGTGCCAACACCATCCGCCTGCCTTTCAACTACAAGCTCTTCACTGATGAAGACTATATGGGACAGACAGGCCAGAAAGACGGTTACGCACGCATCGACTCGGTGGTGAGCTGGTGCAAGGCCAACAACCTCTACCTGATTCTCGATATGCACGACTGTCCTGGTGGTCAGACGGGCGATAATATCGACGACGGCCACGGCTATCCCTGGCTCTTCGAGAGTGATCGCAGTCAGCAGCTCTTCTGCGACATCTGGCGCGAGATTGCCGACCGCTATCAGAACGAAACAACCATCCTCGGCTATGAACTGATGAACGAGCCTATCGCCCATTATTTCGCCAACAAGGATTCGCTCTACTCGCTGCTGCAACCACTCTATAAAAAGGCGGCGAAGGCTATCCGAGAGGTAGATCAGAACCATATCATATTATTAGGTGGTGCCCACTGGAACAGCTTCTTCTGGATGCTCGACGATGCCAGCTATGACGATAAGCTGATGTACACCTGCCATCGCTATGGCGGTCCTGCCACCAAGGAGGCCATCACCCATTATATCAACTTCCGCGACTCCATCAACCGTCCGATGTATATGGGTGAGTTCGGACATAACACCGACGAGTGGCAGCGCGATTTTGTCAATGTGCTCAAGGAGGTGAACATCGGCTATACGTTCTGGCCTTACAAGAAGGTGGACGGATCGTGTATGATGGGCATCCAGCGTCCCGAGGGATGGGATAGCATCGTCGTGAAATATTCTGAAACCTCACGTAACACCTATCAGGAATGGCGCGAAGCTCGTCCCGAACAGGCCCGGTTCCGCCAGTTGCTCATGCAGTTTGCAGAGAACTGTCGCTTTGAGAACTGCAAGCCTCAGACGGACTATATCCAGACCATGGGAATGGGAAAGGTGAAAAGGTGAAAAAGTGAAAGAGTGAAAAGATTTGTATTTTACATTGTTTGGTTAGCTTCAATGACGGTGGGACACGCTCAGTCTTATCCACAAAAGACTGACGTGCCCTCTGTCTATATTGAGACGGAGAACCGCCGCTCTGTCACCAGTAAGGAAGAGTACATCAGTTGTACCTTTATCCTGACCGATGGTGACAGCATCCAGCGCTATGAGAATACCCAGATACGAGGTCGCGGAAACTCCTCTTGGTGGAACAGCGACAAGAAGTCATTCCGTCTGAAGTTCGAGAAGAAACAGCGTTTGCTGGGCGAGGGATTTGCGAATGCCAAGAGTTGGACGCTTCTGGCCAACCACGGTGACAAGACAATGATCCGCAATGCCCTGACTTACGACCTCGGGCGATTCATGGGGATGACGTTCTGTCCCGCAGCACGGTTCGTAGACCTCTATCTGAACGGCAATTATCAGGGAACTTATCAGATTAGCGACCAAGTGCAGGTGCACAAGGGGCGTATAGATATCAGCGAGGACAACGGCTGGCTGCTGGAGGTAGTCAACGAAAACTCGAAGGAGGAACCCCTGATAACGACGACACGTTATGGCATCATGTACACCATCAAGAACCCTAAAGACGAGAAACTGAGCGTCGGCACGCGTATCGCCGTCGGACAGTGGTTACAGCGTTTTGAGGAGACCGTCGCCGGCAACGACTTCGCTGACCCGCAGCGCGGCTATCGCGCATACGTCGACGGGGAAGATCTGGTCAACTGGTATGTGGGGGCTGAGATTACAGGAAACATCGATGCACTCTACAGTATCTATATGTATAAGGACGGTGATGACGACAAGATGCATTTCGGTCCGCTGTGGGATATGGATCTCGCCTATGACAACAGTTCTGAACGCAGTCTGCTGAAACAGTTGGAGGCAGAGTTGGGGCTGTGGAACCGACCCTTCGAGAAGATTATGCAGCGCCTGTGGCAGGACCCATGGTTCGCTCAGTCTTGCAACGACCGTCTGCAGCAACTGGTCGATGATGGGCTTCAGCAGTATCTGTTAGATCATATCGACAGCCTGCGCACAGCCATCTGGCAGACGCAGACAGAGAACTTCAAGAAATGGCGTATCAACCAGAAGGTGTACGACTGGGCTAAAAATGCTTACTATAGCAACTATGACCGCTATATTACCGACTTGAGGGATTTCGTCAACATCCACATCCCTTATCTGCAGGAAGCCTTCGCCCGCCGGATGCCTACCGCCGTCCTTCCCCTCAAAGGTGATCAGAACGCTCATCCCTCAACTCTCAACTCTCAGACATTTGACCTCCAAGGCCGACCTGTTACCACGCCTCATAAAGGTATATATATCCAAAATCATAGAATCATAACAAGACAATGAAAAAACTGACCTCTATCTGCCTGTCGCTGATGACTGCAGTGACAACAATGGCACAAACCCCCGTCTACCTCGACGAGTCGAAGCCCATCGAACAGCGCATCGACGATGCCCTGAGTCGCATGACGCTCGACGAGAAGATTGCCGTCATTCATGCGCAGTCGAAATTCTCTGCGCCTGGTGTGAAACGCCTCGGATTCCCTGACCTCTGGACAGACGACGGCCCTCATGGCGTGCGTCCTGACGTGCTCTGGGATGAGTGGGTACAGGCCGGACAGACCAACGACTCGTGCGTGGCCTTCCCAGCCCTTACCTGTCTTGCCGCCACCTGGAATCCCCGTATGGCCCGCCTCTATGGCGAGAGCCTGGGCGAGGAGGCTCTCTACCGCAACAAAAGCGTGATGCTCGGTCCTGGCGTGAACATCTATCGCACACCGCTTGGAGGCCGTAACTTCGAGTATATGGGCGAAGACCCCAGGTTGGCATCCCGGATGGTAGTGCCATACGTCAGAGGCCTCCAGTCGAAGGGTGTCGCTGCCTGTGTGAAGCACTACGCCCTGAACAACGACGAGGAATATCGTCATCAGGTGAACGTCATCATCTCCGACCGTGCCCTGCATGAGATCTACCTGCCTGCCTTCAAGGCTGCCGTGCAGGAGGGTGAGGCTTGGAGCATCATGGGTGCCTACAATCTCTATAAAGACCAACACAATTGCCACAATGATATTATGCTCAACAAGATCCTGAAACAGGACTGGGGCTTCGACGGTGTGGTCATCTCCGACTGGGGTGGCTGCCACGATACCGACGAGGCCGTGAAGAACGGACTCGACCTGGAGTTCGGCACCTGGACTGACGGTCTGACGATGGGCAAGACCAACGCTTACGACAGTTATTATCTCGCCGATGCCTACAAGCAGGGCATCCGTGAGGGCAAGTACACCACGAAGGAACTCGACGACAAGGTGCGCCGTCTGCTCCGTCTGTACTACCGTACGACCATGAAAAGAGACAAACCCTTTGGTTTCCTTTGTTCAGATAGTCATTATCAAGCCGCCCTTGAGATTGCCCAGCAGGGTATCGTACTGTTGAAGAATGATAAAATTAAAAAATTAAAAAATGAAAAGGTGGCTGCGCCGTTACTGCCGATAGATGTAACGAAGACGAAGCGCATCCTCGTCGTCGGCGAGAACGCCATCAAGATGATGACCGTCGGTGGCGGTTCTTCCTCCCTCAAAGTCCAGCGTGAGATCCTTCCCCTCGACGGTATTGCCTCCTATCTCCACCAAAAGGGTAATCATAATTCTCAACTCTCAACTCTCAATTCTCAATTAGATTATGCCCGTGGCTACGTTGGCGATACCATCCAAAGCTACAACGGTGTCACCGTAGGCCGCTCACTCTATGAGACCCGTTCTCAGGCTGAACTCACGGCTGAGGCTGTGGAGAAGGCCCGTGAGGCTGATATCGTCATCTTCATCGGAGGCCTGAACAAGAGCGACCATCAGGACTGCGAAGGTCACGACCGCCTGTCTTACGATCTGCCTTACGCCCAGAACGAGGTCATCGAGGCCATCCTAAAGGTCAATCCCCGTCTGGTCTATGTGAACATCTCCGGCAACGGGGCTGCCCTACCCTGGCTCGACAAGGTACCTGCCGTCGTACAGGCTTGGTTCATCGGCTCTGAGGCTGGTGAGGCCATCGCCTCCGTCCTCTTCGGCGATGTCAATCCTTCAGGCAAGCTTCCCTTCACATGGTATGCCTCGCTCGACCAGTGTGGTGCCCATGCCCTCAACGCCTATCCTGGCGTATGGCGTGAGGATCATAAGATCATCGACGAGGAATACAAGGAAGGTGTCTTCGTAGGCTATCGCTGGATAGACAAGCAGAATGCAAAAATTAAAAAATTAAAGAATGAAAATAAGCCCCTGTTTGCCTTCGGTCACGGCCTGAGCTACACCACCTTCAAGTTGGGTAAGCTCACAGCCGATAAGACTACTATGACCGAGGGCGGCGAGATCACCTTCACCATCCCCGTCACGAACACGGGCAGTATGGCTGGTGCAGAGACGGTACAGCTCTATATCAGCGACCTCGAGGCTTCTGTCGAGCGGCCCGTCAAGGAGCTGAAGGCCTTCCAGAAAGTCTTCCTCCAGCCTGGCGAGACCCAGCAGGTGAGCCTCACCATCGACAAGGGGGCACTGAGCTTCTACGATGAGGCCAACAGCCAGTGGAAGGCAGAACCCGGTACATTCGAGGCTCTCGTCGGCACGGCATCAGACAAGATTATCAGTCGCTGCTCATTCACATTACAATAGCTTTTCACGTAAATAAGCAAAAGTTTAGTTAGTTTGATAATATATGTTTTTCAGCAGGAACCAGACGCTGTGAAGCGGAGGTTCTTGCTTTTTTATGATGCGGCAGAAAATTTTCACTTTTCACTTTCTAATTTTTTAATTTTTTAATTTTTAATTTTTTAATTTTTTAATTTTCTTTTGTACCTTTGCCCACGCAAAGACGAACGGTATGAATATAAGACTACTACTTACCTGGCTATTCATGGCTTTGGCAACCTTCTCATTCGCACAAGATCGTGCGGCCAAGAAGGATTATCAGTCGCTACTTCTCGAGATAGATCAGGCCATCGAGCAGTCCCCGGAGATCGTGGGACAGTACGAGCGGCAGATAGAGGAGACGCGCCAGCAATACCTGCATGCCCGTCAGCCTAAGGAGAAATACGAGCAGGCTTTCAACCTCTACGAGCACTACAAGGCATTTATGAACGACTCCGCCCTCTTCTACCTCAGCGAGGCGATGCACTGGGCAGAGCGACAAGGGAAACAGGCGGAGGCGGGCAACTGTCTGGCACTGAAGGCCTTCCAGTGTTCCACCGTGGGCTATTACAACGAAGCACTCGCCTTCCTGAAGAGCATCGACAAACAGCAGCTCGACAGCATCGGACTGCGCCACTACTACCAGTCGCAGATGCACGTCTATGGTGAGTTGGGCTACTACTCCATCATCCCGCCGATGAAGGAGCAGTATTTCAGGCAGCAGACCACCTGGCGCGACTCGCTCTTCGCACAGATTGACCATCAGGATCAGGATTACCTGATGTACAGGATCCAGGAACTGACGGCGCGCGACCAGTATGTGGAAGCCCGTAAGATCAGCGACCAGTGGCTGAGCCGGCTGAATCCTGACAGCCGCGACTACGCCATCGCCTGCTATTATCGTTGGATGAGCAGCGACAACGATGATGACCGCAAATACTGGCTGGCGCAGTCGGCACTGAGCGATGTGCGCCATGCTGTGATGGATCAGGCATCGCTCCTCTCGTTGGCAGAACTGCTGAATGCTGATGGCGACCTGGATCGCTCGTACCGTTATATCCGCTTCACGTGGGACTGCAACAACCGTTTCAACACCCGTATGCGCTCCTGGCAGATCACGCCGATACTGAATGTCATCGAGAACAATTACCAACAGGCTGTGGAACACAATACGAAGGTGCTCCGCATGTCGATTATCGTGGTGAGCATCCTTGCGCTGCTGGTGCTGGCAGCCCTCTTCTTCGTACATCGCAGGAACAAACAGTTGGCCAGTGCACGAAACGCCCTGAAGGCCTCTAACGACGAACTGGCCTCGGCAAACAGCTTGCTCGCCACACAGAAAGACGAACTCGCCACCCTGAATGATCAATTGTCAATGGTCAATGGTCAATTAACTGAGAGCAACCGAGTGAAAGAAGAATATATCGGACGGTTCATGAGCCTCTGCTCGCAGTATATCGACAAACTCGATAACTATCGGAAGATGGTGAACAAGAAGATGAAGAACAAGGAACTGGACGATCTGTATCAGATCTCCAAGTCTACTGAGTTGAAGGAGAAGGAACTCGATGAACTCTACGAGAACTTCGACACGGTGTTCCTTCACCTTTTCCCCAACTTCATCGACGACTTCAACGCCCTGTTGTCGCCAGAGGTACGGGTGCAGCCGAAAGAGAACCGCCTGACTACCGACATCCGTATCTTTGCCCTTATCCGTCTGGGCATCGAGGACTCCTCAAAGATCGCAGAATTCCTGCATTACTCCGTCAACACCATTTATAACTATCGTGCCCGCTTGAAGAACGGTGCCATCGGCAATCGTGAGACCTTCGAGAAGCGGGTGAAGGAGTTGTAAGTTTTTGTTTACAGTTTACGGTTTATAGTTTACAGATGATTACTATTTAGGGTTTACAGTTTACGGTTTACAGTTTACAGATGATTACATATAGAACAGATTTTAAAACAGTTATATTATGAAGAT
>ONCZ01000034.1 GCA_900316445.1 uncultured Prevotellaceae bacterium | reverse complement strand
TTATTTTCCAATCATCCAAACTTTTTCGGGTAAATATGCGAATCTGAGGGTATCTTTTAACAGATGCGTCATAAGACCTGTATTCGGTCAAGAAAAAAAACAGGTTTAAGGTTTAGGTTTAACCATGTATATATACATGCCTTCATAACCTCAATCAAACGTACTGAATCACACGACGGGTTTAGTTTACTCCTTATATGTATATAAGCCTCTCTAAACTTAAACCTAAACTTTTCAGGGCAACTTTTTTTCTTGATAGAACATCGAATAAAAAAATACCGAAAACATTCTTTAGTTCCAGTTATTATTCGTACTTTTGCAACTGCAGAAGTCGCAAAAGACAAGATGCCCGGATGAAGTTCCATGGATTTTCACGGAGGTACATCCTTCGATGTGATCACAGGTCTTCTGAAGGTTATAAAGGTGACGGGAAACGGAGAAACTGCAACCAAACAGCAGAATTTGCCGTTAACGAAACTTAAATATGTTAAAGTAAAAACGCTGTTTTCCGCTTGACACGCGGTTTTCAGACGTTGAATTTGATAGTCAGGGTTTTATGAAATGTTATTTTGTCCCAAGGAAAGAAACGCCAAAATAGGGTGTAACGTGCTGAAAATCAGCAGTTTAACTATTTTTCTACACTATTTCTACCATTTTATCGTAACTGATTGATAATCAAGCACTTACATTTCCTGCGTTGGCAAATAACAATCAATCATTTTACCCCATGCACAAACATCTTTAGGGTATAAACAGATTTTGAAGCGGTAATAAACAGGATGTTATGCTCTTTACCGCCAAAGCAGACGTTGGCCGTCCAGTCCTCAGGAATGGGAAAATGGGCTATCTTCTGGCCATCCTTGTTGAATACGGTAACACCATCGCCAGTCAGATAGATGTTCCCCCGGTCGTCTATCGTCATCCCGTCCGATCCCATGTTGGCAAACACCTGGCGGTTCGTCAGGGAGCCATCCGTCAGGATGTCATATCTCAGAATTCTGTTTTCCTTTGCCTCTGCGACATACAGATGTTTGCCGTCGGGCGTTCCGACAATCCCATTAGGTTGGTTAAGCGTTGAGTCGAGCATAAGCAGCTGTTTGCTGCCAGGCGCCAGATAATACAGGCCTTCCACAGGCTGCTGGCGCTCTGGGCTGCGCGTCCAGTAGTCGCGCTTGAAATAGGGGTCGGTCAGATAATAACCTCCGTCCTTCGAGATCCACACATCGTTGGGGCCGTTCAGCAACTTTCCGCGATAGTCGGTTATCAGTATCTCGGCTTGACCATTCTTGCGTCCCTGAGGTAGCAAGCGACCAGAGGTCGAGCGCATGTCGAAACGCCAGAGCTGATTGTCCATATCTGCGCAAGCTATCAGATTGCCTTGGGCATCGAAGTACATCCCATTGGAGCGACCGCTCTGATCGGTGAACAGTGTAATCTCACCGGATTCGCAATCCCAACGGTAAATCCTATTGTTTGGCTGGTCAGTGAAGTAAACGTTACCCCTTGCATCTGTCGCAGGCCCTTCTGTAAAGCTATATGAATCAGCGAGTCTTACAGGTGCTTCGCCTTCTGCAACGATCTCATTTGAGTGAGATTTCTTTTCCGTCAGTCGCTTGATGTGGTCCTTCAAGATTTTATAGGCCGGGAACGGCATAGCGCCGTGGTCGTAGCCCTGCATCTCGTAAAGCGTCACGTCCTTGTGGCCGACGAGCTTCAGCATACGCCAGAAATAGGCCTGCTCCTCGTAGCGTCCGAAGAGTTCCAGTTCGCGGTCGCCGGAGATGATGATGATGGGCGGCGCATCGGCTCGGACGTAGGTGAGCGGGGCGTACTGGTCGATAGTGGCCTGCAAGGGCGGGATGCCCTGCTGCTTACGTATATTATAATGTGTAACGCATTGTCCGCTGAACGGCACGAGGGCCGCGAGCGAGTCAGCATCGACGCCGTACTTCGCCAACCAGCGCTTGTCGAGTCCAATCATGTCGAGCAGATAGCCGCCGGCGGAGTGTCCAGCCACGAATATCTTGCGCTTGCTGCCATTATACTTCGCGATGTTCTTGTACGTCCAAGCAACAGCCGCTGCAGCGTCATCGAGGATGTCGTCAATGGGAGCCTTGGGCAGCAGACGGTAGTTGGCGGCCACAACCACGAGACCGCAGTTTTTCAACTGAGGGTCGATGTGCTTCTCGCCACCCTCGATGCCGCCGCCGTGGAACCACACCACCACGGGCGCGTCCGTTTCATTCGTCGGATAATAAACGTCGAGCTTGCAACGCTCCTGGGCATAGCCCTCCGCTGCGTCGCGATACGGGATGTCGTTCACTTGATTGTACTGCGCCCGTGCGATGGTCGTACAAAGCAGAAGGGCGAGGATGAGGAAATAGCTTTTGTAAGTCATAGTTTATCTGATAATTGCTAGTAACTTTTATAATTAATCTCAAAACTTGGGGCAAATATAGTGAAAATTCAGCATTTATTTGTATATTTGCCCCAAGATTTAAGAAGAATTGTGAATAAACAATCTTTTGTTGGGCTACTCTTCTTCGTCCTCCTCCATCTTACATATCTGTCTTGTCGTTTTTCTCGCTTCCTTCCAACGAGGGAAGAACTTGTCCATCAGTGTATGGAAACGGGCATTGTGGCTTGGTTCCAACAGATGGCACAGTTCGTGAACCACCACGTGCTCGACACACCATTCCGGCAACAGCAGCAGATAGGCAGAGAAGCAGATGGACTTGTCCCTGACATTGCAGACACCGCTCCACCTCTTTCTTAGGCATGCCAATAGGCGCCGACACATGCACATCGCCATTCTTCACGATACGCATCGACAGCCTCCTGGTTCTCCTGTATGTCACCTGTATGGCCATATCAATCCTATATTATGACTACAAAAATAAGGTAAATATTCCAATCTTCCAAACTTTTTCAGGCAAATATGCGAATCTGAGACCATTTTTTTAGTCCGAGATGTGCAATAATTGGAGTAATATTCCTACCTTTGCAAATAAAATCAGATGAACAACAAACAGACAATACTGGCAATTACAGGTTCTGACGGCACGGGCGGTTCGGGCATACAGGCAGACATCCGCTGCATTTGTGAACTTGGAGGTACGGTCACATCAGTGATTACATCGATAACCGTACAGAATACGCTGGGCATCCAGGAGTTCTACGACCTGCCTGCTGACATCGTCCGCAAACAGGTTGAGGCCATCTTCAACGATTTGCAGCCACAGATAGTGAAGATCGGTCTCATTAGGCGGATTGATGTGGTAGCTATGGTGGCAGAGATGATGCGGAAGTATCGCCCGCGGTATATCATCTATGCACCCGTACGGACATCTACCCGTGGCGACCAACTGGTGGAGCCGCAGGTGTTCAGTGCCATCAAAGAGCAGATCTTGCCGCTCTGCACTATTGTGCTGGAGCCTTCAGACCTTCCGTCAACCATTCGCCAGCACGGCCAGGCCAACCAGTTGTCGGCGGCACTGGCCTATTATCTCAGTTGCGGCGAAAGCGTCAACGAGGCCATGCTCCATGCCCGCAGTTATCTGAGCCAGTTCCCCAAGGGCTATACCGAAGACAGTAGCCGTAGCGGTGAACTCTACAATCTGTTTCTTGATACAGTCGATCGTTTCCATCACCTTTACAGCGACGTGGCGTTCTATGCCGAGCAGTTGGGTGTCAGCGCGCGTTATCTGGGACAGGTAACACGACATGTTGCCAACCGTTCGCCCAAGTCTATCATTGACGAGCGCATCACGGAGGAGATTTCCGCGATGCTCGACACCAACAAGCCCTTAAAGGAGATTGCACGCTTGTTAGGATTCTCCTCCCAGGCTCATCTGTCTCGTTATTACAAGAAGCAGACGGGCAAGGCTCCCAGCGAGGCCAGGAAGAGATAATTTGCACAAATTGATTTTTCGCTTATCAGAATGGGAACATCGTGCGGTGTTCTCGTGGAATTGCCGTTACTTTGCAACCACATTCATCAACACATAAACAAAAAAGAATATGGAAGCAAACTCAAGACAAGACCTTAACCGCCAGTTGGCTCAGATGCTGAAAGGCGGAGTGATTATGGACGTGACAACCCCAGAACAGGCTCGCATCGCCGAGGAAGCAGGTGCCTGTGCCGTGATGGCTCTGGAAAGAATCCCTGCCGACATTCGTGCTGCGGGTGGTGTGAGCCGTATGAGCGACCCGAAAATGATCCGTGGCATACAAGAAGCCGTCACCATTCCGGTGATGGCGAAGTGCCGTATCGGACACATCGCCGAGGCGCAGATATTGCAGGCCATCGAGATCGACTATATCGATGAGAGCGAGGTGCTCAGTCCAGCCGACAATATCTACCATATCGACAAGACAAAGTTCGACGTGCCATTCGTTTGTGGCGCGAAGAACCTGGGTGAAGCGCTACGCCGTATCGCTGAGGGTGCAACGATGATTCGTACCAAAGGCGAGCCTGGTACGGGCGACGTAGTGCAGGCCGTCAGCCACATGCGACTGATGCAGAGCGAGATACGGCGGCTGGTGTCTATGAGTGAAGACGAACTCTACGAGGCCGCCAAGCAGCTGCAGGCACCTTACGAACTGGTACGCTTCGTGCATGACAACGGCAAACTGCCCGTAGTGAACTTCGCCGCCGGAGGTGTGGCCACGCCAGCCGATGCCGCTCTGATGATGCAACTCGGTGCCGAGGGCGTGTTCGTGGGAAGTGGTATCTTCAAGAGCGGCAATCCCGCCAAGCGAGCCGCAGCCATCGTGCAGGCCGTCACCAACTATCAGGATGCCAAACTTCTGGCCGAACTCAGCGAAGACCTCGGCGAGGCCATGGTGGGCATCAACGAGCAGGAAATCGAACTCTTAATGGCGGAGAGAGGAAAATGAGAATAGCAGTTCTTGCCCTACAAGGAGCATTCATCGAGCATGAGCAAATGCTGCAGCGGCTCGGCGTCGAGACTTTCGAGATCAGACAGCTGAAAGACTGGCTGCAGCCCAAGGACGGACTGATTCTGCCTGGCGGTGAGAGTACGGTGCAGATGCGCCTGCTCTCACAACTGGGGCTGTATGACCCCATCCGTGAGGCCATCCTTGGCGGTCTGCCCGTCTTTGGAACATGTGCCGGTATGATTCTCCTCTCCGAAGGCTATCTCGGCACGATGGACATCCATGTGCGCCGAAATGCATACGGCAGGCAATTAGGCAGTTTCCACGCTGTCGGCACCGTTGAGGGCATCGGCAAAGACGTACCGATGACCTTCATCCGAGCCCCTTATATCGAGACAGTCCTTTCGGATGCCTGCACTCCCATTGCCACTATCGACGGGCATATTGTCGCGGCACGCCAAGGGAATCAGCTCGCCGTCGCGTTCCATCCGGAATTAGACTGCGACCCAAGAATTCACCAGTTCTTTCTTAATTTAGCTGTTGGCAGCTCTACCTTCTGATGTTTTTTTGAATTAACTTTGCATAATTCACAAAATCTTTATACCTTTGTGGCTGCAAAGATAGATATTGATGGATATACAGAGTTTCTTCACATCACTTCTAAACGTCGTCTGCGAGATGGCTCCCTATCTGTTGCTGGGATTCTTTATCGCAGGAGTGCTGCACGTATTCGTGCCACAGAAGTTCTATACCAATTATCTTTCGAGGAAGAACAAGCTGTCAGTACTTTGGGCGGCGCTGTTGGGCGTACCCCTGCCGCTGTGTTCGTGTGGAGTCATCCCGACGGCCATCGGACTCAAGAACGAGAAGGCTTCAAAGGGAGCCATTGCTTCGTTTCTTATCGCCACGCCGCAGACCGGCATCGACTCCATTCTGGCCACATTCTCGCTGATGGGACTGGGTTTCGCCATTATCCGCCCTGTGGCAGCTCTCATCACGGGCGTTTGCGGAGGGCTGCTGGTAAACCGGCTGGTTCGCGAGGACGACATAGCGGAGGATACTACTTCTTCATGCCAGATAGAGCGCGGAAACAGGATATGGCGCGTCTTGAAGTATGCCTATTACGACATGCTTCGCGACATCGGCCTGCGACTGCTTATCGGACTTGTCGTGGCGGCATTGATTCAGGTGGCGGTACCAGACGAGTTTTTCCTTTCCTTCGGCAGTCAGCCTTTGCTGCAGATGCTGGTCATCCTGGTCATCGCCGTACCGATGTATATTTGTTCTACGGGCAGCATTCCCGTGGCGGCTGCATTGATGATGAAGGGACTCTCGCCAGGAGCGGCACTGGTGATGCTGAAGGCTGGCCCGGCCGTCAATCTGGCCTCCATCCTTGTGGTTCACAAGTCCATGGGGCGTCGTTTCACATCGATCTACCTGATGACCATCGTAGGCTTTGCCGTCCTCTTCGGCCTGCTGCTCAATGCTATGGGATGGGATTTCACCATCGCCAGCCATGATGCCTGCTGCATAGGTGCATCCTCCCTGCCCAGCCCGTTCAAACTTATCTGCGCTACAGTATTAACCCTATTATTATTTTTTGCTATTATGATGAAACTGTTCAGCAAGTTTACCACCCAAAAGCCGTCAGACCCCGACGTGACCGTCTATCGTGTCGAAGACATGCATTGCAGCCATTGCGAGGCCGCCGTAGTCCGTGCCGTCGAGGATGTGCCAGGCGTAGAAAGAGCCAAGGCCAGCGCCTCAGCCAACACCCTCACCATCAAAGGCCCCGCTACGGAGGAAGCCGTCCGCAAAGCGGTTGAAGGTATCGGATATACGTTCAAAGGAAAGGTTTGACATTTATATATATAGGAGAAGTGTCTATGGACAGAATTATCAGAGAAGCAAGCCCGACGGACATGGCGGAGATCATGCAGGTCATGGATGCAGCAAAGATCATCATGCGGCAATCTGGCAACATGCACCAATGGGGCGACGGCTATCCCTCTGAGGCTGTCATCAGGACTGATATAGAAAGGAAAGGCGGATTTGTCATTGAGGACGATGGCATGATTGTCGGCTACTTTGCCTTCCTGCAATCCCCAGAGCCTACTTACGCCAAGATCTATGAAGGCGAGTGGGCGGATGATGTCCAGCCTTATCACGTAGTCCATCGAATAGCCAGCTTTCCTGATGCTCACGGCATCTTCAGCAGCATCATGGAGTTCTGCTTTTCACATGAAGAGAACATCCGCATAGACACCCACCGCGACAACACCATCATGCAGCACAACATCCTGAAGCACGGCTTCACATATTGCGGTATCATCTACCTGCTGTCAGGCGATGAAAGGCTGGCGTATCAGAAGATAGTCATCTGACTGTGCAAACCTATTCATGTATGCCATAACTCCAATCATCATTTTCAATCAAAAGAAAAAATACGACCTGTACGGTTGAAAAATTTCTTCCTGCCATTCACCTCTATATTTGGTGCAAAAGTACGAAAAATCAATTAGAAATCAGCATAAGACACCTCATTTTTAGAGATAAAATTTGCTAATCTCAGAAATAATGCCTATATTTGCATCCTGACAAACGAATAATAAAGACAAACGATTATGAAGAAAGTGACATTATCATTGCTCGCGCTGCTCTTGATGGGAGCAACAGCAGTAAAGGCTCAGCCCGCACAGCCGGACTTTGACGATAAGTATGCAACGGAACTGGTGAAGGCCGGAACGGCGGCACCAGATTTCAAGATGAAGACGCCCGACGGCAAGAATTTCCAGTTCTCGAAGTTCGCCAAGGGCAAAACCGTGGTGCTCGACTTCTGGGCATCGTGGTGTCCCGACTGCCGCAAGGATGCACCTGAAGTGGTGCGCATGTATGAGGCCTATCGTCCGTATGGCATCGAGTTCATCGGCATCTCGATGGACACCGATGTGGAGGCGTGGAAGAAGGCCATTGAGAAGTATGGCATCACCTATCCGCAGGTGAGCGAGCTGAAGAAATTCAAGGAGACGGACATCGCCAAGGCATACGGCGTGAAGTGGATTCCGTCGATGGTGGTCGTTGGGCCCGACGGAGAGGTGAAGCTCTCGACGGTGCTGACGTATAAGGTTGACAAATACCTGAAGGAGCTGACCACGGGTTCCTATCAGGCTGCACAAAAAGGCGAGACAGTATTCATCGACGGTCATCATGGACGTCTGAAGGCCCTCATCCAGAAGCCCGAGTTGCAGCAAGGCGAGAAGTGCCCGATGGTCATCTTCTGTCACGGTTTCAGCGGTACGAAGGACGGCCCGCTGTTTGAGCTCGTGGCCGACACCCTCCAGGCTCACGGCATCGCCAGCATCCGCTTCGACTTCAACGGACACGGCGAGAGCGAGGGCGAATTCAAGGATATGACCGTTCCCAACGAAATCGAGGATGCGAAGAAAGTGGTGGAGTATGTGCGCGACCTGAAATATGTCAGCACGATTGCCATTGGAGGCCACTCGCAGGGCGGCGTTGTGGCTGCGATGACAGCCGGACAACTGAGTGAAGAACTGGGTGAACCTGCCTTCAAGGCCGTGGCGCTGATGGCTCCTGCCGCCGTGTTGCGCGACGATGCCATACGTGGCAGCACGATGGGTAAGCAATATGATCCCTTCGACCCAGGCGAATATGTCGAGTTGTGGGGCGGCCTGAAGCTCGGCGGCGAGTATATCCGCACCTCCTTCAGCCTGCCGATCTACGAGACAGCAGCCAAGTATCAGGGTCCGGCTCTCATCATTCATGGCAACGGCGACCGTGTTGTGCCTTACACCTACGGCGAGCGTTTCCACCAGATCTGGCCCAAGAGCGAACTGGTCATTCAGGAATACTTCGACCACGGTTTCTCACAGAACGTCTATCGCACGACGGACATCGTATCTGAATATCTGATCAAGCAGCTGAAGGGCAAATAACTTTACAAAACCAACCGTCATTTCTCCATTCCCGGAGAAAGGATACACTAAAGTCGGAGTTTACCCTATCTAAACTCCGACTTTACTTAGGCTAAACCTCCACTTTACATAGTCCAAAATCCAAGCAATCATAAGCCTTTGATTATCAGACAAATAACATTCTTGCTAAAAATATCCCAAAGATTGCGAAAAGTATTTACACAATTCACAATTTCTATCATCGGCGGCGTTACGCGTTACAGCGTTACAGTTGTAAAGCACTGTCTTAGTCATTTTAGTCATTATAGTCATTAGTCATTAAGATTTTTGAGAAAGTAGTATTTATATTAAAATATATATTATTATATATAATATATATATTATATATAATAATATATATTTTAAACTTCATACAGAAAGTCAGAATTGCTTAATGACTATAATGACTAATGACTAAAATGACTGAATGGACGTAATTTTGTTGTTGACATTTTCCTGAATACGTTGACACGTCTGGTTTTGAACTGTAACGCGTAACGCTCCGTTGTATCACTGCAAATTTGCCGCTTCCTCATTTTTTAGAGATATTATTTGCAAATCTCAGAAATAATGCCTATATTTGCAACCTGAATACATCATAAGAAGAGAATATGGAACGTAGCCAAGTCATTGATAACATCCGGCAGGTAGCCGCCAGCGTATTGCCCAAGGGCAGCACGCTTTACCTCTACGGTTCCCGCGCCCGTGGTGACTATCACGAAAACTCGGATTGGGACCTGCTCGTACTTCTCGACAAGCCGAAAAAAGAGAAAAGCGACTGGGACAACTACGGCTGGCCCTTCGTAGAGATGGGACTCGGAATTAACGAAATCGTGAGTGCCTCAACTTATACAAAGGACAGTTGGTTTAACGGCCCCCATGCATTGTTTTATTATAACGTGGAAGAAGACAAGGAGGTGCTTTATGAGTCTTAAAGAACAGGATCGTGCCACACTTGTGGTGCTTGGGGTTGGAGAAATCCGACAAGATGCTTGAGGCAGCAAATTGGCTGATAGAGGAAGAGCGATGGAGTTTAGCGGCCAATCGTCTTTATTACGCGCTTTTCCATGCGGTTAAGGCGCTGCTCAACAGCGAGGCCCATCCTACAGGCACGCATCGCGGGACCGTCAATCTATTCTACCTCCATTACGTCAAGACCGGCATCTTCTCTATGGAGGAAAACAAAGTCTATGCCCGCTTGCAGCAGTTGCGTGACGAGGGCGACTACAACTGCGTTATCGACGTGGATAAGGAGGACGTCGAAGACTTTATCGAGCCGACGCGCGCACTCATTGAGAAGATTAAAAAGTACATTGCAGAGAAACAGGCGCAATAATATAACGCACAAAAGTCCCCTTTGTGATACGTCATACCGTTCGTAGGTATGCCTTCTTTGTGTTGTCCTGATAGGGCTTAATGGGGATGCAAAGGCTATGAAATGGTTTAAACAGCCTACTAAACAAATTTTGCCGCGAGGGGTCACCGTTGCTTGCCCTCGGGGGTCAAACGCGCGCGGCTTTTCCATTGACGATTGCAACTTAAAACACGAAAATTGCAGAAATCCATCAAAATTTCTTCAAATGTTAATTTCTGTTGAATCACACAAGTTCTTGATTTCTGCATCCACCACATACATATCCCCGTCAGCATCTACCAATACATTTCGAGGAACAACATCCCAAACGATGTATGTTCCATTGGAGTATCGACCTTCGTCGTTCTCTTTAGTAAAGCCAAGGGCTGACATATAAGTATCTATCATGATTTGCGTTGCGGGCTGAGCATTACAAATGCGTTCTTGTTCTAATACTGGCATCACGCTTCGACCTTCATAGCCAGCAAAACCTATCAGTTTATAGGCAGTGTTGGGGAATACCAGATTATGAAGAATGATTTTGGCCAACAAGCTATGAATACTACCACTATTAAGAAGATTGTTCACCTTGAAAATGGTATCTTTAGCAACATAGGTATCATTTTCATTCCCGCTTGGACCAGGTTCGCCAAGATCAAACACTTTATCCATAGGAATCCACATTCCTACAGACTTGGCGTATTGCTCTGCTGCTCTTTGTTCTATTTCGAAGCGACTTCCATTTCCTTTGCCTTCTCGAGGTTCTTCCTCATATAGTCGGCAAAGTCTTTGGAGTTCATCGGAGATTTCTTTGATTCTTCGATTTTCCTCATCGTACGCTCCATAGCTTCTTTGTGAAACTGATTTAAGAATGTCATTGCTCATTTGATTTTAAGTTTGTGCAAAGATAAACAATTATTTTGAGAATGACAATCTTTTCGTCTTTTTTTTAGGCAATGGACAAAATTTTTAGGCATTTGCCTGATTTGTCGCCTTTGGGGGCAATTGTCGCTACAAGTTGGAGAAAAAAGGGCGGAAATGTTTGCAATGAGAGGTTTTTCGTCATAACTTTGCATCAGAAATCAGAAATAAAGATTCACGCCAAAGATAATTTAGTTTGTTTTGTTCATATTGCTTTTAGGTTTGTTATTGATTTATGATTGCTTAGAGCTCGCAGGGATGCGGGCTCTAAGCAGTTTTAGTAAGTATCATCTCTCCGTTAAATCAACGAGAAGGCGACATCCATCATATGCGTGAAGTTGTTCTGACGCTCCTCGGCGGTAGTTACTTCGCCCGTGAGGATATGGTCGGAGATGGTGCAGATGCCCAAGGCGCGGTTGCCAGAGCGGGCCGCATTCATATAGAGGGCGGCAATCTCCATCTCTACAGCCAGCACACCCATCGAGATCCATTTGTCATTGTGGGGATTCTCTGAATAGAACACATCCGAGGTGAAAACATTGCCAACCTTGTAACGATAGCCAAAGCGCTCGCACGACTCTGCGGCAGCTCTGACGAGGCTGAAATCAGCAATCGGAGCAAAGGTGCCTGGGAGTTCGTACTGACTGGCGTAGTTGCTGTTGGTGCAGGCACCCATCGCAATGGCGAGGTCGCCGATGTGGAGGTCGTTGTTGATGGAACCTGCCGAACCCACGCGGATGATGGTCTTCACGCCATAGAAGTTGTAGAGTTCATAACTGTAGATGCCGATAGAGGGCATACCCATACCGTGACCCATCACACTGACACGCTTACCTTTGTAAGTGCCCGTATAACCAAGCATACCTCGGACATTGTTGAACTGGACAGCATCGTCGAGGAACTTCTCGGCCATAAGTTTCACACGCAGCGGATCGCCCGCCATAATCACAGTCTCGGCAATTTCGCCATACTGAGCACCGATGTGGGGAGTTGGAGTATTGTTCATAATGGAAAATGGATAATTGATAATGGATAATTATTTGATGATGACGTCTTCTTTCTTGATATAGAGGTTGTCGTGAGCCGTCTTCAGGAGATAGTAGCCCTTGTATTCCTCGAAATGGTCGCCCAGGATGGTGCCCTTCTTGACAGTCGTAAAGAGGGGGTAGTCGTCAGCATCGGCATAGTTCTCGCCGTAGATGGGCGTATTATCGCTGGCGGCAATAAGTTTCTGGGCACCCTTGCCGTCGTACCACGTCTGAGTACCCATATATTTCGTATAGACCCAGCCTGTGACATCGCCCACACAGACCAAGCTCCATTTCTCGCCCTTCTTACGCAACACACCAGAGCCCATACCGTGGGACTGCATCCAGAGTTTGCCGATAATATCGCCATTGGTAGAAGGCTCGGTGCGCACGTTCAGGAACCCGTCGTTGGAAGTGGCATAGACCACCGTAAGGACTTCAGGCGCAGCACTGGCAGCAGCCGTCGACTTCTTAGCGCCACTGACTACGGTGTAGGCGTAGAGATTATTGTTGTAATCGACGACGTAGAGATATTCGCGGCCGTTCTTCTCCTGCAGCTCCATATACTCCACCTTATAGACCATCGGAATCTTGCTATACATCTGGCCCGTCTGCTTGTCGAGCATAAAGAGGAACTTCTTCTCAGAGGTGAAGCCGTAGGAGCAGAAGACGAAGTTGCTGTCGAGGATGAAGATATCGTTGCTCACGAGATAGTCCGTTTCCCAGACGATGCGACGGTTCTCCACGTTGTAGCTATACAGTTTGCTGCCCTTGCCGTTGACGCCGGAGGCATAAGAAGGACAGGCCATATTGAAGAGCAAGTTGTGGTTGTCAGCATCCCAGCGTACGTCCTGCACCTCGCAGTAGCGGTTGTTGCTGACGTCGCAGAGGTTGATGGTGGCCGTAGGCTGCTTGTCTTGATTGAAGAGCACTACTACGAAATCGTAGTTGTCGGCACTTGTCGGCAGACGGTAGAAGCCCAGCCATCCGATGTCGATAGGCTCAGCGATGAAGAGTTCGAGACTTTCCGTCTCAGGCACACGTGGCAGATCGTCGCACTGGATGTCCTTACGCAGACGATAGATGTAGCCGTTGGGCTTGTTTTTGGTTGACACATCCGTTGAAGCCCAATTGGTGCCAAAGCGGTTGAAGGCTACCAGACGCTGTGCTTGCACGGGGCTGAGTGACAGCAGGGAGGCCAGGAGGCTGAATAGGATCTTTTTCATATGGTTTTAAGTTTAGGGAATGAGCAGGGAGGAATCACCGTAGCTGAGGAAGCGGAAGTCGTGAGACAAAGCATAGTCGTAGATCTTGCGCCAGTCGCCACCCACGAAGGCACTCACGAGAAGCAGGAGCGTGGACTGAGGCTGGTGGAAGTTCGTGACAAGCATACGGACGATCTTGTAGTCGTAGCCTGGGCAGATGATGATCTGGGTGCTGGCGTGGAGGACTTCGAGATGATGGGCATCCATCCAGGAAGCGAGAGCCTGCAAAGAGCGCTGGGTATCACACTGGGGACAGTCCCCCTGTAATTCGCTGCGCTGCTCACAGAGGGGACAGTCCCCATTGTGATACGGCTCCCATTGGGAGACGTGGAGCTGGTCTTCGGTGAGGTCAGGATTGGCGAGGATTTTGAGGCCCATATAGTAGAGGCTTTCGAGGGTGCGCACACTGGTGGTACCAACGGCAATGGCCTGACAATCGTGATTGAGGAGTTTGGTGATGGTCTCACGACGCACGCTGATGTATTCCGTGTGCATCTCGTGACCCTCCATCTCCTCACTCTTGACGGGCTTAAACGTGCCAGCACCCACATGGAGGGTCAGCTCTTCGCGCTCGATGCCGTGGGCATCCAGATCAGCCAACACCTCTGGAGTGAAATGAAGGCCTGCCGTTGGGGCTGCCACACTGCCCTTGATCTTTGAGTAGACGGTCTGATAGGTCGTCTTGTCGCTGTCCTGAGTCTCACGATTGAGATAGGGCGGAATCGGCAGTTCGCCCATCATATCGATGATGGTGGCGAAACTTACGTCTCCATTCCATTCAAAGTCGATGCGGTGGGAGGTGCCGTGAATGGGGCCACGTGTAGCCTTAATGGTCAGTATTCCATTTTCAATGTTCAATGTCCTTGTCAGCGTGCCTTCCTTCCATTTCTTCAGATTGCCCACCAGACAGTACCAGGCACAGTGGCCTGTGGTCTGGAACATCTGTTCGTAGTCGGCAGGTTCTGCTGGTTCGAGCAGGAACACCTCGATGAGGGCACCAGTATGCTCGCCGTTGGCATCAGCCTTGCGGAAGTGCATCCGGGCCTGGATCACCTTCGTATTGTTGAACACCATCAGCGCTCCCTTCGGCAGATAGTCGGGCAGATGGAAGAACACATCCTCCCCTACTACACCTTTATTATATATAAGGAGTTTAGACTGGTCACGACGCGCCACAGGGAACTTGGCGATACGCTCGTCAGGCAGGTCATATTGATAGTCACTGATGTGGATATGTCGAGGATCGGGCATTAAAAATTATAAAATTAAAAAATTAAGACATTAAATGCAGGCCTTTATCAAGGCGTAAATGAGGGTGAAAACGAGTACTGTTATAGGAATGTCGCAGTGGGATCGTTCATAGCCCGTCGATGTGTATTTGGTAGAGATGAAATGTCGCTGGGAGGTCATCTTGCGCGTGAGACGATAATAGACGTAATAGGCGAAGCTGCCCACGATGAAGCCCCAAGTCAGTCCCACGAGGATGTCACCTGGGAAGTGGACACCCAGATACATACGTGTCCAGCAGTTGGTGAACGACCAGATGATAAGGGCGAGGGAGAGCATACGACTGCGGATGAGCCAGCAGAAATAGATGGCGATGCTGAATGTGTTGGCCGCGTGGGCAGAGAAGAAACCGTAGTTGCCCCCACGATAGCCATCGACGATATCTACCAGCAGACCTATCTCCGGATCGTGCGTAGGTCTCCATCGTGCCACTGTGGGCTTGACAATCAGATCGTCCACGGAACCAGCCAGCAGCACACAGAGACCCGCGCCGGCAAGCACACAAAGCACCTTGCGGAAGTTCTCATTGTTTCGGACGACGATATAGAACAGGCTGAGATAAAGCGGCAGCCAGGTGAGTGCCGTCGTGAGCACGTGAGCCACACGGTCGAGATAGAGCGAGTCGCTGCCATTGACGGCAAGCAACCACTGCTTATCGAGTTCGATAAGTTCTGTGCCGACACTTTCGGCAGCTAAGAGCAGATCAGTCAGCATCGTTTATATCACTCTAATATGTTTACTCTCAATCCATCCCTCCTTACCGTCGGCGAGGCGAATCTCCTTCCACTCCTTCATCGAGCCGTCAGTGATGACCACCTTCGTACCCTCGTGGAGGATGAACAGGTCGGTGCCATTGGCGGCAGGCGTACTCTTCACAGTCACCGCTGGGGCGAAGATGATGGCACCCTTACGGTTGAGCAGGTCTTTCTTCTGCTGCCAGGCGAAGATGTTGGCTCCCATGAAGAGCAGAAGCAATGCCACGCCTCCGAAGAAACCCGCCTTGCGCAGCCAGATCCTCTCAGAGAAGAGATAGACCAGCAAAAGGATGATAGTGAGGGCGAGCGCTACAAGGGCAGTACGTGCCCAAGCGTCGACACTCATCATACTGACAAGCGAACGGTACCAAGTGACGAAGAACATCTCAGACTCTGGCACAATCTTATCAAAGGTCTTCGAACGGGCTATCTGCAGGTTGAAGCGGATGTCACGATCGCCAGGTGAGAGCAATATGGCCCGCTCATAGTTGAGCACAGCCTCAGGGATGTTCTCCGTGCGATAATAGGCATTGCCGAGATTGTAATAGAGGTCGGCACTGGCACCTTGTTTCAGCAGAGCCTCATACTGGGCGATGGCCTGCTGGTACTGTCCGCGGACGTAAGAACTGTCGGCCTCAGCCTTGGTCACAGCAGAAACAGGAGTAAGGAGAGAAGGAGTAAGTAGTAAGTAGAATACCAAAAGAAGCGCTTTAGGATTCCTACTTTCTCCTTCTCTCCTTACTCCTTCTCTCCTTTTCATCCTTCCCTCAATCTGTTCAATGGCCATCATTGCCTTTTCATATACCTTATTCATATTTCCCTTAGAATCACCTGGGGCATAACGCTCAAACTCACACTCATCAAGGGCTCCGATGAACTGGGCAATGGTCTCCTCACCCACTCCACGGTCGCTGAGACGCTGGCTGATGTTATCGTGAGAGAGTTGTTCCACAGGGATGTTGAGTTTGTCGCCAACATAACCCCAGAGGGCACGAAGCACCTCATCGTAGAACTCACCAGGTTTGTTGTCGGCCATCAGCTTCGAGGCCTTCTTCAGACGCTTCGTGGCCACCTTGTTCGCCTTGCCTGCACGACGTTTGGTGACGTTGGCATTCTCAATGGCACGCTGGCGGAAGATGACGAACAGCGAGATGAACACGAGGGCCATAATGGCTAATGTGACCCAATAAGCCGTAGAACCAAAGAAGAACTCGTCAATGCCCTGCTGGCGTACGTCGCCCGTCTTGATATAACGGATGTCACGACTCAGTTCCTGCAGATCCTGCTGACCAGAGTAGTCACTCATCGCACCAGGACCGGAACCCTTCGCTACATCAAGCGTCAGAGGCTCGCTGGTAACGGTCCTATAGGTCTTGGAAGTCGTATCGAAATAGGTCAAGCTGACAGGAGGAATCTCATAGTGACCCTGATGACGAGGCACGATGAGGATGTCGTAGATCATCGAGCCCTCGATGCCCGCTGTGGTCAGTTTTGTCTTGTCAGTCACCTTCGGCTCGTATTTGTCGAAGTCCTTGGGCAACTCAATCTGAGGCTGCTTGACGAGTTTCAGATTACCCGTACCACTGACAGTAATGCGCACTGAAACGGGATCGTTGGCCTTGGTCTCCGTCTTGTTCAACGAAGCAGAGACTGTGAAATGACCAACGCCGCCAGAGAAGCCAGCAGGTCGCTCAGGCAGGGGATCCACCTCGATATCAATACCTGGGGCGATGATTTTCTTCTTCACCTCGATATAGCCAGAGCCTCCATTGAAGAACGCCTCGAAGGGATCGATGTTGCGATTCTGCTGTACGACGATGCCCTCGAAGGTGATGCTGGGAATCTGAAGCTTGCCCGTCATCTGAGGAAACATTACGTACTGGCTCCAAGTGGTAGTCCGATAAGGACGTCCGTTGAAGGTCTCAATAGAGAAGCTCTTCTGTGAGGGCAGACTAACCTCTTGGGTATAGAAACTCTTCAAGTCGGGCATATCACCACGCAGACTGGTCAGTCCCACAAGGGTGTAGACCTTATAGGTAAGGAGGATGGGCTCCTGTTCATAGACGCGCTTCTTGTTGGCGCTGACCTTGATGAAAAGGTCGGAACCGGATATCTGACTGCCCGCATCTCGGATTTCCCCTTGCTCGTCCTGACGATGCTGACGAGGGGACCCTCCTGAACCAGAACTTGCCTGAGGCGAACCACTCACCTTGATATTCAGCGCATTAGAGGCGATGGTCTTGCCACCCACCACAACGTGGGCAGGAGGGATGGTGAAGGAACCGTTCTTCGTGGCACAGACGATATAGGTATAGGTGATGGATGACGACGAACTAGTGTGACCGTTGATCATCTGATAGCTCGACTGCATAGAACGGTTGGGGCCTATGAGCACTTCCAACTCACCAGGAATGTCACCAGCCCGGAAGTCGGTGGCATTCTGTGTATTGACAGTATAAGTCAGGCGGAACTGCTCACCCACGGCTACATGGGAAGGAGCAGAGCCCGTCAATGTCTGCGCAAATAAAGGTGAAAGGGTGAAAAGGTGAAAAAGTGAAACACTTATCACCAATACCCTTAACCTTATTATTCTTATAATACTCATTATTCTCACTTTTTCACCTTTTCACTTTTTCACCTTTACATCACCAGTTCTTCTGGATAGCGCGACGCTGGGGCTGCTGTTGGGCTTTCTGCAACTTATCCTGCGTCTGCTTCTCATTCTGGATGGCGGCATTCAACAGTTGTTCAGCATTCTCCTTACTCATCTGGGGCTTTTGCTGCTCCTGCTGTTTCTTGTCGTCTTGCTGATCTTTTTGATCTTTCTGCTGATCCTGCTTCTGCTGGTCTTTCTTATCGTCCTGCTTCTTGTCGTCGTTGCCACCACCCTGCTGGTTTTGCTGATTCTGTTGCTGTTTCTGCTGTTGATGCTTGCAGAGCACGAGGTTATAACGCGTCTCGTTGTCAGCGGGGTTCAGACGGAGGGCATTCTTGTAGGCCTCGATGGCCTCACCATACATCTTATGCGACTGGCAGACCACACCCATATTATGGAAGGCCTTTGCCTTACGCAAGGGGTTTGTCTCCAACTTCGAGGCATTCTCAAACTGCACCACAGCCGCAGAATCTTTCTTCTGCGCCATCAGGGCATTGCCCAAGTTAAACACAGCCTGCGGATTCTTGGGATTCTTCTCAATGGCCTTACGATAAGACACCTCTGCATTGGGATAGTCACCACTGCGGAAGAGTTTGTTGCCTTGACGGATATACTGACGGTCGGTCTGAGCAAAAGCAGGAGTAAGGAGAGAAGGAGTCAGGAGTAAGTAGAATACCAAAAGAAGCGCTTTAAGATTCCTACTTTCTCCTTCTCTCCTTACTCCTTCTCTCCTAAATAGCGAGATTCGCTTGAGCAACGGATTACGACGGTCGAGGATGCAGATCTCGATGATGAGCAGGAGCAACACGAGGATGCCCACAGCCTGGAACTGTTCGTCGAAGTCGCTGTAAACAGTCGTAGAGGTCTCTTTCTTTGCCAGCTTGTCGAGTTCACTATCCAACTGCTGCTGGGCAGCGCTGTTGTTCTCGACATGAATATAAGCGCCTCCACCAGCCTGTGCCACCTGCTTACACATATCTTCATTAAGGGCAGACATCACAGTGTTGCCAGAACGGTCCGTCATATAGTTGCCTGTACCAGAGATGGGGATGGGCGCGCCATTGGTGGAACCTACACCCAATACATAGACACGCATACCCTCATCCTTTGCAGCCTCAGCCGCTTCGAGTGCCCCACCCTCGTGGTCCTCACCATCGGTGATGACGATGATGGCCTTGCCGATACCTTCTTCCTGAGTAAAACTATGGGTGGCCATCTCGATGGCACGGGCGATATCCGTACCCTGGGTTGCCATCATCGACGGGTCGATGCTCGACAGGAACATCTTTGCAGACACATAGTCGCTGGTGATGGGAAGCTGCACAAAGGCATCGCCCGCAAACACAATCAGGCCGATCTTGTCGTTAGTGAAGTGGTCTACCAGATTCTCTATCATCATCTTACTACGATCCAGACGACTGGGGATGATGTCCTCCGCCAACATAGAGTTACTGATGTCCAACGCGATGATGGTCTCTATGCCCACGCGCTTCTCGTGACTGATCTTCGTACCTAACTGTGGACGTGCCAGCATCACGATGAGCAGTGCCAAAGCACCCAGCAACACCCAGAACTTCACAGACGGACGGAAACGCGACACATCAGGCATCAGTTCTTTCAACAGCGACGGATCACCAAACTTGCGCAGGCGTTTACGCTGGTTTCTGTATGATATGAATCTGACGAATGCCAATATGGGTATCAGCACCAGCAGCCAGAGATATATGGGGTCTTCAAATCTAAACACGACAATAAATATTTACGATTTACGAATTTAAGATTTACTATTTATGGGATGCGACGGAAGATGGTGATACGCAAGAGGATCTCGAGCAGCAGGGCGATGACAGCCACAAGGGCAAAAGGCTGATAGGCCTCATAA
Organism: uncultured Prevotellaceae bacterium; assembly: GCA_900316445.1. GTDB lineage: Bacteria > Bacteroidota > Bacteroidia > Bacteroidales > Bacteroidaceae > Prevotella. The sequence goes on along the minus strand of ONCZ01000034.1, from coordinate 33,545 downwards.
CGCTTGCTGAATGTCTTCACATTGAGCTTACTCTTCTCCAACTGATCAATCTCCTTGTAGATTTTACGCAGTTCTTTAGTGTTCGTAGCACGATAGAAATCACCCTCCGTTGCAGCAGCAATCTCCGAGAGCGTCTTCGTATCGATCTCCACAGGGATGTTCACATACTGCACACCACCAGCCACAGGCATGGGATAAGGTGCCACATTGTTCGTTCCCACGCCGATGGTATAGACACGGATACCTAAACTCCTGGCAATCTCAGCAGCCGTCATCGGAGAGATGTCACCTCGGTTGTTCGAGCCATCCGTCAGCAGGATGACCACCTTACTCTTCGCCTTCGACTCTTTCAGACGGGAGACGGCATTGGCCAGTCCCATACCAATGGCAGTACCGTCCTCAATCAGTCCACGGGCAGCGATATCCGTACGCACATTCTGCAACATATTCAGCAGCGACGCGTGGTCTGTGGTCATCGGACACTGTGTGAAGGCTTCACCTGCGAAGATGGAGAGACCGATGTTATCATCCGGACGACCTGCGATGAACTCCGAGGCCACCTGCTTGGCTGCTTCGATACGGTTCGGTTTCAGGTCTTCCGCCAGCATACTGGTGGAGACGTCCATCGCCAACATGATGTCGATACCCTCAATGGATTTATTGCTCCACGAATTATGTGTCTGAGGACGAGCCAGCACCAGGACGGTCATCGTGAAGGCCAGGATACGCAGCAGCATAGAGAGCGGCATCAGCGTCACCTTCCAACTGCGAGGCGCATAACGGAAAGCATACGTGTCGCTCATCCGCATAGTGGGCTCTGTCTTCTTCCTGTACATCACATACCAGATGAGGTACGGGATGATCAGCAGGAGCAACAGCAGATATTCTTTATTGGCAAATTCCATTTCTTAATTTCCCTAAATTCCCAAATTACACTAACAACATATACAATGTATAGACCACGTAGGCGAATAAAGCCAGACAGACGACAGCGATGGCGGTGATGAAGTACTTCAACACACGGCGCGTTTTCTGCGAACGCTGGTCTTCCTCGGAGAGCTGCGGCTTCACCGTCTCTTCCACAGGCACATTCTCCAACTTGGTCTGGTTAATGAAGTCGATGGCGTTGACAAGGTTCGCATCGTTTTCATTGATCAGCGTTGAATACTTGGCGAACTTCACGAGGTCTGCCGTCGTAAAGAGCTGACGCAGTTCGTCGAGGGCCTTCTGGTCCTGCGAGGCCATCAGCTTCTCGATGATCTCACTGCTGGTCATCTCCATCGCATTAAAACCATAGCGTTCCTCTATATATTTACGGAGGGTATCCGTCAGTTTCGTGTAGTACTCCTTCGAGTTCTCTGAGGACACCATCTTGTCGGCCTTGATCTGCTCAATCTCCTTCATCGCCTTTTGATGCGGCAACAAGCGCTTGACAATACGTATGTGACTGATAATCGGCTTGTTATCACGCAACCGGAGGTAGAAATAATAGGTAACGGCCAGCAAGACAAGCATCAATACACTCAGCCAGAACGGCAGGCTCCAGTCACTCCATTGGAAGGGATTGTCCTGCACATCCTTGGGACCAAAGAACTGCTCAGCATGGAGGGTGTCCACCTCGATGGTCAGCACCTTCAGCGCCAAACTCTTGCTCTTATAGGGCTTGCCGTCGATCTTCACCGTCATCGGCGGGATATAATAGAGTGTATCGTCGAACGAGGTCATCGTATAGACCATCGAACGAGACACAAAGCCATTGTCCTGCGGCTGCTGTTCGAGCTCTTGCCTGTCGAGCACCTCCACACCTGGGGTAATGTACTCCATAGGTTTGAACTGCGGAAACTCCACCTTCGCATTCTCCTTGGCCGTAGCTGTCAGCGTTACATGTGCCTGCTGTCCGACGAAGATCTGGATAGAGTCAATAACAGCCTCTACCGATACTTGCGCAGACGCAGCCAACACGCTCGCTGTCAATATGATACATAACGAAAGTCTTCTCATCAGCTTCTCTGTTTAAACAACATCATAAGCGCCTTCACGAAGTCTTCGTTCGTGGCGACACTCACATGGTCAACATTGCTCTTGTTAAAGGTCTCCTCCAACTGCGACTGACGGCTGTTCCAATACTTGCGATAGGCCTGGCGCAGAGCCTTCGACCCCGTATCGACATACTGTTCATAACCCGTCTCAGCATCGACCACCTTCATCAGTCCTACATCAGGCAACTCCCTGGCACGCTGGTCATAGACCTGAATGGCTACCACATCGTGCTTTCGGTTACAGATCTGCAAGGACTGCTGGAATTCCTCACGGACATAGAAGTCGCTGAGGATAAAGGCCGTCGTGCGACGCTTCTGGACGCTGGAAAGGAACTCCACCGCCTGTTTCACATCCGTACGCTTCGATTCCGGCTGGAAGTTGAGCATCTCACGGATGATGTAGAGGATGTGTTTGCGTCCCTTCTTGGGAGGAATATATTTCTCGATCCGGTCTGAGAAGAAAACCACGCCGATCTTATCATTGTTCTGGATGGCACTGAAGGCGATGGTGGCAGCTATCTCCGTCACCATATCACGCTTCATCTGCTTCTGCGTACCGAAGTCAAGTGAGCCACTGACATCAATCAGCAGCATCACCGTCAGTTCACGCTCCTCCTCAAACACCTTCACATAAGGACGGTGGAAGCGGGCGGTCACATTCCAGTCGATATCGCGGACATCATCACCGAACTGATACTCACGCACCTCACTGAAGGCCATACCCCTACCCTTGAAGGCAGAATGATACTGGCCAGCGAAGATGTTTGAGCTCAGACCACGGGTCTTGATCTCAATCTTACGAACCTTTTTGATAATCTCCGATGTCTCCATCTTCAATGGTCAATGGTCAATGTTCAATCATTAAGGCACTTCGACCTTGTTGATGATCTTAGATACAATCTCCTCACTCGTGATATTGGCGGCCTCAGCCTCGTAGGTCAGACCGATACGATGACGGAGCACATCGTGGGCAACGGCTCTCACATCCTCAGGCACCACATAGCCACGACGCTTGATGAACGCATAGGCACGGGCGGCCTTCGCCAGGTTGATGCTGGCACGCGGAGAACCACCGAAACTGATCATATCCTTCAGGTCCTTCAGACCATAACGGTCAGGATAACGCGTAGCAAACACGATGTCGGCGATATACTGTTCTATCTTCTCGTCGAGATACACCTCACCGACAACAGCACGGGCCTTCAGGATTTCCTCTGCCGTCGTTACGGGTGTCACCTTCGGCATCTCACCAGCGATATTCTCGCGGATGATCTTCTTCTCCTCCTCAAGTGAGGGATAGTCGATGACCACCTTCAACATAAAACGGTCCACCTGAGCCTCAGGCAGCGGATAGGTTCCCTCCTGCTCGATGGGGTTCTGCGTAGCCATCACCAGGAAAGGCTTCGGCAGACTGAATGTCTGACTGCCGATGGTCACCTGCTTCTCCTGCATAGCCTCAAGAAGGGCACTCTGCACCTTGGCTGGGGCACGGTTGATTTCATCAGCCAGCACGAAGTTTGCAAACACCGGGCCTTGCTTCACTTGGAACTTCTCATCCTTCTGCGAATAGATCATCGTACCGATGACGTCAGCAGGGAGAAGGTCGGGGGTAAACTGGATACGACTGTATTCAGAGTCGATCAACTGCGAGAGGGTCTTGATGGCTAATGTCTTAGCCAGACCAGGTACACCTTCGAGCAAGATGTGTCCATCACTCAACAGTCCGATGAGCAGGGAGTCTACCAGATGTTTCTGTCCCACAATGACACGGTCCATGCCCGTTGTCAGATTAGTCACAAATGCGCTTTGTTGTTCAATCCGGATGTTCAATTCACGGATATCAATTGCTTCTGCCATAATATTTTTCTTTTAACTTTAATTCTCTAAATCTAATTCTTAAATGCTCAAATTATTGCCATTTTCCAAATTTGACCGCAAAAGTAGTGATTTTACGGGATTATCCGTACATCTACGTGACTAAATAATATTAAAAAAGTTTCCCAAAACCTAAGTTTTAAGAAACTTTTTCATTATTTCCCAATTATGTACTAATTTTGGGCCGTCTTTTTCTTCTTTCGTTCCACTTTTGGGATCTTAATTTCCTGTCCAGTTTTTAACTGGGAAGTAGCGTTCAGACCATTATAAACTTCGATATAGCACTCCATCCCGGGTCCTAATGTCCGCTTGGTGATACGTAGGAGGTTGTCGCCCTCTTTCACCTTTTCTTTATGATCCAGGCCGACGATGCGATAGGCACCAGTACGGACACGGGAGTCCATCGCCTCATATTTGTCGAGTTTCACTTCAGCAGGGACTGTAGCAACGGGCTGCTGCTTGGGAGCCTCAGAGGGTTTCTGAGCAACAGGAGGTTTGGGAGCCTCAACAGGTTTCTGAACCTTTGGCTTAGTTTCAGGCTTTGGCTGTTCCACTGGTGCTGCTACAGGTTTATCAGCCTTCTCTTCAGACGGGATGGATTTCTCAGCAGGAGCCTCAACCTTTTCCTCTGGCAATTTTGCTGGTTCAGCAACAGGCTTGGCATCTGTCTTCTTAACTGGTGCAACCTCCTTGACCTTCTCTATCTTGGGAGCTGGGGCTTCAGTTGGCTCAGCCTGACGATTCCAAGGGAAATAATTGCCCAGCAGATAACCCACAAGCAGCGAAATCAGACAGGCCAGGAGTACCATCGTCCATTTCATACCACCACCAATTGTTCCTTCCTCTTCTTCCTCCTCCACATATTCATCTTCAACAGAAGATTCGTCTATGGGTTCCTCAGCAGGTTCTTCTGAAGATGATTCTGAAGGTTCTTCTGTTGTTTCTTCTGCTGGCACCTCACTTTTCTCAGCAACAGAAGGCGTCTCTGGCTCTGCAAGAGCCTCAGATTCTGCAGGCATCTCAGGTTCTGCAGGCATCTCAGGTTCTGCAGGCATCTCAGGTTTCACTGGTGTTTCAGGCTCTGCAGGTGTTCCAAGATCAATCGGCTGAGATGTGACAGGCGCAGCCATTGGCTCAATCACCCATTCTGGGATATCCTCGTCAAAGATTTCTTCCTGAGTTTTGTCAGACACTTCACCCGAAACGAAATCCACCAGAGGTATCTCGTCTATCTCACTCTCACTTTCCTCTATTACAGGCGTCTCTTCAGCCGCTTCCTCCTCTTTATTATCTTTAAAGTCCACACCCTCATTAAGCACGACGGTCTCAAACTGCGAGAATGGTTTGTTGACCAATTCCTTCATCAAGGCATCTGGCGTGAAGGTGATCTTGTTATGACCTTCGATGAGCACACGTTCTCCCGTATTCACATTCACACTCTCACGGGATTCCACATCGATGATCTTAAAGGTACCAAGACCTTTCACTTTGACCATCTTATCCCGCTCCAGAGCCTCACGGATGGTCTCAAACATCATATTGATGAAGAGCGTAGCCTCTTTCTTGCTCAGGCCGTTCTGGGCAATCAGCTTACTGGCAATTTCCTGAATCGTAACCTTTCCCATCACTCGTCTCCTCCATTCTTTATCTGTTCCTTCCAATTCGCATTCGGCTTGAAGTTCAGCACCAGTTTGGGTGGAACGAGCATCCGCTGACCTGTCGATGGATTCACCATCACGCGCTCCATCTTCTTCTTGACCTCAAAAGTCCCGAATGTCGGAACGAGCACAATGTTGTCTTCCTGGAAGATGTCTCCCATCGTCTCAACGATCACATTGACCATCTTCTGCGTGTCTTCGGGCGAATAGCCCGTCTGCTCCGCTAATTCCAAAATAAAATCCTTATTAGTCATAATCACAGAATGATTGTTGTTCCATATAAATCAAATTCCTCCGAGTCAGTGATCAGCACATCATAGAACGTGCCGACTGTCAGTTCCCGTTCTGCTACGGGTATCAACACTTCCGGATCCACCTCTGGCGAACAGAACTCCGTGCGTCCGATATAGTAGTCACCCTCCTGACGGTCGATGATCACCTTCAAGGTCTTGCCCACTTTCTCGGCCTCCAGTTCCTCACTGATATGCTGCTGGATGCGCATCAACTGATCCAGCCGACGCTGTTTCACCTCCTCTGGCACATCATCGTCATAGTGCTGTTCTGAATAGGTGCCTTCTTCTTCAGAGTAGGCAAAGGCGCCCATCCGTTCGAAACGCGCCCACTTGACGAACGTCTTCAATTCCTCAAAGTCCTCCTCTGTCTCACCAGGGAAGCCCACCATCAGCGTGGTACGGATATGGATGCCTGGCACCTCCCTGCGCAACCGTTCCACCAGTTCGTAGGTCTCTGCCTTGGTCACGTGGCGCTGCATCCGGCTCAGCATATTGTCAGAGATATGCTGCAGGGCGATGTCAAGATACTTACAGACGCTGGGTTTCTCCCGCATCACCCGCAACAGGTCCCATGGGAAGTGCGTCGGATAGGCATAGTGCAGTCTGATCCAGGCCACCCCGGGGATATCAGCCATCTGTTCAATCAGTTCGGCGATATGCTGACGACCGTCGATGTCGACACCATAATAGGTCAGTTCCTGGGCAATGACATTGAATTCCTTCGTCCCCTGCTTCACCAATTGGCGTACCTCATCAAGGATTTCCTCCATCGGACGACTCTGATGACGACCGGTAATCAGCGGAATGGCACAATAGGCACAATGACGATCACAGCCCTCACTGATTTTAATGTAGGTATAATGTGGGGGAGTTGTAATTTTTCGAGGAAGGGGGAAGGAGGAAGGAGGAAGGAGATTACTTGCTTGCTCAGATTCATCCTCAGGACTATTCTCCTTCCTCATTCCTCCTTCCTCATTCCTCGAAATATCCTCCCTCGAAATATCCTTCAGTAGATTCCTATAATTGAACTTACCATACCAGCCATCCACCTCAGGAATTTCCTTCTCAAGGTCGGCGAGGTAACGCTCTGAGAGACAGCCCATCACAAAGAGTTTCTCAATCCTACCCTCCGCCTTGGCCTGGGCAAACTCAAGAATCGTATTGATGCTCTCCTCCTTGGCATCGGCAATGAAACCACAGGTATTCACGACGACGATTTCACCTTGCGGGTCATCACTATCGTGGGTACAATGATAGCCATTGGCCTCCATCAGGCCCATCAGCCATTCACTGTCCACAAGATTCTTGGAACAACCCAAAGAGATGATATCAATCGTCTTCTTCATTATGCATTATGAATTATGCATTATTAAACAGCGAGTCTACAAACTGGCGCTTGTTGAACAACTGCAAGTCTTCCATCTTCTCGCCGAGTCCGATATACTTCACAGGCACTTTCAACTGGTCAGAGATTCCGATGACCACCCCACCCTTGGCTGTGCCGTCGAGTTTGGTGATGGCCAAAGATGTAATCTGGGTAACGGCCGCAAACTGCTTGGCCTGTTCAAAGGCATTTTGTCCAGTGGAACCGTCGAGCACGAGCATCACCTCGTCAGGAGCCTCAGGCAGCACCTTCTTCATCACATCTTTAATCTTCTTCAACTCATTCATCAGGCCAACCTTATTATGCAGACGACCTGCCGTATCTATAAGTACGACGTCAGCACCATTGGCCTTGGCACTTGAGAGGGTGTCGAAAGCTACGCTGGCAGGATCAGAACCCATCTGCTGCTTCACCACTGGCACACCTACCCGCTCACCCCAGATGCAGAGCTGTTCTACAGCTGCGGCACGGAAGGTATCAGCAGCGCCAAGATAGACTTTCTTACCTGCCTGCTTGAACTGCCAGGCCAGCTTGCCGATGGTCGTGGTCTTACCCACACCATTCACACCTACCACCAGTATCACGTATGGCTTATGGTCGCCGGGCAGATCCCAGTTGTCCTGGTCTTCCGAATTATTTTCTGCCAACAGGGCTGCAATCTCATCGCGCAGGATGGCATTCAGTTCCGATGTACTCACATACTTGTCACGGGCCACACGCTCCTCTATCCTCTGAATAATCTTCAGCGTTGTGTCCACACCCACGTCAGAGGTGATCAGCACCTCCTCAAGGTTATCCAGCACGTCGTCGTCGACCTTTGATTTTCCTGCAACGGCACGCGCCAACTTATCAAACACACTCGTCTTGGTCTTCTCCAGACCCTTGTCGAGCGTCTCTTTCTTGTCCTTATTAAAAAAGCCGAATATTCCCATATTTCAATAATTAACGATGCAAAGATAATATATTTTACTGATATGCACAAAAAAAGAGGCCGCAAAATGACTTGCAGCCCCGATTTTTATGTGAAATGTAATGTTTAGTTCTTGAAGAAGTCCTTGACGGCCTCGTTGGGAACCATCTGCTCGTCGAAGATGTAAGCACCAGTCTTGGGGCTCTTCACCATCTTGATAACCTTTGTGTAAGCGCGACCATCCTTTGAGCCTTCGTGGAGGGTAGCAACGGTTTTCTTTGCCATAATCTATAAACTATAAACTGTAAACTATAAACTATAAACCCATTACTTAATCTCCTTGTGAAGTGTCATCTTCTTCAGGATGGGATTGTACTTCATCAGTTCCATACGCTCAGGCGTATTCTTACGGTTCTTAGTGGTGATGTAACGGCTGGTACCGGGCAGACCACTGTTCTTCTGCTCAGTGCACTCCAGGATCACCTGAACGCGATTTCCTTTTGCTTTCTTGCTTGCCATTGTATTGTTCCTCCTTATTATTAGTTCTCAACATTACCCCAGGCAATGACGTTCTTCTCGAGCTCGTTCCAATTCAGGAAGCCCTTGTCGACGGCCTGACGGATGGCTGCATCCAGTCCCACCTTATTAATCATACGGAGACCGGCAGCACTGATCTTCAGTCTGATCCAGCAATTCTCTTCTACCCAGTAGAACTTCTTGCTGAAGACCTGTAATTTGACAAATCTTAGACATTTCTATCTACTTTTTACTTGTGATTTACACTTACTTATTCCAAACAGGGTGCAAAGGTACACATTTTTATTGAGACTCAAAGCACCGATTGGGCCCAAAGGGCAAGAATTATGTTTTTTTAACCTTCAAGCACAGGACGGGGCTCGTTTTCCTCCTTCAGGAAGTTCAAAAAGAGTTCCATAGCGTGGTTTGTGGCGATGGCCAAATTGATGTCACGACCGTGATCTTCCTGCACCATCATCGTCACCACACGATCAGGTTTGCCACATGCCAACCAGATGGTTCCAACGGGGATGTCCTTCGTGCCACCCGTAGGACCGGCAAAGCCCGTAGCAGCGATGGCATAGTCCGTCTGCAAAGCCTTGCAGGCACCCTTCACCATAGCGATGGCCACTTCCTCACACACGGCGGTCTTCTCTTCCAGCAGCTGATGGTCCACACCAAGCAGCCGCTCCTTGACCTCATCGACGTAAGAGATGATGCCACCCTTGAAATACTTTGAGGCACCAGGCACGGCAATCATGGCCTCGCCAATCCTACCACCCGTACAACTCTCTGCCGTACTCACAGTCTTCTCTGTCTCCCAGAGGATCTCACTGATATCCCTGCTGGTAATCTTACTTTCAAAATCCATAATTACTATTTCTTTTTTTTGCAACGGACTACACGACTTTAGGACTATTTCTTTCAGGATTAAGTCCTTTAGTCCTGTAGTCCGTTGCTAAATTCTACTTAAATGTCACTTTTGAGAACGCGGGGGCATCGATGGGACAGAACTCCTTATCCAGATACTTATAATAGCCCACAATGCCGATCATCGCGGCATTGTCCGTCGTATAGCTGAACTTGGGGATATAGATCGTCCAGCCATAACGCTTTGCTGCATCGTGGAAGGCATTGCGGAGTCCGTTGTTCGCACTCACACCGCCAGCCACAGCCACGTGTTTGATGCCCGTCTGCTTCACAGCCTTCTTCAGTTTCTTCATTAGGATATCGACAATCGTCCACTCCAACGAGGCTGCGATGTCTTCCTTATGCTTCTCAATGAAGTCTGGATCGTCCTTCACCCACTTCTGCAGCGAGTAGAGGAACGAAGTCTTCAGGCCAGAGAAGCTGTAGTCGAGGTCAGGGATGTTCGGCTCTGCAAACTTAAATGCCTTCGGATTGCCCTGACGCGCCAACTTATCAATGATCGGCCCACCAGGATAACCCAGTCCCATCACCTTAGAGCACTTGTCTATCGCCTCACCTGCCGCATCATCAATCGTCTGTCCCAGCACCTCCATATCGTTATAGGCATTCACCTTCACAATCTGCGAATTTCCACCACTCACCAATAAACACAAGAACGGCAACGGTGGTATCTTATTCCCCTCCTGAGTAGGAGGGGTGCCTTTAGGCGGGGTGGTCTGATCCGCCTCTCTTATAAAGTGTGCCATCACATGCCCCTGCAAATGATTCACATCTATCAAAGGAATCCCCAAGCTCCTTGCAAATCCCTTTGCAAAACTGACGCCCACCAACAGCGAGCCCATCAGTCCCGGCCCTCTAGTAAACGCCACAGCCGTCAACTGTTCCTTCGTAATCCCAGCCTTCTTAATCGCCTGGTCCACCACAGGCACGACATTCTGCTGATGCGCCCTTGAAGCCAATTCCGGCACCACACCGCCATACGCCTCATGCACAGCCTGCGAAGCCGTCACATTCGACAACAGCACCCCATCCTTGAGCACTGCCGCCGACGTATCGTCACAACTCGACTCTATTCCTAATATATATACACCCTCCTGAGTATTCATAAAGTTCAAAGTTCAAAGTCTAATACGTCAGCACTTCCACCCCGTGCTCCGTCATCAGCAGCGTATGCTCCCACTGGGCACTGGGCTTCTCGTCCTCCGTGATCACCTCCCAGCCATACGGGTCGTCGGCATCAATGAACACCTTCCACGTGCCCATGTTGATCATCGGCTCTATTGTGAACACCATACCCGGCACGAGCAGCATGCCCGTTCCCCGATGGCCATAGTGGTTCACGTCGGGGTCCTCATGGAAGGCATTCCCCACCCCATGACCAGCCAGATCCCTCACGATACCATAGCCGTATTTCTTGCAATGCTTCTCAATCGCATGACCTATGTCTCCCACGAATCCGTAAGGCTTGGCGGCCTCCATACCGATCTCTAAGCACTCCTTGGCCACACGCACCAGCTGTTCCTTCTCCGGCGACGTCTTGCCGATGATGAACATACGGCTGGCATCGGCATAGTAGCCGTCGAGGATGGTGGTGAAGTCTACGTTGATGATGTCGCCCTCTTCAAGCACATCCTCCTCCTTGGGCACACCGTGACACACCACCTCGTTGATCGAGGTGCAGACCGACATCGGGAACGGAGGCGTATCCTCATCACCGCCATAGTTCAGGCAGGCTGGGATGGCATTATGCTCCTCGCAGTACTTACGGCATATCCGGTCTATCTCCAGCGTGTTCATCCCTTCATGGATAGCCTCAGCCACAGCGTCGAGCACACCAGTATTCACCACACCCGCCCTGCGGATGCCCTCTATCTGTTCAGGCGTCTTAATCAGTTCACGCGTAGGAACCAACTTGCCCTTGTTCTCCCAGTACATGATGGTCTTGTCCATCTCCGTAGGCTCCTGCCCACTCAGGCAATGCCATCTTCTCTTCTTCTTAAAAGCGTCCATATACCTTATTAATATATATACTCCTTTCTTTTCGGCTGCAAAAGTACACATAAAATACTACAATAACAAATTAAACAGTAAAATAATGCCAAAAACATTTGGAAGTTCGTTCACGATGTCTGGAAATCATGGATGAAGTCAGAGAGACCTAATTTTTGATTATACTTAAAATTATTTGAAAAAAGTTTCAAAAATGTTTGGTAGTTTCAGAAAAAAGTTGTATCTTTGTAGCGTAATAATAAAAGCGGGAGGCGGTGACCCGGAGTAGTTCGCCGCATAAGATCTAATACCATAAAAAACATAACAAAATGGCAAGATCAAACATTCCAATGGTCATCAACCTTCGTCAGAACACGAATGATGACTCAACGGCCTTCGGCAAGTGGTTCGCCGAGGTCGACGCCAAGGAGCCCCTCAACCTGAAGGGTCTGGCAAAGCACATGACGGAGCACGGTAAGATCTCCTCGGAGGAGATGTGTAACCTGGTGCTTGGAGAGATGGTGAAGTGCCTTATACACCTGGTACGCGAGGGACAGCCTGTGAAGCTTGATGGCTTTGGCACGTTCTCTCCCTCTGTCGATGGTCAGGGTAATGGCAAGAACGATGTTGAGACGGCAGTAGCCGGTGGTGCTGATGCAATGATCAATGGCATCCGTATCAACTTCACTCCTGAGAACACCAAGGGTGAGCAGCTCACCTCACGTGCTCTGAAGAAGGAGTGCGTCTTTGAGTGGGGTTACGTTGTTCAGAGTGTCATTCGCACCGTCAATGGGAAGCAGAAGCGCTTCCAGAACAAGACGCCGATCAGCTACGTGCTTGCGCCTCAGGCTGACAACCAGGGCAATGGCTAAAGTGTATTATGGCGCAGATGGTGGATGAACACCATTAAAACGGAAGCGGGGAGAGAATCAGTGATAGATTTCTCTCCCCGTTATTGTGTGTTCCATGAAAAGTATTGATAAAACACAAAATCTATAATATGCTTCTTGTGGCAAATCACCTCGTAGAGATTGTAAATATTTTGAAATTTTAAGACATTCTCAATGCTCCAAAAAGCTTTATCAAGACACCCTAAAGTAAACTTGGAGTTTAGATAGACTAAAGTCGGAGTTTACCCTAACTAAACCCCGACTTTACTGTCTGTAAACTCAAAAGCTTGCTTTTGGACACTTATTGTAGATTATTACCCAATCTGTAGAATGATTAGAAATATTTACATTTTCTCTTTAATAAACCATTTTGAAATCCCATTGCTCTTTCTTTTAATGAAGCCTTTAGCTGAAAGAATTCTACCAATAGCGACAGAATTTAGTCTTCCGCAATTAGATTTCGATTGCAACGCCTCTTGGATTTCATGTGCCTGCATGCGTTTTGCCCCAGCATCACCATCCTGACATGGTTCGTAGTAGGTCATAATCAGCTCCTCTTCAAGAGACATTGACCTAAACCGAGCATTCTGCTTTTCAACAGCAGCCTGTTCCTTCGCATCTAACCAATACTGGAAGCCGTCATTATACAGATGATAAGCCTGTGCATAAAGTTGATTGAGATTAAATCCTTTCAGTTTATAGTCCACTATATCCAGCAGATTGTGACACAAAAAACGGCGGTTGCCAGAGGCATCATGAAGAATCTCTATCCCATTGGCTGTTCCACAAAACGAACAGCGTCTCACGTAGTTTTGGCTCAGTACGCAATAAGCCCGGCGCAGATACATACTTGATTTTGTCATCATCTCCTTGATCGCTTCCACATTTTTTGCTTTCAAATTTTCGATCTCGTCCATGATAAAAAGGACAAGTTCTGACAATTGTATCAGCGACTCTTTGTCACGAGGGTCAAGATAACCCGACGAGACATATTTCTTGAGTTCGGGAGGTATGATGCTTCGGAACCAAGTACTTTTCCCGGCGCCTTGTATTCCGCAAAAGATGAGTGCTATCTGATTCACCGCCTCATCATCAGCCAAACTCGCCACTAAGCCAACAAGCCATTTCCTCAAAGACCAAACTAAAAACCTTTGATCATCACTAACTAACGTTGCTGCCAAATCAGAAAAATAGTCATGACCATCCCATTCAGGGAGACCTTCAAGGAACGAGCGATATGGATCGAACATTGGCCACATATTGGAAAAGATGATACCCCTCAAAGTTTCTTTTGAACAGCTAATGTCCTTTAGGTTCAACCAAACCTTAAGAGAATTGAGGTCGCAATCAGTAAGATCTCTATAACAGACTTTGTCTTTATGCCGGAACTCCACTTTCATGTTTCCAATGTTAAGCCTAAACTCAAATTCTGCTTTCAAGGCTTCGATGATTTTTTTCGTCGGATTTGACGGGCTTGCTGATGACAAAGCATTTGTACTCTTCTTTGTATTGGGCGTTTTAGACCGCCCTTTAACTTGTTTTTTTGTCATTGTTGTTCTTATTTCTATTTATAAATAGGGCTGGTAGGGTAAGTGGTTTCCTGATTTTCAACCATGCCATCCGGCCATTATTCCAAATAACCATAGGATCATCGGTTTTCTAAAACGACTTGCCCTACTCCCCCTGAACTTCAAACTATGTAGGGTGTCACGTCTATGATGAATTCAATTTTAGCACCCTTCTCCAATGGCGTGATGGACTTGACGTAGTATTCGTCTTTCCATTCACCATTAACACTATCACGATAGGAATCACGCCCTAGGTCAACTACCACACGCTGACCCTTTTTCAGTGTGACCAAAGCATCACCACCCGTCAGGGTGATTCGAATGTCCTCGTGTTCTGTGCTTATTGTCACATCACGAGAAACTCCAACAACTTCGCCTTTGTCTTTAAAGACCATGACTTGCTGCTTTCCTAAATCAACTACTGTAGCTAAAAACATAAATAACAATACTTAAAGGTTCCCTCATGAGTCCCAATATATGAGGCCCATGAGGGGAAAGTCATTTAGATTACTTCGCCTTCCAGCCCAAGCATTGAAACGCCCTTAAGGGCCTCAAAATGATAGGCATAGGCTACTTCGTGGCAATGACCGCACTTCTTGCATTGGCGATGCCGCACATCAGCCACGACTACCTAACCGGGATGATAGCTTGTCGATGCATAAACATCTACAAGTTCGCAAATGAACCTTTCGCGGTTATCACCATAAAGAGGCTCTAAACCAACCTCTTGTTCATCAACAGGGCTGCTTCCATTGAAGTACCGAGTTCTCAAATCACCTACTGTGGTGATCCTGTACAGTTGCAAATTGAGTTTCTGCATATCTGTTGTTTTTAAATGTTTATAATTAGCCTACTTTCTATTGGATTTCGGCCGTGAATTAAATATTAGAATAGCACCCAGTGCATCTTTCTGGGTGCAAAGATATGGCATATTTAAATGTCACGAAAGGAAATGAGCCAATCCCTACTAATCAGCTTACTAAATCGCCTACTAAATCGCTTACTTTTTGTAAAAGCAAGCCCCTTGATGCGACATCCTGCGTTGTCGCTATGCAAATCGAATAACAATTGGACTAACCGACTTTTTACATATCTTAAATTTACGGTTCAAGCTTCTCTTTCTTCAACTGAAAGTATAAATCTATAAATTTTCCCCCAATTAAATTTGCGATATCATGTTCAAGTTGGTTATTTTCGTACTCTGAAAGCTTCCATCCATTATCAAATGTCTTTTGGGGTTTATACTTCTCAATAGCGCCTTCTGTTATAGCTTTTTCCCCATTAATCTTAACATTAGTCATCACATCTGCAAATTTCATAGGAGAAATATGATCATACCCTATTCCGAACTTGTTTTCAGTTAAGAGTTTGTAACCATAAGCATAATAGCGTTTTTTCCATTTGGTGACAATACCGGCCTCGACTACGACTTCAGATATAAGGCGAAAGGTCTCGATAAGAACCTCCAAATCCACGGGGTCATCTCCTTCTTCACCTTTAATTAAAGGAAACTCTCTCATCATTCTGCCTTTTATGAATTCTTGCCGCTTTCTATGCCCAATCCTATAATCTTCAACAAAGTAATTTTTATCAGGATTATCTAAACTCATTGCTTTAATTGTAGTGTAAACCAATTGAGCGTTATCATCACTATCACCTTCACTTACAATTAATGTATTCGGTTTTTTTTCTGAAATAGCTATAAAACTATAATGCGATTTTGTTTCCTTCATTTATCTGCCTTTAGTTACGCTTACTATTATTTATTCTGCAAAAGTACAAATAATCTCCAACATCAGAATCAAACTTCTGGAAAATTTTCATTCTGAGGCAAATAATTTCCTAACAGACCATTTCATGTTGTCTTTCTTTATACCCTTTGACTGTCATTCCATGACTCTCTCGCACACAGATCTTCTTCTACCGCATGACATAGTACTTTTACGTGTGATTACAGAAAAAAAATCACAAAATCCTTGCAAGTCTCAGAAATAGTTTGTATATTTGCAGCAGAAATCTAAGATGTATAACTCTAAAACAAAAGGCATATGGTAACATAAGTAGATAAAATAAGGACATAAGACTGAACGTCCACTTTTGATTCTTGTCTTCTGATAAATCGCCAAAATTATCTAAGATATTGCAAGAACTGAAGTAGATAGTTCACGCCGCTGGCGTGGGCATTTACCCGTTTAAGCAATATAGGTGTTTGGCGATACCTCAGAAGACGTAGACGAAGTAAAGAGTCCACGTTTTTTTTGTGTTGTTTCAAACGATATTATCAATCACTTATATAACATGTTTAACTTAATTAAAACGAAATGAAAAAAGTAATTATGTGTTTGACACTATTTTCTTTTTGTACGTTCGGATATGCCCAACGTAAAACGGAAATAGTAGAACCCGTTATTAAAGAAAATCCTGATGCGGGTGGAAAAGTAATTAAAAGGAAAGTAGCTATTGGCCGCTTTAGTAATGAAACCCAGTATGCCAAAGGCATATTCTACGACAAAGAGAATGATCCCATGGGAAAGCAAGCATTGGATATTCTCTCAGCAAAGTTAGCTGCCTCTGGCAAATTCTTGCTTTTAGAACGTAGTGACTTAGCCACTCTCTTGGAAGAGGCCAAAAAGAGCGACAACGGATTGGCTACTATTGGTGCTGACTACATGATTATTGGATCAATTACGGAATATGGCCGTAAGAATGTTGGCAAATCAGGCGTCTTTTCTTCAACAAAAAGTCAGATCGTCGAGGCTGCTGTAGCAGTTCGTCTTGTTGATGTTTCCACTGGTCTTATTATCTATTCTGATGAGGGAAAAGGGTCTGCAGAATTGACAACAAGAACAACTATGGGTGTTGGTGGTAAGGCTGATTTTGATGCAACTCTTAGTGACAAGGCAATTTCAGAAGCCATAGGACAATTGGTTGAGAACATCATTAATAAATGTACAAACAAACCTTGGCGTACATTCTTCTTGTCTTTTGATAATGATGCCCAACTTATTGCTGGTGGTGCAAGTCAAGGAATTAAAATCGGTGACAAGTTTACTGTAAAAACTAAAGGAAAGAAAGTCAAGAACCCTCAAACTGGTGTAATGATTGAATTACCAGGCAAGACTATCGGGTCTGTCTCTATAATAGAGATGGCAGGCGACACTCCAGAAACAGAGTTTTCTTACGTATCATTTACAGGTGATGCCACAGCCATTGACACAAATAAATTATCCGATTACTATATTGAAGAAATCAAGTAGCATATGAAAAAGAGACTATTATTTACAATGCTTGCAGTAACCTGTTTCTTGGTTAGCTGCAAAACGAGCTTTCCTGTGGCTCAGCAATCAGGAAAAGAAGACATGGCCTATCTGGTATTTGTAGGACCTCGTCAGACATATGGAAATGGGTCTAAACCCGTCCAAGTTGATGTTGATGGTAAGACGTTTGATGCCAAAGTTGTAAAACCCAAAGTAGCCAATAGAAAAGGTACACAATATGGTGTTGCAACTGGCAATAGACACGTCACTGTCAAATTCAAAGGAGAGACAATCTATAGCAAGCAACTATTATTATCAAGTCAAGAAACTAAAATTATAAATTTGCCATGAGGAAATTATTATTTGCAGCTATCTGCGTGATGGCTTTGGCAGCATGCCAAACTCAAAAAGAGCTCTATTCTTGGTATGACTCCGAGGATGCTACTTATCAGTACACAAAAAGACTTACTGATGAAAAATTGGAAAAAGCAATGGTCCAATATCAGAAAGTCATCGCGAAACAAAAAGGAACTCGCAAAGTCGTACCTCCAGGTGTAAATGCTGAGTATGGATATCTTCTTTACAAAGCAGGCAAGAAGGATGAGGGATTAGCACTCCTTAAAGCAGAAATCACTGCTTATCCTGAGTCAGAAACCTTTATTTCAAGAATCATTAAACAGTTAGAAAAATGAAGAAGTCTATATTATTTGGTTTGACAGCATTGTTAATGATGTCATGTGCTCAACAAATATCGAGAGGGGAACAATACCCCAAAATGTACGAAGAGCAACCGTTGTCAATTGTAGTTATGCCACCAATCAATCAAACTGAACATGTAGAGGCAAAAGACTATTTTTATACAACACTTTATGCGCCTATTTGTGAAAAAGGTTATTATGTGTTCTCACCTATGCTGACAATGGAAATGTTCCAGTCTGAAAGCGCATACGATGCAGAACTGTTTATTGAAGGTGACCTTTCACAATTCCGTAATGTATTGGGAGCAGACGCTGCTATGTTTACAAAAATAAAATCATGGAAGCGCAACACTGCTGGTGGAAAATTGACAGCAGGAGTTGAATACATTCTCCGTTCTACAAAGACAGGCGAAACAATTTATCAAAGAGAAGGATTAATAAATGTCGACACCAGTATAAGTGGTGGCGGTGGTGGTTTTGGCGCTTTAGTCGGTGTTATTGCCACTGCAATTAATACTGCTGCAACGGACAAAGTCGTAGCAGGCCGAAAATGTACTGCCTTTGTACTTAGCGACATGCCAGTTGGCAAATATGACCCATTGTTCGAAAAGGATCAGATGAAACCTGCTGGGAAGAGCTATATTAAAGCTACTGTAAAATAAGCGCAAATAATAGTATTTGTACAATTAGTTAATTGGAGGGGACATGTTTCATATCCTAAAAGAGAAATGAAACGTCCCCTCTTTCTTACCAATAAATATAAGACCATAAGCAATGAATGTCAATACAGTCGTAGGATATGATTTCAAATGTCTAAGATGTGGGCGAATATGTAAAAGACTTGAAGAGGGAAGTTTCATGCTTGAGCCCATAACTGTGTCCATCTACAAATGCAAACAGTGTAACCACTTGTACTCAATGTTTAGTGATCATTGGCTGAAATGTCCAAAATGTGGTTGCAACGAAGCTGAGAAATGGAACCATTGCTGTCCCAAATGTAACAATAAGATGGAATCTGTCACTCTCTATCGAGACTATGTTTTATGAATTTGCAAGGACAAGTCCGATGGGTTAACCGGTAGACCTGTCCTCATAAGTATTGCTTCAACGTATATTTCTTTTCTTTGTCTTTGCTATGTCACCATACCTTATTTTATATCGTTATTCAATTCTTTAATCATCTTCTCAATCACAGGAATCATATGAGGGATGTCTTCTCCTATTGTTCGGAATACCACATCCGTATCAATCTCGAAATAATGATGGGAAATCTTGTCACGCATTCCCATAACACCTTTCCAATAGACTTCAGGATAATTCTTCAACAACTGACCATCAGTTTGCTTGTCCAAGCCTTTAACAGTCTCGCCTAGTGCTATCAGATTCATACAAATCGCATCAAGTCGCATCATACCACCAGGTGAACACAAAAAATCATTAGGCTTTTCTACTACAGACGCTCTTTCTATAATCAGATCAAGCGTAGCCTTGATTTTCCGAAGGCTGTCTACCGCTATTTCTTTATCAAACATAAATCCCATCTTTTAAAATCCTCTGTCTGAGTAGGCTATTCATATTTTCACGAATACGAACTAAGTCGACCTTGCAGTTGAAGAGTTGTTCAAGTTCTGTTTGAATCATATCCAAGGTAAGGAATGAAGGAGCCTGCCCTTCATAGCAGACGTCGACATCACTGTCTTTAGTCTGCTCGCCACGAGCCACAGATCCGAATATGCCAAGTTTTGTAATGCCATACTTCTTCTGAGCCGTTGGTTTATAACGACTCAGCAAGTTCAGTATTTCTTCTTTGGACTTCATATTACCTACATTCTTTACGTCGGCAAAGATACGAATAAATCCCGAAACGTGCAAGCATTTCGGAAATTATTTATAATGAGGAGGGGAAATGGTTACTTCTCTTCCTTGGGGAAGAGGTACTTGGGGGCGCAATGGGGGCTGGCTCCATTGCGCCCTTGAACCGATGCCTCAGCGGGGATAGTAATTATATCCTATAAGTCCACCACCGATACTTGCTACGCGGTTGAATGGTTCCAACTGTTTCATTGTGAAACGGACTACGGTAACGATGCTCATGAGCACCTGCTTTACCAATGATTTTACTTTTGCCATAACTTCTAATTTTTAAATGTTAATACTTTCGTTGTTTAAATTTTATGATGCAAAGTTATGACGTTTTGGAGCAAGAAACAACAAAATCTCTGTTTTTCGTCTCAGTTATATGCGGCGGATATATGATTTCTGCGACAGATAAGGCGCACCTTGCCATAACTGTCGCAGAAACCGCAGAAACGACGTACTTATTTTAATAAAAGAGCGTAACGATGAGATAACCCACGGCGATACTGACAATGGTTGTGATGAAGCCAGACAACTGGAAGGAGTGGTTGATCACATATTTGCCAATACGGGTGGAGCCTGTGCGGTCAAAGCCAATAGCTGCCACCTCTGTGGGATAGTTAGGCAGGAAGAAATAGCCGTTCAACGCGGGAAACACCACCAGTAGCATCAAAGGCGGAACACCCATGGCCAGCCCCACAGGGTATAGCATCTTGGCTGTGGCAGCCTGCGAGAAGAGCATGATGCTGAACACAAAGAGGGGTACGGCAAAGAGCAGGGGATAAGCTTCGAAGGTGCCCTCTACGCTGCCGAGGATGGCAGCGTTGTGGCCCTTAAAGAAGGTGCTGCCCATCCATGCGACGCCAAAGATGGAGACCATGGCATTCATGCCCGAGGCAAAGACGTTGCCCTGCATGGCCTGCCGCACGTCGGCCTTGCCGACGAGGAGTATCAGGGCGGCGACGCTCATCATCACCATCTCTATGATGGAACTCATGTTCAACGGGACACCATCGAAGGAAGGTCGCAAGGTTGGGAAAATGCCGAAGAGCAACACCAGCACCTCGCCAAGCAGAAATGCCAGGACAGCCCAACGGGCATGGGGGTTCGCATGTTGGGGATCCATATCTTCCTCCGCTTCGTCAGCAAGATAGCCCTCTTTGAGGCGCCGCTGATATTCCGGGTCTTTCTCCAAGGGCTTGCCCACATAGTTCTGCACCAGCGAGGCTACCAGTATGGCCATGATGGAGGCTGGTACGGTGACCATCATGACATCCATCAAGCCAATGCCTTTGGCCCCCAGCATTTCTTCCGAGATGATAGCTGCCGTAGCTGCCGACACGGGAGATCCCGTACAGCCCAGTGATGCTGCTATGGTGGCTATGCTCAACGGTCGTTCTGGGCGGACCTTCTCCTTGCGAGCTATTTCAGAGATGATAGGCAGTAATGCATAACAAGTATGTGCCGTACCTGTCATGTGGGTGAAGAGCCAGGTAACAAGCGGAGCCAGGAAGGTGATACGGCTGGGGTGCTTCTTCAGAAACCGCACCGCCAAATTCACCATGTAGTCCATTCCGCCAGCAGCCTGCAGAGCTGACGAGGCGGTGATGACGCTGACAATGATGAGCATGACGTCGATGGGGATGGAGCCAGGCTCCAGCCCGAAGACAAACACAAGAATGAATACGCCCACCATACCATAGATACCAAGTCCGATGCCACCAACCTTGGCACCGATAAAAATCATGGCCAGGACGATGAGCAATTGAAGGATAATCAGAATTGTTGCCATAAGTTCACACACATTTTTAAATCAGTTTGAGGATTTGCTTGTCTGTGGCTTTGGGGAGGAGGGTCTTGAAGTGGGTGAAGAGACGGTCGAAGGATTCCTGAGGCGTTCGGGAACAAAGGCACGCTTCGTGCCCCAACAGCCGTACTGGAGTGGTGAGCAACGACCAGCCCCAGCCGTATTCGCGGTTGTGCTTGTCGACGGGATAGACAAAGTCTTCGGTGATGATGCGACAGGCCATCTGCAGACGGGTGATGTAACTGTCGAAACGGCTGCGCATCTTAGGCCCCGTGAATCCACAGGCTGCACGCAACTCTCGCGTGATGAGACTGCCATGCTCCTGCAATATCAGCAGGATGGCTTCCTCGATGGAGCCCTCCTGTGGAGCCGGATATTTGCTGCGACGATAGTTACAGAGGTCAGGCCACCAGTCACGACTGACGAAGCCCGCCTTGCCTGCAAAGAACTTGCCATAGACACAATGGCCATCTGTGACCACAGGCCCCTTCCACTTCCACAGCGGCCAGTCCCAGCCACCGTCGGGCAATATCACATAGCGACAATCGTCGTCGACAAGATCTTCCGCAGAATATCCTCTGATGCCGCTGTCGAGCAGCGGCAGGAACCCCAGCTGCTGGATGGCGTCCATCAACTCAGGGCAAGAGTGTATCTCTGTCATCATCAAAGTTAATCTTTCTTCTACTTGGCTGTGTTCTTGTCTTCCTGCATCTTCAGGCCGATGCAGAACACTTCACCCATCAGTAGTGCGAAGAAGCCTCCGATAAACGTCTCGAGGCCATCAGTCAAGACTTTATTGAGGGGGATGCCCACATAAACGATGAGGATGACAACGCACACACCACTCAGCAAGGTATAGACACCATACTTGCGGAGCAGGCTGACGTTCTTCTTGGTAAACACCTCGTTACGGTTCACGTTCAGGATAAACTTGATGAAGGTGACGAAGCATATAACGATGGCAGCAAACGCTACCAGCGAAATCACCAACAGAAAAACTAATGCTCCCAAAGATAGCGAATCCAGATCAATGGTCATGTTCACACTCTGACCTCTGACAAAAAAGGTCGAAAACAAATCAATCAGCGTCAGTGCCAGTATCAGCACACACAGTAAATTAATGTACTTTTTCATAATTTATACTATTAAATATAATACGATGACTGAAACAACAGCCAACAAAACACTAATGACGATAAAGGGGATGAAGGCTAACAGCAGTCGCCAGATAGTAGTCCAGTAACTATAGCCCGAAAGTTGCTTGATGGGAATAATGGCCAGCAGATAGGCCGCTAAATTGGAGATGATCTCTGCCTTTACGCTGAAGCAGAAAAGTGAGGGGATGATGTCATAGATGACAATCATATCGGTGATATAGACCATTGCCACGAAGCACTCCGAAAGGCGTAAGTCGGGTATGGCAGGACTGTGGCGGAACAACAGACAGAGCGGCAAGGAGAAGATCAAAAGACCAGCAAGAGTGACCACCGAGCTGTGCTGCTCAATAAAAACAGCGATTATATCTTCTACGCGTTCTACGCGCTTCATCTTCTTTTCTTTTTCAACCGATGTTGTTCTTTTATCTGCAGTATGCGCCTTGTCAGTCTTTTCGTCAACCTGTTTCTCTTGTACCTCAACCTGATCTGTTCCTTTATTAAAAAACCGTCGCACGAGTTCCTTTGTTTCCTTCTCGTTCTGTTGCTCGCGATTGATGCCCTGAATGTTCATGCCGGAATCTACCAACAGCCACAGGGCAACAAGCAGGAAGAACAACTTGAAGGGCGGGAAGTAGGCCATCTGCATGCCTCTGAGATAATCGCGGATCATGTAGCCAGGACGCAATACCAGGTCGCGGATGCTGCGGAACATGCCCCGATTGCCCAGACCCCAGACATCAAGATAGAGCAGGATGGCATTCTTGAAGGAATAGCGGCCTATCCTGGACGACTGTCCGCAACGGGGGCAGTAGTTCCCTTCGTAGTGCGTACCGCAGGTAGCGCACTTATGGTGCTCCTCTGAGAGCGGAGCCACCTGATGAGGCTGCTGCTCCCACTCCCTGAACCGTCTGTATCTGTGATGGATACTATTCATTCTGCTCTTTCAAGCACACTACTTCTTCTCCTCCTTGGGAACGAGATACTTGGTGCCTGTCTGATTCAGAAGCTCACGGGCGTAGGCATCAGGGAAACCTGGTCGCACGACCTTCGCACCACCACCGAATTTGTTGCGGAGGAATCGGCCTTGCTCGTCGGTGGGCTTCACGACGATGTCGTTGTACTTCACGATGAGGAAGAAGGCGAGCTGCTGCCAGCGGGCAATCATCTCGTCGCCCTTCTTGCAGCTGTAGTCCGTCAACAGTTTGATGCGTTCCTCAGCAGTAGGCAGCGCCAGCGCCTTAGCCTCAATCTCCGGCTGGAGCTGGGCGTAAGAGGCATCGAGCGAGTCGCGCACTTCTTTGAGCGACGGGAACATCATGGAGTAACGGGGATAGACCATATTGCTGACCCAGTTGCACACCCAGAAAGCATTGTCCATCGAGAAGGTCACATCGTCAGCACCCTCGCCGGAGAAGCACTTCGGCACACGGGTGATACAGCTGTACATCGGCGTATAGGCCACCATGTTGCCGTCGTCGTTGCCAAACCAGAAGCAGGCTCCAACCTCACGGGGCAGCGACGAGCGCATCTGGGAAATGAACGACCAGGCCGTCTGCTGGGTGGAGATGGGACGCTCGTTAAAGTATTCCACATCGTCAACCTTGAAGGACAGCGGTGACGGACGGTAAGGCATCTGGAAGATACCACCGCCGATGTCGCCCTTCTGGTCGAGGGCAAAAGGCGTACCCTCATAGTGGTCGCGCATGGCATCGCGGATATCCTGAATCGTCACCTTCTTATTGGGAATGATCCAGAGGGGCATCTCCTTGGCATCCTTCTCAATACCGGCAGCATAGGGCACATACTCAGAGAAGTCATCAGCAAAGCGGTTGAAGAAACTCCACACACGGGCCTCACAGTAACGACGGCCAGAGAAGTCGGGCTTGGCATAGGCGGCATTATAAGAGAAGTCTGCATCCTTGCCCTCATACCAACCCATATTGCGGGCATAGCTCACGACATTGTCAGAGAAGACAACGATGCTTTGGGCATTGAGTTTCTGAGCATTACGCTCAGCCTTTGCCATCGCTTTGGGATTCAACAGATCCTTCATCCTAACCTGCACATAGCGGCCGTCGAGGAACTGCGTGATGCGGCTCTGGTTGGCGTGGGCAGCGATGGCATCGTCAGGAATACGGACAGCCACCCAGACGGTACGTCCCTGTTCCTTCGTGCGGTCAGGGCCACAGCCCATCATCTCCAGCATCCACGCCTCGTCTTTATCAGCGACGGAGAACGTCTCGCCCTCAGAGCAATAGCCGTATTCAGCCACGAGCGAGGTCATCACCTGCAAAGCCTCACGGGCCGTCTTCGAGCGCTGGAGGGCGATATAGATGAGTGAACCGTAGTCGATGATACCCGTAGAATCGGCCATCTCCTCACGGCCTCCGAAGGTCGTCTCGCCGATGGTCACCTGCCACTCGTTCGAGTTGCCGATGACATTATAGGTCTCTGCGGCCTCAGGAATCTCACCAAGATACTTGTTGGTGTCCCACTCAAAGACCTTGCGCATCTCACCAGCCTGATGCTTCGCTGCCGGATAGTGATACAGGGGCATGAAGGCACCATAACTATCGGCATTATAAGTGACAAACACAGAACCGTCGGCACTGGCCCTCTTGCCCACAATAAAGTTGGTGCAGGCAAAAGCTGCCGAAACCGACAGAACTGACAGAATTACTAATACTATTTTTCTCATTTGTTTATTGACATATAATACATAACTTAATACAGAAGAACAATTTTTCTAGACATAAGAACAAAAGAACATATTCTTAATTTAAGTGAATACTTATGTTTCTTATATTCAAGTGATTACTTATCTCTCTTATGTTCTTATGTCTAAAAAAGTACTTCTGTCGGAAATCAGCAGGCTTTGAACGACATATCAAGTCCCTTCACAGAGTGCGTCAAGGCACCGACGCTGACAAAGTCAACACCCTGCTCGGCATAGTCGCGGATGGTATCAAAGGTGATACCCCCACTCGACTCCGTCTCATAACGGTGATTGATGAGATCGACGGCCTTCTTCGTATCGGGCACACTGAAGTTATCCAGCATGATACGATCCACGCCACCGTGCTCCAGCACCTGATTCAATTCGTCGAACGAACGCACCTCGATCTCAATCTTCAGCTTCAGGCCCTTCTCGTCCAGATACTTATGGCAACGGTCGATGGCATTCACGATACCACCAGCGAAGTCCACGTGGTTGTCCTTCAGCAGGATCATATCGAAGAGTCCGATGCGATGGTTACAGCCACCGCCGATCTTCACGGCCTGCTTCTCCAGCATACGCATACCAGGGGTGGTCTTACGGGTATCCAGCACTCGTGTGCCAGTACCCTTCAGCCGCTGCACATACTTATCCGTCATCGTGGCAATGCCGCTCATGCGCTGCATGATGTTCAGCATCAGGCGCTCCGTCTGCAACAACGAGCGCACACGACCTGTGACGATCATGGCGATGTCGCCCTTCTTCACACGGCTGCCATCGCCCATCAACACCTCCACCTGCATCTCAGGATCAAAACGGCGGAACACTTCCTTGGCGATCTCCACACCAGCCAGGATACCGTCCTCCTTGATGAGCAGATGCGACTTGCCCATCGCGTCCTCAGGGATACAACACAAGGTGGTATGGTCGCCATCACCTATATCTTCTGCAAACGACAGATCAATCAGTCTGTCAACAAGTTCTTCAACGCTTAACATAAAATGATTTACGATTTACAGATTTACGATTTAAAAGTAGATTCCGATACCGATACGGAGGCCGAAGCCAGAGTAGTCACTATTCTTGAAGCTGTGCTCATAATAAACCTCTGGATCAAGAGTGACATGACGTCCCAAGAAGAAGCAGTAACCCACATGAGCCTCAGGACGGAAGTCGCTAAAACTGATACCGAGGTCCGACGTTTTGTCCTTGACATGGGCATACTTTGCTAAAGCACCCAGATAGATACCGCAGTTCTCAAAATAGTAGCGGGCACCAGCACCGATCTGCG
Source organism: uncultured Prevotellaceae bacterium (assembly GCA_900316445.1). GTDB lineage: Bacteria > Bacteroidota > Bacteroidia > Bacteroidales > Bacteroidaceae > Prevotella. The sequence goes on along the minus strand of ONCZ01000034.1, from coordinate 6,710 downwards.
TCGTGAGGATATCGAAGTTCTTCTGACTATTAAACTCCACAACACCCAGCGCCATCAGGTTGTCCATAAACAGATAACCTACCTTGGCATTAATGCCGAGGGCGAAATCCGTGCTTTTGCTATAGGCCAGCGAGGCACTGGAAGCCGAGGCACTCACATAGAACTTACCTTCGGTGAACGGTGTCTCAGACTCATTCAGATACTGGGCGTTCGCGCCCATCGCCATCATCAGGCCGATGGCTGCCATCATCAGTTTTTTCATTTTATCTCTTAATTCTTCAATTCTTAAATTATTTAATCTTTTAATTTTTTAATTTTTTTACTTCCTTACGATACCAGACGAAGAACCATACGATCGCTACTACAAGACAGGCGACTCCAAGTATATATCCCAGATTTCCAGACAGATGGAGCGTCTGCTTCGAGACAAAGAAGAACGTGGAGCACACCGTCGTCATAAAGAGCGCAGGAATCAGCGTGATCCAGTAGGCCTTCTTCTGACGCACCAGATAGACGGTGATCGTCCAAAGCGTAAACACGCTCAGCGCCTGGTTAGAGAATCCGAAGTACTGCCAGATGGTGTTGAAGCCGTCTGGATTCTCCACCTGCCAGATCAGCATAGCGATGGAAACGGCAAACATCGGGATACAGATGTACAGACGATTCATAATGGGACGCTGGTTCATCTTCAACCACTCTGCCACAATCAGACGACCTGAACGGAAGGCGGTATCACCGGAAGTGATAGGCGCAGCCACCACACCCAGCATCGCCAGGATGGCACCAGCCACACCCAGCCATTCGTTGCACACGAGGTTCACCACGGCAGGGGCAGACGTATGGAAACCGGCAGTAGCCTTGGCTATCAGCTCATAGCCCGGCGCAGGATTACCATAGAAGAACCAGGAAGCGACAGATGCCCAGATCAGCGCCACCACACCCTCGGTAATCATCGCACCGTAGAAAATCGGGCGGCCCATCTTCTCACTCTTCACGCAACGGGCCATCAGCGGACTCTGTGTGCCGTGGAAACCGGAGATGGCACCACAAGCCACCGTGATGAACAATGCCGGGAAGATATTGTCCGTCCACTTGTCAGGTTCCGTGGCAGCACCCATGTTATAGGCATGCGTCCACACCTCAGGAATCGTGGGCCAATGCAGGAACAACCACACCATCAGCGCACCAGCCATGAACAGCAGTGAGAAGGCGAACAGCGGGTACACCTTACCGATAATCTTGTCGATAGGCAGCATCGTGGCAATGATATAATACACGAAGATAATGCCCACCCACATCAGCGTATCTCCACCGATGGAGTGCAGAATCTCTGCAGGTGAATACACAAACACCGTTCCCACCATAATCAGCAGCAATACCGTGAACACCAGCATCACCGACTTCGTGGCCTTACCCAGATACTGACCGATCAGCTCTGGCAGTCCGGCACCGCCATGACGCATGGAGAGCATGCCGCTCATATAGTCGTGGACGGCTCCGGCAAAGATACAGCCAAAGACAATCCACAGATAGGCCACAGGACCGAACTTGGCACCCATGATGGCACCGAAGATAGGACCCGTACCCGCAATGTTCAGGAACTGGATCATGAAAATCTTCCAACTGGGAAGCACGACATAGTCCATACCGTCGGCCTTTGCCAAGGCAGGTGTCGCACGGTTGTCTGGAGCAAACACCCGCTCCACGAAACGGCCGTAGAGCAGGTATCCAATAACGAGCGCAATAAGGCTCAAACTAAACGAAATCATGTTCTAAACTATTAATTATTAATTTTTGCATGCAAAAGTACAAATAAATTGTGAATTATTTAGTAACTTTGCACCAAAATTTAAGATTTAAGGAATATTTTGAAAACAATTATAAGAATTTTTATCCTATTTACACTGGCTCTGAACATCTCTGCCCAGTCTCCCAAGCATGAGGTGAGGGCCGTCTGGCTCACCACTCTTCAGGGTCTGGACTGGCCGAAGACTACCTCTCCGGAACAGCAGCGGCGCGACCTCATCCGCATCCTCGACCAGTATCAGCAGGCGAACATCAACACTGTTCTCTTCCAGGCCCGAGTCCGTGGCACCACCGTCTATCCCTCCGCCATCGAGCCCTGGGAGCCCATACTTACCAACAGACCTGGTTCCTCTCCCGGCTACGATCCCCTGCAGTTCTGCATCGACGAGTGCCACAAGCGCGGCATGGAGTGTCACGCCTGGATTGTCACCATCCCCATCGGCAAGGCCAACAACTACGGTTGTCAGCAGCTCCGCAAGAATTACCCCAAGCGCATCGTCAAGATCGGCGAGGAATACTATATGAACCCAGAACTGCCTGAAACGGGCGACTACATCGCCGGCATCTGTCGTGAGGTGACGCGCCGTTACGACATCGACGGCATCCACCTCGACTATATCCGCTATCCTGAGACATGGAAGTTCAAGTACTCCCGTGAGGAGGGACGGCGCAACATCACCAGCATCGTCCGCAAGATCCACCGTGCCGTGAAGGCCGAGAAACCCTGGGTGAAGATGTCGTGCTCGCCTATAGGCAAGTATGACGACCTGAGCCGTTTTCGCAGTAATGGATGGAACGCCTATACCGCCGTCTGCCAGGATGCTCAGGGCTGGCTGCGCGAAGGACTGATGGACGAGCTCTTCCCCATGATGTACTTCCAGGGCAACCAGTTCTATCCCTTCGTGGCCGACTGGAAGGAACACTCCTACGGCAAGATCGTGGCTCCCGGACTCTCCATCTATATGCTCCACCCTTCAGAGCGCAACTGGGACCTCAGCATCATCCGTCGCGAGATGAACGTCCTCCGTCAGGAGGGCCTCGGCTGCACTTTCTTCCGTTCCAAGTTCCTGACAGACAACATCAAAGGTATCTACACCTTCACGAAAGACTTTAACCAGACGCCGGCTCTCATCCCCCCGATGACATGGATGGGCAAACACGCCCCCACCCCTGCCACAATACTACAGATAGAACGAGGTAAGACCAACGACCGGCTCACCTGGTATGGCGCCAGAGACCTCTCCGGTGCCAACTACCTTTTATATAATATATATGCCTCCGACACGTGGCCTGTCGACACTCAGAACCCGCACAACCTCGTGGCGTGCCGCTACCGTTATCAGTCTCTTACCGTCCCCCACCACGGCCATTCCCTTTACTACGCCGTGACGGCTACAGACCGCTATGGCAACGAGAGTGCGCCCAAGAGCGTTCAGGACCTGGTACGACCACGCCCAAACAGCCGCATCGACTTCCGTAGCCTGATTGTCGGCAAACAGACAAAGAAGACTAAAAAACAAACTCATTTCAAATAACAATCATTATGGAAAGAACATGGAGATGGTTTGGCAAGAAAGACAAGATCACCCTTGCCCAGCTAAGACAAATTGGAGTTGAAGGCATCGTTACAGCCCTTCACGACGTACCTTTAGGCGAGGTTTGGACCCGTGAGAAGATCCGCGACCTGCGCGAGTACATTGAGAGTTATGGCATGCGATGGAGCGTCGTTGAGTCGCTGCCCGTCGTAGAGACCATCAAGTATGGCGGACCTGACCGCGACCAGCAGATCGAGGTCTATAAGGAGTCGCTCCGCAACCTCTCGGCAGAGGGCATCCACTGCATCTGCTACAACTTTATGCCCGTGCTCGACTGGGCACGCACCGATCTGTTCCACGACAATCCCAATGGCGCTACGAACCTCTATTTCAATTATGCCGAGTTCGCCTACTTCGACATCTACATCCTCAAACGTGAGGGTGCCCGTGAGGAGTGGGCCAAGTTCCAGTTCCCCGAGGGCTGGGGCGAAGGCCGTAACGTACTGGCAGAGTGCGACGAACTGGCTAAGACGATGACGCCAGAGAAGGACCATCAGCTCGTGGAGACCATCATCATCAAGACGCAAGGCTTCGTCTCCGGCAACTTCAGCGAGAACGACGAAGCGCCTATCCAGAAGTTCCGCGACTTCCTCGACCTCTACAAGGGCATCGACAAGGCCCAGCTGCGTGCCAACATGAAGTACTTCCTTGAAGCCATCATGCCCACCTGTGAGGAATATGGCATGAACATGTGTGTCCACCCCGACGACCCCCCCATTGAGATCCTCGGCCTGCCGCGCATCGTCCGTACCGAAGAGGATATCCAGTGGTTCCTCGATGCCGTACCCAACAAGCACAACGGCCTTACCTTCTGTGCCGGCTCACTCTCTGCAGGTGCCTACAACAACGTGGTCGATCTCGCCCGTAAGTTCGCTTCTCGCACCCACTTCGTCCATCTGCGCTCCTGCCACATCTTCCCCAACGGCGACTTCACAGAGGCCTCCCACCTCGGCGGTCGTGCAGACCTCATCGAGCTCTGCCGCATCTTCGAGAAGGAGAATCCTGAGCTGCCGATGCGTGTCGATCACGGCATGACCTTCACCGACCAGCCTGGCGGAGTCTTCGACGAGTCTTCCCACGGCCATAACGCCGGCTACACCCTCCTCGGTCGTATGTTCGCCCTCGGCCAGGTCCAAGGCATCCTTGCCACCGTCGATCGCGAGCTCGGCCTCGATTACAAACAACCAGGATTCTTTGATTAAAATTTAATGAAACGAATGTGAATAATATGAATAATTTATCTCACGAATATGTATAATTATTATTTTAATTCGTGGCCAGAATTATTCACATTATTCATATTCGTTTCCAAATAAAAAAAACTATGAGATTAAATGATATTATTTCCGGCAATTTCAACGCCGCAGAGTGGGAAGCCAAAGGCTATGAGCTTCCGAAGTTCGACATCAAGGCCATTCGTGAGAAGACTGCCAAGGAGCCCACATGGGTACACTTCGGTGGCGGAAACATCTTCCGTGCCTTCCCCGCAGCCATCCTCAACGATGCCCTGAACACAGGCAAGTACGATCGTGGCGTCATCGTCGCCGAGACCTTCGACTTCGAGGTCATCGACAAGGCCTACGCCCCTTATAACAACCTCTCTCTTTGCGTGAACCTCTGTTCTGACGGTTCCATCGAGAAGAAAGTCATCGCCAGCGTCACCGAGGCCCTTAAGGCCGATCCCCAGTTCCCCGACTGGCAGCGTCTGGTGGAAATCTTCCGCAACCCTTCCCTCCAGATGATCTCCTTCACCATCACCGAGAAGGGCTACACCTACAACGAGGCCGACCTCGCCAGAGGCCTGAAGCCCCTCTTCGCCATGGGTAAGGTCTGCGCTCTGCTGCTTGAGCGCTACAACGCCGGACAGCTGCCCCTTACCGTGCAGTCGATGGACAACTGCTCGCACAACGGCGACAAGGTCAAGGCCGGTGTCTTCGCCTATGCCGAGCGCTGGGTTCAGGACGGCCTCGTGCCCGCCGCCTTCCTCGACTACCTGAAGGACGAGACGAAGATCACCTTCCCCTGGTCGATGATCGACAAGATCACCCCCCGTCCCCACGAGAAGGTCAAGGAGATGCTCGCTGCCGACGGCTTCGAGGACAACGACTACATCGAGACCGAGAAACACACCTTCACCGCACCCTTCGTCAACGCTGAGGAAGTGCAGTATCTCGTCATCGAGGACAACTACACCAACGGCCGTCCCCCGCTCGACCTCGGCGGTGCCCTTTACACCACCCGTGAGACCGTCGACAAGGTGGAGACCATGAAGGTGACCACCTGTCTCAATCCCCTGCACACCGCCATGTCCATCTACGGCTGTATGCTCGGCTACACGCTCATCTCTGCCGAGATGGCCGACGAAGACCTGCGCCCCTTCATCCAGAAGATCGGCTATATGGAGGCGATGCCAGTGGTCACCGATCCCGGCGTACTGAATCCCTACGAGTTCATCGGTGCCGTCATCAACCGTCGTCTGCCCAATCCCTTCATGCCCGACGCTCCCCAGCGCATCGCCATGGACACCTCTCAGAAGTTGCCCATCCGTTTCGGTGAGACACTGAAGAAGTACATCGCCCGTGGCCTCGACATGTCGAACCTCGTGCTCATCCCCCTCACGCTGGCTGGCTACGCCCGTTATCTGAAGGGTATCAAGGATGACGGCACACCCTTCGAGCCCTCGCCCGATCCCATGCTGGCAGAGCTGCAGGCCATCGTCGCTCCCTTGGAGATCGGCAAGCCCGATCAGGACTGGAGCTGCCTCAAGCAACTCTACTCCCGCAAGGATGTCTTCGGTGTCGATCTCTACGAGGCTGGTCTCGGCACTCAGATTGAAGGCTACGTGAAGGAACTCTACGCCGGTCCAGGCGCCGTAAGAATTAAGAATTTACAAACGGAGGCTCCTACTTTCAGAAGTAAGAGCCTCCGCGATTTTTACAGCCTTTTCCATTCCCCCCTCGCTATGGCCTTGTCTAAGTTTTCTGCCATTTTTCTGCTCCTTTGGTTTTAACGATTTTCTTGATCATCTCCTTCTTTTTCCAGACAGAAACGCATGTCTGGGCATTCTTCTTCTCATACCCGCCAGCCTTCATCACCTCTTCAAGGCCAAACGTTTCAGGCAACTGACGGAAAAGGCTCTTGGTCTTGCTGTCGTAATTCGAGGTCGTACTCTCCTGCTTCCGTCGGGCTTTGTTATCGAAGTACATCTGTGCATACTTGCCGAAGAACAGTTGCTGGGAGTGCAGCTGGATGTCGAGCACCAGGTTACACAACTCAATATCCCACTTGTCGCACTTGAACGACCTTGTC
>ONCZ01000035.1 GCA_900316445.1 uncultured Prevotellaceae bacterium | reverse complement strand
CGGTATGCCGGGCGAGGGGCTGGAGTATGTAAAACTGGGGCATCAGATAGGTACCTATTATTATCCTACTCATGGCGAAAAGATTATCAGGCTTGCACTTGATATTTTGACGGGCAGGCCTTATGAACGCGAAAACCCGTTACTGGGTTTTGTCGTCACGCCCGACAATGTAGATCTGGTCATGACCGAGGCTTCAGAACTGATGAAGCAGAATGATGATTTGGTGACCATTCACGATAAGTTGGAGAACTCGCTGGTGCTTTATAATACACAACGGAAGGTGCTTATCGGCAGCTTCGTGGCTATCGGCGTGCTGATTTTGTCCATCATCATGATCCTGCTGGCCTGGTGGCAGAGACAGAAGAACATACAAAACCGGCAGAGTATGAATGTGGAGCAGACGTTGTTCTATACTGATGCCAGCAATCGACGGCTGCACGAGATATTCGCGGTGCCTGTAGAAGAGAAGCCTGCCCCCAAGAGTCAGGACATGCTGTTCGCAGAACAGTTGAATGAGGCTATCCGTAAGAACATGTCGAATCCCAATCTGAAGATGGATGATCTTGGCGAGGAGATGGGACTGAGCCGTGTACAGCTCTACAGGAAAGTAAAGGCCATAACAGGACAGACGCCTGTGGAACTGTTGCGGCAGATGAGATTGCAACAGGCTTACGCATTGCTGACATCGACCACGAAGACTGTAGGCGAAATAGCGTATGAGGTGGGCTTTGGCACCCCTGGCTATTTCTCAAATTGCTTTAAAAAACAGTTTGGCAAGTATCCGACAGAACTAAGAGCGGAATAGTTTTTTTTTGTTTATGGTCTACGGTTTACAGATGATTACCTCTGCGGGTGTTTCGGCCTCCAGTCATATCATCTGTAAACTGTAAACCGTAAACTGTAAACAAAACAAAAATGACTCAGCGCTTGACATTTTTGACATAATAGTCAACGATTGTTACATGTAACATTTTTGCTAGTATCTGAACGATATTTGCTATATCCGCACGTATTATTATTGTACTTTTGCAGCAGATTCAATTCACAAAAGTACTAATCAATTTAAAAGTTCAACAATGGAACAACTAAAGAAACTTTTTCTAAGTTTGTTGGCTCTCTTGACGTGTACTATAATGTACGCGCAAAGTGAGATTAGTGGTACCGTCGTCGATGCTTCTGGTGAGGCGGTCATCGGTGCCACAGTAATGGAGAAGGGAACCTCGAACGGTACGATTACCGATTTCGACGGAAACTTCACGATTAAAGTAAACGAGGGCGCAATCCTCGTAATCTCTTACATCGGCTACCAGACTCAGGAGTTGCCAGCCCAGCAGGGCATGAAGGTGACTCTGAAGGACGATGCCGAGGTGTTGCAGGAAGTGGTGGTGACTGGTTATACCACCCAGCGCAAGGCCGATCTGACGGGTGCTATCTCAACAGTCAGCGTTGACGAGATGGCTAAGCAGAACGAAAACAACCCGATGAAAGCTCTGCAGGGACGTGTGCCAGGCATGAACATTACTGCCGACGGTAACCCCTCTGGTGCAGCAACAGTCCGCATCCGTGGTGTCGGAACCTTGAACGATAACGATCCTCTTTACATCATCGACGGTGTGCCTACTAAAGCCGGCATGCACGAGCTGAACGGAAACGATATCGAGAGCATCCAGGTACTGAAAGATGCCGCTTCGGCCAGCATCTACGGCTCACGGGCTGCTAATGGTGTGATCATTATCACCACAAAGAAAGGTAAGGACGGTAAGATAAAGGTCAACTTCGACGGAAGCGTTGCCGCCTCTTTCTATACCAATAAGATTGAGACGATGAATGCCAGCGAGTGGGGCAGAGCTTATTGGCAGGCAAGTGTCAACGATGGACTGAATCCCAGCAACAACAATCTGGGTTATAACTATGACTGGAGTTACGACAATAACGGCAACCCCGTGCTGAACAATATGACGATGAACATGTTCCTCGATGAAAACGGTACAGTACGCGCCGGCGACACCGACTGGTTCAAAGAGATTACCCGTACGGGTGTCGTTCAGCAGTACAATGTATCTGTCAGCAACGGCTCTGAGAAAGGAAGCTCGTTCTTCTCTTTTGGCTACTACGACAACAAGGGTACGATCAAGGACAGCTATTTCAACCGCCTCTCCGCTCGTGCCAATGCAGACTACAAGCTTTTCGACGGCAACGTGGTTCTCGGCGAGAACTTCACCATCAACCGCACAAGAGGCGCTGATGCACCTGGCGGTGTGCTAGAGCACGCTCTGGAGTTCAATCCCAACTTCCCCATTTACGCCGAAAACGGCAAATATGCTCAGGCTCTTGGCGCCTACTCAGAACGTGAGAATCCGCTGAGCATGATCGACAATGCCAAAGACAACGAATACACCCAGTGGCGTATGTTCGGCGATGTTCACCTGAGTGTGACTCCGTTCAAGAACTTCATGGTTCGCACCACCTTTGGTATGGACTATACGCAGAAGGAACAGCGCTTTTTCACCTACCCTATCGCAAACGGTAAGGTGATGCGTACCGATTCTGCCGTCGAAGGCAAGCAGGAACACACTATGCGCTGGATGTGGAACGCCATTGCTACCTATAATCTGGAGATCGGCAAGCATCGCGGTGATGCCATGATCGGTACTGAGGTGAACCGTCAGGACTACAAGATGAACAGCGCCAAGCGCTATGAGCTGGCTATCCTGAACACTGACTACATGTGGCCTTCAGCAGGCGCTGGCCGTCAGTTGGCTGAAGGTTTCGGTGAGGGATTCTCACTCGTATCGTTCTTTGGTAAGGTCAACTATACATACGACGACAAGTATCTGGCTTCGTTCACCATCCGTCGTGACGGTTCAAGCCGCTTCGGTTCCAGCAACCAATATGGTACATTCCCGTCTGTCAGTGCTGGTTGGCGTATTTGCGCTACTCTTGGGGACAGACCGGTAACCAGGAAATCTCTAACACAGCGCGTTATACCCTATATAAATCTGTAGTCTCTACAGGTCTTTGGGGTAGCGGTCAGGCCGGTTCATCATACGATATCACAGGTACGAACGGCGGTTATGACCTGCCCAACGGCTATGTCCGCAACCAGCGCGGCAACGACGATATCAAGTGGGAGACCACCACACAGCATAACATCGGTCTCGACTTCGCCATCCTGAGAAACGAAATCTACGGAAGCTTCGACTGGTATGATAAGAAGACCACCGACATTCTGCTCTTCATGGAAGGTATCGCCGCTATGGGTGAGGGAGCCGGACAGTGGATCAACGCTGGCGAGGTGAAGAACAACGGTTGGGAACTGACAGTGGGCTATCGCCATCGTCTGCCTAACGATTTCTCCTGGGACATCAGCGGAAACATCAGTAAGTATACGAACGAGATCACCAAGTTGCCTGAGACAGTGGCTGCCAACGGTAAATATGGTGGTAACGGAGTGAAGAGCGTTGTTGGTCACGCCATGTTCTCGCAGGTGGGCTATATCTACGACGGTATCTTCAAGAGTCAGGAGGAGATCGACAACCATGCAATTCAGGAAGGTGCCGGACTGGGCCGCATCCGCTATAAGGATCTGAATGGCGACGGCTTCATCACAGAGGAAGACCAGGACTGGATCTATGATCCCACACCCGCCTTCACCTGGGGCCTGAACATCTATCTGCAGTACAAGAACTGGGATCTGACCATGTTCTGGCAAGGTGTGCAGGGGGTAGACGTAGATTGTAGAGGATACAAGTCTCAGACCGACTTCTGGGCCAACTCTGCCATCAACGTACCTTATCTGAACAAGGGTATCCGTGCACTTGATGCATGGAGTCCTGCCAACCCAGACAGCAATATCCCTGCACTCACTACTTCGGACACCAACAACGAGGGTCGTGTATCTTCTTATTATATTGAAAACGGTTCATACGCAAAACTGCGCACTATACAATTAGGCTATAACATGCCGAAACAGGTGACTGACAAGTTGCGCATAGACCGCATCCGCCTCTACGCTTCTGCCCAGAACCTGCTGACCATCAAGAGCGGCAAATTCACTGGCGCCGATCCCGAGAACCCTGGATTCAACTATCCTATCCCACTCAATCTTACTTTCGGACTCAATGTTTCATTCTAAAAAATAGCAACGATTATGAAAACGATATATAATTTGATCTGCACAATCTGCGTGATCTGCGGTCTTACTGCCTGCTCGAATTTCCTTGAGGAACAAGTGCCACAGGCAACGCTGACGCAGGACGAGGTGAAAAGCCCAGAGTATATTGACAATGTGCTGATCTCTGCATACGCCGGACTGGTTTCTATTGAGGACATGAACGCTTCGTTCTCACTCTGGAACTACGATACCCGTTCAGACGATGCCTATGTAGGCGGTTCTGACTTCTCTGATGGTGAGCCTTTCCACAGACTGGAAAAGAGCACAGGCGTGATGACTACCGACTGGCCTTTTAGCTCTATCTGGACTAAGATGTATAACTACCTCTCACGTATTAACCTGTCGCTCGACATCCTGACCAGTGCTGACCAGAATAACGCAACCATTAAGCAGCGTACTGCCGAGATGAAGTTCCTGCGTGCCTACGGACACTTCCAGTTGAAGCGCCTGTTCAAGAAAATTCCATTCGTGAACAAGCCCAACATGGATGAAGAGGACTATAACAACCTCTCAAACACAGAATATTCCAACGATGAGGGCTGGCAGCAGATCATCAATGACCTTGAAGACGCCTACGCCGTTCTTCCTGTTGTGCAGGCAGACAAGGGCCGTCCTACAAAGGCCGCATGTGCTGCATTCCTTGCAAAGGTTTACCTCTATAAAGCCTACCGTCAAGACGATGCCAACACGAATCAGGTAACAGGCATCAACGAGGCTGACCTGCAGAAGGTAGTGGAATACACAAGCCCGTCTTTCTACGCTGGCTACGGTTTGGAGTCTGACTTGCACAACAACTTCCGTCCTGAGGAACAGTATGAGAATGGTAAAGAGAGTCTTTGGGCTATCCAGTACTCCAAGAACGATGGTACCGTATACGGTAACTTGAATTTCTCTAACCGTCTGATTGTTCCATGTATTCCTAAGGTTCACGATTCTGGTTGTGATTTTTACAAGCCATCTCACAATCTGGTAAATGCCTATCGTACCAACAGCGACGGTCTGCCGATGCTCGATAACTTTGCCGATGCCGATTATACCGTCGGTTCCAATCAGACTGTAGACCCACGCTTGTTCGTCACAGTTGGCGTGCCTGGCACTCCCTATATGTTCAATACCAGTTTCATGATGGCAGAGACTAACGCCTGGAGCCGTTCTGGTGGCACCTTTGGATACTTCGTATCGCTGAAGCAAAATATAGACCCCGCACTCACAGATATCTATCTGTTCCTGTGTGACTCACAGTGGGCCAGCTCAATGAACCGTATCGTCTTCCGCTATGCCGATGTACTGTTGATGCGTGCCGAGGCACTGGCTCAGCTGAATCAGACTTCAGAGGCTATAACTCTGGTCAATCAAGTACGCGAACGTGCTGCCGGTATGGCAAGCAACAGCATCGTATCTAACTATCCCACTAAATACGGTATCCACTATGCAGTGGGCAAATATAGTGGCTCGTATTCTAAGGAAGACGCCATGAAGATTGTCAAGATGGAGCGCCGGCTGGAGTTGGCTATGGAGAGTGAGCGTTTCTTCGATCTCGTACGTTGGGGCGATGCTGCTACAGTGCTCAACAAGTACTATACCAGTGAGAGTGAGAAGATGAACTTCCTGAGTGGCTCACTGTTTACTGCCAATAAGAACGAGTATCTGCCTGTTCCCTGGGAGCAGATGGCTGCATCAAACGGACACTACACGCAGAACTGCGGACAGTGGTAAGACCTCACCCTAACCCTCCTCTATGAGGGAAGGGAATGAATACAAGAAAATCATTATAAAAAAGAAAATAAATATGAAACAGAATATCATAAAACTTGCAGTTTATCTGGTAACTGCTCTCCTCCTTGGGGGAGTTGGAGTGGGGCTTCTCTCCTCCTGCAGCGATGATCATACAGGCAGCATCAACGTGGGCGGTTCATGCCTCGTGGAGAAGTTCGTGCTGAACGGACAGTATGAAGGCATCATCAACACAGAGAAGCGACTGGTAAAGGTGAAGGTTCCCGCTGACTTCGACCAGAAGGGTAACATGGAAATCACCAGCCTGACCGTTTCGCCTGGTGCTCAGACTAATATGAAGGTGGGTGACCACATTAACTTCGACGGAGACCGTACACTGCACATCTCCAATGGCGACCTCGTGATGGACTATCAAGTAAGTGTACGTAATGATGAAGCACTGATGTCACTCTTCATCCTAGAAGGTGTGAAAGGTGCTATCAACCAGCAGGATAAGACTATCACGGTAAGTGTGATGGCCAACAGCGGTATTGATTTGAGCAATGCCACCTTTGAGGTTGAGTGCAGCGAGGATGCTATTTGCAGTCCTGCCAGTGGCACGAAGGCAAACTTTACTGAGCCGTTCCAGATAACACTGAACGACAATACTGCCACTTCTGTCTATACTGTCAATGTGACACTGATTGCCAACCCTGTAGCCATCTTCGTTGGCGAGGCTGAGAACATTGAACTGTTGAATGACGAGGAGAAAGCTGCCGCCAAATGGCTCACCGGAAACATAGCCAGTGCTGCATATGCTTCTTGGGACGATGTAGCCAGCGGAAATATCTCACTCGATGAATGTAAACTCGTATTCTTCCACCGTCACTGCTCTTCATACGGCAACTACAACGGCTTTGCAGAGGCTGAGAGCGGTGCCATGACGGCTCTACCGAAGATGAAGGAACTCTGGCAGCGTGGCGTAGGTTTCGTACTGGGGCGTTCGGCTGTGAACTATGCCATCGCACTGGGCGCTATGCCAGAGGATGCCTATCCCAACAATGTTTGGGGTGGCGGAGGCGGTGAAGGCTCAGACCTGATGGGCGAAGATCCCTGGCACTTCTACGCCTACGACATCACACACCCGCTGTGGAACGGCCTGAAGACCTATCCTGGTGCCGCCGACAATGCCGTTTACACATTGGATAACGGATACACCATTTGTAACACCACATCGCAGTACGGTTTCTGGGATACCTATCAGGACGGTAAAGATGCCTTCGAGGCCAAGACTGGCGGTCGTGCACTGGGTGGCGACAACAGCGTATCGTCATGGGAGCTGAAGGGTGCTAACGGTGAATTCGGTAAGGGTGGCATTATCTGCTTCGGCTCCGGACTCTTCGACTGGAATTCTCCTACCCCATACGAGTCGAACTACCACGACAACATGGGTGGTATCATGCTTAACGCATTCGATTACTTGACGAAGTAAACTACGAATTATACGAATTTAAAGAATTAAAGAACAGATAATTATGAAGACAATGATATATTCAGTATTCGCATTCATGCTGTCAGCTTCTGCGCTGACGGCATGCAGCGACGAAAAGTTCAGCGGAGATCCCTCTAAGGACTGGGACGGCACAACCTCTTTCTTCGCTTCTACAGATGCACCTGATTTCGGCACGTATTATATGCCTTATGTAGGACGCGTTGGAGACCCCATGCCTTACTACGATCAGAAGGATGGCACATTCAAAGTGCTTTACCTCCAAGAGTACATCAATAACATGCCCTTCCGTTTCCATCCCATTTGGGCTGTCTCAACAAAGGACTGTGCCAACTACGAGTCGCTCGGCGAGCTGCTGCCTTTTGGTGGTAACGATTTTGAGCAGGATGCTGCGCTAGGTACTGGCTGTGCCTATGAGAAAGATGGCACATACTATATCTATTATACAGGTCATAATGGCAACTGCAAGAACCGTGAGGTGGTGATGCGCGCTACATCGACCGACTTTAAGAATTGGACCAAGGATGAACTGTGGACACTCTACGGCACCGACTTTGGCTATTCTGCCAACGACTTCCGTGATCCGCAGATCTTCGTAGCCGACGACAACATGTATCACATGGTCATCTCTACTTATCCTGAGCACGGTGGCGATCCTGTGTTTGCTGAGTTCAAGTCGGGCGATCTGAAGAACTGGGAGCACGTTGGCCGTATCAAGATGATCTGGGACCGCATGCTGGAGTGTCCCGACATCTTCAAGATGGGCAACTACTGGTACATCGTATTCAGTGAGAGCTATCGCGCCAGCTGGAGCCGTAAGGTGAAGTATATGGTGGCTCCTACCTACGAGGAACTGAAGAACTGTCTGAATGACGGGCCGAAGTGGGCGCCTGATGGTCATGAGGGCATCCTCGACAGTCGTTCGCTTTATGCTGCCAAGACTGCCTCTAATGGTACAGACCGTTACATCTGGGGCTGGTGCCCGTTCCGTTCAGGTGCTGATATCCATGAGAAGAATACCAATGTAGGTGCCGGCGACGGCAACGAGCCCAACTGGAGTGGTGCTTTGGTATGCCACAAGATTATCCAGCACGCCGACGGCACACTCACGCTTGGCGCAGTGCCTGCACTGGCAGAGAAGTATAAGAATGTAGTCGATGCAAAGGTAATGGATTCTAACGGCTACAGCAATGGTACGCTGAGCGGCGACGGTGCTTATGTGCTCTACAATCGTCTTTATGCTGCCAACCACATCTCGTTCACAGTGAAGACATCTAACAACTGGGATAAATTTGGCGTTTCGTTTGTTCGCGGTACCGACTCGAAGAAGTACTACACCATGGTGGTGAATCCTGAATGGGAGGATGGCCGCAAGGTGAACTTCGAACAGGAGGGCGAAGATGGTAAAGGTTTCATCGAAGCTGCAGATGGCTATGTATTCCAGCGCCCTGTCGACAATGTCTATAACATTGACATCTACACTGATAATTCAGTTCTTACTATGTATATCAACGATGTATGTGCTTACACTCAACGCATCTATGGTATCCAGAAAAATTGCTGGAGCATCAATAACTACGGCGGTTCTATCACCGTTTCTGATGTGAAAGTAAGTCAGCAATAAGAACGATACAGAAAACAGAAATCCCCAGCCAATAGAAATGGTTGGGGATTTTTGTTTAAATTAAGCCTCGGGTTCTGCAGCGCGGAAGTTCTTGAGGTCTTCTGCCTTGAACATCTTGATGTAGCCAGCCTTGCCGAAGATGTCTTCTTGTGCCATGCGAACATATACGTTGGCACTCTTCTCGAAGAGCTCGGGGGCCTTAGTGGCATCGCGGAGGATGAGGAGCGACATCACGAGCTCGGCTGTCATGTCGTACAGACGACGGGCGAGGAAGTCTTGCACTTCCTGATTCTCGAAAGCCTTCACATTGGCCAGTGCTTCCTCATAGATCGTGATGAGGGCAGTAACCATATTCTTGCTGCTCTGCAGACTCTCGCTCACCTGCAGATTCTCATGCATCTCCTTGATGTTGTTGAGCATCGTGCCGTTGGTGATGTAGCGGATAGCGGCAACGACCTGCATCTGGGTGGTACCCTCGTAGATGGAGAAGATACGGGCGTCGCGGAACAGACGCTGGCTCTTGTACTCCATGATGAAGCCTGAACCACCGTGGATAGAGATGGCATCGTAGGCGTTCTGGTTGGCGTACTCTGAGTTCATACCCTTGGCCAGCGGTGTGAAGGCATCTGCCAGACGCTGGTATTTCTTCAGTTCCTGCTTCTCCTCGGGCTCCAACTTACGGTCGCGCTCAATGTCCTCAAGGCATTTATAAATGTCTACATAGCAGGCTGTCTCGTAGAGCAGTGAACGACCAGCATCGAGTTTGGCCTTCATGCGAGAGAGCATATCATAGACAGCGGGGAAGTTGATGATCTTATCGCCGAACTGCTGACGCTCCTTGGCGTAAGCCAGACCCTCGTTGTAAGCCTCCTGCTCCACACCTACGGACTGTGCGGCGATACCCAGACGGGCACCGTTCATCAGGGCCATCACGTACTTGATCAGACCGAGACGGGTAGAGCCGCAGAGTTCTGCCTTAGCGTTCTTATAGGTGAGCTCACAGGTGGGAGAGCCGTGGATACCGAGCTTGTGCTCGATGTGACGTACGTTTACGCCGCCCTGACGCTTGTCGTAGATGAACATCGACAGACCACGGCCGTCCTTGGTGCCCTCCTCAGAGCGGGCCAACACGAGGTGGATGTCAGAGTCGCCGTTGGTAATGAAACGCTTCACACCGTTCAGACGCCAGCAGTTCTCCTTCTCATCGAAGGTGGCCTTCAGCATGACGCGCTGGAGGTCGGAACCGGCATCGGGCTCCGTGAGGTCCATCGACATGCCCTCACCAGCGCAAACACGGGGGATATACTTCTGACGCTGCTCCTCAGAACCGAACTCATAGAGGGTGTCGATACAGCTCTGCAGGCTCCAGATGTTCTGGAAACCGGCATCGGCAGCACTGATCATCTCGCTCAGCATAGAGAACACTGCGTTAGGCAGGTTCAGACCGCCGTAACGACGGGGCATGGAGACACCCCACAGGCCAGCCTTGCGGGTGGCGTCGAGGTTCTCGTAGGTCTTTGAGGCGTAGATCATACGGCCGTTCTCGAGGTGCGGACCTTCGAGGTCGACGCTCTCCGAAACCCTTTTCTTTCAGCTCAACGATACGAGCCATCAGGGGGTGGTTCAAGTAGAACCCGATCTCAGGATGATCGCTATAATAATTTGCCATAATTATTCTTTTTTATAGTAAAACTTGATACTACAAGCAGTCAACAAACCGCCAATCATACCGGCTATTACGGGATACGAGCTTTCAGTATAGTGGAAGAGAGTCCATAATACTAATAACGCTACAATCCATGCGGCAATGATGATGATTATCTTTCTTGTCTTGCTCATATTTTATTTCGAGTTCTGCTTGTAGTACTTGATGAGCTTTGGAACAACCTCCTCGACAGTACCCGTAATGACGTAGTCGGCGATGCGGTTGATGGGGGCATCGGGATCAGAGTTGATGGAGATGATGATACCAGAGTCCTGCATACCAGCAATGTGCTGGATCTGACCAGAGATACCACAGGCGATGTACACCTTGGGGTGAACGGTGACACCCGTCTGACCAATCTGACGGTCGTGATCGAGCCAGCCTGCATCCACGGCAGCACGAGAACCGCCGACCTCACCGTGCAGCACCTTTGCCAGGTCGAACAGCATGTCGAAGTTCTCCTTTGAGCCCATACCGTAACCACCGGCTACGACGATGGGAGCGCCCTTCAGGTTGTGCTTGGCAGCCTCTACGTGGTGGTCGAGCACCTTCACGACGAAAGCCTCGGGGCTGACATACTTGGAAACCTCATGATAAACTACCTCCTTCTTGCAAGCACCGTCGTAGATAGCCTTCTGCATCACACCAGAGCGGACGGTAGCCATCTGGGGACGATGGTCGGGGTTCACGATGGTAGCCACGATGTTACCACCGAAGGCAGGACGGATCTGATAAAGCAGGTTGTCGTAGTGCTTCTGGTTCTTGGCATCGTCATACGGACCAATCTCGAGTTCTGTGCAGTCAGCTGTCAGACCAGAGGTCAGCGATGACGATACACGAGGACCGAGGTCACGACCAATCACGGTAGCGCCCATCAGACAGATCTGCGGCTGCTCCTCCTTGAAGAGGTTCACGAGGATATCGGTGTGGGGAGCGGAGGTGTAGGGGAACAGGTCCTTGGCGTCGAAGACAAAGAGTTTGTCGACACCATAGGGGAGAATCTGATCCTCCACCTTGCCTTTGATGCCTGTACCGGCCACAACAGCGTGGAGCTCAACACCCAGTGTATTGGCCAACTTACGGCCTTTTGTCAGGAGTTCCTGGGAAACTTCTTGCACTAATGTGCCTTCTATTTCGCAATATACAAATACATTATTCATAATCTTATCCAATTATTTTCTCTTCCAGTAACTCCTTGATCATTCCCTCGATATCGGCATCAGAAGCCGTCAAAGTCTTCGACTCCTTAGCCTGGAACACGATGTTCTTGATGGCCTTCACCTTGGTGGGAGAGCCACTGAGACCACACTGCTGCACATCGCCATCGACGTCGGCCACGCTCCACTGATTCAGTGTCAGGTAGGGACGCTCCTCATAGAGATTGTCGTAGGCTGTACCCTCGGCAGGACGCTCCATCGGACAGGTAGCGCGCTTGTACTTCATCACCAGCTTGGCATTCTGGGGACGGCAGGGAGCAGCTGAACCATTCACGGTGATCACCACGGGCAGGGGAGCCTCTACAGTCTCCACACCACCGTCGATGACACGCTTCACGGTAGCCTTGCCATCTTTCACTGAGAGAACCTCCTCAGCGTATGTCACCTGGTTGAGGCCCAGCTTCTGAGCCACCTGAGGACCTACCTGAGCGGTATCACCATCGATAGCCTGACGACCACCGATCACGATGTCCACATCGCCAATCTTCTTGATGGCCGTAGCCAGTGCATAAGAGGTAGCGAGGGTATCGGCACCAGCGAAGAGACGGTCTGTCAGCAGCCAGCCTGTGTCAGCGCCACGATAGAGTCCCTGACGGATGATTTCACCTGCACGTGGAGGACCCATCGTGAGGATTCCTACTGTTGAGCCCGGATTCTGCTGCAGCACGGTTCACCGTTCCTTCGGCAGTCATTGCATCCTTACCCACATTTCGGGTGTCTGGCACTTGCTTGGCCAGAACAACAATCTTTAAAGCCATAAATATGTTATTAATAATGTATATTCTTACCCCCTCAAACTCCCCCTTGCGAAGGGGAGAAAACAGAGGGGCTCAAAAATCGGCTGCAAAGGTACTGCTTTTTGCGCACACAGCCAAATAAATTGCACAAAATCAGCCGATTTGTGCACACTTTGGCCGATTTGTGCAATTATTTTAGATGGAAATTGATAATAATCAATTCATTTCACTCTTTTTGGCCATAGAATTCGAACGGAACCCATTGCGGATCCACCTCGACGTGATCTGCCACGCTGGCATGGATGATGTGGATGCTCTCGTCCTTCGAACCATAGCCGATAATCTGCGGCTCCCATCCTATCTCTTCGCCATCCTCGTCAGTCAAAGGCGATTCCGTCACGAAATACCTGATGTAGCCGTCTTTTATCACGACGTAATAGCTGATGTGCATGAAGTCGCTGGTATAGGCCACGACCTCCTTTCCTGTCCAGGGGGCATCTTGCTCGGGCTTTACGTGGAAGAATCCCCGAATGCGATGAAACATGTCGCTGATGGCCACCGTCTGCATCTTACCTTTGAACTCTGCCAGGATCAGCATGTCGTCGCGCTCCTGATCTTCAGATTCCTTCGCCTTCCTCAGACAGAGCAGGGGATAGCCCTTGCCGTCCAGATCCACGAAAGCCACATCCTTGAAACCCTCACCGCTGGCCTTCGTCCACTCGCCGTCGCCAAACTCCTGATATTCAAAATCCTCCAACTGTATCTTTGAGAATTGATGCTTCATTCCGTCCCATATGAAGATGCGCCTGAGGGTGGGGTAGAAGGGCGAGTATTCGTTGATGATGAAGTCGGTGCCCTTCTCCGGCAGTGTCCAGCTCACCTCTCCGAGGGGGAATGGCTTCTGATAGTCGTCCATCGGACTGCGCTCGGGCTTCATTGTCTGCGTCTGAGGGTCGTAGTCGTACCAACAGAGCAGGTTCTGCGGCATCACGTGCTGCTCGTAGAGGCTGATGGCGAAGATGCGGTGGCCGTTAGAGCGTCGCCAGACACAACATGACATCTGGTCTACATCCGTCAGCGACTCGTAGCAGGCATAGCCGTTCTTCGGGTCGATGAGGATGCGTAACTCATCCTCTTCGTTGTTCTCAAACAACAGTGTCGTGCCGTTGCGCTTGGTGCCTGGGACGGGCTTCTTTTGCTGTTCCAGCACTTCGCCCACCACCCATGTGGGCAGTGCCTGATGGAAGGCGCTGAGCAATGTCATCACATCGGGAGCCTGACCACCGTTCTTGACGCTGATGGTCGTCTGCCGCCACAGGCTGTCTATTTCCGAGTTTATCAGGGTCGTCTTGGCACTCATACTGACGGCCGTAAGTAGCACGATGATGGATAAAAAGATCTTTCTCATTTCGGTTCGGGTTAGAATTGACGGGTACAAAGGTACTCATTTTTACCCATACAGCCACATAAATGGCACAAAATCAATATATTTTTGCACATTTCTGCCGATTTGTGCAATTTATTTGGATGGAAATTGAAAATAATCAATCGTAACTCATACACTTTCATAAATAAATTGTACCTTTGCAACCACAACTAACAATATGAAAGAAAGAGAATATAATCGTTCGTTTGCCACCAGGCTGTCGCGTTGGGTGATATTGGTACTGCTCATTATGATGGGTGGAATGTCAGTCCTGCTCTACGAGCTTATCGAGAGTGCTTTGGTAGAAACCAGTGCCAACAGTTTACGTGGTGGTATGAGGTCGTCGGACAGAGCCATCAACAATGTGATGTCGGATGTGTCTGTAGCCGTCAAGAACAACCTCTTTGATATTGAACGTCACCTGAAAGAGCCTGACCAGATGCAGGCCATCGTGGAGCGCATCGTCACACAGAACCCCCGTATACGCGGTTGCGGTATTAGTTTCATTGACAACTACTACCCCCAAAAGGGCCGTTGGTTCTGTCCGTATGCCTGGCGCAACGACAGTATGCAGGTGGAGGTCAGACAACTGGGTGGCGCAAATTACGACTATCTGAATACCGGATGGTTTAAGGATGTCACCGCCAGAGACTCTGCCTTCTGGTCGGACCCCTTCTTCGACGGTCAGGATGCCAAGACGTCACTGGTGGCCTATCTGTATCCCATCCATGATGTGCAAGGTGGTGTCGTGGCTGTCTTGGGTGCTGACTTCTCGCTCGACTTCATGACGCAGATTATACAGGAGCAGGACAGCATCATCGAAAAGGGAAACTGGGCGATTCCCGGACTGCTACAGAGTTTTGTGCTGTCGCGCAACGGTATGTACATCACCCATCCTGACCACCGGCGCATACAGAAGGGCAACTTTTTCATACATGTGAAGGATGTCGACGAGGCGGGTGTGGCCGAGAAGTTTATCAATGAGATCAAGGAGTGCAAGAAGAGTGCTGACGAGACAGAGCATGTGGTGATGGTGAACAGGAAAGAGTCGTATTTGTTCTATTCACCTGTCACTGGCACCGACTGGATGCTGATGGTGACTGTTTCTAAGTTCGGAATAGACTTTTTTGCCGTGGTGGTTGGCATCATCCTCTTGTCTGTCATCATCGTCGTGCTGATGGTCACCTTCTTCGTGTGCTTCCTCACCATCAAGCGCACTACAATGCCCCTGAAACTTTTGGCAGACACAGCCGACAAGGTGGCTCAGGGAGAGTTTGACACCTTACTGCCGACTGTCAAGCATCGAGATGAGATATGCCAGTTGCGTGACTCCTTCGAGAATATGCAGCACTCGCTGACCGAATATATTGAGAACTTGAAGCAGACCACCTCGGCAAAGGCTTCGATAGAGAATGAGCTGAAGATAGCCCACGGCATTCAGATGAGCATGCTGCCCAAGACCTATCCGGCCTTCCCCAGTCGCGACGACATCGACATCTTCGGACAGGTGACGCCGGCCAAGGCTGTAGGCGGAGACCTCTACGACTTCTTCATCCGTGACGAGAAGCTGTACTTCTGCATTGGAGACGTATCGGGCAAGGGTGTTCCAGCATCGCTCGTGATGGCGGTCACACGATCACTGTTCCGCAATATTGCAGCCCATACGATGGAGCCGCAGAAGATGGTGATGGGCATCAACGAATCGCTGAGCGACAACAACGAGACCAGCATGTTCGTTACCCTCTTCGTAGGTGTGATCGACTTGGCAACGGGTAGCCTGGACTACTGCAATGCCGGCCACGACATGCCGTTGCTGCTGACTGACGGAGAGGTCAGTCTGCTGCCCTGCGACCCCAATATCCCAGCAGGTGTGATGCCAGGATGGGAATACACCTGTCAGCAGGTACAACTGAAACGTGGCACCACCATCTTCCTCTATACCGACGGTCTGAACGAGGCTGAGGACATCAACCATAATCAATTCGAAATGGATCGTGTGATGGAGACAGCAAAGGCTGCCGGCAACAACCCGCAGGAACTCATCGCTGCCATGAACGCCGCCGTCGCACAATTCGTGGGGGAGGCTGAGCAGAGCGACGACCTCACCATGTTCGCTATACAGAGGAAGTAGGGGGCTATAGTTTATGGTTTATAGTTTATAGTTTACGGTTTACGGTTTACAGAATGTATACAGAAGGATATTTAATAGCAAGAGTTTCTTTTATCAGTTTATGTTTTTTGGTTATCGCCATATCGACATGCATTCCCATGTATGGTTATTGCCGCAGACGATGGAAGGGCGCTGCCATAGGCTGTCTGATGCAGCCAGTTGTCTGTTTGGTGGTTATAGGTGTTGTTACCGCTGGCGTCTTCATCTATAAACGGGTAAGTTACAAAATGGAGATGAAATCGGCCATGGTGACAGTCAAGTCCATAGAAAAGAACGTCAATGGCGCAGACACGCTGACCTGGTATCTGAAGGCCAATGAAGAGTGTCTTTTGGATTCTGAAAAGAAAAGTGGTCGTTTCGACGTTATCCGCCTCGACTCTTTGGACACAGGTGTGTGTGTAGAGGATAGGATTGTGGTTCGTTTCGACATCAAGAACCAGAAGGCCACTGCCACCAACTATGACCTGCCGGCTGAGGTAGTCGATGTGGACTGGGACAAGGTCAGGGACTACTTCAGCAAATAGATGGATATAATGTAGAATGATGATATGACAAACGGTATTTATACGATTCTGCTGCTCATTATGAGCAATGTGTTTATGACCTTCGCCTGGTATGGTCACCTGCGCCTTCAGCAGTCAGGTGTCTCCACCAACTGGCCTCTCTATCTCGTGATTGCCTTTTCGTGGATGATCGCCTTTTTTGAGTATTGCTGTCAGGTGCCAGCCAACCGTCTGGGTTTTGTGGATAACGGCGGACCGTTCAACCTCGTACAGTTGAAGGTCATTCAGGAGTGTATCTCGCTGGTGGTGTTTGCCGTGATTGCGAACTTCATCTTTCAGCACGAACAACTGCACTGGAACCATGCTGCTGCGGCCCTCTGTCTCGTAGCAGCCGTCTATTTCGTATTTATGAAACCGTAAATAAAGGTGAAAAGGTGAAAGGGTGAAAAGGTGATTGACAGGCTGACGATAGATAAGATCATGGACGCCACGAACATTGTCGACGTGGTGGGGGAGTTCGTGACGTTGCGGAAGGCAGGCGTGAACTATAAGGGTCTCTGTCCGTTCCACGATGATAAGACCCCGTCGTTCATGGTGTCGCCGTCGAAGCAGATCTGTAAGTGTTTCGCCTGTGGTGAGGGTGGTACGGCCATCAACTTCCTGATGAAGCACGAACAGATCACCTATCCCGAGGCCCTGCGCTGGTTAGCGAAGAAATACAATATCGAGATACAAGAGAAGGAACTCACCGACGAGGAGAAGAAGGAACAGAGCGACCGTGAGTCGATGTTCATCGTCAACGAGTGGGCGATGAAATACTTCGAGGATATCCTGAAGAATGATCCCGACGGCATCGCCATCGGTAAGCAATATTTCCGTAGTCGTGGCATCCGCGACGATATCATTGCAAAGTTCAACCTCGGCTTCGCCCTGCCTAAACGTGACGCCCTGGCCACTGCCGCCCAGAAGGCAGGATACAAGGCGGAGTTTCTGGTGAAAACGGGATTGTGTTATGGCGAGGACGCGTTGCGTGATCGCTACGCTGGTCGTGTGATCTTCCCTTGGCTGAACGTCAGCGGAAAGGTGGTGGCTTTCGGAGGACGCTTGTTGGACTCCAGGACGAAGGGCGTGCAACAGAAATACGTGAACTCTCCCGACTCGGAGATCTATCATAAGGAACGTGAACTCTACGGACTTTATCAGGCGAAGAAGGCCATCGCGAAGGAGGATCGTGTCTATATGGTCGAAGGTTATACCGACGTGATTGCCATGCACCAGTGTGGCCTCGAGAACGTCGTCGCCAACTCTGGTACGGCCCTCTCCGTGCATCAGATCAAACTGTTGCGTCGCTTCACGCAGAACATCACCTTATTATATGATGGTGACGAGGCTGGTATCCATGCCGCTATGCGAGGTACGGATATGCTGTTGGCAGAGGGTATGAACATCAAGGTGCTGTTGTTGCCCGATGGCGACGACCCAGACTCTTTCTCGAAGAAACATTCCGCCCAGGAGTTTAAGGACTATATCGAGAAGAATGCCACGGACTTCATTGGCTTCAAGACCCGTCTGACGGTGGAGAACGTGACCGATCCCGTGAAGCGTTCCGAGGCCATCGGTGGTATCGTAAAGAGCATCTCCGTCATACCTGATCAGATCCTGCGTTCCACCTACCTCAGCGAACTCTCCCAGCGTCTGGGCATCAAGGAGCAGACATTGCTCAACTCGATGAACGGGATGATCAGTAAGGACATTGATGAAAAGAGGAGAGAAGAAGTAAGGAGAGAAGGAGAGAAGGAGAATACTCCTGCTTCGGATAATACTCCATCAACAGGCATATCTACTTCTCTCCTTACTCCTTCTCTCCATACTCCTTCGTTAGAGGTGGAACGCCTGCTCGTGCAGGCGATTGTCCGCGACGGCGAGAAGGTCATCTACGAGGGCATTGAGACGGACGACGGGCAGGCCATCAACCTGACGGTGGCGCAGTATATCGCCTACGACCTGGGACAAGACGGCCTGTCGTTCCACGATGACCGTTACAATCAGATTCTTTCCGAGGCAGCTGCCCATAGTGGCGAGGAGGGCTTCAAGGCGGAGGAGTTTTTTATGCACCATCCTGACATCGCCATCAGTTCGCTGGCAGCAGACTTGGCCATCGACCGTCATCAGCTGACACCTGGCTTCCAGCCCAAGGAACGTGAAGGTGGGCTTCGTCAGCGAGTGCTCCATCTCGTGCTCGATCTGCGGATGGACATCATCGAGAAACGGCTCAAGGAGATTCAGGCCCAGTTGAAAACCGTTGGCAGCGATATGGAACGGATGAAGCAGTTGCTGGAGGAGTTCCGCGACACCCAGCAGATCCGTGACGCCCTCGCCCGCCAATTAGGTAATGATGTGATAAGATGAGTTGGAACGTTATATTTGTCATCATCTCGCAGTTGATCGCCATCCTGGCTATTATCCACGTGGTGCTCGACAACCGGCAGCCCGCCAAGACCCTTGCCTGGGCGCTGGTGATCTGGTTCGTGCCGGTGGCAGGTGTGGTGTTCTACCTCTTCTTCGGCATCAACACCCGCAAGGAACGCTATGTCAGCGAACGGAGTATGAACCAGCTGACGAAACGCTCTATGCTGGAGTTCGTCGAACAGCAGAACCTCCGTCTGCCTGAGAAACAGAAACCGCTCATCGACCTCTTCATCAACCAGAACTTCGCCCTGCCTTTCAAAGATAATAAGGTGGACATCTATACCGACGGCTATCAGTTCTTCCCGGCCTTGTTTCAGGAGATCAGTAAGGCCCGCAGTCATATCCACGTGGATATGTATATCTTTGCCGACGATGCCCTGGGCACGCTGATTGCCGATGCCCTCATCGCCAAGGCCCGTGAGGGGGTGGAGATACGAGTCATCTACGACGATGTGGGCTGTTGGAATGTCAAGCGCCAGTTCTTCGAGCGGATGCGTGAGGAGGGCATCGAAGTGGTGGCTTTTATGCCGGTACACTTCCCTTCGTTCACGAGTAAGGTGAACTACCGTAACCACCGCAAGATCATCGTCATCGACGGGCAGGTGGGATTCATTGGCGGTATGAACTTCGCCCTGCGCTATGTGAAAGGCTCGAAGGGACAGCCGTGGCGCGATACGATGCTCAAGGTGACGGGTGGTGCCGTCAATGCCTTGCAACGGGCATTCCTCGTTGACTGGTATTTCGTAGACCGAACCCTGCTCTCCGACCGTAAGTTCTATCCACAGCATATTTCCGAAACGGGCGAACAGATCGCCAACAACTGTCTCATTCAGGTGGTCACCAGTGGCCCCGTCACGCCTTATCCGGAGATTATGCAAGGTTTTGTACGTATCATCACGGGTGCCCGTCGTTACCTCTATCTCGAGACGCCTTATTTCCTGCCCAACGATCCTGTGCTCTTCGCCTTGAA
The DNA here is from genome assembly GCA_900316445.1 of uncultured Prevotellaceae bacterium. GTDB lineage: Bacteria > Bacteroidota > Bacteroidia > Bacteroidales > Bacteroidaceae > Prevotella. Next base: position 20,918 of record ONCZ01000035.1, on the reverse strand, counting down.
GACGGTAGCTCTGGCAGGCGTCGATGTGCGTGTGCTCTGTCCTCGACACAGCGATGCCCGTTTCGTGGAGTGGGCCAGCCGCAGTTATCTGCGTGAGGTGGCAGAGGCTGGTGTGAAGGTGAGCCTGTATCAGTCCGGCTTCCTCCATTCGAAGGTGATGGTATGCGACGATGCCGTCAGCACCTGTGGCTCTACAAACCTTGACTTCCGTAGTTTTGAGAACAATTTCGAAGCTAATGCGTTTTTCTACGATGAGGGTGTGGCACTCCGAATGAAGAAGGTGTTCCTCGACGACGAACGACAGGCTGTGGCACTGACAGACCTGCCGGAACGTATGCGTGCCAACTTCTTCATTCGTCTGTGGGAGAGCATCACTCGTCTGATGGCTCCGTTGTTCTGAAAATCGAGAAATTTACGCTTCCGTAACTGCGATGCTCCACAAAGTGTGGATCAGCTGAGAAGTCATTGTCTTTGCCGTGCTCAAAAACGAAGATGCCGTCGTCTTTCAAAAGTCCTCTCTCAAAGATGAGGCTGGGGATCGTCGGCAGTTCCTTCAGGGCGTATGGCGGATCTGCGAAGATAAAGTCAAACTGCTGTTTGCACGATTTGATATATCGGAACACATCGCCTCGGAGCGGCAGGCAAGTCGTCTCATTTAATTTCTTGATGCAGTCACAGATGAAGCGGTGATGGTCACGGTCGAGTTCGACGCTGACCACACGGCTGCAACCACGTGAGAGCAGTTCGAGGGTGATGCTGCCTGTGCCAGAAAAGAGATCCAATGCCTCGGCGCCTTCAAAGTCGATATACTGCGTCAGCACATTAAAGATATTCTCCTTGGCGAAATCCGTCGTCGGCCTCGCCTTGAAACTCCGTGGAATATCGAAGTGCCGTCCCTTATATCGTCCTGTGATGATTCTCATCTCCCTTTTACGATCAACGTCATCAAGTCATACGGCATTCCCTTTACCTTCGTGGCAGGCGCCTGGTTGAATTCGGCTGTGGGATTGCTGACGTAGACCTTCTGCAGATACATCTTCAACTCCTTCAAGAGTTCTTCCTCTTGAGGCACCTCGCCTGACAGATGCAACTCGTCGTGGAGCACATCCATCCGCAACTGCTTCCAGACATAGACGATGAAATAAAGGGCATCTTGTGCTTGCGTTGCCTCAAAGTTGTTACAGAATTTAAAACGGTTCTGTTGGAAGGCAAACAGACAGAACTGACGGCCATAGAACGAGGCGTAGAGCTTATTGAAGTGGCCAGTGAAACTGCGCTGGTGCATATGGCGCCAGACGGGTGCCATAGCGTGGATGAACTGCACATCAGCATAACGGTCGTTGATCACGCCGTACAGGTCTTTGTTGATGGGAAAGAGACAGACCGCCTTCAGGTCGGGCAGCACGTTGAAGAGAATCTTCCTCGGCTCCTGACTTGGGGCGAAGGTGTAGGTATAGAGGTCGTTGATGTTTTCCTCCTCAAACTGTTCGATGGGCACGAGCATCGACGGGGTGTCGAGCACCACCTGTACCCTTTTCACGTCTGCCGACGGCAGGGTGGCGGTCTTCAGGGCCTCCCTCAGATTGGCAGCCATCGAGATGCCGCCTTTCCCCACATAGGGCTCATAGCGGAGTGGCTGTTCCTTGTCAGCAGGGTCGGGTAGGGTGAACGAGAGGGTGTTCCTCCCGATGCGTATGATCAGTTTTCTGTTTTGTATCTCTTCCATCTCTCAACTGTCAATTCTCAACTGACCACGCTGGCGATGCACAGGGCGAGCAGACCGAGTGCCACGAGTGCCAGGATGATGTTGATAATCTTGTCTGATTTCTGCATTTGGCTGCAAAGGTAGATAAAAAAAGCAACACAGAGAAACAAAGATACAGAGTTTTTTGTTTTTTTATTAAAAAATCTCTGTGCCTCTGTATCTCTGTGTTTGAAAAAATGGTATCTTTGCAGTCGAAATGATACAGGACGAACTCAAATACCGCATCCGTCAGGCTTTGGGATTGACGCCAACGACGGAACAGGAACAGGCCATCGACGTGTTTACGCAGTTTATGACTGACCGTTCGGAACAGGTGGTGATGATCCTCCGTGGTTCGGCTGGTACGGGTAAGACCACCCTCGCCGGAGCCATCGTCAAGGCTTTGGCAGCTTTGAAGCAGAAACTCATTCTGCTGGCTCCTACAGGTCGTGCGGCGAAGGTCTTCTCGCTCTATGCAGGTCACGCCGCCTACACCATCCATCGGCGCATCTACCGTCAGAAGACAGCCGGTGATCTTTCGTCCTTCAATCTGAACAATAACCTGAATCGCGACACCTTATTTATTATAGATGAGGCCTCAATGATTTCGAACCTGGGCTTTGGCGATTCGGCTTTCGGCAGCGGATGCCTGCTTGATGATCTTATGGAGTTCGTCTATAATGGTCAGAATTGTCGTATGCTGTTGATTGGCGACAAGGCCCAGTTGCCGCCCGTCGGAGAGGAAGAGAGTCCTGCTTTGATGGCCGACGTGCTCCGTGGCTATGGTATGACGGTCTATGAGTGTGACCTTAATCAGGTGCTCCGTCAGAGCGAGGCCTCCGGCATCCTTTGGAACGCCACTCGTATTCGAGGGTACGGAGGTACGGGGGTACGGGGGTACGAGAATAGTTTTGAGGCAGGTGGTAATCTCGCGCCCCCGTACCCCCGCACCCCCGTACTCCCGAGAATCCGTATCAGTGGTTTCCCGGATATCCAGGTTGTTCCGGGCGATGAACTCATCGAATCCCTTGCTTCCAGTTACAGCCGTGTGGGTATGGACGAGACGATGGTCATCACCCGTAGCAACAAACGGGCGAATATTTACAACCAGGGCATTCGCAATACTGTCCTTGACCGTGAGGATGAACTCTGCCGTGGTGACCTTCTGATGATCGTGAAGAACAATTATTTCTGGAGTCAGGAGACAGGAGTCAGGAGACAGGAGTCAGGAGGCAGGGGGCAGGAGCCTGGAGGCATCGACTTTATCGCCAACGGCGACCGGGCTGTGGTGCAGCGTGTGAGGAACATCCACGAGCTATATGGCTTTCGTTTTGCCGAAGTCACGATGACCTTTCCCGACTACGACGACTACGAGCTCACTGCCACCGTTCTCCTCGATACCCTCACCTCCGAGGCGCCGGCTCTCACCCGTGAGCAACAGGAACAACTCTTCAACACCGTGATGGAAGACTACGCTGACATCCCCGCCAAGGCAGACCGCATCGCGAAACTAAAGGCCGACCGTTACTACAATGCCCTGCAGGTGAAGTTCGCCTACGCCGTTACCTGCCACAAGGCCCAGGGTGGACAGTGGGCGCATATCTACCTCGACCAGGGCTATATGACCGACGATATGCTCACCCCCGACTACATCCACTGGCTCTATACCGCCTTTACCCGTGCCACCGAAAAACTCTTCCTCGTCAACTGGCCAAAGACCCAAATCAGTGTAGATTAGACACCAGTTAATAAATCGTAAAAAGCTAACAGAATTCTTGTTAGTTTAAAAAATTAACACTATATTTGCAAGACAAAAGACTACACATTAAAACGATTGGTATATGATTTCAATTAAAAAACTACTATTTGCAATGGCACTGTTCATAGCTCTGCCTATGACGGCGCAGGATGAGAATTCCCTCAAAAATGTAAGTGTGGGTGAGTTGAGTTACACGATCAAGGAAGAGCCGAAGACGAACCTCGGAACGGTGGTCGGTGCCGTGCTCGACGTGCTGGCAGAGCAGTCAACCACTGAGCAGCCTGGCTATGTCGATGCCCTCCGTGCCAGTGTCATCGCCGCCCTGGGCAACGTGCGCCGTTTCGTCATCACCGATGCCTTGCAAGTGGAACCCAATGCCGACACCAACATCCTTCTCGACGGTGTCGTCAACTACTTCTCCACTACCCGCGAACTGCGTACTCCTTACGGTAAGAAGGACAAGATCCCGCAGTTCTATGCCCAGATCAGCCTGACGCTCAACCTGAAGGACCCTGCCACGGGCACCGTCATCAATAGTCAGATGTTTGAGGTGAACCGGACTGGCTGGTCGTGGTACAACAGCTCCGACACCGCCATCAAGGAAGCCCTCGAAGGCCTGCGCAAGAAGGTGGAGAAGTATTACAACACCGCCTATCCCTATACCGCCAACATCCTGGAGCGCGGCGTGGAAAAGAAGGACAAGCAGAAGGAACTCTACATCGACCTCGGCGCCATTCACGGTCTGAAGGAGGGAACCCACTTTACCGTCTATATCCTCGGCAGCATCGGTGGCAAGGAGACGCGTAAGCAGATAGGTCGTCTGAAGGTGACGAGCATCGAGGGCGATGAGGTGAGCCTCTGCAAGGTATCTTCCGGTGGTAAGGACATCAAGGCCGCCCTTGATGCCCAGCAGCGTCTGCTCATCATCTCTACCGACTAAGTGACCACACGCGAACATTATGATATATGACTACTACCGACGAACTGAGTGTCATCAGCCAGATCCGTGGAGAAGTGCGCGGAAACACGGAACCTACGGGTGAGAATCTCTTTCTTGCCTGGGGTTACCCTACGGCGTTCTTCCTCTTGGTGGAATTCTTCGCCCTCATCCTGTGGAACAAGGTCTGGTGCTCTTGGATCTGGCTCGGCATCCCGTTGGTGGGAACACCGCTGATGATGTACTTCCTCAACGAGGACTACGAGCGTACCCACCGTCGGACACTCGAGCAGAACGTCATCCTGCAGATGTGGGTATTCGTGGGATTTCTCAGCTGTCTCGGTGGTGCCACGATGGGCTTTGCCGGCTTGTTCCCGATACTCTACTGCACCTTCCAGGGCCTGCTCGTCAGCTTCGGTTGTCTGATGACGGGACTCATCCTCCACTTCCGTCCGAAGACGGTCTGTGGCATCCTGGGCTCCGTACTCTCGTTCGTCTCTCTCTTCTTTCAGGGCGACCTCTGGCCGTGGCAGTTACTCGTCGCGGTCTTCGTGACCGTCCTGACGCTCATCATCCCCGGACACCTCTTCCGCCGTTACGTCCGAAAACAATACAAAGAATAAGTCTATGAGTGAATTTAAATTTCCTGTCATCAATCCGTTGTTGCACAGCGAGTTGCGACTGAAGGTTATGGTGGCGCTCGACAGCCTCAAGAGTGCCGACTTCATGTATCTCTGTCGCATCACCGACTGCACGCGTGGCAACCTCAGTGCCCAGATCACTATTCTCAAGGAGGCAGGCTATCTGGAGGTGAACAAGAGCGGCATCGGCCGTTTTTCCCGTACTGTCCTCTGCATCACTCACAAGGGCCGTGAAGCCCTTCACGCCTACGAAGAAGGTCTCCGCAAGTTGTTTGAACAACGCATTCCCGAGAAATCGGAGGGGGCAAAAAAAGCTATTTGATAGCTGATTGTCAGTAGATGACCTCTATGTAGTAATACATATCTAAGTGTTTAAAATCCAAACATATATTACTATTTAATTTATAAAATCAAGAATTATGAAGAAATCATTACTCAGACTCATGATGACGGTATGTTTCATCATGGCAACAATGTCCGCAAAGGCAGATACCGTTGGTGGCTTCTGCGGATTGGAAGGTGACAACATGATCACCTGGGAACTCAACCTCGACTTCGGCCTGCTGACCATCTACGGTAATGGTCGTATGGCAGACTTCGACGACCCCTCGGAGGCTCCCTGGTGGAGTTACTCCAAGTCGATCGTCCACCTCATCGTCGAGGACGGCATCACCCACATCTCTCAGGCAGGCTTCCAGTATATGCCCTACTTGGAGAGTGCGGAGATTGCCGAGACTGTCACATCTGTTGGCGACAATGCCTTCTACGGTTCGATGCTCACCAAGGTCATCCCCACGAACTGGACGGGTGACATCGATGCGAACTTGCTGCCCGATGGTCTGCTGACCATCGGCCAGTATGCCTTCGCAGAGACCAGGCTCGACAACATCATCCTGCCCACCACAGTGGAGCGCATCGGCGCAGCTGCCTTCGCCTATAACGACCAGTTGCAGGAAGTGGCAACCCTCGCCACCGTGCCTCCCTCTATGGAGCGTGCCGTGTTCTTCGACTGCAACAAGCTCTGGGCCATCCATGTGCCCGACGATCAGGTGGAGGCTTATAATAACGCTGACGGCTGGGCCACCTATACCGACATCATCGTGCCTGCCAGTGGACATGCCGAGCATCCCGACATTCAGCCTGAGGAGATCGACCTCCTCATGCCTGGCAGTATGTATGCGACAGACCTGGGCAAGACCAGCGCCCTCATCATCTGTTCGCTGCCAGTCAATGCCACCGTCTGGAACCTGAACTACCGTCAGGAGACAGCCGACGATGAGCAGGAGATGCGCTGGGTGACGATCGACAACCTCACCACTCGCTCCTGCACCCTTGAAGACCTGAAGCCCGCTACGAACTATGTGGTACGCCTGCAGGCCGTCTATGAAGATGGTCAGGTGAGCGGCTGGACCCGTGCCCTGCCTTTCGCTACTGCCAGCGAGGATGTGGACCGTCAGAACAAACAGGAGACGGCCTACTACGAATATAAAGAGGTGAAGAAGGCCGAATGCGACGCTATGGCGATGCCGGAGATTGATGACAAGCACTGTGCGCTGTTCATCGAGCAGGCCAAGCAGGCTATCGATGACCTGGGTTTCAATGAGAACCTCTCTTTCGACGAGAACCTCGCCAACCTCGATGAGATCACCAGTCTGCTCGCCATAGACCTCAGCCTGCATCGTGCTGAGATGGGCGAGGTAAGGACCGCTGGCGTGACCATCGACGAGACCACCTTCCCCGACGAGAACTTCCGTAAGTGGGTTCTAAGTCAGAAGTACGGAAAGGACGGCATCCTGACAGAAGAGGAGATTGCAAAAGTGGAGTCCATTGACGTTGCTTATCAAGACATCAAGAGCCTGAAGGGTATCGAATACTTTACAGCAATGGAATATCTACTCTGCGGTAGTGAGCATCTGACGGAAATCGATATTTCCAAGAACACGAAGCTGAAATGGCTACGCTGCTCCCAAAGCAAACTGACCTCCCTTGACGTTTCCAAGAATGCGGCTCTCGTAGAATTGCGTTGTCACAACAACCAACTGACAGCGTTAGACGTTTCCAACAACCCACTATTAGAGAATCTTGATTGCGAAAGCAACAAGTTGACGGAACTGGACATTACTCATAATCCAGCTCTTAAATATCTATCCTGTTACTATAATCCATTAACATCGTTGGACGTATCCCATAATCCCGTGCTGGAATCTTTGCATTGCTATGAATTACCTCTTGGCACATTGGATGTCACCAAGAACCCTGCATTGCAGAGTCTGGTTTGTACAGGCATGCAACTGACCACACTGGATCTTTCCCAGAATCCAGAACTGAATTATCTGAGTTGTGATGGAAACGAGTTGACGACACTGGATATTACCCAGAATCCGAAATTGTATTTCCTGCGCTGCTACGGCAACAAGTTGGCCGCACTGGATCTGACTAAGGCTTCAGAACTGGAATCACTGGAGTGCTACGACAACCAACTGACGGCACTGGACGTAACCCAGAACCTGGCACTGAAAACGCTGGACTGCCAGAACAACCAAATTGCAGCACTAGACGTGACCAAGAACACGAAGTTGGAGTCAATGAATTGTGGAGGCAACCCCATCAAAACGCTGGACGTGTCGCAGAACACAGCCTTGAAGCATCTGTATTGCTGGGGAAACCAACTGACGGCACTCGACCTCTCTAAAAACGTTGCTCTGACAGAACTGGCCTGCCACCTGAACACCATCAAGGGCGAGGCCATAGACGCCCTCATTGAGAGCCTGCCCACTATCACCGACCAGTTCTTAGGCAACTGGCACGTTATCTATAGCGAGGGTGAGCAGAACGTCATCACCACTACACAAGTGGAAGCCGCCCAGGCTAAGGGCTGGAAGCCGATGTATTTCGACAGCTACTGGAAGCCCTACGATGCTACCGCCATCAACGCTACGCTCAGGGATAAGGGACAAATGATGAATAATGCCCGTTACAACCTCAGCGGCCAGCGTGTCAATGAGAGCTATAAGGGCATCATCATCTGTAACGGGAAAAAGTATATCAATAAATAACTATTTTATTAATAATTAAAACTTAAACAGTATGAAAACAATCAAGTATTTATCAATCGCAGTGTTTATGTGCCTGATGGCAGCGTGTACGAACGGCATTACCGACAATCCTGTTGTCATTCCTGAAGAACCAGAGGAGCAAGGTCCTACACAGAAAGAGAAGGACATGGTTCAGACAGAGATGATCTGGCAGTTGGACTCTGTTCTGGTTATCTACAACCCGGGTACTCCTATTGAGACCTACCGAATGTTGATTGCCGGCCAGGACACCTATCAATGGACGTACAACTTCTACCCCTGTACCTACAAGTTCCCAGACGACATCGTCTTCTATAGTGAATATGATGGCGAGGCTTGTCAGATGTCCAAGGAGTACACCGAAGATTACTGTAAATACGTCACAACCTTAGGCGACGAGGTTATCTCCGCTGGCTATCTCTGCTATTATAGGGATTTCTTCACGTTCAGCGGCATACAGCAGGGTGGATGGGTAGAATTCATGCTTCGTGAGGCCGACACCAAATGGGACTCCGACGTGTGGACCTGCTCTTTCGATGCCGAAGTTGAGCTTGATGGCACCGTAGTTGAACGCAATATCGAGTACTACTCGAGGGTCAGAGATGATCGCGCAGCTAGAGGCGGCGCCTCGGTGAAAGTCGACGGCACGACCTTCTCCGTCTACGATGCCCACTGGAAGGCAGATGTCGCCAACGGCAACGACACCTTCTACACCATCCAGATAGCCAACAGCGACACATTCGGAGGCTCCGATCCCTTCGATGTGGTCAGCATCGTCTATAAGGTTACCAACGGCAGTACCGCTGAGCTTGCCACAGGTGAATTTACCAGCTTTGATGTGTGCGTGAGCAGACTAAGTAGCGACGATGCGAAGGACAAGATGTATTACGCCTACAGCAATGAGTATGGCAACGCAGGCAAGCTGAAGGTCACCAAGAGCGGAAGCGGCTATCAGATTCAGTTCGGTGCGATGAAGTATGTCATTGAGGTCAGTCCCGAAACCACGACCTACGACGGTACCGCCTTCTCCTTCTCCGGCACCGTCAAGAAAGGTTTGATTTTACAATAACAGACATATCACTAAAACTATAATGATGAAAAGCAAGAACTACATCCTGGTGAGGGCAGCGGTGGCGCTGCTCCTCACCTTGCTTAGCTCCACAGGTGCCTGGGCAGACGATGCCAAGATCATCGTGTGGCTCAACGACGGCAACAAGAGCGAAGTGCTCTTTGCCGATATGCCTGAACTGACCTATGCCGACGGCTATGTGTCCATCACCTCCAACAGTCCCTCGACGACGCTCTCGTGGCCCATCGAGAATCTGCAGAAGCTGACCTTCGAGAACACCAGCACCGCCATCCGCGACGTGAGGGCTACTGGTCTCGACCTGCTTTCCGAGAAGTTCGATGCCTACGACCTCAGCGGTAAGATGGTGAAGAAGCAGATCAAGTCTCTCTCCGAACTCCCTCGTGGGGTCTATATCGTGAAAGACGGAAGTGTCACCATTAAAGTCGTACGCAAATGAAGAAACTGTTCCTTTTCACATGGATGATGATGCTCAGCATCGTCGCCATGGCACAGACGATTATGGTGATCGATAAGGACGGTAACCGCATCCCTTACGATCCAGAGAAGGTGAGCAGTGTGGATTTCCAGGTCACGCCGCCGGGATTCACGGTGAACCATGAGGTAGGCTCCGACCTGTATCTCTTCGACAAGGTGCAGAGTGTCAAGGGCTTGCCCGACTATCTGTTTGTCGATCCCAAAGTGGTGCATGTCTCTCTGGCCTCTGCTGAAGGCTATGAAGCGATGTTTGCTGCCGAGGTGAAGACCAACGTGGAATATGAGGTGGAAACCTCCGACCCTTGGATAAAGGTGGCCAGAAAAGAAGCAGATCGCCTGGTGTGCAATGTTCTAAAGCATGAGGGCAACGATCGCACGGGCTATGTGGCGCTTGCGAGCAAAGACGGCCTGCTGACCGATACCATCAAGGTGAGTATAAATGACGAATACTACGTGCTTAAGTGCCTTACCCCCGTACAGTCCATCACGTATAACAGGGGTACAGCCCGGTTTATGCTCATTGAGATTGTCAACGGCCATTTAAGGCCGGCGGCAGGCAAAACCATCTCCTTCACTCCTGAGAACGGTACTTGTTCCGTTAAGGAGGCCGTCACAGACGCCCAGGGAATGGTCAGTGTGGATTATACCCCGAGTAGCGATGCCGACAGAGGCAGCATTCAGGCATGTTTCCGTGGATATTTCAACGGCATATCAATGATGTACACTTCCACCGCCCTCTTCGCCATGGAAAAATACGAGCTTAAGGCCCTTGAACCCAAGAAGTATTTGTGGGAAGGAGAGGATGCTGTTGAAGTAGAGTTCCAGCTTATGGAGTATGATAAAGGTACATGGAACCCCGTCAGAGCTACAAATGTTTACTTTGCCTGCGAAAACGGAATAGGCGATGATATATCGAAAAAGACGGATGAGGAAGGTAAGGTGTCAGTCATATTCAAACCGGATCAAGACTTCAAGGAAGGCTCTGTCACAGCCCGTTGCATTATCCAGCTTATAGATAAGGGTCCATGGGAAGGATACGCTACCACCAAACTGGTAAGGGCCGAGGCATATTCGCTTGAAGCCCTCACGCCCGAAATTCATTTGTGTGGCGATAATTTTGGAGAAATCCCCGTTCAGTTCCGACTCCTCAAGTTTGATCATGAGAATACAACATGGATACCCTGTGCCGATAAGACCATTGAGTTCACTGCCGTAAACGGTGTTGCCGGTAGTACGTCGGCTGTCTCAGATGTTGATGGCGAAGTGACTGTGACCTTTAAGCCAGACCAAGGCATCACGGAAGGTTCTCTCACAGCCAACTGCAACATTGAGCTTGCCGAAGGTAATAAATGGCGTGGAGAGGCTGTCACGAAGTTCATAACGGATTTGTACAAGATAGAGAGAATATTGCCTTGGGACGCAGATGCTGTCGACTACTATATTGGTAAGCCATGGGATTGTGAGTTCCAACTGCTGAAGAAGGAAGGCAACGACTATGTTCCCTGCCCGTATCAGTATATCCAATTCGAAGCCACAAACGGCAGCTGCACGCCTGATTACGCTCTGACCGATTCAGAGGGTAAGGTAAGGAATACTTACACCATGGATGATGATAAGGATAATGGTAGTCTCAAGGCCAGCTTCTCCTTTACAGACGCCGAGGGTAATGTTTGTATAGGCTCGGTAACGACGAACTTCTTCTTGGATAAATACGATCTTAAGTGCCTGACACCTGAAGTGGAGGTTAAGCAGAGTGAAACAGTAGAAATCCGGTTCCAACTCTTTGAGTACAAAGGAAGAGGTAAATGGGAGCCTTGTCCCGATAAGACCATTACCTTCACAGCTAAGAACGGCATCTGCACACCAGAATGGACAAAGACCAACGCCGAGGGCATCGCAACAGTCAGGTTCTCCCCCACCAGCACAGATGTCACCGAGGGCGTGGTCCAAGCCGAATGCGGAATCACACTCGACCCGAAGACAGGTCTAGAATGGAGAGCGGCCGAACTCGCCCTTATCACCATTACTGAGAGTTACAAACTTGAGTGCCTGACAAAGGAAGTGGAGATAAAGAAGGGTGAAACAGCAGACATTCGTTTCAGGCTCATGGAGTTCGAAGAAGGCAAGTGGGTGACTTGTTCTGGTGTAGTTAACTTCACTGCAGAGAACGGCACAAGCAATCCAGAATGGATGCAAGCCGACGACGATGGTCTCACACATGCCACCTTCATTCCTGCAGCAGATGCCACAGAGGGCACACTCACAGGCTCCATCTCCATTATTATTAATGATAAGGCCACGATAACCTGGTCTGATGTCGCCCATATCACCATTATTGATGGTGGCGGCGGAGGCGGTGGCGAAAGCCCCTGCGGTGATGAAATCTCTGACAAAGACTTGAAGAAGGCCAATGAGTTAGGGCTGAATACCTATATGATTGACGGTAAGGTCACCAAACTCGACGGTCCGGAAGACATGATTGAGTGGAGTGTCACCGAGGATATCGAAGGCAACAGGTTCAACTCGCTCAACTGGTTCAAGGAAGATCCCGTCTATTACACAACCGCCTGGGGAACCATCTACGGATTCCCGGACGATATGTATGGCGAGGAGATCTACGTCAGCGAGGGTAGTGGTATGTCCATTAGCTTCGGTGCATTCATCGATCCCGCTGGAGGCTACACCGAGACCAATGTGATAGACTTTACCACTGAGAACATCCAGAAGGCCGTGTACCGTCTCTGTAAGGAGGCTGACGGCGGCATCTTTGCCATCGCCTTTGTACGGTCGAAAGACGGCAAGGAGGGTATGTTCAAGGTGAAAGCCAAGCCCGCACCCACGTACTCTCGTAGCCGTGTCCGTTAGCACACTGGACTCACACGGGGACAGTCCCCGTGTGAGGTCCTGACAGATTCTAAAATGAAACAATATGAAGACGATGAAGATTTATTTGGGGCTTGCGGTCATTGCGTGCCTCCTCACGGGCTGTACCGTTGACAATCCTTTTGTGCCTGTTCAGCCAGAATCTGAGGAACAAGACGATCCCGGTGAAAGGGGCGGTGCTGAGACATTTGACGTGAATGTCGAGTGTTGGAAGTACCTCAATAAGAAATGGGTGAAGGACAAGGTCAGCCTTAAGTTTGAGGTCACCGACACGAAGAACTTCGAGGTCGGCGTGAAGCAGATGCAGGGCACAGGTGGCAACTATGTCCAGGTGGATATCCCTGAGAAGGTGAAGTACAACAAACGTGACTATAAAGTGACGAGCATCCTCCCACGGGCATTAAAAAAATGCAAGGAACTGGATGGGATTTTCATTCCGGCGTCCGTGAGAAAGATCGGAGTGGAGGCTTTCCTGGACTGTTACAGTATGACAAGCGTCAGATTTGAGTTTGGTTCATATCTGCATACAATCGGGGCAGATGCGTTCGGGAGCTGTACGACTCTTCAGGGAATAGATATTCCCGGCAGTGTGGAGGTGGTTCAGGGCTTCAAGGGCTGTACTGGCCTCAAGGAGGTTACAATCAACGGTTCGAGAGAAATCGGTGAGGAAGCCTTCGAGAACTGTATCAATCTGGAGACGCTTATCCTCAACGACGGTACGAGGTACATCCGTAGCGGGGCTTTCCGATACTGCGGGATGACAACGGTCGATATCCCCTCCAGCGTCTGGGAAATCAACATCTGGGCTTTCGATTGTTGCTATGACTTGACGAAGGCCATCATCCACGGCTCACCGACGATCTTCTCTGGTGCCTTCCCCAATAACACGGAACTGATCTACGCCGAATGAGTAACTACAATTTTAACTTAAAAGAATATAGTATGAAGGAAATGAAATTGATTGGTGTGATTGGTTTGATTCTTGTGATCATCACACATGTGACCTTGGCAGTATTATATATTACGGGGACAGATGCCCAGTATGGCGTCCTGACAACGACGGCTGGTTTACTCGCAGCCTTGGGCTGGATCCTGATCTGCTATTACTATTATCAGAAAAAGAAGAAGTAAGCACGCGTTTTTCTACTGAGCAATGGGATTGAGGAAACTGGAGACAATCTCGACCAAACGGCAGTTCTTCGTGGGACTGCTGTTGGCTCAGTTTGTACTTCTTCCATTCGCCAGCCGCAACTTTGACTTACGGGACATCGGACGGATTGTTTCTGTCACTCTTTCCAATGCCCCACAAGTCCGTTTGGGAGGGTTCAATAGCTTGTTCCAGTCTCTTTCGCTTTTGATGTTCATCTTGCTTTTTGTCTCCAAAGACAGGATGAAGTCACTGTTCAACGCGTATGTGGCACTTTCCTATCTCGCCTTTGCCTTCATCCAGAACATCGCTCTGACGGAGCAATATGGTTTCAGCGTTGTCACCGTCAATCTGGTGATGTTCCTGTTGGTGGCTTACGTATGGATCGCAGAAGTGTTCAGCCCGCAGAATTGCTTCGACTTCAGCAACTTCAGATGGAAATACGTCTGGATGATGATACTGGCGCTGTTCGCCTACTGGTTCCCGTTCACCAATAGCGGCCAGTTGGATTTCGATCCCTTGCACTTCTTCACCCGCAACACGGCGACCGCCTTTTGTCTGACAACCCCAGCGTTTCTGACCATCCTGACGCTGAATCTGCCCAAGGTCAACATCGTCATTTATAGGATAACGGCCATCGTGGGTTTTATCATCGGAGTCTATAATATGTTCTCGTTCTTCAACCCCCACACGGTCTATATAGGCTTTGCCCATCTGCCGCTGCTCATCATATCACTCTATTGTACTGTTATGAGCTATAGAATTACAACTATATGATCACAGGGGTGTCTAAACTTGCATCACAGGGGGACAGTCCCCCTTGTGAGGTGTCTAAACTTGCAAGAACATCGTCTTTCTCCGATTATCCTTTGGACGAACGGCGAAGTGCAGCCAGTAGCCACCGCTCTTATTGCGTTCAATGAGCAGCTCGTCATAATCCTGCTTGGTCTCGTCTGCGTAGTCCGTCAGAATCACCGCATATCTCATCGCCTGCTCAATACCAGTCACTCTGATATCCACGGCGCACCCAGTCAGATGATTGCTCGTCGGAGAGCCTCCCACCTTTTTATTTAATTGAGGCGAGCGATAACCACTATTAATTACGATGGGAGTTCTTGCCCTCGCCCTCAGTTCCTCTAACCACGTGCAAACGCGTTTCAAGTTCTCGATCGCGACATGGCTGGGGATGTTGTCGATCTCAGTATGCCTGCTCTTGGTAACCTCCCCGAGCGTCATGTGCTCGGAGAGGTTGATAGTTTTGTTATTTTTTACTTCGTTCATACTTTATCTGATTAAAAATACATACTTTGTAAGGATGTAAGGTTGTAAGATTGTAAGGTTTTATGCCTTTTTCTTGATCCAACACTTGCCATTCTTTTCCACCCAGCCCTCGGCTTTCCAACGGCTGATAATGGTGTAGAGAGCATTATCGCCAATCTCGTTACCCTTCAACTGACGCAGGTCTTGTATGTTGAACGGTGACGGCAGACGACCGAAGATATTGCCATTGACCGTGCTACTGGAGTTTACGCTACTGTCGGCATAGTGCTTGGCCAGTAACGGCTTGAACACCTTCAATTGCATCTGGAGTGTATATTCGGCCATCTTCACGGCAAAGTCAACACACGCGCTCGATTCCTTGCCTGCCAACAGCATGAACACCACGCCACACCTGAACCCGATCAGACCGGCACGACGGCGGAAACGGTCCTTGATGATATCCATCTCCATCGATGACTCCACGCGCTTCTCCTCCAGCCACTTGTCAATGGCCTTGCGCAACCTTGGCGTCTCATAGAAACCCGTGGCCGTGCGAAGCATGGCAGTAGCCTGGCTGATACGGTTCATGTCAGCATCCGACAAATCCTTGAACACCGTGATCTTCTCAAACAGGCCGTCGGGCATCTCCGAGAGCATCATACGGCTCGACAGACCGTTTTCGGCGTTCGATTCATTCTTGCCCGAGAACATCTTTAAGATGGTCCGAAACGTGCCGAGTATGGTCCACGAATACGCAACCCTGACATCCCCGCTTTCAGACTGGTCTGAGTTATAGTCCACACCCCAGCGCTCCCGACCGAAGGCATTACGATAGATATCCCACTTCTGGGCCCATGAACCGCCACCGTTCGACTTCAACAGCGTCTCGGCCTCAGAACAGATGGAGTACAGACAATGCCCCTGCGACTGCTTCAGGCGTTTCAGAAGCTTTGAGCACGAGATGGTGATAGGCACCACCCTGACTACTCCCTTCGGAGACTCCTGAGCCCGTTCGTTGGCCTTACGCTGACGGTTGGCCTCGCGCACCTTGTCCTCACGCTCACGCACCAGTTCGTCATCATGACGCAAGTCCACCAGCCACCGCTCCACGGCCTCCTCAATGCACGACTTGTTCGAGGCCTGTTCACCGATGATGATGGCCATACCACCCAGATAGCCTACCTTCCCGTCGCAATACCTGTATGACACCCCGTCGGCCAGGGCCATCAGGGCAGGCATCTGCCCTATGATCAGTGCCGGCCACATCTTCTGGGGATAGGGCTTCAGACTCTCCTTCAGGCCTATCGGCAACTTGCCGAAGTCAATGATGATCATGGGCGATTCAGGCAACGGAGCCCGCCCCTCAGAGTCCATCTCGTCAGCCTTCAGCGACTTCAGGAACACCTCCTTCTGCTTCAGGTTCATCGGACGGTTCAGGTCTACATACTTGCTGTAGAAGTTACTCACCAGCGTCAGGCAGTCCTGTTCCTTTGAGTATTCGGGCATCCTCAGACGTAGCACGCCGAGCAGTTCCTCCTGGGGCATCATCTGGCAGAGCGTGGGCAAGAGCAGTTTCAGGGTGTTGTGCCTGACGCCTTCACGGTTAAGCGTCTCCAAGTCCAGTTCGGTCGTCTTTAGCGTCTCGTCAAAGGCAGCCAGTGCCCTCGCGCCAGGCTCTATGATTTGGCAAGGACTACAGGACTTAAGGACTTCTTTACCCTGTGCGCTCGGACTGTCTGATACCGATTGAGAAGAACTCCGTGTTTGTCCGTGTTTGTCCGATGCAGAAAACTTCCGAAGCTCTTCGTTGCTCAGCTTTGCCGGCTTCAGCTCATCCCCGAACATCAGCTCCTCGTCGATATAGAGGATATACTCCCTGCACGGAATATATATTCCCCTCTCTTGCTCGTGTACAGCTTTGTCAAAATCGACATCGCCTAACTCATGCGCCATCCATGCCTGTGCCTGCTGGCGTGTCAGTCCTTCCGGGATATCAAAGAGCACGGCAAAGCCGCCACCGCCGATGGAGATATTAAACATATTGATGCCTAACTCTTTCTCACGGCCCATGATGCGCTTCGTGTATATCTCACGACCGGCAGGGTTGCCGTCCACATCGATAATCGCCTTGCCTGAGTCCAATGGCTCACCCTCACTGCTCTTATAGCCCTTCGCGAAGTGGGCATGAGGCGTATAGAAAAAGGCATTAATCTTCAGTTCGGCCTTCTTTGTCTTATAGTCCTCTTTCGAGAGTTCACCCCTCAGGTGTTGCTCCAGAGCGTCAGCCAGCTCGGCACAGATACGGCCGGTCTTAGGACTGTCCACCCTCTCATTGAAACCCTCGACCGTGGCTGGCACGGTCGAGGGTTTCCTGATGTTGTCTCCTAAATCAATTCTTGACATATTTGAGGATTAAAACTGTTACACACTCTCGATGATATAGTCTGTCACCACGTTCTTCTGAGCCTGGTTCTTGTCTGCCTCCATGGCTGTCAAGATACGATCCAGCCCCATACTCAGAGGAAACTTCTCTCGCCACAACAGATGCCTGTCCGACTTCCAGAGGCCACCGTAGTCCGTGTCGCCGGTCTTACGGTACTTGGTATATTTTGGCGCCTTGCGGTTCCATGCCTTAAACGTTAATACTTGGGTGTCCTTGTCGATATACAACTTACCCTCGATACTCTCTCCTGCCAACAGTCTTGCGATCAGTTCAATGGCATTTACAACAAAAATAAACTTTTTCATAATCTTGCGAATGTTGTGAGTGAAGGGTTGTGTCGGAATTTGGCCATTTTCACTACGTAGACTTCCTTCACCACGCCTTCGCCCGATTAATGATTATCTCTTTTTCAGCATAAACAATAAATGATCCTTTGTCTCAGTCAGCAACTCGATGCCCAACTGGAAGTACTCCTGGTCAGGGTCGAGATCCAGCAGGTCGATCAGGTGGTTGGCCAGTTCGGTGTTGTTGAACTGCAGGCTGCTGGAGCCCGGTTTGAACTTCACCTCGATACCCCGCTGGCGGTTGAACATCAGCACCACGTCTGTAGTCTGTCGGCTACGGGTGAGCAGCATGTGGGTGGAGAGTTTCTTGGCGATCATCTTCGAGTGCTCCATGTTCAGCGTCAGCCGTTTGCCGCCTCTGAGACTCAGTGAGCAAGTGTCCTTAGGCAGGCCCTGGCAGGACTGTTTCTTTCGGATGTCGACCACTTCCAGGTCGAAGCCTTCCAGTTGGACTGCCTCGCTATGTTCGGCCCGCTTCTGGTTGAGCAGTGTGGTCCATTCCTTATTCAGGGCCAGCCAGAAGTCTCTGCCGTAGATGCCTTTCGGATAGATGAAGGCCTGTGGGATCACGATGTCAGCCCTGGTCAGTTCGAGATAGTCCTCCAGATTCTTGGGGTTTATCGACATGCGGTTCTGACTGTAGATTCTTTCGAACACCATGAAGGCGTTCTGTTCAACCATGAACTTTTTGAAGTCCTTAATTTCATTTTGTGTCATAAGCACAATGTTTGTTTTACGTCGCCCCCTTTCAGGCGACCTTTAAATGAATAAATAATTAA
Organism: uncultured Prevotellaceae bacterium; assembly: GCA_900316445.1. Lineage (GTDB taxonomy): Bacteria > Bacteroidota > Bacteroidia > Bacteroidales > Bacteroidaceae > Prevotella. Next base: position 2,343 of record ONCZ01000035.1, on the reverse strand, counting down.
TGTACGTGTGTATGTATGAGAGAGATTGTCAGCCTTTCAAATTGTATCAATAAATGTAGTAGAGCGCTTGCAAACTTGTTCTGAGCGTCCTCAGGTTTGCAAGTGCAAAGGTACATAAGCTGATAATCTGGGCAAATCTGAGCGAATAATCTCAGATTATTTTCAGTTGCATGACGCAACGCCCTCAAAATCAGTATAAAACAAAAAGTGCCCGATTCTCAAAATTCGAGAACCGGGCACCTCAAGATATCGCTCAGATTATGTCAGATTACTTCTTGTCAGGAACATAGGCGTCCAATAATGGTATGACACTCTCAAAGTCGGCCGTCATCAGGCCCTTACTTGGCCGTCCCTTGTCAATGTTGGTATATCCCTTGTCGTCGCCAAAGAAATCCTTGTTCAGAGCCGGAGAACCTTTCACCCTGAACAGCTTCTTGTCATCCAGATAGCCCACCATGTTCTGCCACACGATGACCACGCGATCGCCCCGGCCGTTTTCCAACAGATGCCATAGGGTTTCCGACATCTCCGTCTCGTCGCTTGTCAGCGGAGTCTTGCCACGACCCAGCACCGCTTCTATCATCGCCTTGACCAGTTCTGCCGAGATGCCGTCCACCCAGTCGCCCTTGTCTGCCAGAGCCAGCAACTGGTCAAGGATTACCTGCCGTCCCGGCGCCAGCGAGACAGCCGTCGCCTTCTGGGTGTTCGTCTCCTTCTTCAAAGTGTTCTCCACCCGGTGCTCATGGCCATAGTGATAGTGCGTCTCGTTCTTCACACCGCCATCACTGATGACATCACCGTGTACATCTCCTTTTATGATCACTGCCATATTCGCTATCCTTATTTTTCGATGTTGTTTTCATTTTTTGTGCCACCTCTTTCGACGACATCACCATTCACGTCACCGTTGATGACCACCAGCGGCTCCGTCCCTGCCAGTGCCTCGATCTCTTGGGGGTGGCTCTGCTCATAATCGTCACGAAGCCATTGTGCCAACAACTGGATGGTCTGCTTCTGGGCCTTGTCGCATTGAGTCTCACCGAAGGCCACCACACGGCCTATCGTCGTGGGTATCTCCATCGGGTTGGCGATGAGACCGTCCTGCTGATATTCATCCTCCGTCATCGGGCGCATCGAGATGCCAAGTTCGCGACAAGTCAGGTCACGCAACATCAGCAGCGCCATGATAGACAGGAAAGCCTTTCGCGGCGTATTCAGATAATAGAGGCTGGAAAGGATCACGTCCATCTGTCCGATGTCACCGTACAGTTCGCCTGGCAATTGTCTCAGCATGGTGTCTATGCGCCTGAGTCCCAGCCACAGTTTGTTCTCGTTCTTCAGTCGCCACTGATGCCAGAGACGCTGCACATCCCTGCTCTCCTGCCTGCCGGCCCACCACACCGTGGCCAGTTCGTCCAGAGGGCCACGTTCGCATATTCTTCTCCGGTGCTCCTTCAGGGGCTCTGCCAGCCGGCGCACCTCCTTGTCGTTCGAGGCCATCAGTTGTTCTATGTAATATGAGCATTTCTGGCGTGCCTCGCAGCTCAAGTCGTGCCTGCTACCCTCCAGCCAGATGTCGATATAGGTTTTCAGTTTCGATATGCTGATCTCCGACAGATGGGGCAGATACAGATTGTCAAGCACGTATTCCGCCTCCATCTCTTTCTGCAACCGTTCACTGGGAGGCAGCAATGGCAGGTCGCTCAGCCACAGCTTCCAGTCCGTCTCCGATGCCGAAGGGTGTCGCGATTCCAGCAGTTCGTCCGCAATCACCGTCACCACCACGTAGCCATGTTCCTCCATGAACACCTCTTTGACGTTGGCCCACACCATTGGCTGTCCGCTCTGACTCAGCAAACGCCAGGCTTTTTCAACATCATCGAAAGCCACGCGCCCGATGCGCCTTCCCTGGGCACGAGCCATGACGGCATCCCGGTGTATATGGTTCACGGGGTCAGGCGAGAGCACCACGAGCGGACGCTCGCGGTCTATCCACATGAGGAGTTCACGCGTACGCACATGCATCTCATCCGTCTCCTTCTGACCAGCCACGGAGTCGCCATTGGCACCATAGTGCACGCCCGATAGGAGGAGTTCATACTCTGCCATTGTTCCTAATTATTCAATAAGGTGCAAAAGTACAAAAAATCCCAGTCATTTCAACATGATTGGGATGATATTAAGAGAATTTATGAATTTTAGGTCAGCCAACCGTCCCTTGACCCAATTAAGAGGTCCCCCGCGTCACAAAGTTACTATGTTTGCAGTCGCTAACGGAATGAGATACTGAGTAGGCAGACGCTTTCGGGGGCTGCGAGCCCCCTGCCGCGAGGCACCCCCCCG
>ONCZ01000096.1 GCA_900316445.1 uncultured Prevotellaceae bacterium | reverse complement strand
GGAGAACGACGATTCCTTCTCCCCCTCGTTCTTCACCAGCTTACAGCGACCGGAGGTTCTGACTACCTCCTTCTTCGGACCGCAGCCCTTGACAGAGGGAACAAACTGCTTGAATCCGTTTTCCCATTCCTGCAACTGGCCGAAAGTCTTCTTGTCCGGCTTCTTCGTGGGCTTCTCCACAAAGTCAAGCTCTTCTAAGTTAAAATCGTTATTCATTGCTGCTATTAATTGAGAAGTCAAAAATGCCTGTCTGATGATAACTCTTCATGCCGTTGAAGAGCATGAGAGACTGAGGAAGAGCCAGGTTGAAGAGTGTGTGCCCGGGCTTGCAGAAGAAATTGGCCTCCTGCATCAGCTGATACATGGTGCATCCCTTCCACATCCTTTTCTTGTGGAGGTTCTCGATCAGGGCGTGAATGTTCTTATCCCCCAAAGGATAGCACTCCTGCGAATGGATGTCCTTGTCCTGACTGTCACACAACACGCGCTTGGCATCCAGCGCACCGATGAACTGTTCCACCTCCACCTGTGTCATGACGACATTCTGCATGCTGCGGATCTCCTTCATGTCTGCTTCATACGACGGGATCACCTGGTCAACGGTCGCCGTCAGACGATTCAGGAACGCAGGCAACTCACGATCCCTGAACTCCATACGCCCACAGCCCGGCAGCGAGTAGTTGCTGACGATGTGCTGGGCAGCGCAGATGGTCTGATTATGGCAGGCAAACACATAAGGTCCGAAGCCCACCATGATCCCCTGCTGCGTATAACTCACCGCGAGGTTATAGCGCGAGTCCGTCAGCTCGTCATGATGATCGTCGCCGAACAGGGCGATGTTTGCAAACACACGTCTCAGGATGAATGACTCCAGCGAACCCTCGCCGTGAATCTCCTTCGACTCATCTGAGATGGAAACACCGTTGCGTCCCCTCATTTTGTTGTTCACGGCGAAGATCTCCTTGAACTCATAAGGGATATTGCGCTTCTCCAACAGGTCTGCAATATAATACAGCAGATCAAAGTGATAGATGTCTCCCACGGGGTTCCCGTCAGGATAGTTCTCTCTGTGAGTCTGTTTCAACTCATCAAGGGTCAGCACTTCCACCTTCCCCTTCGTAAAATCTAATTTTCTTTCGCTCATAATCTTTTACTTTTTATTAATCCGTAAAATCCGTATAATCCGTTGTCTATAAATAATTCGTTTAATTAGTGAAATTAGTGGTCTTTTACGCCGTCCTGTTTACTTCGTGTATGATCTTCACGTCATCCCAAGTCTTCCCCTGAGCCTCCACGATCGCGCTGATCACGGCCTCGTTCTGTCCGTCCAGATAGTCAGACCCCGTCTCCACAAACTCTCCCGTCTCATAGAAATGTTTGAAAACATCGAGGCACACCCAGCTCCAGTGGTCCAGATACATACTCCCGAAGTGAATGCCGACAGCCCCGTCGCCAAGATCCCGCTCAAAACGCTCCTTGAACTCCTTGTCCGTCATCTTCACCGTCGCCATCCAGGGGTGAAGGTCTTTCTCGCGCTCATACAGCCAGCGTTCCCGCTTCGTCATGGGTCTCAGGATGTGATACGCCTTGTCATTCCAGCGGTCGGTCACTTCTTGGGGGTCGAACGTCACTTCATCCGTCACCTTCATGTGCTGCACGGCATACAGTAACATAGGAGTGCCGTCATTCATGATGCAAGGGATTGCGGAATAGTCCACAGAGATGAAATCGCCGTCCGCCGGGATCTCAATACGCTGGTATTTCCCCACAGGGCGGAATACCGCCAAGAGGATTCTGAGTCCCGGACGGAACGCATCGATAAACGTAACTTGCCTTTTCAGAATCAGATCTTCATAATTCTCGTTTAACTCCAACTTCTTCTTGTCGAAGACATGGATCACTTTCAGATTCTCATAATTTGCCATAATCTTTTAATGCTATAAAATTAAGTAATAAAAAATACCTTTCACATCGCAAAGTTAGGCACAAAAAAAAGACGGACAGGCCGATTTCGTCTGTTCGTCTCATTTTCGTCTCATTTTCGTCTGAAATTCGTCTGGGATTCGTCTGAAGAGATACTTTTTCTTTAATCCGTCGTCATAATCTCATGAATCAAGATGCTCCAGAAAGTATCGCACAAATCTTCAAATGGATTATTCTTCATGTCATAATAAGCTTCATCCCTGTCTTCATAACTGATGTAACGTCCAATGTTGCTCATCGTCGTTTCACCTATCCTGATGTTATCATCCCAATCTGCAGGCGTACATTTATTGGCGAATTCTATAAAGTCTTTCCGGTTCATCATACAAAGCCGGTCTCTGATCACCAGATAGATACCTATCCATTTCCTTTTTTCATCAAAAAGGTTTTTATCCTTTAACACCAATAATATCAAACTCCTTCTAATGACCTCGATTCTCTTCTCTTCATCCAGAGATTTATATTTTGCTCTTGCCAAGTCGTTACTTTCTTTATTCTCATAAGTATAGCCAGGCATCGTTTGCGAAATGACAGATGTCGCATATAGTGGAGGAAAAGGCGGTAATGAGTAGAACTTCCTGATATTATTCACTTCATCTATCAGATAGTCTTTCTTATACTTGAATGCATGATATAGCAAATGGATGGCATAGTGTTCGGCTATTTGATAACTGCCTGCCTGTTTTGCCATATTTGCCAGTTTGCGCTCTTCAATATAAGTGCCGTCAAAATAGACGAAGTCGCTTGTCTCCATTAATTGTTAAGAAATAGAGGCGCATAAGAGCCAGGTCCCATTGTGCCTAAAGTATAATATTAATTTTGGGAAAAAAGTTCATATAAGAACAGAGGGCGTGAGACGTTTGAAAATACAGCACCCCCAGGGATACCAGCAAAAGAAGCCCTTCACGAATACTGTAAACTACCAAAGCCCACGCCCCCGAAGGGGTGTGAGCGGGCAGCCGTATGTTTCGTGATATCTTCCTTTATACTTGCTGGTATTTCGGGGACACAAAACTGTCGGGCTCTCTGTTCTTATATGAACCGCTGTTCAAGGGTGCAAAGATAACTGAAATCTTTCAAATGCCCAAATATTTGAGATTATTTCTTCTACGGACTCATCGTTTTTACTTCGTTAAAGGGTTCTACCTGATTTTGATTTTACGATTATTTGTTCGTTTCATTCTTATCTTTTAGTATCTACCTGATAATGGGTTCGGGAAAACATATGGCAGTCGTGTCATTTGGAATGTAGTCTTCCTGTGGCTGTTGTGGCTTGCCATTTTGCGCAGTGCATGCAGCGAGGGAGATGGCTGCGGCCAATACGGTAATGCTTTCCCGAAATCGTAATTTCTTCATATTTCAGTCTTTTTAATTCCTTTCATTGTTCTTTCTGTAAGGTCTGCGGGCGGTGGCGGTGTGTTGGCATACATCCGCCGGAGTGCTTCGCGCAGGTCTGAATCTATGAATTTTATTTCGTTGTAGTTCATATCGTTACTTGAAGATTTCTGCCAATATCTCTTTCAGTTCCTCTCCATAGATATTTCGGGCTATGATGGTACCGTCGGGGGCAAAGAGGATGGTATGCGGAAGGGCATCAATTCCATAGAGCATAGCGGGGATGTTTTGAGCATTGATGATTTGTGGATATGGGGTAGAAGCCGTAGCCCATCTGACGTACCTCGTCGGCAGTGTGGCCGCAGAGGAAGAGCGGATTGTCCGACACGTAAAGGAAGTTCTTGCGGTAATAGTCGATGATGTAGATGCTCTGGTAGGTGGTCTGCGCGAATGCCTGCGCCGCTTCCACGTAAGGCTGCGCCCGCTGGTAGTCGGCATCGGTGATGCCCTCCACACGGTTCTCGTACATAAAGAAATCTTCTATCTGTGCCATACTGGATAGAGAAAAAGTTTTGTATGTTTCATCATTACTCTAAAATGTGATTATCAAAATACAAATCAAAGGTGTCTGGGTCGTCTGCCATCCATTGCACTACCTTTCCGTCGGGAGCAATAAGCACATAGGTTGGATATGCCTGAACTCCATATAGTTCTGCCACATCGTTCGTCCCCTCTCCATTCAAAACGTGTAACCAAGGCAACTCATGGCGCTTCACTGCAGCATTCCACTTTTCTTTAGTGTCATGACAGGCTATGCCTACAACCTTCACTTTGTCACGGTGCTGCTCACGATATTCTTTCAGATGTGGGAAGGACCTGATACACGCTCCACACCATGACCCCCAGAAGTCGAGCATGACATATTTACCTCGCAGCGACGATAAAGTCAGCATGTTGCCGTTGATATCCTCCAGTGTGAAATCTGCAGCCTCCTCCCCGATTTTGATGGCCTTGGCTGTTATCGACGTAAAAGCATCTTCTTCGGCCTTTGCAGCAACAAAGATATCATAGAGTCGTTTCATGACACCTTGCCTTACCCGTTCAGTTAGCACAGGCAGGCATTTATTATAATTTATCATACCCGAAAGGTATCTCATCAAATATATGGAGCCGTCGCTATCGGGATGGCTTAACACGTATTCCACAATGACACGATGTTTAGTGGGTTCGTCAGTGATTCCCTTAACAACTGATTCCGCTTCTTGGAGTTGGAGAAATGTTTTGGAAGTCTTGCTGATGGTTATGGTATCAATGGGCTGATAACCATAATACACAACGAAAGTTGTATCCGCTTGTTGTGCAGATACGGTCAGCGTTACAACTGCTGACAACAAGGTAAGGATGATTCTTTTCATATCGTTATCTGTTTCTAATGACTCTGAATGTAAATGTCTGACAGCCCATCAGTCCTGTGCCGTCGATAGCCTCCACGATGCCAATAAACTCGGTATTGACATCTGACGCATTAAAGGATATTTCCGCTTCTCCCTTCTCATTGGTCAGCACAGCAGGCTGCCATTGCAACAGGTTACGGGGATCAGGCATTGGGGAGGTAAGTTCAACAGGGTCTGGCTCGTAGAACTCACGCTGGGGATAATAACCCTGAGCCTTCCACATTCCGTACATCCGCAGCAGATCTTCCTCAGTGTATTGTGGTCCAGAATACCTGATACTTGAGATGTCTGTCACTACCCAGTTGCCATCACTACCTACTGGCTCATATTTAATCAGTTCGTAATTCTCACCTCGTTTGGGCATACGTCGCTTACCTGAATAAGTGGTTACTGAGCATCCATCGGGATGATGGGAATAGCCTTTATAGTTGTTCAGGTAATGTGATGCCTGACCAGCTTTACACTCACAAACCCACTCACCACTTGCCATTGTAGCCAGACTGTCAAGATAACCCGTCACTTTGTCGCGATAGGGTGAACGTCGTTTGGCCGTAACATAGATATCTTTTAATACTACCGTTCCAAAACCATTGGTAATAGCCCGTTCTCCGTTGGCTGTCTCATAGATATAGTTCTGCGGTAGGTTTCTTGGTCTGCCTTGCTGATAGAAATTAATGCTGTCGAACGGATTGATAATTGTCAGTTTTGCCTTGTACTTTTCGCTCAGCAGTGGCTTCAGGTAGATATTTCCGCGCATAGTCATCATCTGGTCTGGCGTAATTTCAAAGCATCCAATGGAATCCGTCAAGATGAAGCAGGAATCACTCCTGAGCGAAAACGCACTGATTAGTTGCATTTTGTTGGTGAGTTTGTTGCTGGTTGTTTCTTTACCATACAACCCGTCCGTCAAAACTTGTCGTCCTTTTATCGGCTTCTCATTCCAGACATAGGAACGCCAGCCTTGCGTCATCAGTAACAGGTCAAGTGCCTGTAAACGGTCTTCGTTCCGTTTGTCAAAATAGTAAGTAGGGTTGAAGATGTTACCCCGAATTTCTTCGGACAAATGACAATGGGATAGGATATTCTCATGCCCAGGCAGATAGAGATAGGCTTTGTCGAAGATACTTACGGCCAGTTCTGCTTTGAGAGGCAGACCAGAAGAATCAGTGACTTTCAGACATACTTTTCCCTCGTCGCGTCTGTTGTATTGCTGACGGTCTGTTGAAACGGTGATGTTCAGCTGTTGCGTAGGGTTGACATATACCAATCGTTCTGCAACAGGATAGTCGTTTTCGTCAGATAACGTAATTTCAGTAATCCCTTGTAATGGAAACCTATCTATTGGCAGTCTGACTATTTGCTGACCTTTTACTATTCCCCTGGCACTACAGCAAGGAACACCTCTTTGTTTCGCAAATACCGTGAAAGGATGTGGGAGACTATCGGATGAGGATACAAGCATTGTGACGCTGGTATTATTGTTGCGTAATACGCGAAGTGCCATACCTGTCCGTTCTATTGCTGGAAGTGAGTATGTCCTGCCATCAGTTAGTACCACCTTATAATCCTTACCCTGTCGTGGTGTTAAGGCAAACTTACCCATTCCATCATGCACACTTATGAATGATGCAATTTCTTTCCCATCCTCCAAGACCTTGCCTGTGACATCATCAGGAAACCCTTTTCCGTATGTTGCCTTGAAAGCCATCACGCAGTTGATACCATCTACCAAATGCCCACCTTCTGGGAAAAGGTCAAAACGATGTTTTGCCGTCAGCCGTTGTATTGAATCGCTTTTGACCGTTTCTGCCGAAATGGAATCCATTTGTGTCACACGCTCTACCACTCGGATCCGTCGTGGATGAGTATTTGTAGTACTGTCAGCCGTAAAGGAAGAACGCGTATAACCCTCCATATAATATTCCCCCTGCTGCCAATTCTCTCCGATATAAATATGTCCGTCGCCTCGTCCTGCCATAAGGGGATATTTCTCACTCCATATTACCTCACCTTTTTCGTTTCGCACTTGCAGATAGAGCGTTTGACTTTTATCTGATAAGGCCAAAGTCTGCTTATCCATCAGATATGCCTTGAACCACAAATCTTCTCCTGTCTCGCATATCTCTTTAGATGGCAGCAGATACACTATATCACGATTCCCATTAGCAAAGACATTGCAGTCCTTTAAGCTGTCGGTTTGAGCCATTTCGGATGTCGCTGCTGACAGCATCGCCAGCAGAAGCAGAAATCGACTGTAGTGTATCATTCTGCCTCGGCCTCTTTGATTTTCGCTAACAGTTCCTCGCGCTTCGTCTCGTTGGTGCCGTGGACGGCGTGGCGGACGATGCCCTTTTTATCGACGACGATGGTCAGCGGGAAACCCTCATAGCCAATCCACGCCATCATATCCTTCGCCTCAACGAGATGCGTCCATGTGAAATGGTGCTTGTCGGTGATGCGCTTGGCCGTTTCGGCATCGTGGTATGTGGCGGAGAAGAACAACACGCCGGGCAGTTGTTCCTTCCACTCCGAAAGGATGGGCATTTCGGCACGGCAGGGGCCACAGCCGGAGTACCAGAGGTTAATCACCATGACGCGACCCTTCACGCTGTCGTTCGTCCATGTGCGGCCG
>ONCZ01000103.1 GCA_900316445.1 uncultured Prevotellaceae bacterium | reverse complement strand
GGGCTTCATGTAGTCAGAGAATACGAAGAAGGTACCGCAAGCGGGGATGACACCACCGTGCAGAGCCATACCGATACAGCAGCAAGCCATGGTGAGCTCTGCCACACCAGCCTCGAAGAAGGCACCGCTGAAGTCGCCACGAACGAGGTCGTGAGTCTTCTTCAGGAAGCCGTTGGTGTTATCAGAGTTGCTCAGGTCGGCAGAAGCACAGATCATGTTGGGCACCTGCTCAGCCAGCTGACCCAGAACAGCTGCAGAAGCACTACGGGTAGCGCTGCCAGCCTTCTGTTCCACCTTGCTCCAGTCAATCTTCGGAGCCTTGCCGCTGAACCACTCCTCAAGCTGCTTGGCCTGCTCGGGATGACCCTTGGCCCACTCTGCCTTCTCTGCATAGCGCTCAGCGCAGATCTTCTTCAGTTCCTCAGCACGCTTGGCGTAGAGTTCCTGCACCTCGGGGAAGATCTGGAACGGATTCTCAGGATCAGCACCCAGGTTCTTCATCGTGTTGATGTAGGCATCGCCTCCGAGAGGAGCACCGTGAGTAGCGCAGTTGCTCTCGTATGAAGAGCCGTCAGCCTTACGGGCACCCTTACCCATCACACAGTGACCGATGATCAGTGAAGGACGCTCCTTCTCTGCCTGAGCCTTCTTGATAGCCTCACGGATCTGATCCACATTGTTACCGTCGATCTTCTGAACATACCAGCCCCAAGCCTCATACTTCTTGGCGGTATCCTCGCAGGTCACCACCTCAGTCTTGGTAGAGAGCTGAATATCGTTGGCGTCGTAGAACATGATGAGGTTGTCGAGACCGAGGTTACCGGCAATACGGCCAGCACCCTGAGAGATCTCCTCCTGTACGCCACCATCAGAGATGTAGGCGTAGATGGTCTGGTTCATCACGTTGCCCAGACGAGCCTTCAGGAACTTAGCGGCGATGGCAGCACCCACAGCGAAACAGTGACCCTGACCAAGAGGACCAGAGGTGTTCTCGATGCCGCGCTCAATCTCGCGCTCGGGGTGACCGGGAGTCACAGACCCCCACTGACGCAGGTTCTTCAGATCCTCCAGCGTGTACTTGCCGATGAGGCAGAGCTGGCTATAGAGCATCGGAGCCATGTGACCGGGATCGAGGAAGAAACGGTCGCGACCCTCCCATGCGGGATTCTCGGGGTCATACACTAGCCGGGGTGACCCGACTTTGCCTTTTCAACCATCGAAGCAGCAAGGATACGGATGTTATCCGCTGCCATGTTCATAACTTTGTTGTCGTTCATAATGAATAATTAATTGTATAAAAGGATAATTTGCGTGCAAAGATACAAAAATATTCCGAAACTGTCGCAAGTTTCGGAATATTTATTTCTAAACAAAGTTAATTTACTCAGATAACTGAATTTTAACCGTTGTATCAGCTGCCAATGACGGCATCCGGCAGGTCACTGTACGCGACTCTCCAGGTGCCAGCGTCAGATAGTTGTCAGACCAATAGGCAGGGCAGATGAGTTCACCGTTCTGATCCTTGGCCTTCAGACGAACCATAAAGGCCACCTTGTCTGAAGGATTGCTGACCGTTGCCTCGTAAAGCCCTTCTGACATTGGCTTGACCGACAACTCACAGGACTTGGTACAGAGGTTGTCGAGCATCGCATACGAGCCATATTTTATAATAGGTGTATGCACCCAGTTGGTCTTTGCCCAGTCGTAGGTGTCTTTCTCTGCCACTATGAAATACTCGTTAGTCGTCAACTCAGTATCCTTGTCATCCGTCAGTTTGAGGAACAGGAAGGCGGCAGGCGTATCCTTGGTGTCGATGTCGAAGACCTTGACCACAGCCCCTGGAATCATCTGGAGTAACTCTTTCTCCCCCTGAATAGGGGGAGCTAGAGGGGGTCTGATCATAGACTTGTCATTGGTCTGTTCGCCTTTCAGAAGTTTCATCGAAGCCTTGACATTCGCTGACTCCAGTGTCTCATTGACAGCATAGACTGCCTTGGTGTGATAGTCGTAGATCAACTGCACAGGGGCGTTACCTTTCTTCACGCCATAGTAGGCTGCATTGGGCTGCATGTAGTAGTCGTAGAGTTGCCAGTAGATGCTCGGACGTGCACTGTTGAGCATCCACTGGACGATGCCGGTGGTATGAGGCCAGCGCACACGGAAACTCTCGAACATCGCCTTCGTGCTCTCGTAGTTCAGCATATCGGCCCTGTAGAGATATTCGTCGATATCCTTCGCTTCACCAAAGCGCTGTTGGATCACCTCGTTCAGTTTCCCTAATGTGTTCATTTCCGAACTCGAGGCGGTGCAGAGGATATTCCAGCGACTGTCGATGGGGAAGAGTTGCTGGCCCAGCATCTTCTGCAACGACTCCTTCACGGGCAGTTGGGCACCGATGCCTGTCTCAGTGTTAAAACCGAAAGCCCCGCCGGGAGCCTCTGGCAGATACCAGTACGACGGTCCCACATACTCGTAGGGACCTTCCATCTTCGTGCCGGACCATCCGGAGATTTCACTCTCCAGGTTCTTGGCAGAAATGATATAGTCGCGGTCGTCCTCCTGACTGAGGAACTGCTGATACTGTTTCTCCAGTTCAGGCTTGGGAATCCTGTCGCTGCCTACGAACCAGCCGATGATCGACGGATGATAGCGTAACCACATCACCTGGTCCTCGAATGACTGGGCGACGAGGGCGATATTCTCCGGACTAATGATGCCGCCGTAGGGCTCCTCAGTGGGAGAACCAAGATAGCTTTCCCACTCCCAATGACAGCTCCAACCAACGAGGATCAGCAGTCCCAGTTCGTCGCAGAGGTCATAGAGACTCTGTGATGTTCCCCAGAAGCCCTCCAGTCGGACGGTGTTCATGTTCATATCGCGTACATATTGTAATTGTAGGCGATTGCTCTCTGGTGTGTCACGCAGATAGATGTCGTCCGTCCATCCGGCACCTCTTAACAGCACTTTCTTGCCATTCAGCGTGAAGCCGCGATAACCCTCGTCAGTCAGATAACTCTTCACCTCTCGGATGCCGAATTTTACGTCTTCACTGTCAGAAACTTTGTCGTTCTCGACAAACTCCAGATGGAGGTCGCAGAGTTCGGGCTTGCCCATATTGTGGCACCACCACAGGCGAGGATGGTCGATATGGATCTCTGTGGGGAGGGTGAGGTGACGCTTCTCACCAGCCGCAAGTGTCACGGGACAACTGAATGCTTGTCCGTCGGCAGTGCCTTTGACTTCACCTTCCACAGGCTGATCTGAGAGATTTTTCAGTTCGGTGACTACTGTGAGCCAGGCTTCATCAAGCGTTTCCGTATTCACCTTCGACCTGACAGCTGAATGGGATACCGCCACGTTGCCACAGGTCTTCACTCTGACCTCGCGATAGATGCCCATACTCTCATCGGCAGGCCGCGGGTTCCAGTCTACAAAACCGATATTGGGTTCTCCGGGCTGGGCACGGAATACCTCGACGGCGAGCACATTCTCCTGAGTGATGGTTTTGGTCACATCAAACTCAAACTGCCTGAACGAACCAGCCATCTCCTGACTGTTGGCAATCTGCTGGCCGTTGAGCCACACATTAGCGCGATAGCAGATCCCGTCGAAGTCGAGCAACACGTGCTCACCCTCCTTTAATTCTGGCATCTCAAACGTCGTCCGATACCACCAACTCTTCTCAAACCGCGTCTTGTCGATATTGGCGTAGTCATTTGCCGTAAGTGCTTCTTTCTCAATACCATTGTCTGTCAGCACTCCCATAATGGTTGAAGGTACTTTCGCCTTTATCCACCCCTCAGTCTTGGCTGCTGGTGTAGACAATACCTCACCGCCCACACTAACCTTCTCCGATGACTGCACCAGCCACTGCATGTCTTCTCTCTCTCCTCCCGTTTGACATCCCGTCAAAACCATTACCAAGAGAAAAGCGAAAGCAATTTTGTGTCTGTTTTTATCGCCTATCATAATCCGTTTAATCCGTTAATCATTTAATATCCAGTACCACAATCGACTTTGCGGGAACCTTCACCGTCAGCACGCCCTTGTTCAGCTTGGCGTCGTTGAAAGCCTTTGGGGCAATGACGTTCGGGTTGTTGAAATCGTTGTAGTCGGCTACGTTCTTCGAGGTGAGGATGCGGCCGGAGACCTGCTTGGCGTTGTAGCCCTCGATATTGAAGTCTATGGTCTGATCCTTGTCGAGGCTGACGTTGGTGACGGCGAGTATGATCGAGCCGTCCTGTGTCTTTGCAGCGGAGGCAGAGAGCATGGGGCAGGGACGATAGCCAGCATCCTTAGCGTCGGCCTTCTCCTTGAAGTAAGCTTTGCTCACAGCCATCACTTCGCTTTCAAGGTCGAGTGGGAGATAGGTGGCCTCCTGGAATGGGGTGTACATCTCAAATACGTGGTAGGTCGGTGTGAGTACCATGTGGCCTGTGCCTTCCTGGTCGGTGAGGATCATCGACTGCAGCACGTTCACTACCTGGGCGATGTTTGCCATCTTCACACGATCGGTGTACTTATGGAAGATGTTCAGACTCAGCGCAGCCACGAAGGCATCCCTCAGGGCGTTCTGCTGGTAGAGGTGTCCAGCGATGGTGCCAGGCTCCTCGTCCCACCACGTGCCCCACTCATCAACGAGCAGGCCGATCTTGCCTTCTGGATCTTCCTTGTCCATGATAGCCTTGTGCTTCTGGATGACTTCCTCGATCTCCGTACACTTGCCCAGGGCCCAGTAATACTGGTCGGTGTTGAACTTGGTGGCAGAACCCTTTGAGCCTTCCCAGCCCGAACAAGTATAATAATGTAAGGAGACACCTTGCATCTGACGGCCGATGTTCTTCATCAGCACTGTGGTCCAGTCGTAGTCATAGTCAGAGGCACCAGAGGCGATGCGGTAGAGCTTGTTGCCGGGTTGGTCGCGCAGATAGGTATTGAACTTACGGAACTCGTTTGAGTAGTACTCTGGCGTCATATTTCCACCACAGCCCCAGGCCTCGTTGCCAATGCCGAAGTACTTCACCTTCCAGGCCTTGTCGCGACCGTTGGCACGACGCAGACGAGCCATCGGTGTGTCACCGTCGCTCGTCATATACTCCACCCATTGGGCCATCTCCTTCACTGTACCTGACCCAACGTTACCGCTGATATACGGCTCACAGCCGAGCATCTCGCAGAGGTTCAGGAACTCATGGGTGCCGAAAGAGTTGTCCTCGATGGTGCCGCCCCAGTTGTTGTTACGCAGTGACGGACGGTCTTTCTTCGGACCGATACCGTCCATCCAGTGGTAGTCGTCGGCAAAGCAGCCGCCGGGCCAGCGCATCACAGGAATCTTGAGCGCCTTCAGCGCCTCGAACACATCCTTACGATAGCCCTGGATGTTGGGGATTTTGGAATCTTCACCCACCCAGAGACCGCCGTAGATACACGAGCCGAGGTGCTCTGAGAACTGTCCGTAGATCTCACGGTTGATTTTGGCTCCCGCCTGATCGGCGTGAACCGTTGCCTTCACATTCTCTGCGGCCGTTGCCCCTGTGGCAAAGGCCAGTGCGATAGTCGCGGTAAGAAATAGTCTTTTCATATTGTTTGTAGGGTTTAAATGATTTGGGTACAAAGTTACAAAATATTTTGGATTCCGCCAACCCTTTTATATTATTTAAGGAATAATGTGTGCCTAATCTCACAAATAATGAGTACTTTTGCAGACAAATTTATTCACTAAACTTAAAACCGATATGAAAATGAAACAGACAATCGTGATGGCCGTGATGCTGATGGCATTGATGGCATGTAAGAACAGCCAGACACAAGTGGCAGAGATCATTGACCTGCCCCGTGCAGAGACTCCCGACAGTGTAGCCCAGGCGATGGATGGCTTCTTCCAGAAAGCCGCTATAGACTCTTTCGACGTCCACAGTGTGATGATTGTGAAGGACGGTCAGGTCATCTTCAGCCGTTGGCAGAGTGAGGGCGTGGATACGGTGCCGCATGTGCTCCATTCCGTCAGCAAGACCTTTACTGCTACGGCTGTCGGACTTGCCATTGCTGACGGTAAGATGGCACTGACGGACAAGGTGATCGACTTCTTCCCCGACAAGCTTCCTGTCGAGGTCAGTGACAATCTGAAGGCTATGACCGTTCGTGACCTGCTCACGATGACATGTGGCCATGACGAGGAACCTGCTACCCGTCGTGAAGGTGGAAACGTTGACTGGGTTGAGGCCTTTTTGGCTCATCCTGTCGTACATGAGCCTGGCACGTTCTACCTCTACAACAGTCTTGGCACTTATATGCTCTCGGCCATCGTCCAGAAGGTGACGGGCGAGAAGGTTGTCGATTATCTGAACACGCGACTCTTTGAGCCGCTTCATATTGACAAGCCACGTTGGGAAGAGAGTCCGCAGGGCATCAACACTGGTGGCTGGGGACTCTATCTGAAGACTGAGGATTTGGCTAAGATGGGACAACTGTTGTTACAGAAGGGTGAATGGAATGGCCGTCAGATCATCCCCGCCGATTGGGTGGCAGAGATGTCGAAGAAGCAGGTGGATAGTGTCAACCCCGGCACACGTCTTGAGGATGCAGCCGCGAAGGGCATGACCACAGAGACCAGCGACTGGATGCAGGGCTATGGCTATCAGATGTGGCGTTGTCGTCCCGGTTGCTTCCGTGCTGATGGAGCCAGAGGACAGTACATCATCGTCGTTCCCGACATGAATGCCGTCATCGCCATCACCTCCAATGTGGCAGATCTCCAGGGCGAACTCAATCTCGTCTGGGACAACATCCTGCCTGTGTTGTAAGCCGTCATGCTTCAAAAAGAATCAGCGCCGCGGGAGAAATCCTGCGGCGCTGATTGCATAAACGGACTTGGCTCTTAGTCCATCTATTGATTTGTACTCTTAATCGTATTTAAGATATTCCTAAAATCCGCAGATAATTTTCAAAGGTCTAATTTTGCCGCCATTTGAGACATGTCTGTCTGTTTTTAACCATACAAGCGTGTAATCCGACCGACCATGAGCCAGTACCCCCTTACCCCGTAAGGTCGAGAGGCATAGACCGAGGCATCAATGAAGAAGGTTGTTTTAT
>ONCZ01000049.1 GCA_900316445.1 uncultured Prevotellaceae bacterium | reverse complement strand
ATCTGGCCAAGAACTATATGTGGGCGCATATGGACAATCAAGAGTTCTTTGCAACACCACTGACAGACATTATGTTTGCACCGCAGAACAATGGCTATGGTATGCAGAAAGGTGACAAGACGCGACTCCATATCCTTTTGGCAGCCGTACTGGCCATCCTATTTTTCGCTGTCAGCAACTATATCAACCTGACGGTAGCGAATACAGGCTTCCGCGCCAAGGAGATGGCTACGCGCAGGCTATTTGGGAGTAGTCAGTACCAGATATCACTGAAACTGATAGCCGAATCAACGCTGATGATAGCCGTCGCCTTCCTCATAGGCTTTGCTTTGGCGTTCTGTTTCCAGGATGATGCTGCAGAGTTGTTCAAGGGGAAGATTGCGCTGCTCAACGACATCAATCTCGGCACGGTAAGCGTCTGTCTTGGTTTCATCCTGCTTGTGGGCATCATCTCAGGCATCATGCCCTCGTATCAGATTTCCCGTTTCCAACCCATCGACATCGTGAAGGGTAACTTCCGCTACCAATCCAAAATGGTGATGGGTAGGTTGTTCATCATTGTGCAGAATGTTGTAACGGTGACAATGCTCACAGCAGCCCTTGTAATCTGGCTTCAATTGAATCACCTCATTCATGCGCCGCTAGGGTTCAATACAGAACGGCTTTATTATGTGAATACGCCAGAGGGTAAAAGCCAGACGGTCAGGAGCCAGTTGGAGAAGATGCCTTTCGTAGAGAGCATCGGTGAGTATAGCGGAACCACCTTTGTCACCTACAGCAGTAGCATAAAAAGTATCACGAACGGCGACAAACTGACGAGTCTGTTTCTGACCGATCTGGACTCGACAGCCTTTACCCTCTACGGGCTGGACATCCTCAAAGACTACGGCAACACCAGCAACGGCTACTATCTGAACGAGGATGCCAAACGCCGGTTAGAGTTGACGGATGATGACCGCGAGATGGTCTGGGGCAAAGACGAGACGGCTCCCATCAGTGGCATCCTCAAGGACTTCCACCGCATCAACGTGTTGCATGAAGCTGAGCCATTCGCCATCCGTGTGCAAGAGCATGTGGATAATCCTAACTTCCTAGTTAAGACGAATGGTGATAAGCAGGCAAAGACTGCTTTCGTCGAAATGATGAGAGAATTGGGTGTCCCAGAGGAAGCGATGGAGTGGTCCGTTAGCAGTCTGGAAGAGGGTATCGCCGAAACCTTCGAGGATCAGCAGAACACGCTGCGCATCATCTCCCTCTTCACCCTCATTGCCATTGTCATCTCTGTAATGGGATTCATCGGCATGTCGCTCTTCTTTATTCGTCAGCGACAGAAGGAGATTGGTATCCGCAAGATTATGGGTTCAACCTCGCACGAGGTGATGACGCTCATGCTGCGCACCTTCTGTGCACCATTGCTGGTATCGTTCGTCATTGCCATACCTATTTCTTGGTATGTCATGAACGACTGGCTGACGAACTTCAGCTATCGCATCGCGCTCAGCCCTTGGATATTCACCGCTACTTGTGCCTTCGCCCTCCTTGTGGCCATCCTCTCCGTCGGTTTCCAAATCATCAAGGCCGTGCGCACCAACCCGGTTGAAAGCATTAAAACTGAATAAACAAAATAATGAATATGAACGTTATCAAATCTCTCAATCAGCGTGGTCAGCACAACTGGATTAAAATCCTTTGTCTGGCTGTTGGTCTGGCTACTGGTATTGTATTAATAGGTAAGGCTGGTTTCGAACAGTCGTGGGATAAGGACTTTGATACGAGCGACCGCATCTATGTGCTTTACGAGGATGTGATTCGCGATGGCGAATACCAGCATTACTCACAAACACCGGGTGCAATCGCTCACGGCTTGAAGCGTTACTGCCCGCAGGTTGAGGCCGCTACCCGTTACACAGGCTTTGGTTGGGACCTGCCACTGGTTACCGAAGACGATAAGCGCATACGTACCAACTTTTTCTTTACCGATAGTTGTTTCTTTGATGTGTTCCCCTACCGTATCCTGGCAGGTAATCCTAAGAAGACGCTCAGTCAGCCTAACTACTGCATGATTCCGCAGTCGATAGCCGAGAAACTGGGTGGCGACGTGATTGGTAAGAAGGTGTATTATAATAAGCGTGGCAATCTGGCACTCACTATTGGCGGTATCTACGAGGATATCCCCCTGAACAGTCGCCTGAACGATTTGGAGGTGCTGGTATCTATGCCCACACTGCCCCAGATAACCTGGGATGGACGCGACAACTGGGTGGGTAACGACCGCTACTTTGGTTATGTACGATTGGCCAAGGGCATTACCCCCGACGACCTGAAACCGCAGATAAAGAAGATGCGCCATGATAACCTGCCTGCCGACGAACTGAAGAAGGCTGGTGTGGATCTCGACTACTCGCTGCGCCCATTGGCCGACTATCATACACAGGACGATGCTACACGTCGTATGATATGGATTATCTCGTTGCTGGCCATGGTGCTGATTGGCTGTGCGGTAATGAACTATCTGTTGCTGGTTATTGGTGGCATCAGTCGCCGAGCCCGCGAGATGGCTGTACACCGTTGCTATGGTGCCGAGGCACGTAACATCTACGGTCGCGTGATGATAGAGAGTGTGCTGCACCTGCTGTTGTCGCTGGCACTGGCCGCTGGTTTGCTGTTCATCTTCCAGGATACCATCCAGGAACTTACCGACACGCCACTACTGGTAATCCTTACCACAGGTCATAACATCTGGTTCATCGCCCTCACCTGTCTGGTGGTGCTGGTCATCACAGGTCTGGTGCCAGGTTGGGCCTACACCCATATCCCCATGACTGCGGCGTTTAAGAATTACAATCATGCCCACCGTGTGTGGAAGTTGCTGTTGTTAGGCTTGCAGTTTGCTTCGGCCACCTTCCTCTTTGTGCTGTTGCTGGTGGTAGGTCGCCAGTATCAGCTGATGGTGAACGATAATCCGGGCTACGACTATTCGACCTTGGCCGATCTCAACACCGACGAACTCTCGTTGACAGAGAAACGACTGGTGGTTGAAGAGCTCAAAAAGCTGTCGGGCGTTAAAGGTGTTACCACATCTTATGCCTACTTGCCAGAGATGCAGAGTGGCGATAACATCTTCCTGCCAGACGATGATAAGGAGTTCATGAATGTGGCCGACTTGTTTGATGTGGGCGATGGCTACTTTGATGTGATGGGCATACCCGTGATTGCTGGTCGCACCTTTACTGAGCAGACCGACACCATGCGCGAGGCGATGGTAAGTCGAAAGTTCGAGGAGAAGATGAAACAGCTGGCTGGTTGGGATCAGGCTGTAGGCAAGCAGGTCATCTGTACCTCGTACGAAGGTCCTTACACCATCGTGGGTGTGTTCGACGATCCTCGTATCGGTAGTATCACTTATCCCGACACACGCCCCAGCATCTGCTTCTACGATCATAATATGAGGTACACCCACCATATCACCGTGCGTTTCAACAATATGGATGCACTCGATGCCGCCAACAAGCGCTTGCACGAGTTGATTCCCGATAATCCTGATGTTTCGCTCCGTCCCTATACCTTGTTGATGACGCAGCTTTATACCGATGCGAAGCGTTTCCGCAGTACCGTGATGATTGGTGGAATGGTAGCCCTGATAATCGCCCTGATAGGACTGATTGGTTATCTGGCTGGCGAGATGGCTCGCCGACAGAAGGAGATTGCCGTGCGTAAGGTGAACGGTGCCGATATCATCGATGTGCTACAGCTCTTTATCCGCGATATTCTGCGCCTGGCCCTGCCTGCAGTGGTTATTGGTGCCATTGGTGGCTGGTATGTATCGCGCTTGTGGTTAGAGCAGTTCAGCGAAAAGGCTGTCCTGTCGCCAGTACTCTTCGGCCTCTGTGCCTTGGCGGTAGTGGTGGTTATCCTCTCGGTGGTTTGCATTGGCTGTTATCGTGTGGCCACCAGCAATCCAGTTGATTATCTTAAAAATGAATAAATAGTAAATTATTAAATAAATTAAGATTATGATTAAGTTAGAAAACATTCAGAAGGTGTTCCGCACGGAAGAGGTGGAAACCGTAGCATTGGGCGGCGTATCGCTCGAAGTAAAGAAAGGTGAGTTTGTGGCCATCATGGGGCCTTCGGGCTGTGGCAAGTCTACCTTATTAAATATATTAGGCTTGCTCGACAATCCCACCAACGGCAAGTATTGGCTCGATGGCGAGGAAGTGGGTAAGTTGAAGGAGAGTCAGCGCACGAAGGTTCGCAAGGGGCAGATTGGTTTCGTGTTCCAGAGTTTCAACCTGATTGACGAGTTGAACGTAGAGGAGAACGTCGAACTGCCGCTGACCTATCTCGGCGTGCCTAAAAAGGAGCGTAAGCAGCGTGTAGAAGAAGTGCTTCGCCGGATGGCCATCTCGCACCGTGCCCATCACTTCCCCCAGCAACTCTCTGGAGGTCAGCAACAGCGTGTCGCCATTGCCCGTGCCGTCGTGATGAATCCCAAACTGATCCTCGCCGACGAGCCTACAGGTAACCTTGACTCCAAGAACGGTCTGGAGGTGATGCAGCTGCTCACCCAACTGAACCAGGAAGGCACCACCGTCGTGATGGTAACCCACTCCGAACGCGATGCCGGCTACGCCCAGCGCGTCATCAATCTCCTCGACGGGCAGGTAGTTCCTGAAGTCAGTCTTTAACTAAAATTGATTGAACGGAGTGTTAAAATCTCTATTGGCAGGAGGTTTTAACACTCCGATAGTTTTCCAAAAGTAACCATTACTTTGCCATTTGTACCAATGCGGGGCTTTAGGGAATTACTACAAAGTATTTGATATAAATCAATTACATTATTTAATAAAATATTATTAATTTTGCACCCACAAAAAACTAATGTTGAATCAAAATCAGCTAAATGAAACAGTTAATAAACTTTGTGGGAACCGCTCTCCCATGGGCTAAAAGACAATGTCGCTGGTCGGCATTGTCTTTGATGCTCCTGTTCTGCGCCACGGCGTGGGCACAGGGTGGCATTGCCGTTAAGGGAACGGTTGTCGATGCGAACGGAGAGGCGCTGATAGGTGCCTCCGTTGTGGTTAAGGGAAATACGTCGGTAGGTACGGTGACGGACTTCGACGGTAATTTCGCCTTTAGTGTCCCATCTGAGTCCTCGACCATCGTGGTCTCCTATGTGGGAATGAACACCGAAGAGTTGAAAGTCGGCAAGCGGCGTACGTTCAACGTGACGCTGACCGACAACACTCAGCTCTCGGAAGTGATCGTCGTTGGTTTCGGCCAGCAGAAGAAGGCCTCTGTGGTGGGTGCCATTACCCAGACCACGGGTGAAGTGCTTGAACGTTCAGCAGGTATCGGTAGTGTGAGTGCAGCCCTCACGGGTAACGTCCCCGGTGTTGCCACCATCGCCTCTACCGGTCAGCCGGGTGAAGAGGATCCGCGAATCTATATCCGTGGTGCTGCTGCCTGGAACACAGACGCCCAGCCGCTGATCCTCGTGGATGGTGTGGAGCGTGAGATCAAGTCGGTGGATGTGACATCTGTCGCTACCGTCTCGGTCCTGAAGGACGCCTCTGCCACCGCCGTCTATGGTGTGAAGGGTGCTAACGGTGTTATCCTGATTACCACCAAGCGTGGTGTGGAAGGCAAGGCCAGGATTGACGTTGGCTTCAACGCTACCCTGAAGGCTGTGTCGAAACTCCCGCGCAAGTACGATTCCTACGACGGTTATATGTTCCGCAACCAGGCCATCGAGCACGAGATTGCCATCGGCGGTGACGCTTCTTGGGCTTACTACCGTCCGCAGACATTCATCGACAACTTCCGCAATCAGGATCATACCGTCAAGCCTCACTATGCTGCTGATGGCACCTACCTCGGCGAATACAGCCAGGCAGAGCGCTATGCCAACGTTGACTGGCAGGACGAGATGTTTGAATCAACCGCGTTCTCATATAACACGAACCTGAATATCTCCGGTGGTACACAGTTTGTGAAGTATTTCGTGGCCTTCGACTTCCAGAACGAGGGTGATATGACAAAGGTATGGGATAACCATCAGGGTTACACCGGCGGTTATGCCTACAACCGTTTGAATGTACGTTCGAACCTGGACTTTCAGATCACGAAGACCACGCAGTTCAAGGTGAACCTGGCAGGTTCGAATGCCCAGCAGAAGACCCCGCGTTACTATTATGGTAATAACGGTGAGTTCTTCCAGCAGCAGAAGTGGGCCGGTGCCTACGGTATGGCCCCGAACCTCTTCCCTGTTCAGTTCTCTGACGGATCGTGGGGTTACTATCCGCTGGTTTCCAACATTGAGAACTCTCCGGCCAGTGTGGCCACATCGGGTTATGAGTTGAAGACCATCACCCGCGTGTTCACTGACTTTGCCCTTGAGCAGAAGCTTGACTTCATCACGAAAGGTCTTGTCGCACGTGGTACCATCTCGTGGGATAACCAGTTCAATGAGAGCGACCGTGGTATCTCCGACCTGCACACCACGAAGAAGGCGTATATGCTTCCTGAGGTAGGTCAGATGCTTTGGGAGAACGAAATCAATGCCACGACAGGTTTCGACTTCTATGAGAGCCGCGACTGGTCAACGGTGGCTGGTACGGTAGGTTATACGGGCCGTGCTACGGAAATGTCGCTCCAGCTCTTCTGGGGTCGTCAGTTCGGTGACCACAACGTGACGGTGATGGGTAACTGGAAACGCCGTATCCAGGCTGGTAATGCCGACCTCGAGGATCGTCGTGAGGACTGGGTGTTCCGTTCCACCTACGACTATAAGGGCAGGTATTTCGCCGAGGTCAACGGTGCCTACAACGGTTCACAGAAGTTCTCTCCGGACAACCGTTTCGTATTCTTCGCCTCTGGCGCCTTAGGTTGGATGCTTTCGGAAGAGAAATTCATGAAGAAGTTGAAAGATAAGAAGATTATTGATATGTTCAAAATCCGTGGTTCTATCGGTGAGATTGGTGATGATGCCGGTGGTGCCCGTTGGGCTTATCTGACCACTTGGGAAGTAACGAACAATGCTAAGGGTTTTAACATGGGTCTTGACGGCTCTGAAAGCCCGTTCAAAGGATATAAGGAAGCTGTCATTGCCAACCCCGACCTCCGCTGGGCAACGGTTGTGAAAAAGAACATCGGTTTCGACTATGCTTTCCTCGGCGGTATGTTCGCAGGTAGCTTCGACTACTTCCGCGACGACCGTAAGGATATCTTCATCTCGGGAAGCAACCGTTCTGTACCTTCTTACTACGGTGCAGCCACGAATCCCGACATCAACAAGGGTAAGATGAAGAACCACGGTTTCGAGTTTGAGCTCCGTTTCAACAAGGTATTGAACAATGGTATGCGCTTCTGGGCAAACGCCAACTACACGTACGCGCATAATGAAATTATAGAAAAGGATGACCCCGCACTGATTCCTGCCTACCGCAAGGCTGAGGGCTATTCGCAGGGCCAGTACACTTCGTTTATCGACAATGGTTTCATCAGCACATACGATGAATTATATAGTACGCCTGCACGCGAGAAGGACGACAGCCAGGTGCTCATCGGCGACCACTATATCGTTGACTTCAACGGTGACGGTGTCGTTGACGAGACTAACGACCAGGCTCCTTACGGTTACACCGGCACGCCGGAACACACCTACAACGCCACGATCGGCTGGGAGTGGAAGGGCTGGAGCTGCTTTGCCCAGCTGTACGGTGCCACGGGTGTCACACGTGACGTAGGCCTCCATTCTTTCAATAATAAGCTTCTGACTGTATATGACAATGGTACTTGGTGGAATCCCGTTGACGGCGGTGGCGAAGTCGTCGTTCCGCGATTCACCACGCAGGTATCCTACAACGACGGTACACAGTATCTCTACGACGGCTCCTATTTCCGTCTGAAGAACGTGGAGCTGGCTTATACATGGACGAAGGGCTGGATCAAGAAGCTCGGTTTCACAAGCCTGAAGTTGTATGTGAACGGCAACAACCTCTTCCTGATCACCAAGATGCCAGATGACCGTGAGAGTAACTACGGATTCAGCGGCGGCGGTGGTGCCTACCCGACTGTCAGACGTTATAACTTCGGAATTAAGCTGAATATCTAAAGAATTAGGAATTAGTAATTAGAAATTAGTAATTATGATTACAATGATAAATATATTTAGTGGAAAGTGGAAAGTGGAAAGTGGAATGAGAAATGTCTGCTGTAGAGTAATCTCCTTCCTCCTTCCTCTTTCCTCCTTCCTCGTGACATCCTGCACCGACTGGCTCGACAAAGATCCCGAGTCTATCGTGGCAGAGGATGAGGCCTTCAAGAACTTCCGCAACTTCCAGGGATATATTGAGGAAATCTACAACCTGATTCCCGATAAGCAGAAGATCAACTATTGTACCGCATGGAACTTCGGTGACGACGCTGTTCACAATCCGGAGGGCTATGCACACATGGACCATCAGGTGGATCTTGGTAACTACCGTAACTGGTGGACTAACAGCCAGTGCTGGCTGAACGGTGACAGAAGCTCTCTCTGGAAGAACTCCTGGTACTGCATCCGTAAATGTAACATGGGTATCGAGCAGATCAAGTCGCTCGTAGGAACAGACGAAGAGCGTGACCTGCTGCTCGGACAGATGTATTTCTTCCGTGCATGGTGGCACTTCGAGCTGATGTGCTACTTCGGCGGTCTCCCCTACATCGACGAGGCCTTCGGTTCACAGATACCTGAGCTGCCCCGCCTTTCCTTCCAGGAATGTGCAGACCGCTGTGCAGAGGATTTTGAAAGGGCATACGATCTGCTGCCTTACGACTGGGACGAGACGCTGGCCGGTATGCAGACTGGAGGAAAGAACGACCTGCGTGTCAACAAGTTCATGGCGCTCTGCTATCTTGGCAAGTGCTATCTCTGGGCAGGCTCTCCCCTCATGAAGGAGTTTGAGAAGACCAAGAACGGTGGTACGGCCCAGCTCCTGGGTGCCAGCAGCAATGGCAAGACCTACGATTACGATGTCACCTACTGTAAGCAGGCCGCTGAAGCTCTTGGCAAGGCACTTGACCTGGTTAAGAAAGGAACCGTAAAGTATAAACTGGCTGAGTACAGGTATTCCAACATCTACGATCACGAGCGTGACGAGAATGCAGAGTCCTGCTACGCTGACATCTTCTATACCGTGAAGCAGAACTGGAATATGCCCGGATCTACGGAGGCCATCTTCCGTGGTGCATATCCTGGTGTGAACTCTGCCAACTGGAACTGCGCCAAGATCTTCGGTCCGAAGGTGGCAGGTCTTGTGGCTCACGACAACATCATCCACCATCCGACAGCCAACCTCGTGGATCAGTACGGCATGGCCAATGGACAGCCCATCTATCTGGTTCAGAACGGTCAGTTGGTGATCAACGAGAAAGCCGGATGGGATCCGGAGCATCCCTATAAAGATCGCGACCCACGACTATATCACGATATCGTGTTCGACGGTTTCCACTATGTGCTTAGCACAGACGCCTTGGATGGCGAGCAGAAGAAGCTCGAGTATTGCGATCTTTTCACCGGTGGTGCCATGCGTGCCATCGACAATGCCAGCAGCACGGGCTATTTCATCCAGAAGCTGATCCCTCACCAGTGTAACGAAGGTGACAGATGGTACGACTGGGATTATGCCTTCCAGTGCTATCTGCCCTACATGCGTCTGGCTGATGTCTATCTGATGTATGCAGAGGCAAGGGCTGCCATCGCTAATTCAGCCAGCGACCTGAAGGACAGACCCACTTACTGCCCGTCGTACTCTGCTGTTGAAGCCATCAACGCCCTCCGCGACCGTGTGAACTCTGAAGACTATCCTATGGAGCATGTCGTAGCCAACTGCATGGACACCAGGGAGCACTTCATTGACGAGGTACGCCGTGAGCGCGCTGTGGAGCTTTCCTTCGAAGGCTTCCGCTGGTGTGACCTCCAGCGCTGGCTCCTCCTGACAGAGCCTCCTTACACGGTGAAATACTCTCATGAGTTCGAGCGTCTGGAAGCTGCTTCATGGTTTAAGGATCACGATCCGAAGGACGCCAAGATCGGCAACTTCCACAGAGAAGACCTGATCAGCCGCCGTCTGGAATCCAAGCACTACTGGTTCCCGCTTCCTGACAAGGACACCTATCTGTATGAAAACTTCCCACAGAACCCGGGATGGTAAGCGGCCTGCAGCCTAAATGATGAATGATAAATGATAAAAGATATAGATATGAAACATATTAAAAGAAACATATTTCTCTTTGCCATGCTGGCGGTGTCGCCACTGACGGGCCAAGCCCAGAGCGCTGACGACGCTGACTCTACCGTGGTGAAAAAGAAAGTCCATGTTGCTTTCCGCGACGTAGATGCAGACCAGCTTCTCGGAGGCATTTCCTATGTTGACATGGAAGAGCTGCAGAAGAAGGACTATACGACGGGCAGCCTTGAAGACATGTTAGGGCTTGTCGGCGGATGGAACGGCAACAACCTCTGGGGTATGGACAATGACCGTCTGGACAATAATGACAACAGCAACATGCCGCTCGTCATCATCGACGGTGTAAAGCGTCCGTCGAACAATGTGCTTCCCTCAGAGATCGAGCAGATCACCTTCCTCAAGAGTGCTCAGGCCGTCGTACTCTATGGTTCCAAGGGTGCCAAGGGTG
This sequence comes from uncultured Prevotellaceae bacterium, assembly GCA_900316445.1. GTDB lineage: Bacteria > Bacteroidota > Bacteroidia > Bacteroidales > Bacteroidaceae > Prevotella. The sequence goes on along the minus strand of ONCZ01000049.1, from coordinate 11,495 downwards.
CCATCCTGATCACCACCAAGCGTGGCAAGGTGGACGGTCTTCAGATCCAGGCCAATGCCAACGCCGGTTTCCACGTGGCGAAGGAATTCCCGGAGTATCTGGGATCGGCTGAGTACATGACCCTCTACAACGAGGCCCGCAGGAACGACGGTCTCGATCCGAGATATTCCCAGCAGGATATCTACAATCACGCTTCGGGACTCAATCCCTATCGTTATCCGAACGTGAACTACTATTCAGACGAGTACGTCCGCAAGGCCTACAACCGTCTGGAAGGAACATTGGAGATTCAGGGTGGTGGTAAGCGCGCCCACTTCTACACGAACATCAACTACTACCGCGTAGAGGATCTCCTCAACTTCGGCGATGCCAAGGAGAACTACACCGACCGTTTCAGTGTACGTGGTAATGTGGACCTCGTGATCAACAAGGTGATCAAGGGTTTTGCCAACGCCAGCGCCACGTTCTACAATGCCAACAAGAACAAGGGTGAATTCTGGCATGAGGCTGCAGGTGAAGAGCTGCAGAATGGCAACTGGGTCAATACTGGCAAATACGGCCGTCCGAACTTCCCGGAGAACGCCGCCCCGCTGATTTCCATCGACATGGTGGATCCCAATGCCACGAAGGCACTTGCCCTCCTCCACAAGTCTCTTAACCTGCTCGACGGACAGTACTTCCCCGGAGGTACGAAGGCCACGCAGACCAACGCCATTGCAGACTGCTACTTCGGTGGTCAGACAACAGACGTGAGCCGTCAGTTCCAGTTCGATGCCGGTATCATCTATGACATGGGCAACTTCGTGAAGGGCTTGTCGTTCAAGACACTGTTCTCCATCGACTATGCTGCCAACTACAGCCTTTCCTACGACAACAAGTACGCCGTGTTCATTCCCACATGGAGTAACTACAATTCTGAGGATGTCATCGTAGGCATCACCCAGCAGAACGACGAGATCGTGACTGGTCACATGGCCATGTCGAACACCAAATACCGCCAGACCATCAGCTGGAACGGTCATTTCGACTACGACAACACGTTTGCCGGCAAGCATCACATCACTGGTATGCTTCTCGCCAATATGTACACCACCACACGCAGTGGCGAGTACCACCGTTATGCCAATGCCAACCTGGGACTCCAGGCAGGTTACGACTATATGAGCCGTTACTTCGCAGAGGCTTCTGTGGCTGCCGTACATTCCGCCCGTCTGGCAGAAGGCCACCGTGGCGCCCTCTCACCTTCATTCACCGTCGGCTGGAACATCGCCAAGGAGAACTTCATGAAGGCGAAATTCGTCGATGATCTGTTGCTCAGTGCCTCATACAGCAATCTGAACGAGGATATCGATGTCTATATGAGAGTCGGTAATAACGACAAGTACTACTATCTCTACGATGCCCTGTGGACAACGTCCGGCAGTGGATTCTCCTGGAACGAGGGATCTACCACCGACCGTACCAATTCGACGATGGGTAGCAACCCGTCACTCGACTACATCCATCGCAAGGAGTTCTCTATCAGCCTGCGCAGTTCGTTCTTCAACAAGCTGCTCGACGTTGACCTGACCTACTTCAATACAGATATGGACGGCTTCATCGTGCAGAACCTGACCACATTCCCCTCACATCTGCAGGGTGGTCTTAACAATGGTACGTTTATGCCGGCTATCAACAACAACGTCCAGAACCGCAAGGGTCTTGACTTCAGCATCACAGCCCGGAAGCAGTTCGGACCGGTATATGCCCAGCTTGGTTTCGTCGGTACTTATCTGACAACCAAGAACAAGGTTTACGATGAACTCGTGGAATATGACTACCTGCACAAGGAAGGACGTGCCATCGATGCCATCTGGGGTTACAAGTGCCTGGGATTCTATTCTACCAGCGACTTTAATTACAATGAAGAGACTGGCAAGTACACGTTGAAGAGTGAACTCCCGACGCCGAAGATCGGTGGTACCATCCAGCCCGGTGACCTGAAGTACGAAGATGTGAACGGCGACGGTGTCCTCGACAGCAAAGACCAGGTGGATCTTGGCAAGTCGGGTACTTACGGTTCTCCTTTCACCTGTGGTGTGAACCTCACACTCAAGTATAAGAACTTCACGCTCTTTATCCTGGGTAATGGCCAGTTCGGTGCCTATGGCATGAAGAACAACGGCTACTACTATATGAGTGGCGATGCCAAGTACTCTGTGAATGCCCGTAACCGTTGGACTTCTGACGCCTCGGCAGCTACTGCTACCCATCCCCGTCTGTCCACACAGAACTCGGCCAACAACTCAGCTGCTTCCACATTCTGGATGTACAGCACCGACCGCTTCAACCTTCGCAAGGTGCAGCTGACCTACGATTTCCCGGAGGAAATGTTTAACGGCAAGTGGGTCAAGGCCCTCTCAATATATTTGAACGGAAACGACCTCCTTACAATCTCCAAGGAACGTAAGTTGATGGAAACAACTGTTGGTTATGCACCACAGACACGTTTCTACAACCTCGGTGTTAAGGTAACTCTCTAAATAATTGATCATTGAAAATTGAAAATTGAAGATTATGATTACCAAAAGATATTATAAAGCAGCGTTGAGAGTATTCTACTTACTCCTCCTCTCCTTCTCTACTTCTCTTTTTGTCAGCTGCGACGACATGTTCGAGCCGGCAGATGAGAACAACCGTCAGGAGGAAGCCATGTACGAGGAGTCAAAGTATGCGCATGGACTGCAGATCTATGGTTACGACCGTCTGCCGTATATCACCAATGTCGGAAACCAGTGGAACTGGACCGATGTTGCTACAGATGATGCTGTCACGAACCTGAAGAGCAGTTCCTACCTGACTATGACCACAGGCACCTGGGCCTCAGACAACGACCCGATGTCGAAATGGAACAATTGTAAGGACGGTATCCAGTATATCAACCTCTTCCTCTCAAAAGTGGATAACGTGAAATGGGCACCCAGTTCTGCTTCCAAGCAGCAGATGTTCATCGACCGTCTGAAAGGTGAGGCATTCGGCCTTCGTGCCATCCTCTATTATTATCTGCTTCAGGCTCATGGAGGTTATGGCGATGATGGCGTTCTCTACGGAGTGCCCCTGCTCACGACGGCTGAGGACGGTAGTTCAGACTACAACCAGCCGCGCGCTACCTTCGCAGAATGTGTCCAACAGTGTTTTGCCGACTGCGACAGTGCTATAGCACTGCTCCCGCTCGACTATGGAGACATCACCTTCGAATCGCAGATTCCTCCCAAGTATGTCGCCCTGGGTGCTAACAGTTCCAATTACAACCTCGTGTTTGGCGACAAGGCCCGCAACCTCTTGTCTGGCAGAATCGCCGAGGCTGTCAAGGCACAGATTGCCCTGCTCGCAGCCAGTCCGGCATTCCGCGAACAGAGCGGTGTCACTTCTGCTGAGGCAGCCATACTTTGCGGAAATGTCCTCAAGCGCATTGGCGGTGTGGCAGGATTAGACCCGACGGGTAACACCTGGTACAAGAACACCACCAAGCTTGAACCCGCTGGCGGTGAGATGCCGGAGATCCTCTGGCGTGAAGACCGTCATAAGAACTCAGAACAGGAGGGGGAGAACTTCCCGCCGTCGCTGTATGGCAGCGGCCGCATCAATCCGTCGCAGAATCTCGTCGACGCCTTCCCCATGCGCAGCGGTCATCCCATCACCAATCCGAGAGCCGGTTACGATCCACAGAATCCTTATGCAGACCGTGACCCGCGTCTTGAGCTCTACATCCTCTATAACGGCCAAACGTACCGAAAGACGGACATCATCACAGGTAACTATCCTAACAGCAAGGGTGAGACGATGGACAACCTGAACAATATCGGCACCTCTACCCGTACAGGCTATTACCTGAAGAAACTTCTCCGCGAGGACGTCAGCCCGCTGTCAAGTTCGAAAATTGAGCAGCAGCACATCTATCCGCGCATCCGTTTCACGGAGATCTTCCTCGCCTATGCAGAGGCAGCCAACGATGCCTGGGGACCGGATGTCGATGGTGGAAACTTCGGCTTCACGGCCTACGATGTGATCATGGCCATCCGTAAGCGTGCCGGACTCGCTACCGATGAGTACGGTGTCGAACTTAAAACTGGCGACGCCTATCTGGAAGAGTGTGCAACAGACCAGACCAAGATGATGAACCTGATCCGCAACGAGCGCCGCATCGAGCTTTGCTTTGAGAACAAGCGCTTCTGGGACCTCCGTCGCTGGCAGATGCCTATCGACGAAGGTGTAAAGGGCATGCAGATTGACCGTAACGAGGAAACTGGCGAGCTCACTTACACCGTCATTGATGTGGAGGCCCGTAACTTCACCACTCCTTATCAGTGGTATGGACCGATTCCCAAGAGTGAAACGCTCAAATGGAGCAACCTCATGCAAAACAGGGGATGGCAGTAAAGAATAATTGATAATTGAGAATTGAAAATTGAGAATTATGATTACTAAGAGAATAAATAAGAAAGCGAAAGGGGTAATGTCTTGTCTCCTTGTCTCCTTGTCTTCTTGTCTCCTTACATCCTGCTATAATGCAGACAAGGAGTTCCCTGACTACGAAGGAGGCACCACCGCCTACTTCGCCTACCAGAACCCAGTGCGCACACTGATTCTTGGCAACGACATCTACGACAACACGCTCGACAACGAGCACAAGTGCCGGATATGGGCGACTATGGGTGGAGCCTATAGCGGACGTGACGCTGTGGCGACCATTGTCGTCGACGAGAGTCTCTGCGACAACCTCTATTTCACCGATGAAGGCGGTAACCCGGACGAGCCTGTGCATCCTATGCCGACGAGCCACTACCGCCTGCTGTCCAACACCATTCCCTACAATGGCGACAGCCGAGGCTATGTGGAAGTGCAGTTCACCGATGAATTCTTCAACGATCCCAAATCCATCACAGACTACTATGTCATCCCATTGTGGATGAAGGAAGTCACAGGTATTGACCATATTCTCTCGGGCACTCCCCGCGAAGGTCTCAATCCCTCTCGCACGAATACCGAGGACTGGGATGTGCTGGCAAAGGACTATGTGCTCTACTGCGTGAAGTATATGAATCCCTGGCAGGGAAAATATATCCGCCGTGGTGTGGACCTGGTGACGGAAAAGGGCGTTTCCTCAACCGTTATCCGCAGAGACGTGTCGCTGGTGGACTCCGACCCCGAGCACTACAAGGAGAACCCCGTGAACCAGAACGACGAGATCTGCGAAATCAAGACCAAGAACATGTCGCAGGCCATCTTCCCTGTACAATTCAAGACCTCTGGTGCTTCCATACAGTGTAACCTCATCCTCACGTTCAATGGCGACCAGTGTACGATTTCCACTGATGACAAAGACGTGACTGCCACCGGCTCAGGTGAATTCATCGCCAAGGGAACAGAGCGTTCGGAATACAAGGACTTCCAGTGGGGAAGCAACAACGGACAGCCTGTCCAGCGTGACATCCTCCGTCTGGCTTACGATGTCAAATTCGCCAGCAGCGACATCCAGGTATCCACCACCGATACCCTCGTCGTCCAGACCCGTGAGTCAAACAAGAGAGAGTTCTTCTCATCTAAATACGTTAAATAATTGAGAATTGAAAATTGAGCATTTATGCTTGAGCTAAAGCGAAAAATTATGATTACCAAGGTAAGAAAAAGACTTCTGATAGGTTTATCATTTATCATTTGTCATTTATCATTTAGCGTAGCGCTGACATCCTGTGCCGACTATAATGTCACAGACGATTTCACTGCAGAGCCCGATCCGACTTATGTCGAGCCCTATAAGGAGCTGCAGCCCGTCAAGTCATACATCGACAGAGAGAAGTATCCCAACCTGAAGCTCGGTGCCACCATGAAGGTGTCGGAGTTCAACAAGCAGGAACTGGCCCACGCCGCCTGCGTCACCAACTGCGACGATGTCTCTTTCGGCACCACCCTGATGGCCGGCAGCATCATCAATGGCAAGGGTGTGATGAACTTCCTCGACATGAGCGACCTCCTCTCCCATGTGGAAGAGATCGACTATGAAGTCTATGGCAGTCCTATCGTTGCCAATGCCAACCAGCCCGACGAGTGGCTGGCCCTGCTCACATCCCCCATCGAGGTGACTGTGGAGTATATCGAAGTCAAGGCTGTCGATTACGCCACCATCGATGAATTCACTGGTACTGTGGAGAAGGGAAAGGCCGAGATTGTCAAATACGACGGTGCTAATGCCCTCAAGATCGGTACGGCTTGCAATGTCCGTATCATCGAAGGTTTCGAAGTTGATCCCGGCGCCAAATATACGACCACTTTCTGGGCAAAGGTTGACAAGGACGCTTCCTATACAGTCACCTTCTCTGGCAACAAGGTGAATGGCAGTGGTGCCGACGGCAAGTTCACCCTCAAGGCCGGCAAGCTGACGAAGGTCGTTATTGAAAGCCAGAGCGCACCCGACGAAACCGAGGGTTACCTGAGGATCGAGAACACCCGTTCCGCTCCTATCTATATCTCAAAGGTCGAGGTAGGCTGCTATCCTGACAACCACCGTCCGCAGACAGAAAAAGAGAAGAGCGACACCATCCAGTATGCCCTCCACACCTGGTGCGACGGTCTGATGAAGATCAACGAAGGCCGCATCACGTCATTCGACCTCATCGACGAGCCCATCGACGAGAAGGCTGTCATGGACAACGGCAAGTACGACCTCAAGCACTCCACTGAGAAGATCTACTGGCAGGACATCCTCGGCAGCGACAACTACGCCCCCGCAGTATCCAAGGAGGCCAGCGAGGCTTACGTCAAATACGACGGCGACCCATCCCAGCTGAAGTTCTTCATCAGCGAGACGGGTCTTGAGAATGAGACGAAGTTCGAGAGCCTCATGTACTGGATCAACATCTGGGACGCCAAGGGCGCCAAGATCGACGGTATCAACGCCAAGCTGAACCTCGTCTATAGCGAGGATGCAGCCACGCTGGAGGAAAACAACGACATCCTCGACAACCTGCTGATGAACCTGGCCCTCTCAGGCAAGCTCGTCCGCGTTTCCAACTTCGACATCAAGTATCAGGATGCCACGGGTGCCAATGTGGCTGCCAAGGACATCACGGCAGAACAGCGTCAGAAGCTCGCCGACTATAACGCTTACGTCATCAGTAGCTATATGACCATTATTCCCAAAGACAAGCAGGCCGGCATCTGTAAGGGCAACCTCGCCGACACCTCCGATCCTGTAGGCCTCTGGGCTGTCGATACGAAGAGTAAGGACTGGGTGCGCACAGCCACCTATAAAGCCTTCTGCGATGGTCTCACCGCAAAGTAAATTTTTTATTTTTAACTATATAATTTTTTTAATATTTTAATTTTTAAATTATGAAAAAGCTATTAACATTGTTTGCTCTCATGGCATGTTTCCTGGGAGTAAAGGCTGATGAGGTAGTCGATGTGGAAATTGACTACACGACAGTTACTTCTGACGTCTGGAATGGTGGCTGGAGAAGCGAGTCTGCTGCAGAACGCGTCTCTGTAGTCCCCGGCGAAGGTATCTATTTCCACAGCGAGGAAGCCGTAGATCCTTTCTACGATGTCCAGTTCCAGCTTCCTGGTGTCAAACAGAGTTCCCTGGACCCTGATGCGTCTTACACCATCACCATCAAGATCAAGGGTTCTGTCGAGCAGAGCATCAGAGGTTATTTCTCTGGTTCCGACAAACCTGGTGATATTCCCGTCACAGGCGAAGAGCAGACGCTGACATTTACCGGATGCCAGGACAACCCCAGCGCACAGTACTTTGCAAGTAGTGGTTGCGTTCTCATCCAGTGCGGTGACTATGTAGGCGACTGGACCATTTCTTACATCAAGATCACCCACGAGGAGAGAGGCAATCAGCGTCCTGTCACATGGCAGGAGTGGCTCACCGACGACGGCAAGGCCATCATTCCTGATGTAGCCACCGAGAGCAAGTGGATGGGTAATGCTGAAACACCGTGGCCAGACTGGGCTAATGAGGTAACTGACGGTATCAACATCAACTGGAGAACCGACCGTGCTCCCGAGATCTGCGCATGGTCTCTGACAATGGGTACGAACTTCGACGATCAGGCTGGTGACATCTCTTCAGACAGTCCTCGTGCTCGTCCATATCCTACAGATATCGAACCAGAAGAAGGCAATGAGTCTAACCACGTCTTCGCCGTTCATGTCGATCAGATTGATGTGATTGACGACGATGCATCCGTAGCATGGTCTAACCAGTTCTGGATCCAGGCTCCTCGCGCATTCAAGACCGGCGAAACCGTCAAAATCTCGTTCAAGTACAAGGCTCAGCACGCTTGCTCCGCAGGTACACAGTGGCATCAGAAGAATCCTTCTATCTATCTCTTCTGGAACGCTGTCGGCGATGTGAACTTCACCGAGGAGTGGCAGGAGTTTGAGTGGAAGGGTTCCCTTCCTGCAGACGCCAACAACGCTTGGTCACTGGCATTCAACCTCTGCTCTGACGCTACAAACGGCCGCACGCCGAACGTCTTCTACTTCGACGACCTCTCTTGGGAGACCATGGTGCTCGACGAAGGTTTCTTCGTGGCTTCTTCTAACACCACAAGTGGTATTGAATACGACTTAGACAACGCTATTGAATTCCAGCCCTCCGATGAAGATGGCGTATTGGTTGCCACCGTTGGTAAAGCTGGAAATAAGGACTCATGGGTCAATGAGATCATGATCTCTACCGTTCGCGGTCACGACGCTTCATTCAAGAGCGCTACCCTGAAGCCCTCAGGCTCCTACATCGGTGAAGACAACTGGGGTGACTACACAGAAGGCTCTAACGCTAAGATCAAGCTCCCCGCTGCTGGTGTATGGACCATCTATCTTGCTATCGAGGACCGGCAGATCAACATCATCCAGGAGGAAGGTGATGAGTATGAAATTAAGGAACCGATAGAAATCAATCCGAACCCCTCTGAATTAGTTATAAATGCACTCGAGCGTCAGCCGACATCTTCAGAAGAAGAAGGTGGTGAAGGTCAACCTTGGGACAACCAGTTCTGGGTAGTCGCCAATCGCGTCGTTGACGCTGGTGAGGAGACCGTCGTCGAATTCGACTATGTCGCAACGAAGGAAGCTAAGAGCACCACGCAGTCTCACGCTGCCCCTGGTGATTACAGAGGCGGTGCTATCGGCGATATAAACTTCACCACCGAAGAGCAGCACTTCTCTAAGGACTTCGTCATTCCCACACATGAGAAGGCCGACATCCAGTCTATCGCATTCAACCTGGCAGAGATCAAGGACGCTTGCGAATACACCTTCAAGAACTTCATTTGGAGACTGAAGGACAGCACAGAGTCTCTGATCGACCAGACTGGTGCCAAGAACTTCTGCTGGAAGGTCGTTGGTGGCGAGATCACCTACTTCGAGACCGACGGCATCAGCACCATCGTAGCCAACAAGAAGTCTTCTGCTGCAACCTACAACCTCGCTGGCCAGCGTGTCTCTAAGACCTACAAGGGCATCGTGGTGAAGGACGGCAAGAAGTATATTGCTAAGTAATCCTTTCCCCTCCTGAGTCAGGAGGGGCTAGGGGTGGTCTGAACAACCTTACATCCCCATTGTCCATCGGTCATGGACAATTTTTAGAACTTTACATTGTTTTGGTGGGATCCGGGCTCGTGAGAGTCCGGATCTTCCTTTTATGCCTTTTCTTATATACCATTTCACAATTTTATCCAAAATGGATAATCTTTTTTGGATAATTATTTGGAGTTTCGGATAAAAGTCCTTATCTTTGCACCATCAAAACATCATTTGCTATGACAATAGACAATCCTTTCATCACCTACGGCTATGAGTCTGCCGAGTATTTCTGCGACCGTCAGGAAGAAACGCACCTGTTAACAACATTGCTGACCAATGGGAACCATGTGGCTCTTATATCACCCCGACGTATGGGCAAGACGGGACTTCTGAACCACTGCTTTGCCCAGTCTGATATCCAGCAGAAGTACTACACATTCCTGATAGACATCTATGCGACCAAGAACCTGCAGGATATGGTCTTTCAAATGGGGCGCACCATTGTTACCCGTCTGAAGCCCTGGGGGCAGGAAGCTGTGGACCGTTTCCTTCAGTTTGTCACTTCGCTCCGCACGGGAATCTCGTTTGACGGCCAGGGCAATGCAAGTTGGAATCTTGGTGTGGGAGACATCAAGTCACCATCGTTTACCTTAGAAGAGATATTCAACTACCTGAAAGAGGCAAACAAGCGCTGCATCGTGGCCATCGACGAGTTTCAGACCATTGCTGATTATCCTGAGCAGAATGTGGAGGCACTGTTGCGAACGTATGTTCAGGACTGCCGCAATGCCGTTTTTGTGTTCTCAGGATCGCAGAAGAGCATGATGAGCGAGATATTCTCCTCACCGGCAAGACCTTTCTATCAGAGCACGTCACTCATGTTCCTGAAACCTGTGGCTCTGACAGCGTATGAGTCTTTCGCAGATCACCATTTCAAGCTTTCCAAAAAGCAAATAGATCCTGGCGTAGTAAAGGCTATCTATGAGCGTTTCGAAGGAACGACATGGTATCTACAGAAGGTCTTGAACCAGCTCTATGCCACGACAGACCATGCCGCCACAGATGATGTTGAAAGAGCGGTAACACAAATCATCCGTCAGAATGAGGAAGCCTACAAAGATACACTCTTCCAACTGACAGCCAGACAGCGTGACCTGCTTGTGGCCATTGGCCAAGAAGGCAAGGCAAGCCAAATCACTGGTATGCAGTTCGTAAAACGCCATCACCTCTCTTCGGCCAGCAGCGTACAGAAAGCAGCACAGGCCCTCCTGGAGAAGCAGCTTATCACCCAACAACAGAACATCTATGAAGTCTATGACAAGTTTATGGCTGAATGGTTGAGGTTTCAGCTGTAACGCATACAAGAAAGATCCCTCGCCACTATCGGCGAGGGATCTTCTTGCTTACAGCCAGATGGGTCCTTGGCCCATGCAGCTGGTTGTTCCTATTGCTGTCAGAAATGCCGTGAGCGCAGCTACTAACACCTTCACCGCCAACTCAATAATCCTCTGCTTCTTCATACTTTACCTCCTTTCTTCTTTAGTCACACAGATCTCACAGATCTCACAGATATTATTTGCCTTGCAAAAGATTTCACAAATATCCTCCCCTTGCAGATGATCTCACAGTTTTTCTCTGCGCAGGCGCAGCTTTAGCTGCATCTATCTGTGAGATTATAAAAGAATCTGTGCATCATAATCTGTGAGATCTGTGAAGATCTGTGTGACTTAAATCATCCGTTGCCCTGATTGTCGGGTGCCGGTGCCATGAGGTAGGAGATCGGCGTCTTCTTCTGCACGCGGCGCTGCTTACCATTGACGGTGCGGATCTCGCTCTGCACCACATACCCGTACTCGAAGATGCACTGCTCCTTGAAGGCTCGGCTGGTGAGCTTCTCACCCTTCGTGTTCTCCGGCGAG
>ONCZ01000037.1 GCA_900316445.1 uncultured Prevotellaceae bacterium | reverse complement strand
GCCTGCGCCATCGTCGAAGGCATGATCCTTCAGCACCATGTCGGTAATCTCTACCTCAGTACCGGCCTGACAGCCGCCGAAGTCGAATACCAGGTGCATAGATGCGATGTCCTTACCTTCCATATTGCTCTTCACGAGCAGATATTCCGTCTCTGCCTCCAGAGGGATGACCTCGTCGAAGTAGAAGTTCGTATCGTCAGTGGCATCCGTCAGTTTCACGGTAGCACTATTCAGATCCTGATTAGCCTTCAGCTTGATGGAGAAGTCGTAGTTCTTACCTGCCTGTGTGGATACGCCACCGAGGTTCCTCGTTGGTGTAAGTGATATCATCGGCGTTGTAGCCTTCCCAGCCGTCGCCGTGGGCATAGTAGCGGGAGAGTTCCCAGGTGGCATCGCGCAGCATATTGCCGTCGCTGTCGAACTTATAGCCCTTGAAGGCCTTGGGTGCATCATCTTCCTTGCTGGTGAGCATGAAGCGCCAGGTGATGCCTTCGCCCTCGTAGAGCAGTACCATCTCAGAATTGGTAAGTTTGGTGACAGTGAAGACGGGATTAGCATACTGTGCGTCGCTGGAGATATAGGGGAAGAGTGTCTCATCATCAAGAATCAGCACAATCTTGTCACCATCGACATCAAAGCGGTAACCTGCAGACCGAGTCTCAACGGGAGCCATAAAGTCGGCCTTGCTGCCGTCTGGATTGGTCACGGTGTTGTAGTCTGGCCAGAGGCTTGAGCCGTTGTTCACATACACGGTACCTTCCTCACCCGGATCGTAGACATAGCCACCATCGGCAGTGAAGGTGATGCGGTCGTCATACACACCCCAGTCGGCCTTGTCGCCAGGGGCTGCACTCCATAGTTGATGCGCCAGGTGCGGGCGATGCGGCTGTAGTAAGGTGTGAAGTCTATCTGAGAGTTCTCAAAGGTAAACTGCTTGGTGATGCTGCCCTGGCTGAAGCCGTTGCGGTTGCCCAGGCGCAGTTCCACGTCGTAGGTACCGGCCTTGTTGTTGGCCCAGTTCATGGGATTCAGTGTAGAATACGTTTCGCCGTTCACCTTCCAGATGGCATAGGTCTGTGCCGGCATGTTGGCCACGGTAAAGGTAGCCTGGTTCACTGTCTGATCCACAGTCATGTTGATGTCCACGTTCGAGATGGAGGGGATGCCACCCTGATTCGGACCATCGAACTTTTCCGGCGAGCAGGCAGTCAGGGCTGCTGTAGCACAGCAGCATACAAGACCTGCGCGGAATAATTTATATATCTTTGTAATCATAACTATAATTCGTTAAATTCGTGTAATCCATTGTCTTTAATAATTGCCATTCTGCTTGAGCGTTCCCTGGGCAGCGTCGATGTTGTCCTGTGGGATAGGCAGATAGCGTACATCCTCTGACCAGGCCTTTGTGCGGAAGTGGCCGGAGTCGTTGGCCGGAGTCAGTACAGAGGCAGCCTTGCCGGTGCGTACGAGGTCGAAGTAACGCTTGCCCTCGCCCATGAACTCATGACGGCGCTCGTTGAGGATCACGTCCTCATCAACACCATTCACGGCGGGCAGACCGGCACGGGCGCGAACCTCATTCACATAATTTGCAGCGTCGCTGACACTACCGCCAGTCTTCACCAGCAGTTCAGCAGCATTGAGCAGCACCTCAGAATAACGATAGACGCGGAGGTTGTTGTTGAAGCCGAGGTCGGCATCAGCCTTCTGGTCCTTGTTGTTGCCCTTGCGGCACATATACTTATAGAGGCAGTAGCCTGTGTTCATCCAACCCGGATCGTCGCTGGTGCCATGGGCAAACATATCGAATGCAGAGAACTCCTTGCGGATGTCACCCTCTTCGAAACTGGCCACAGAGTGCAGAGGAATGGCGCTGAAGCCCCAGCCTGCATCCACATCCTCGTAGGGATCGCCAGCATTGGCCTTGAACGAACGGGGACCATGGAGACGTGGGAACACGGCACCACCAGCACCAAGTTGGTTATTCCAACCACGTACAGAGTTGTCGTCGAAGTAGTTGATCTCCCAGATCGACTCAGCATTCCACTCACCACTCTCGTCCCAGATATCCTTGTAGTTGGGAGTCAGTTGGTATTTTCCGCTGCTGATGAGTTCCTTCATGTAAGAGAGGGCTTTGCCATAACGGCTGCTGTCGTTCTGGATCATCACCATCTCAGCATAGATCATATAGGCCAGAGGCTTCGTCACGTGACCTTTCTCCTCAGCGGAATAGTCGTCCTTCAGGGCGCCTGTGGCGATGACAGACTCCAGTTCCTCAATCACCTTGGCATACACCTCGTCGGCCGTCAACTGCTCAGAGATATAAGGGGCAGCGAGGTTCTCGAAGTAGCAGGGGATGTTGCCATAGAACTTCCAGAGTTGGAGGTAGTAGAACACGCGGAGCAGACGGGCCTGAGCCTCGTAGTCGGCACGCTGGGCAGCCGTGATGTTGCCAGCCTTCTCCACCCAGTCGCAGTAGGTCAGCACGTCGTTAGAGCGCTTCACACCCGAGAAACTGTCGCTCCAGACACCCGTCAGGCAGACCACAGGCGTGCAACTGTAGTTGAACATCAACTGCAGCATCGGCTGGTCGGTGTTGCTCGAGCCATTAGGATACATATCGTCGCTCATGAACTCAGAGATGAAGTTCAGGGCATTGTACTGATAGGTAGAACCATAGTCGTACCAGTGCAGAGGTGCGTAGGCGGCCACCAGAGCCTCGTCGAGGGAAGTCTTGGTGGTATAGTATTCATCGATGAAGGTGTCGGTAGGACTGGTCACCTCCAGGAATGAGTCCTTACAGCCGGTCATGGCCAGGGCTGCGAACATTCCCAATAATATCTTGTTTGCTTTCATAACTTTCATGATTACATTATTTTTCACTTTTTCACTTTTTCACCTTTTAGAAAGTGAGGTTTGCACCTATGCGCAGTACACGTGGCTGAGGATATACACCGAAGTCAACGCCGCAAGAGGTGGCCGAAGATGAGATTTCAGGATCGAAGCCCCAGTACTTGGTGAAGGTCACCAGGTTCTCTGCAGCCACATAGAGGCGCAGGCGGCTGACGAATGCCTTCCTCGTGATGAACTCGGGGATGGTGTAGCCCAGTTCGATGTTCTTCAGGCGGAAATAACTGCCGTCGTGGATATAGAGGTCGGATGCCTGCCAGTTGGTGGCGTCGCCCTGGATGTAGATAGGATACTTGTTGGAGGTACCCTCGCCCGTCCAGCGTCCGAGGAACCAACTGGGTAGGTTGATGGCGGGCAGGTCGAGACGACGGGTAGCGTCGAAGATGTCGTTGCCCTGTGTGCCCTGCCAGAACATCATGAAGTCGAAGCCTTTCCAGGCTGCGTTGAAGGTGAAGCCGAAGGTCCAGTCGGGTGTGCCCTTACCGATCTTCGTGCGGTCGTTGTCATCGATGGCACCGTCGCCGTTGACATCTACGAAGCGTACGAAGCCGGGACGGGCGTTAGGCTGGATCAGCTGGCCGTCGTGGGTATAGGCATTCACCTCGTCCCAGTTCTGGAAGATACCAGCGGTCTTGTAGCCCCAGAAGTAGGGGAAGGGCTCGCCAGCCTCAGCGCGTGAGATGTTTCCGAGGTTCGACACATTATCATAGGTATCGAAGCCGGCAGCGTTGCCGAGTTTCACCAGTTTGTTCTTCAGGTAAGAGGCGTTGGCCTTGATCTGGAACTTGGCGTCCTTGATGTTGAACTTATAGCCGAGTTCGAACTCAACACCCGTGTTCTCCATGTCGCCCACGTTGCCGATAGGCTTCGACTCACCCACGTACGAAGGGATGTTCATATCCTTCAGCATGCCGTTGGTCTTCTTCTTGAACCAGTCTACGGTGAAGGTGAGTTTGTTGTTCAGGAAACCGAAGTCCACACCGATATCGGTCTGCTCACTCTCCTCCCACTTCAGGTCGGGGTTAGCGAGGCCGTTGGCCTTCGAACTGTTCACTTCCTTCTCGCCTCCAGCCATGCCGAAGCCGTAGTTGTTACCGCCCTGTGTCAGCACAGTATAGCGGAAGTCACCGATATTGTCGTTACCGTTCTTACCCCAACTGAAGCGTACCTTCAGGTTATTCAGCCAGTCGTTGGTGCTCTTCATGAACTTCTCGTTCATCACGTTCCAACCTACAGATACAGAGGGGAACGTACCATATTTGTTGTTCGTACCGAAGCGGCTGGAACCGTCGCGACGGACCGTAGCCTGTACCATATAGCGCTCATCGTAGTTGTAACTCAGACGTGCGAAGAGTGAACTCATGGTGTGCTTTACGCCAGGGCCACCCCAACCGTCACGGTCACCGTCGGCAGCC
The DNA here is from genome assembly GCA_900316445.1 of uncultured Prevotellaceae bacterium. Classification (GTDB taxonomy): domain Bacteria; phylum Bacteroidota; class Bacteroidia; order Bacteroidales; family Bacteroidaceae; genus Prevotella. The sequence continues at coordinate 24,815 of ONCZ01000037.1, read as the reverse complement.
AGACCGGTAGCAGCGTTCACCCAGGGCTTATCATAGTCCTTCAGGTTGTTACGCGAGGCACCCAGCGTCCAGCCCGAGTTCTCAAAGGCACTCTGACCGAGCACCACGTTCACCGTGTGCTTGTCGAAGGTCTTGTCGTACATCAGCACGTTCTCCAACTGCCACACCGTTCCACGGTCGCTCTCCATCGAGGCCGAAGAGTAGTTGCGATGCTTGGTCGGCGAGATCCAGTACGGCACAGCGTGGCTCTGGTTGCCCCAGAACGACATGTCAGTGCTGTAACTGGTGCGGAATTTCAGACCGTCCCAGATACCGAGCGTAGCAGAGAAGTTGCTCACGAACTTATGGCTCCAGTTCTTGCCGATGGGCAGTTGCATCGACATCAGCGGGTTGGCCATCTCGTTGAAGCCTGCACCCGGGATGTTCATCAGCTGTCCGTTGTCGCCATACATGGGAACATACTCGTCGGGGTAGTTCTTGCTGTATTCCTTGATCTGGTTCTCAGCCTCCTCGCCAGTCACGTAGGGAGCGATGATCGGGGGCAATGCGAGGGCAGAGCCGATCTCGTTACCCCACTGTGAGTTAGGATCCACGCCAGTGCTCTTCACCCGGGCGTAAGAGAGGTTCACCTGTACGTCCAGTTTGTTCAGCCAATTGCGCTCCTTCGTGGCATCGAACACGTTGAAGTTGAAGTTGCCACGCAGCGTCAGACGGTTATAGTTCGAGTGGCCGTAGTTACCGCCCACGATACCCTCCTGGTCATAGTAGCCCAGCGAGAAATAGTAGTTCACCTTCTCCGTGGCACCGCTGAGTGTCAACTCATGGTTCTGCACGGGGGCGTTGTCATTGAACAGCAGATCCTGCCAGTCGGTGTTGGTGGTCACCTTGTAGGGATCCTCATAGCGCGGACCCTGACCGGCGTTCACCAGACCCTCGTTCTGCATGATCATATAACCTGTAGCATCAAGTACGTCGCGATGCTTCCATGCCGTCTGCCAGCCCTGAGAGAAATTGTAGTTCACCGTTACCTTACCCATCTTACCCTTCTTCGTGGTCACGAGGATCACACCGTTGGCGGCACGGGCACCATAGATGGCGCCAGAGGCAGCGTCCTTCAGCACCTCGATACTCTCGATGTCGCTGGGGTTGATGTAGTCGAGACCACCCTCGATGGGCATGCCGTCGACGATATACAGCGGGTTACTGTCGTTCACCGAACCGATACCACGCACGCGGATGCGGGCTGCAGCACCAGGCTGACCAGACGATGAGGTGACGTTCACACCAGCGGCAAGGCCCTTCAGGGCGTTGTCCATACGGACGGGAGCCGTACCGTCGAGGTCGTCGCTCGACACCTTGGCGATGGCGGCGGTCACCACGCTCTTCTTCTGAACACCATAACCGATGACGACCACGTCCTGCAACGTCTGGGCGTCTTCCTTCAGCACGATGGTCATGCCGTTTCTGGCGTTCACCTCCTGCGAGGTGTAGCCAATATAAGAAATAATAATAGGTGTACCCTCACTCACCTTGATGTTGAACTGACCATCGAAATTCGTGATGGTTCCGTTCTGAGGGTTACCCTTCTCGACGATGGAAGCACCGATAATGGGCTCCCCAGCATCGTCTGTCACAGTTCCCAAGATACCTTGGGCGTTCGAAGCCATTGACACCATCAGTGCCAACAACAACAATAGATACCTGCTTTTTTTCATACTTTTGTTAATTATTAATTATGATGAATAGGTTTGTGTCGCTTTTTTGATTCGACAGTGCAAAGTTACGAAATTTATCGTTTCATTTCAAGTCCAAAGGCAGAAAAAGTGGATTTATTTAGAGACCTTTTTCACCTATCACACTCTTTTTCAACTACTTAAATAAATCGCCCACCCTAAAAAGAGTGGACGAAATATAGAGGTGTAAAATTCACACTTAAGGCCGTTTTTAACACTTATTATGAGTACCCATGTATTGCCTACCCCATCTCCTGCAAGCTGTCATGCGTCTCTGTATTCGAGGATGTCGCCTGGCTGGCAGTCTAACACACGGCAGATGGCTTCGAGGGTGGTGAAGCGCACGGCCTTAGCCTTGCCGGTCTTCAGGATGGAGAGGTTGGCGAGGGTCAGGCCTACGCACTCTGCGAGTTCGCTCAGCGACATCTTGCGCTTCGCCATCTCCACGTCGAGGTTTACAATGATCTTCCCCATAGGCGCTCAGATGGTTAAGTCCTGCTCTTCCTTTAGCTTCATAGCGTCCTTGATCAACTTAGGTAGGAGGAAGAAAATAACGACCATGAAGCATGCCGGAGCTCTCATCAGACTGCCTCCATGCAGGGCCATCTTTTGGATGTTGTCCTTATTGGCAAAGCTATACATATAATCGTAGACCTGAATCGACACGATGAAATAGACGAAACACGCTGCTCCCAATACATAGAAGAGCCACATGCACCACTTGGAATACTGCTTTTTTATATAAATAAGGTGGCCCATAATGAGATAGAGCAATGAGAAAACAAGCATGCCGACAGTGCTCACCAGATTGCTGAGCAGATAGCTATACTCTTCTTCAGACGCTGCACGGTTCATACCCTGGACGATGCCCCAGATGCCCCACACAAACAATCCCAGCCAAAAGACGGTGATCAACAGAAATACGGCCGTTGCGGGTACTTTACCCGAATTGCCAGAAACAGATATCTTTTTCATATTTTTATTGTTTTTATTTGATTATTTATCGAATATCGATATGCAAAAGTATGAAGTTTCTGAGATATCACCAAATAAAAACGATAAAACTTTATCGAATTTCGATATATTTAACATTTGTTGGTGGAAGGGGCGAGCGATTCGTATATTATTACCAAAAATAAAGGCCCACTATGCAAAGTGTACAAAGATTTTCGGAAACAAAGGAAGATTTTGAGAAAAAAGATAAAATAAATCGAGATTTGTTTGGAAGGTAACGGAATAATTCGTATCTTTGCAGCGTCAGAACATTAGTTTTGGCTATCCGGGTAAGTTTCCCGAGAGGGCAAGCCGTATACGTCACTACCCGTTTAAAACCACCTTCGGGTGGTTTTCTATTTTCTGAAACTCTTCATCAGCATTTTCAGAAAGCCCTTACTCGTAGCGATATTTCGTTTGATGGAGATCTCTTTCCTACCAGTAAATATCAGAACTTCAAAAGCATCAGTAGTCGACTCGAAATAGCGTCTGATCTCTAATGTAAGATTGCGAACGTTATAATCGCATACGATATTCAGTAATACACTATTGGTTTGCCCAATGGATTCCTTCAGCCTGTTACCAACGGAATTCTTTCCAGATATTGTTTTTAGGTCGAACATCTTGAAAACTCCTTTCCGTTCGAAAATAAAATCTGCCGTTCTGATTCCCTTGGGATTAGGCAGTATATAGACGCGATAGCCATGCTCTACGGCCTTGCGCGCTGCATTGATCAGATTGTCGAAGTCATCACTTTGTTCGCTAATGGCACTGTAAATATTCGTTTCGCCCTCTACGAGATGGAACTCTCCATAGTAGATTATTAGTTTCAGTTGGTTAATAAACTTGGCACCCTTCAGATAATGTAGCTCCTGCAACTCATCAGCCATACCTCTCCATGGGGTCTCCGCTACCATTAACACAGAGCCGTCTTCTTCGAACGGTTCTAATTCAAATATCTTATCTTCAATGATAGCCGGTTTCATATTCTATGCAAAGGTACAAAGAATTTCGGAAACAAAGGAAGATTTTGAGAAAAATGATAAAAAAACGTTATGGCAGGGCAAGATAGACAGCTACGCAGTGACACAGCTACACAGCGTCATAAGCAAAACTCTTTGCAGAAACATTGTCACGATGTCCCGTTTTGCCGTTTTCCCGTTTCGTGATGTGGTTTTGAAATTGGAAAATCTGTGGCGTTTCGTTTTTATTATAATATATAATTATAATTATATATTATAATAATATTAATAAAATATATGTATTGGAACGGAAAACGGTTGACGAAACGGGAAAACGGGAAAACGGCAAAACGGGTTGTCTTTTCCTTATGACGCTGTGTAGCTGCGTAGCTGTGTCACTGTGTTGGTTGTGAAAGTATTTTACAAAGATAAGGGGTGAAATCAGAACACCAAGAAAGCCCTGGGGAAACGGGAAGTTTCGTTAGGGGAAAGTGGGGGTTTCGTTAGGGGAAAGTCCGAGTTTCCCCTAAGGAAAGTCCAAGAGGTTGAAAAGGGCTAAAAAACGGGGGTGCCTGGGGCTAAAGGACTGTTCTGAAATTGTTTTACATTTTGCCTTATTATAGTACAGAAACGTATGTTCTTTTACTAAAATTGAGGAGTGTGAAATCTAAAAATAATTTGGAACTAATTGAAAAAATGCTTGTTTTGCATTGATATATTTCGTAACTTTGCATCAGAAACAAAACGTCAATAACAAAGAAAACGATAAAAGCATGAAAAAGATGATCTTATCGGCCGCCTTCATTGCTGCGGCCATGACAGCGACAGCACAGAACCCGATTGTGCAAACTTGGTTTACGAGTGACCCCGCCCCGATGGTGAGTGGCGACAGACTGTATGTCTATACGGGTCACGACGAGGACAACGCCGACTTCTTCTGGATGTACGAGTGGCGTCTGTATTCGACGAGCGACATGGTGAACTGGACGGATCATGGTTCTCCTATCGACCTCAGCAGCTTCTCGTGGGCTGACGACAGGGCCTGGGCAGCACAGACCATCGAGCGCAACGGCAAATTCTACTGGTATATCTGCGCCCACTCAAAGCTGACCAACGGCATGGCCGTCGGCGTGGCTGTGGCTGATTCGCCTACGGGTCCATTCAAGGATGCACTGGGCAAGCCGCTCTTCGACAACGGTTCCTGGGACAACATCGATCCCACCGTGATGATCGACGACGACGGGCAAGCGTGGCTCTTCTGGGGCAATCCCACCATCAACTACGGCAAGCTGAACGCCAACATGCTCTCCTTCGACGGCGAGGTGAAGCAGGTGAACCAGACGGTGGAGGGCTTCGGCGCACCAAACATGAAGGAGCGCCAGAAGGACGTGAAGTACAAGGACAACTATACCGAGGGCCCGTGGATCATGAAGCGGACGTTCTTCCCTTTGGACAAGAAAGGTAAGAAGGCGAAGAAGGCCACAGGCCTCTACTATCTGCTCTATGCGGCCGGCGGCGTGCCTGAGCATATCGCCTACTCGACGGCTCCCTCGCCGGAAGGCCCGTGGACCTATCGTGGGGAGATTATGCCGCTGGAGGATACCAAGTCGTTTACGAACCACTGCGGCGTGGCCGACTTCAAGGGCCACAGCTATTTCTTCTACCACACGGGCAAGCTGCCTGGCGGTGGCGGCTTCGGACGTTCGGCAGCTGTGGAGGAGTTTGAGTACAACGCTGACGGCTCGTTTCCCATCATCCACCATACCGACGAGGGGGTGAAGCCCATCGGCACGCTGAACCCCTTCGTGCGCCAGGAGGCAGAGACCATCGCCTGGAGCGTGGGCGTGAAGTCGGAGAGCAACGCGAAGACGGGCGTCTTCATCAGCGACATCCAGAACGGTGATTATATTAAGGTACGCGAGGCAGACTTCGGCGACAAGCAGCCCAAGGCCTTCACCGTCAGCGCAGCTTCTGCCCTGCAAGGGGGAAAGATCGAGGTAAGGCTCGACAGTGTTCAGGGTCGGCAGATCGCTCTCGTCGAGGTGCCTGGCACTGACGGCTGGGAGCAGTGGCAGCAAATCAGCGCCAAAATCACCGAAAACGTCAGCGGCAAGCACGACATCTTCTTCGCCTTCAAGGGCAACAAAGGAGCCAAGCTCTTCAACTTCGACTGGTGGAAGTTTGAGGAATAAAGATAGAAAAAGTGTGATTTTGACACATACTTTCAGTGGATTGCTCAGGAGTGTGAGAATGCAGTTCCCGACCTGCTTGAGCGTCAGTCTCGATTCCAAACGCTTGAAGTCTACGATGGTGAACATCGAGGACCTGATCTACGGTACCACGGGTATTGAGGCTATCGACAAATACTACAGCGGTCTGAAGAACATTCCAAAGGATCATGCAGGTCTGGTGAAGTGGGACAAGATCGGTATCTCTGAACTTGCCGGTCACTATGGCCAGTCATTCTGGATTCCTCTGAAGCACGTTATCCGTAAGGGTGATGCCGAAGAAGGTGACAACACCTACAGTTCTGTTCACCGTCTGAATAACATCATCATCATGCGCTATGCTGAGGTGCTGCTCAACTATGCTGAGTGCTGCATCCGTACAGGTGCTGCTTCCGAGGCTGGCGACTATATCAGGATGATTCAGGAGCGTGCAGGTTCCAAGACCGTGCTCTCTGGCACTCCGACCCTTATTGACCTGAAGAGGGAAAAGTCGTTCGAGCTTTGGTTTGAGGGCTGCCGCTATCAGGATATCATGCGCTGGAGCAAGCTGGACAACGACTCTTATGACAACGAGGCTCTTGACCACATGAAGGTACAGGGTAAGCATATTCCTCACCTCGTTGACAGAGTATTCCGCGATCCTTCGAAGGATGAATATAAGAATGATGAGGACAGAGTCTGGCAGCACAGTGCAAATGGTACCGACCCAGAAGACCGCTTCTACATTTACCATACTCATGAGGCTCAGGATGCTGGTTATGAGGTGGGGTGGCAGGAGAAGCACCGTCTCTTCCCCTATCCGCAGCTGGTGATAGATATGAACCCGAACATCACTCAGAACCCGGGCTGGTAAATCACAGAGATAATAATCCAAAAAAGGGCGCCGCATCGTGGGATGTGGCGCCCTTTTCCTATTGTCTGTGTTTATTCAATGCTGAGGATGATGCGGCGATAGGCTACCAGACGGAAGGGGCCGTCGTCGTGAACCTCACAGATGAGGTGCAGTGTCTGTCCTGCGGCATCGGAAGGGATATGAATCGTGGCTATCGGCTGGTCTGACTGGTCGATGGTCATTTTAGCTGTGCCTATCTCCGGCTGCTGCCACCAGAGGAAAGTCAGGTGGTCGCCATCTGGGTCAGAAGACGCGGAGGCATTGAGGGTGAGGGTGGAGCCTGCCTTGACCTTATTGACTTCTGAGGCGAGGCGGACGATGGGATTATGATTACCCTGACCCTCGTCAGCCCACTGCATACGGGCCATGAAGTCGCTGAGTTCGTCAGGATAGAAGCGCGTCTTATAGCTAACACTGATGCTGCGGAGAGGCTCCTGCCAACTGGTCCAGGCGGTGGTAAGCGAGTCGGCACAGATTCCCCGCTCGTGATAGCCAGCCCAGCCAGCCTGACGGGGATCCTCAGGATCGTTCAGACCGTTGGGCATCACATAGAGGAAACTGGGTGTGTCGCCCTCGACACCCCATTTGTAATCTGGGTATTCTTTGCCCAAGGCACCCTTGCCCTGGATATGGTTCTTGTGCTGCTCCCAGTGGCGCTTGCCCAGTTCACACTGCTCCTGCCAGGTGCCTTCGTCCCAGATGAACTGCAGATCGTCGGCAAACTCCCTCCGCAGCCACTGATGGGAACTATAGGCACGATTCATCCGCATATTGTAGTGCATATCTTGATCGGTAATGGTATATATGCGGAACTTACGGACGAAGCGTTTCAAGGCCTCTGGCGTCCTTGTCTGCTTGACGCGCCAGATGGCCTGTGCCAAGGTGTTAGCGCCACCCCAGGCAGCAACGTAGATGGGACGGGTGTCATCTTCGTCAGCCAGGCGGATGAGCAGTTCACTGCCTGGCGAGTCGTTGCCCTCGCCGATGACCTTGATACCGCCTCGCTCGCTACCCATCACAGCTCGGCCTTTGAGATAGTCGGCACTGGGCCAGTAGCCTAATGGCTGTGCGCCATTCTCTTCGTCGAGCGAGAGGAAAGACTGTTGGGCAGAGCGTTTCATCAGCTTCGGCACATCCTGCCGATAGGCCTCGATGGCGCGTTGGAGGTATTCTGCCCACTCCTTTGGGTAAGGATCGCAATTCCAGCCCACGGAGGTGATGAGTGCCTCAATCTCAAAAAGGTCGGCATAAGCCAACAGCCTCACCATCGACTCGTTATCGTCGGGCTCAATGTCAGCAGGCGCGATGTCAGTACACACCACGAGACGGGGCTTTAGCCCGGCTTCCCCTTTTGCCTGCAGCGGTAAAGGTGAGAAGGTGTAAAGGTAAAAAAGTGAAACACCTATCATCAACCCTTTTATTTTCAATGCCTTCATTCTTTAATTTTTTAATCTTTTAATTTTTTAATTATCCTCCAGTGGTGCCTGCTTCAGTTTTTCAAGAGCCCTGCAGAGCTGGTCAGGGCATGATGTCCCCTTTGTGCCACAGCGAATACCATCGAGGCGCTTGATGACATCGTCGATTTTCTGTCCTCTCACCAGCTGGCTGACTCCCTGAAGGTTGCCATTACATCCACCCAGGAAGAACACCTGCTGAATCACGTCATTCTCATCGGCAGTCACATCGATCATTTTCGAGCAAGTGCCCCATGTTTCATACTGTACATGCTTTGTCTTCATATCCATTTTGTTTAAAGAGTTTGTATAATCGTTTGCAAAGATACAAAAATCAGCCTACGTATTTTACGGTTTTTACCAATTTTATACATAAAGAATCAAAAAAATCTGTATAATCCGTATAATCCGTAGGGAAAAATAACTATCTTTGTCGCCTGATATGAGTTTGATTGATATTATCCTCCTGGCTGTGGCTCTGGCGATGGACTGCCTGACGGTGTCGATCGTCAGCGGAGTCATAGAAGTGAAAAGTGAAGAGGTGAAAGATGAAAAGTGGTGGATCATCCGTATGGCGTTCCTGTTTGGACTGTTTCAGGCGATGATGCCGCTAATAGGATGGTTGGGCATCAGCCACTTCCAGGCGTATATGGAGGCGTATGACCACTGGATCGCCTTTACGATGTTGGGATTCATCGGCGGCAGGATGGTGTGGGAGAGTTTCGGCTCGGATGAAGAGCAGCACTTCAATCCCAGAAAGTTGCGCACGCAGTTGTTGTTAGCCATAGCCACGAGCATCGATGCACTGGCCGTAGGCATCTCATTTGCCTGCACAGGCTATACAGCAGTCGGACAACTCACGCTGCCATTAATAATAATAGGTGTGGTATCCTTCCTTTTCAGCCTCATCGGCTATCGGTTAGGGGCACGCTTCGGACGCAGCATCGCCCAAAGGCTGAAGCCAGAGTTGTTTGGAGGTATTATCCTAATAGGCATCGGCGTGAAGATACTGGCAGAGCACTTGCTTGAAAGGTGAAAAAGTGAAAAGGTGAAAAATAAGACTTAACGATTATGAGAAAACAGTACTTGGCGGAGGAGAGCCGCTACGAGAACGGGATGGAATACGAGCGTTGTGGACGCTCTGGTGTGTTACTGCCTAAGGTGAGCCTCGGCTTCTGGCATAATTTCGGCAGCGTCGATCCCTACGAACGCAGCCGTGAGATTACCCACTATGCGTTTGACCACGGCATCACCCATTTCGACCTGGCGAACAACTACGGCCCCGTCTATGGCTCTGCCGAAGAGACGATGGGACGGCTGATGGACGAGGACTTCCGACCCTATCGCGATGAATTATTTATCTCGACGAAGGCCGGCTACGATATGTGGCCAGGACCTTACGGCAATTGGGGCTCACGCAAGTATCTGATGGCATCGCTCGACCAGAGCCTGAAACGGATGAAGATTGACTACGTGGATCTGTTCTATAGCCATCGCTACGACCCCAATACCCCATTGGAAGAGACGCTGCAGGCGCTGGTGGACATCGTCCGTCAAGGCAAGGCACTCTATGTGGGCATCTCCAACTGGCCCTTGGAACCGCTGAAATTCGGCTATGAGTATCTGAAAGCCCACGATGTGCCCCTGCTCATCTATCAGGGTCGCCTGAATATGCTCAACCGCGAACCAATGGATGAGGGCATCCTTGATTTCTGTGCTGACAACGGCGTGGGATTTATCGCCTTCTCGCCACTGGCTCAGGGACTGCTCACAGACCGTTATCTTAACGGTATTCCCCAGGACTCGCGTATGTCGAAAGGCAAGTTCCTGAGGGAAGAGATGCTGACGCCTGAACTGTTGGCGAAACTGCAGCATTATAATGAGGTGGCGCAGGGTAGAAACGAAACGCTGGCAGAGATGGCTCTCGCCTGGATTCTCCACCAGCGTGGTGTCACGTCCGTTCTCGTGGGTGCCAGCAGCACAGCGCAACTTGAGAAAAACCTGCGCTGCGTCAGTGCTGCACCCTTTAATGAGGAGTAATTTGATTCCCCTCCTGAGTAGGAGGGGTTAGGGGTGGTCTGATCAGCCTCAGATCTGCCCTTGCTCAGACCCCCTCTAGCTCCCCCTACTCAGGGGGAGAAATAAAAACTATTATCTCTGGCTCCCCCTACTCAGGGGGAGAAGTAATTACAGAGATTACTTGACCAGCCTCACCTCGTAGATCTCGCCGATCTGACGGTGGGGCTTCGCTACAAACTTCACACGTACCTGTTGCTTACCCTTCAGAGCCTCCTCTGGCACGGGGTAAGTCTCGTACTTGAACTCTGAGATACGGTATTTGCCAGTGTTGTTCACGGAGGTCACGAGTACGTCGTCGACGAAGATGTCGAACTCGTGGCTCTTCCACTCGCCTACACCCCAGTATTTCAGTCGCAGGCTGAGGTTGGTCTGTCCACCCGTCTTCATCAGATAGCTGAAGTAGTGGCCGTTGCTGGCGTCACGATAGAACACGTCGTTGGAGTTGCCTACAAACGAATCATCCGTTTCCATAAAATGGTCTGACTCAGGCTGCTGCTCACCAGGCTGCACCTTGTCCACCGTGCGGTCTTCCAACTCTTGACGCTCCTTCTCCTGCTTGGCCAGATTGTCAAGGTAACCCTGGTAGCTGTCCTCCGAGAGGGCGAGCCAGTACATCATATAACGGCTGTCGTGGAGTTCGAAGAAGGGCATCAGTTCGTTGCGAATCTCGTTGACCATCTTGGTAGAGAGTGTGAAATGTAACGGCTTTCCTGCGACGGGCTGCAACTGGTTGGCGATGTCCTCTATATTATTATTAATAAGGATAGGCGCCTGGTCGGTAGGCAGTTTCTTACCCACGGCCAACTGTCCGAAACGGCTGTCGTCGGCTATCAGCATGGCGAGGTCCTCTGTGCCTGTCTTCATGGCCAGCATGACGGGGCCGTGCATCAGGGCGATGTACTGCGGCAGGTTGGGCAGATACTTCACGTAGTTATACATCGGGAAGTTGATCTCCACCACGTCGCCTTTCTTCCACTGGCGGTCGATGGTGACATACGACGAGGGACCTGTATAGATCGTGACAGGCTGGCCATTCACCTTCACAGAGAACTGTCCAGGCTTCACCCAGCCGGGATAGCGAACCATTAATTTGAATTGAGAATTGAGAGTTGAGAATTGAGAGGTATGATTACTTGCTTCCGTGATGGTGATGCGACTGGTCTCGCTGTAGGGGAAAGTGGTTTCCTGGCGGAGCACAATGCCCTTCTCCTTCCAGTTCAGTTCTGAGGCGACGAAGAGGTTCACAAAGAGGGCATCCTCGTTCCCCCGTGCCCCCGCACCCCCGTTCCTCCAGGTATAGATGAACTGTCCATACTTACCGTGGTTCTCCATACCCGTACCCACACAGCACCACATGGCCTCGTTGGGAGCCGAGTAATTGCGATAGTGACGGGGGCGGGCAGAGGTGAAGTAGACATAGCCACCGTGCTCGGGATGCTGGGTAGAGAGGATGTGGTTGAAGGTAGCCAGTTCGTAGTAGTCGGCGAAGCGTGCCTCCGGATTGCGGCGGTGCAGCTCCTCAGAGAGTTTCAGCATGTTGTTCGTGTTACAGCTCTCCGGGCCGTCGATATCATTCACAAAATCCTTGCAGGCCTCCTTGCTGGGGAAGTGCTCACGACGGCTGTTGCCACCGAAGGCCAGCGAGCGCTCGCCTGTGACGATGTCCCAGAAATAAGCGCCAGCGGTATGATATGCCTCGTCGCCTGAGAGTTCGGCGATACGCTCAAAACCTATTACCTTCGGCACCTGCGTGTTGGCGTGCATGTTGTCGAGGCAGTCCTGTCGCTGTGAGAGGGGATTGAGCAGTCGACGGTGCGAGAAGCGCTTGGCCACGTCGAGGTACTTCTTGTCGCCCGTGATGGCGTAGGCATCAGCCAGCACCTCGTTCATGCCGCCGTGCTCCGTGTCGAGTGCCCGTTCCATCTGCTGGTCTGTGAGTCCTGCCGTCAGGTCGATGGCCCAGTCGCACAGACCGAGGAAGAGCGCCTTGGCCTGTTCGTTGCCGCAATAGACCCAGGCATCGCGCAGACCGGCATAGATCTTATGGACATTATAAAAAGGTACCCACGAACCGAAGTAGGCCTTGAAGTCGCCTTGTTTGAAGGTAGACCAGACACGGTCGCTATTGGGCACACCGCCGATGTAGCCCTTACCCCATGAGGGATGGTTCTTGGCATTGGCATCGGCGCAGGCCAGCAACTCGCTGATCCAGTATTCCATGCGCTTCTGGCACTCCTTGCTGCCCGTAGCGGCGTTGATGGCTAAGGCGGTCAGATAGTGGCCGCCCACATGGCCGTCCAGTCCTGCCCAGTTAGGATACAACTCGCCCTTCGGCTTGAGACCGGCCTCCTTCAGGAAAGGTGCCAGCAGGCGGTCGTTGTCGTACTGCAGCAACACCTTGATGTTCAGGTCGCGGGCCTTCTTCAGGGGACCGTCAAGCAAGGTGACATCGCCAAGTGGAAATTCGTCGGCATAGAGCCGATCCTGTGCCTGGATACTGCCTACACAGAAAAGCAGCATCAGCATAGAAAAAAGTCTGATTCTTTTATACATGATTTAGAGATATTGATAATTTTGGCACAAAGATACAAACAATCGCCGACATATCAAAGCGATTCTTGAAAAAAATGAAGAATGAAGGGTGAAGGATGGGGTATCTTAAAGCACTTTCCGGGTGCTTTCCCTCACTTCCAGCCGTGCGTTGGCGGTAACGTGGTAAATATTGGTATCGCCGTTGATTTGCCCTTGCAGTAACTGGAAGGCTTGTGTACCAAACTCCCTCGGACTGTGTCTCACAAACGTGATACGCGGGGTGCTCATCTCCGACACCCAGTCGCTCATGAACCCGATAACCGACATGTCTTCCGGTATGCGCAAGCCTTTGCTACTGATAGCCTGAATCGATGCAATGGTCAGCATGCCGTTGGTGGCTAAGATAGCATCTGGCGGCTCCGGCAGACTCAACAGTTCTAATGTGTCGGACAGCCCGGAATTGAAACTAAGGAACCCACACTTCACCAGCTCCTTCCTGACAGGGATGCCCCGTTCGTGCAAGGCCTCGATATAGCCGTGCTTGCGGTCTGCAGTCTGTTTGAGCAGGTTTGGCCCCCCTAAGAATGCTATGCGATGGGCTCCGCCATCGATCAGATGTAGCGTAGCCTGGCGGGCAAGCAGCTCATCATTGATGGCAACAGACGAGATTTCTATGTCTGCCGTCCGATCGAACAGGACTAAAGGTATGTGGTTCCGCATCAACCGTTCCAGGTGGGAGAAGTCCGTCGTCTCCTGAGACAGGCTGAGGATGATACCCTCTACATGCATACTTTCGAGAAGTTCCACACACTCCACCTCGCCAGCAAAGCTGTCGTCAGAATCCATGATGATACACAGCAGGCCAGCCTTCCGGGCCTCTGCCTCTACCCGCTTTACGAAATGGGCATAGGGGTTGAACGACACATCGGGCACCACAATACCAATGGTGCGGGTGGTGTCGAAGCGAAGACTGACGGCAAAGGGGTTCGGACGGTAGCGCTGCTCGTGAGCCAACTGCTCAATCCTCTGTCTGAGGGCTGAGCTCACACCTCCTTGTCCTTTCAGCGCCCGGGATACCGTCGAGACATTAATCCCGAGGATCTTGGCGATGTCGCGCTGGGATACTCGTTTCTTCAATCTGGTGATTTATTTAATAATGTGCAAAATTAATAGATTCTGCATATATAGAACGTATTCATTCCGTGAAATATTACGCAACGCGTTGCGCAGCAAAACAAAAAAAGAACCACCAACTTTCCCAAGCAAGTGACTCCTCAAAGATATATATTGAATTTTTGTGTTGTTTTGTGTTGGCGATGCAAAATAACAGCATTTTAGCTAAATACGCAACACTTTGCCACAAAAAAATACCCGCAACGCATTGCGCATTTCAAATAAAATCCTTACCTTTGCAGCAGAAAGTAGAAAAAGTGACAGATATGTTTAGTCAAGAGATCAACTTCGATAAGTTCGTACGCGGCCTGATAGGGGTCATCATTGTCGTAGGCATCATCATGCTGCTCAGCAGATTGAGTGGTGTGCTCACACCCTTCTTCCTGGCGTGGCTCATCGCCTACATCTTGTTCCCGATGGTCAGGTTCTTCCAGTATCGCTGTCATTTGAAGTACCGCTTCCTTGGCATTCTGTGCTCCTTCATCGTTGTGGGGGGCATACTGACAGGGCTCTCCTACCTTGTCATACCGCCGATGATTGATGAAAGCGTTCACGTCAAGAACCTGCTGGTGGACTATCTCTCCCAGTCGGAAACGCTCAGCAATATCCCCCATTCCATCCAGGAATTCCTGCGTGAACACTTCACCGTCGAAGAGATCAAGGGCATCGTCACCCAGCAGGGCTTTATCCAAGGCGTCAAGGAGGCTGTGCCAAAGGTGTGGGATGTCTTCGTACAGTCGTTAGGCGTGCTCTCCAGCATCCTGTCGATGACGATGGTGGCGCTCTACACGCTTTTCATCCTGCTCGACTATGAGAAAATCAGCGGTGGCTGGCCCAACCTGCTGCCTGAGAGCTACCGTCCGTTTGCCATCCAGCTGATGGCCGATGTCGAGGAAGGTATGAACAAGTATTTCCGTGGTCAGGCGCTGGTAGCCTTCTGTGTCGGCGTCCTGTTCAGCATCGGTTTCCTCATCATTGACTTCCCTATGGCCATCGGTCTCGGACTGTTCATCGGTCTCTTGAATATGGTACCTTATCTGCAGCTGGTAGGCTTCATCCCCACCATCCTACTGGCGATTGTCAAGGCTGCCGATACGGGCGAGAACTTCTGGTTCATTCTGTTCTTGGCACTCATCGTGTTTGCGGTGGTGCAAATGATACAGGATTCGTTGCTCACGCCGAAGATTATGGGTAAGGTGACGGGCCTCAACTCCGCCATCATCCTCCTGTCGCTGTCGATATGGGGTTCGCTGTTAGGCGTATTAGGTATGATCATCGCCTTGCCGATGACCACGCTGATGCTTACTTATTACCAACGGTATATTATAAAGAAAAATACTCCTTGAGGGCTTCGACGAGAAGGTCGTTCTCCTCTGGGGTACGGGTTGTCACTCGGAAACAATGGTTGTCGAGCCCACGGAAGTTTGAGGCATCGCGAATGAGGATGCCATAGTGGTCGATAAGCCATTGCTTCAGGTCGAGGGTGTTGCTCCTGTCGATGTTCACAAGCATAAAGTGCGTATTTGTATCCATCACCAGCAGTCCGTGGATGGCTGAGAGATTCTTGCGCAGACGCTGGGCCTCAGCGAGGAAGGCCGGCAGATCGGGAATCATCTTCGGATCGTTCTCCAACAGGTATTTTCCTGCCTCTATGGCAACGGCATTGACAGTCCAGGGCTGACGGATCTGTCGCAGACGGTCGATGATGATGGGCGAAGCGAAGATATAACCCAGACGCAAACCTGGGATGCAGTAGGTCTTCGAGAGCGAGTGGACTAGCATCACATTATAGCAGTCGGTCATATCCTTGGGCTGGATCATCGGACTGAGCGTGTAATCCTTATACGACTGGTCGATGACGTAGAGATACCGTGGATGCTGGCGGATGATGTGCCTGAGGAGTAGTGTGTTCACCACATTACCCGTTGGATTGTTGGGATTGCAGAGCCAGTAGATACGATCCTCTGGCAGCACTTCAAGTTCATCGTCAGCATTATAGGATAACAGGTGGTTGAAGAGTTTACAGGCATCCTCGTATTCCGTAAAGGTGGGCTGTGGGATAATGGATGCCCAGCCGCTATAGAGTTGGGCGATGAGGTAGATGGCCTCTGTGGCACCGTTGGTGACCATCACGGTATTATCGGCCACGCCCAGTTTCTTGGCCAGCATCTTCTCCAGCGAGGTGGGCTCTGGCTCAGGATAATGGGCCACGATGCCGAAGCGGCTCGCCAGATGTGCCTGCAAGCCTGAGAGGTCAGCCCCGTAATAGATGTTGGAGCTGAAGTCTATCTTAATCTGTTCGCCATAGCGATAGGCGTCGTCACCGTGACCGAATATCATAACCTCATTTACGATTTACATATTTTCGATTTACGATTTATTTTTCACTTTTTCACTTTTATCGTGAGCGTTTCCTTGTCAAAGACGATGTTCTGTCGCTCGATGAAGCGTCCGAGGTCGCCACTTGCCGCCAACTCCTCTGGCGATCCAATGGTCACAGGTCCCCCGTCTCCTGACTCCTGACTACTGTCTCCTGACTCCTGTCTCCTCATCAGCCAGATGGTGTCTGCCAGCTGGAGGGCCAACTCCACATCGTGGGTAGAGAGGAAGATTGTCTTTTCGGCTTCGCGGCTGATGCGTCGCAACAACTGCAACACCTCCACCTTGCTGGGATAGTCGAGGAAGGCCGTTGGCTCGTCGAGGAAGATGACGGGCGTCTGTTGTGCCAGGGCCTTGGCAATCATCACCTTCTGACGTTCGCCGTCGCTGAGGGTATGCACAGGCCGACGAACCAAATCCGTAATGCCCACCATCTCTATCGCCTCATCGACGATACGGAGATCTTCATCCGTATAGGTGCCCCAGAACCCCGTATAGGGCGAGCGCCCCAAGGAGACCAACTCACGTACGGACATATTCCTCACATCAGGCTTCTCCGTCAGCACCACACCAATCAACTTGCTCAACTCCTTATCAGACAGAGAGGCTATTTCTTTTGTGTTTACTGTTGACAGTTGACAGTTGACAGTTGATTTGCTGGCAAGCCCTTCAGATCCGTCAGAGTAATCATCTGTACGCTCGGCTTTGCCGCTTGCTACCGCAGGGACGCAAGAACTTAAACTGTAAACTGTAAACAAAATCTCCCCTTTAATAGCCGGCTGGAAGGCAGCGAGTGTGCGCAACAGCGTAGACTTGCCCACACCGTTGGCACCAAGCAGGCACGTCAACTCTCCGCTGCGTATCGCACCGTTGATGCCCTCGGCCACAGTCCTGACACTGTGCTTCGTCTGATAACCGATACTGAGATTCCTTAGTTGTATAGTCTCGTTATTCATATTGACGCTGCAAAGATACAACTTTTTAGGAAAGAAATGAGAATAATGACCAAAAATTTATACTAAAAATGATAAGAAATATCGTTTTATTCTAATTTACGGGCAAAATTATTCTAATTATTCCAATTTCTTTCCTAACTTTGCAGTCGATGAGAAATATTGAAGCAAAGATGGCGGCGTTCACCGATGCCGGCCTTTACGAACAAGACAGCCATATCGACTTTGAGGCTGAGGAACACATATACCTCTACGACGGCAGCCGCCAGCTGTTGCCCGTCAGTTCATTAATCGCCTACTTCTTCGAACCCTTCGACGCCCAGCAGCAGGCCATGCGACAGTGGGAGCGCTATCGTATCCCCGTGGAAGAGACGCTCGACAAGTGGGCCCGTATCGGACGTATGGCCAGCGAGGTGGGTACGTTCGTCCACGAACAGACAGAGAACTGGTTCCGCGATGGCGTGTTCGAGACCGCCTGTCCTTTCAGCTACGGAGGCAAGACGGAAATGGTCTCTGTGGAGCATGAGAGGCAGCAGTTCCTCTGTTTCGTCCGCGACTACGACATCCATCCCTATCGTCAGGAGTGGCCTGTCTATGATCTGGAGATGAACGTGGCTGGCACCATCGACATGATCTGCCGCAACGACGACGGCACCTTCACCATCTTCGACTGGAAGCGCAGCAAGAAGGTCGTCAACGCCCTGGGACAGCCCATCACCGAGGCATTCGCTGGTAAGACCAGCCTCAACGGCATCACCCTGCCCGACACCTCCTATTATCACTACTGCCTCCAGCAGAACCTCTACCGCCACATGCTCGAGTCGCACTACGGCATCCGCATCGCCGGTATGAACCTCGTCGTCCTCTGCCCGGACTACCCCACCTACTTCGTCGCCCCCGTCCCCCGCATGGACTCCATCATCAGCCAGATCGTCGCCATCTGCCGCGACCGCGACTTAGGCCATCAGCTGCTGTAAAACTATTCGTTGAATAAAATAGGGTGTTCGTTGAATGGATTTGGCGAACACCTTATTTTTATATTACCTTTGCACAATAAAAATTAAAAAATTATAAGATTAAAGAATTAAAAGGATGAAGAAGATCGTTTTATTATTAATGACGCTGGTGGGTGGCGGACTGGCCGTGCAGGCGGAAGATTCCTACACCTACCTGACATTTGAAACAACGGACGGGGCAAAGGTCTCCGTGAGTGTGTCGTCGCTGCCAGTGACGATTAACCTGGACAACTCGACGCTTGCCATCGGCAACGAGACATTTGCGCTGGCCGACCTGAGCAAGATGTACTTCTCGACGCAAAGTGAGACTACCGGCATTCAGGAGATCAACAGTGCGACGATAGACGAAGCCGCAGATATCTACGACCTGCAAGGCCATAAGGTGACGAAGGCTCAGATGAAAAAGGGTGTGTATATTGTAAAGACGAATAGCAAGACTTATAAAATCGTAAAGAGATGAAACGCATATTATTTTCCGTGATAGTCCTCGTGCTGACGATAGCAGCGGCAGGGCAGACGCTGAAGATTACAACCAGCAGCGGCACCAAAGAGTATCAGGCGTCGCAGGTGACAGCCAATTCGCCAGCCTCTTTTACTGGCGGCACCACGCTGACCGTGGGTAACGACGTGTTCACAATCAGCGACATAATGAGTATGGTGGTAGTCAGCAGCACGTCGGATGCTGAAGACAACACCGTAAACATCACATATAACGGCTCGACAGCTACGGTGACGATGGCCGATAACGTCTCCAGCTATGTCACAGCAGAGGTCAGCGGTGCACATGTCACCATCACGCAGAGCAATACCGACGCGGTGGATGGCGATGAGATCACCTACGTGCTCAGCGGTTCGACGGCAGACGGCTCGCTGACACTCGACGGCTCGTACAAGTGTACCATATCGCTGGCAGGACTGAAGATGACGAACCCCTCGGGTGCGGCCATCAACATCACCAACTCGAAGCGCATACAGCTCAGCGCCATGAACGGCACAGAGAATACGCTGACAGACGGTAGCGACGGTTCACAGAAGGCCTGCATCTACTCGAAGGGTCAGTTGCAGTTGCAGGGCAAGGGCACGCTGAACGTGGCTGGTAACACGAAGCACGCCATCAAGAGCGGAGACTACATCAGCGTGAAGAACCTGACGCTGAACATCACCAAGGCTGTGGGCGACGGCATCAACTGCGAAGAGTACTTCCTGATGAAGAGTGGTACCGTTTCCATCAGCGGCGTGGGCGACGACGGCATACAGTGCGACCTGGGCGGCGACACCTCGACGGGTGAGACCGCCGATCATGATGACGAGGATAGTGGAAACGTCTATCTGGAGGGTGGTACGCTGAACATTGCTGTGACAGCCGCAGCTGCCAAGGGCATCAAGGCCGATGGCGACATGAAGATCAGCGACGGCGACATCACCGTAAAGACCACTGGTGGCGGCGCATGGGACAGCGACGACAATAAGACCAAGGCATCGAGCTGCCTCAGTGCCGACGGCTATATGACCATCAGCGGCGGTACACAGAATCTGACCAGCACGGGTGCCGGCGGCAAGGGTATCAGCGTTGACGGAGCATATACCGCTACTGGCGGCACGACAACCATCAAGACCAGCGGCAATGCCGTTGTGGCATCATCGAGCGGCAATCTCTCTACCGTCAGTTCATCAAGCCAACTCGACCGCTACGACAGCGACTATAAGTCATCACCCAAGGGCATCAAAATCGACGGTGCCATCACTATCAGCGACAATGCCGTCATCAGCGTCACCACCACAGGTGCAGGCGGCGAGGGCATCGAGAGTAAGACCAATATCAATATCACAGGCGGACAGGTGACTGTGAATGCAACTGATGATGCCATCAACTCGTCGTACAACGATGATACCAAGAGCCTGAGTACTGCTGGCGACCTGACCATCAGCGGCGGCGCAGTCTATGCCCACTCCACCGGCAATGACGGCATCGACGCCAACGGCAACTGCTACATCAAAGGCGGACTCATCTATGCCATCGGCACCACATCGCCCGAGGTGGCCATCGATGCCAACAGCGAGGAGCGGAAGCAGCTTTACGTCGCTGGTGGCACCATCGTAGCCATTGGCGGACTGGAGAGCGGTGCCAGCCTCACGCAGTCGTGCTACTCTACCAACTCGTGGAATAAGAACACATGGTACGCGATGACTGTAGGCAGCGAGACCTTCGCCTTCCAGACCCCATCCAGCGGTGGCAGCACAATGGTCATTAGCAGTGCCTCACAGCCCACACTTCTCAGCAGCGTCACTGTCAGCAGCGGTACTAAGATCTTCGACGGCGCTGGTTATACCGATGCCACTGTCACTGGTGGCTCCAGTGTCAACATCTCGGCTTACACCGGTGGTAACCAAGGTGGTGGCTTTGGCCCTGGCGGCGGTGGTGGCTTCGGTCCTGGAGGCGGTGGCGGCTGGCCAGGAGGAGGCGGTAACTTCGGTCCCGGATGGCCCTGAAACAATATTTTCCTGATTCTTACGTTATTAAGTATGGTTAGAATGTATTGGATGAAACAGTCGCGACAGGAGAATCTCGTTTACTTGGTCGTGTGGGGTCTGCTCTTTGCCACCCCGCTCCTGAGCCTCTATGTCCGCACCATCAGCGACTCCGACGCCACTTTCAACTGGACAGAGCTGTTCATCGTGTGGCGCAGGTTCGCCATCTATCTCGTGCTGTTCCTCATCCACAACTTCTTCCTGGCACCGCTGCTGGTGCATCAGCGCAAACGTGTCCTCTATATCACCACCCTAATCGTCGTCATCGCGGCTTTTATGCTCTATCAATACAACAGCCGGCCGGACTTCAAGAGACCACTGGGCCACAAGCCGCCGATGGAACAGACTGACAGACACCGGCAGCCGCACTTCAATGAACCGCCGCGCGCACTCGATGGCGAGCTTCCGCCGTTCGACGGGCCCCGTCCTCAGATGCGTCACCACGATGCACCGCCGCCCATCATCGGCGAGCGCGACATCCTGGCCATCATTGTGCTCATCCTGATGTTTGGCGCCAACCTCGGCATCAAGAGCTACTTCCGCAGCAGCGACGACCGCAAGCGACTGGAGAAGCTGGAGCGTGAGAATCTGGCGCAGCAGCTCGAATACCTGCGCTACCAGATCAACCCCCACTTCTTTATGAACACGCTCAACAACATCCACGCCCTGGTCGATATCAACCCCGAGCAGGCGAAAGACACCATCCTCGAACTGTCGAAGATGATGCGCTTCGTGCTCTACGAAGGCAACAAGCAGGGCGTGCCCCTCTCCCGTGAGCTCGACTTCATCCGCCACTACGTCACTTTGATGCAGCTGCGCTACACCAACAAGGTGAAGATCACGCTCGATCTGCCTCAGTCCACCTCCGACCGTCAGATCCCCCCACTGATCCTCATCACCTTCATCGAGAACGCCTTCAAGCACGGCATCAGCTATCAGCACCCCTCGTTCATCGAGGTCAGCGTCTCCGAGCACGGCGACGCCATGCACTTCACCTGTCGCAACTCCAAGGGTGAAAAGCCCAATGAGGAAAAAGGCGGCGTTGGCCTCGCCAATATCCGCAAGCGCCTCAATCTGCTCTATGGTCACGACTATGCCCTCCGCATCAAAAACGATGCCGAGCTCTACTCCGTCGAACTAACACTCCCGCTCAAATCGTAAATCCGTAAATCGTATGATTACTTGTCTCGCCATTGATGATGAGCCCTTAGCGCTCCAGCAACTCGTTGCCTATATCAGTAAGGTACCGTTCCTCGAACTCGCCGCCCAGTGCCAGAGTGCGATGGAGGCCCGTGCCTTCCTCGAACACGACACCGTCGATGCCATCTTCTGCGACATCAACATGCCCGACCTCAACGGCATGGACTTCGTCAAGTCGCTCGCCTGTCCGCCCCTCGTCGTCTTCACCACCGCCTACTCGGAATACGCCGTCGAGGGCTTCCGTGTCAATGCCGTCGATTATCTCCTGAAGCCCTTCGGCCTCCAGGATTTCCAGCGCGCCGCGAACAGGTTAAAAGAAAGACGAGGGTACGAAGGTACGGAGGTACGGGGGTACGAGAATACTCCAAGCTCAGACATATCTCGCACCACCGCACCCCCGTACCCCCGCACCTCCGACGATGTGCTCTATCTCAAAACCGACTACCGCATTGTCAAAGTCAGCATCCCCGACATCCGTTACATCGAGGCCATGAGCGAATACCTGAAGGTCTGGATTCAGGGCGAGGCCAAGCCCATCATCACCCTGCTCTCGATGAAGAAGATGGAAGAGCGGCTGCCCGACTATTTCATGCGCATCCACCGTTCCTACATCATCAACCTCACGATGATTCAGGAGGTAAACAAAAACCGCGTCATCATGGATGCCGACACCTACCTCCCCATCGGTGACATGTACAAAGACGCCTTCCAAGCCTATCTCGACACGAAATTCTTAGGGAAATAATGGTCAATCCTGTATCTATACACCTTACTTATATGTATAGGTCATTTGCATGGAGATATAGCCATTAGGCCATTTCTGCCGATCTACATAAAACTTGGCGTTGCCCTTGGAGAGCAGATACAAGTCCGGCCTCACCTCGCTGAAGTCAAAGTGCATCTTGTTCTGGCCCTCCGTATAGTCTAACATCTTGATCTGCCAGCACCCGTCGGCGATGTGTACCTGCAAATTGTCAATTCTCACCTTATAGATCGTCCTGCCGCCCGTGGTGTAGCTGCCCATGTATCGCATATCCGTTTCCTGCTTCTTGCGGTATTTCTTCTTCAGTTCCTTGGCCTTGTCGCGTACCTTTTCATAGAACATGTCGTACACGTTAGCACTCATCATACCGTCGTGTTTCAGGAATGCCTTTACCTGCTTCTCCGTCAGCTTCTGTTTCATCTCCACCATACGCACGTTGGATGTCGTTATCTTGCCTTTGTTGAACAGCACGTCCTCGGCCATCGTGATGCCAAACACCTTGTGCTCCATCAGTGCCGACACAATCTGCCCGAATCCTGCGAGCCTGGCAGCAAAAGTCATAGTACGGCGATGGGGTATCTTAGTCAGGTCCATATCCTTGTCGAGCTTGCACGTCACGGAATAGCGCAGTGTCTGCAGGCGCTTCTTCAGCGGCTTGGCGTTTTCCAGCACCTGTTTCACCAGATATTCCTCAAACGTCATACCGTCTGCCAGCACCACGACCTCGTTCAAGTTCAGCGATACCGCTATGTCATGATCCTCCTGAGCCCTGACGCCTACGGGCAACAGGACTACGAGACAAAGCAGTATGATCAGTTGTTTCATCATAGGTTGCAAAGGTAATGGAAATAAACGAAACAAACAAGAAAAAGTTGAAAAACCGTTCTGTTAGGTTGTTAGGTTGTTAGGTTGTAAGGTTGGGAACAAAAAAAAGCAGCAAGGGCGTTTCTCAACGACCTTGCTGCAAACATTCAATTAAAAAAAATGAAAAAACAATTTTCGACCACTCGTTTCACAACTATACCATAATTATTATTTTAAAGGAAGTTTATCTTCTGGGAAAAGCATATCAAACGCCTGGCTTATCTTTTTATCGTTGATGAACTTCTCATTCTCAGCACCGATCTCAACCATGGCCATGTAGTGAATCAGAGACACATAGAAGTTCTTGAATGCCATGCAAGGCTCAGGCATGAAGAAATCATCCACCTTTTGAATGCCCATCTTCTCAATCAGCCGGGCAAGGACGTAGGCAAAATACATCGAAGTGTTATTCTCAGACCGTGGCGCCCACGTAGAGATCACTCCTGACAACTGAAGGATGCCCCTTTTCCTGTAGGTGACTGCGATGATTTTCAGCGCAGCACGATAGCCGAACAGTTCATCTTCAAACGTACAGAATTTATCATCTGGCCGACGAAACATCTGACCTACCCATTTCTGACCGTTTACGCATCTGATGTTCAGATGATTCTTTTGGCGGATGCCAATGGGGAGGGACGATTTGTCCCCACCCTTGGCCTTGTTGTTTGTTGTATTTTCACTCATATTGTCTTACCTGTTTCTGTTTTCTGATACTTCTTTGGCTTAGAGTCAGATTTCAAGACTACAAGTCCGTCCTTAACCCATCGGCCAATAATCACATACGCATAGTTTTGGTTGATACCAAGTTCCTTAGTGACAATGGCAGTCGTGAATTCTTCCGGCAGCTGAGCCAACTGTTTGACAGTCTTGGTGTGAAGATTCTCAGCCGATTCCTCAGCGATCCTCTGCTCACTGCCTTCACAATACTTCTCAGTCATTCTGCCGAAGAACACCTTCTGCGAGAACAGCTGCACTTCCATGAAGAGGTCGCAGAGATCCAGGTCGTGCTGGTCGATGCTCAGCTTGTGGTCCTTCACCCACTCCTCCCAATGCCGCATCAGGATG
>ONCZ01000015.1 GCA_900316445.1 uncultured Prevotellaceae bacterium | reverse complement strand
CTGGAGGAACCAGAGCTTGCCCTCCTGAACGGTGAACTCCATATCCTGCATATCGTGGTAGTGGTTCTCCAGGTTCTCCTGAATCTGATTCAGCTGTGCGTAAGTCTCGGGCATTGCCTCCTCCATTGAAGGATACTTGGCTACGCGCTCCTCCTCAGAGATGCCAGCGCGCTCAGCCCAGCGCTGAGAGCCGATCTTCGTAATCTGCTGCGGGGTACGGATACCAGCCACAACGTCCTCACCCTGAGCGTTCACCAGATACTCACCGTTGAACAGGTTCTCACCATTAGCGGCATCACGGCTGAAGCAAACACCAGTAGCAGAGGTGTCACCCATGTTACCGAATACCATCGCCATCACTGATACAGCTGTACCCCACTCGTCGGGGATGCCTTCCATCTTACGATAGAGGATAGCGCGCTCGTTCATCATCTTACGATAGAGGATAGCGCGCTCGTTCATCCAAGAACGGAACACAGCGCAGATAGCACCCCAGAGCTGCTCGATAGGATCGTTGGGGAAGTCCTTACCGGTGCGCTCCTTGATGGCAGCCTTGAACAGCTGAACCAGCTTCTTCAGCTCGTCAACGTTCAGGTCCTTATCCAGCTTCACGCCACGCTCAGCCTTCACCTTCTCGATGATCTCCTCAAACGGGTCGATGTCGGTCTTGTTCACGGGCTTCATCTCCAGCACCACGTCACCGTACATCTGTACGAAACGACGGTAAGAGTCATATACGAAGTGAGGATTCTGGGTCTTCTTCACCATACCCTCAGCCACCTCGTCGTTCAGACCGAGGTTCAGAATGGTATCCATCATACCAGGCATGGAGGCACGGGCACCCGAACGTACAGAGACAAGCAGCGGATTCTCCTTGTCACCGAACTTAGAGTTCATCAGCACCTCGATGTGCTTCACAGCGGCCATCACATCGTCGTTCAGCAGCTCCATAATCTTCTGCTGACCAACCTGATAGTACTCGTTACAGCAATCTGTAGTGATTGTGAAACCTGGAGGAACGGGAACACCAAGCAGGTTCATCTCGGCAAGGTTTGCACCCTTACCACCAAGTTCCTCACGCATTTTTGCATTACCTTCGGCCTTACCGTTACCGAAGAGGTAAACTCTCTTTTGGCTCATATTAATTCTGTTAGTTTATAAAATGTTTATAAATTGTTTTGCTTTTAATTGCGCAAAATTACAATATTTCCCGCACATATACAAGAAAAATGCCCAAAAATTGGGAATTTTAATATTTATTCGTAACTTTGCAGTCCCAAAAAGACAGATATGACGAGAAAGAAGAAGCCATTACCGCTCCTTGAGGGCGTGACCATAGAGGCTGTGGCAGCCGAAGGCAAGTGCCTGTTCCACTGGGACGATCTGGTGGTGTTCGTACCCTTCTGCGTGCCAGGCGATGTGTGCGACGTGCAGATCCGTCGCAAGAAACACTCCTTCGCCGAGGGCGAGGTAGTGCGCTTTATAAAATATAGTAATGTACGCGTGAAACCATTCTGCCAGCACTTCGGTGTCTGTGGCGGATGTAAGTGGCAGAACCTGCCCTACCCTGAACAGTTGAAGTTCAAGCAGCAGCAGGTCTTCGACCAGCTCTCGCGCATCGGCAAGATCGAACTCCCCGAGTTCCGTCCCATCCTCGGCAGCGTGAAGACGCAGGAATACCGCAACAAGCTCGACTTCGGCTGTGCCAACAAGCGCTGGCTGACCAGAGAAGACATCGCCACCCTTGGCGACGGTGTCAAGAACACCCCTGCCATCGGATTCCATATCACCGGGGCATTCGACAAGATCCTGCCCATCGAGAAGTGCTGGCTGATGGACGACCTGCACAACCAGATCCGCAATGAAGTGCGCGACTATGCAGTCGCCAACGGTCTCTCCTTCTTCGACCTTCGGGCTCAGGTTGGCCTGCTCCGTGATGTCATCATCCGCAACTCCAACACGGGCGAATGGATGGTCATCATACAATTCCACTTCTCCACGCCATTATCCGCAGAAGGAGTATTTGTTTCTCCCCCTAAGTTAGGGGGAGCCAGAGGGGGTCTGAACAACGGCTCTTCAGCGGCTGATCAGACCACCCCAACCCTTCCTAACTTTGGAGGGGAAATCGTTACATCGGAGGTCGAACAGGCCAAAGCCTTACTGCAGCATATCGCTGATAAGTTCCCTCAGATCAGCGCATTAATGTATCTCGACAATCAGAAGTGCAACGATACCATCGGCGACCAGGACATCCTCGTCTTCAAGGGCAACGACCACATCTTCGAACTGATGGAAGACCTCCGTTTCAAGGTCGGCCCCAAGTCGTTCTATCAGACCAACACCGAGCAGGCCTATCATCTTTATGCCGTTGCCCGTGAGTTTGCCGCCCTCTCGGGTGACGAAACGGTCTATGACCTCTACACCGGCACTGGCACCATCGCCAACTTCGTTGCAAAGAAAGCCCGTCAGGTCATCGGCATCGAATACGTGCCCGAGGCCATCGAGGATGCGAAGGTCAACTCCCAGATCAACGGCATCACCAACACCCTCTTCTATGCCGGCGATATGAAGGATATCCTCACCGACGACTTCATCGCCGAGCACGGCCGTCCCGATGTGATCATCACTGACCCGCCCCGAGCTGGTATGCATCCAGATGTGGTGAAGACCATTCTCCGGGCAGCTCCCCAACGCATCGTCTATGTCTCTTGCAACCCTGCTACGCAGGCTCGTGACCTCCACGACCTCGACGCAGACTACCGTGTTGCCGCTGTCCAGCCCGTCGATATGTTCCCACACACACCTCACGTCGAGAACGTCGTCCTCCTCGTCTGCAGATAGTCTCACGACTGCCTTAAGGTAAAAAAATGCAAGAAATGTTTGGTAGTTCCAAATATTTTTTGTATCTTTGCGCCATATAACTCATTTCAATAACTAAAAGGTACAACGTATGACAATGAAAAGACTGACAGGGATGATGGCACTGCTGATGGCGATGGCCATCCCCGCCATCGCTGAGACATCGGCAGATGAGCCCGTGGCTACCGCTGCGGAAGTACAAGAGACCACCGAGGTGGCACAGTCCGACCACAAGACGAGGATCGAGCTGCCCGCCTGGGTGAAGAACATCAAGTTCAGCGGCTACGGCATGCTGCAGTATCAGGGACAGGATCCCGAGGGCAACCACTCGAACTCCTTCAAACTGCGCCTGGCCCGTTTCATCCTCGACGGTAAGATCGGCGACTTCGACTGGCGCGCCCAGATCCAGGGTACGAACGCCACTGGTCCCGGACAGCCCACCGTACAGCTCGTAGACCTCTACGCCGAATGGAGAAGATTCCCTGAGTTCAAGGTGCGTGCCGGACAGTTCAAGCGTGCCTTTACCTTTGAGAACCCCACCCACCCCATCACACAGGGATGGAGAGGCTATGCTGACGTAATCAACAAGCTCTCTGCCTTCGGTGACCGTACGGGTGAGAAATCCTCAGGTGGTCGTGACATCGGTATCCAGGTGTCTGGTGACCTCTTCCCCAACGCCAACGGCCGCAAGATATTCCACTATCAGGTAGGCGTGTACAACGGTGAAGGTGTGAACGAGTCGGATAAGGACAACCGCAAGGATATCATCGCCGGCGCCTGGGTGATGCCCATCAAGGGTGTTCGCATCGGTGTCTTCGGATGGACGGGTAGCCGTGGTGCGATGTTAGACCCGCTGACTGGTGAGAAGCGCAGTGTGGAGAAGAACCGTTACTGTATCTCTGCCGAGTACGACCTGAACGAGTACACCTTCCGTGCTGAGTATATCCACAGCCAGGGTTGGGGTGCTGCTTCTCCAGGTAACAACGTGCGTGAGATTTGCTACGAGAATGGCGACAAGGCCGACGGTTGGTATGTGTTCGGCATCATCCCCCTGATCAAGTCGAAGCTGCACGCCAAGGCACGTTATCAGACCTATCGCAATCAGAAGAACTGGGGCACGTCGGTGAATCAGGTGGAGTGCGGTCTGAACTATTTCTTCACGAAGAACCTGGAGATGCATCTGGAGTATTCACACGTGAACGACCGCAACCTGGCCAAGCACGACTACAACCTAATAGACGTGGAACTCGACTTCCGTTTCTAAACAACAGATTGAACGGATTATTCGGATTTTAATCGGAAACGCCGCATAAGCGCAGCCCAGAGATGCGTCTTTTGATGGAGGATGAGCAGGGAGAACAAAGTGCTCACGAGCGTCAAGCCGATGCCGAAGACCCAATAAGCATAACCGCCGACCGTGATGGTAGTGAAATAGGCCAACAGTCCGATGAGGATGTGGATGGCGCTGTACTTCATCACGGCCGGCGACATTTTATACTTATAGCGCCAGCGGGCGACAGCGTTGATCATCACATAGTCAAAGATATTCGCCAGGGTGATGGCTATGCCCGTTCCTACCAGTCCCCATCGCTGGAAACCGAAGATGATGAGAAACACGAACACCACGAAATAAGTCCCTTCGAGCAGGAGATACATCACCGAATAGCCGCGTGCCAGCGTGATATACGCTGCCGGCATCGTCACTGCCTTGAAAAACATCGCCAACACCGCCACCTGTGTCATCGCCACCACCGGCACGAACTTCGAACTGAAGAACAACGGTATCAGCACGGGCAGGAAGATGATCAGTCCCACCAGCATAGGCGCTGCAATCAGCAGCGACACTTCCATCTGTTTGTTCACCGTTTCGTTGGTCGCCTCGATGTCAGTATTCACCGCTGAGAGACGCGGGAAGTAGTCGGTCTCCATCGCCGAGAACACCATACCCGCATAAGTGATGGTGATCATATAACCCGCATTATAGAGTCCCAGCACATCGAGGTCGGCAGTCACATTCAACCACGAACGGATGAACATCTCCGCACCTGTGCCGATGATGCCAGCCAGCGTGAAAGCCACGCCCAGACGCACCATCTCCATACCCTCGCCGAGGATGCCCTTTGCCCCCCGCAACTGCAAGGGATACAGCCGGTAGGACTCGCGAACGGTTAGCAACATCGTGATCAGCGCCATCAGCACGATGACTGGCACGATGCCTGCCTCGCCAAAGAAATAATAGACGGGAACGGACATAAACAAGGCTGCGAAGACCGATCCCACCTGCACCAGTGCCAACGACTTCAGACGCCTTCGCCCTTTCAGGATGGCCGTCTCACCACCCGTCACAGCCAACATCCCTACGGCAGGAGCCAGGAGGATGAAGTGGAGACTGTGGTCACCCCAGGCGAAGGTGGTGCTGCTCAGGAACGGACCGATGGCAATGCAGACGAGCATACCCAGTAGCGCCGTCAACAACGACCACGCCCTCACGACCTTCACAAAGTGGACCACCTGCGGATGGCTGTCGTCAGGGAGTTCCGAAAGCTGGCGCACCGCACTCGTCGAGATGCCGAAATGGGTGGATTGCGAGATAAACGAGACGGTGGTATTGAACAGCGTCACCAGTCCCATTCCCGAAGGACCGAGCAGCAGAGCCACAAACTTATTGCGTACAAGGCTCACCAACACATTGAGTCCTTGTACGCCCCCGAAGACACCCGTGTACTTCAACACGTGGCCGTAGGCTCCCTTTTCGCTTTCGTTCATTCTATCTATATAACGTTAGGATTGATGATTTATTATATTATATGCAAAACTCTCTCATCGCGGTACAGTCGGGAAGAAAAGTGATAGTAGCTGCGCTCACGGCATTCTTGACGGCCATCGGGACCACGAGTTGCATGGGGTATGGACCGTTCTAAATCGAGTAGGAGGAAAATGAAGAAGTTTTCCTCTTACTTCATTTTCCGACCTCTCACACCACCGTACATGCGGTTCCGCATACGGCGGTTCTTCGTTTACGATACCAATACATAATAGTCCATCAGACAGCGATAGCCTGCATGATACAGGTTCTTGTTGCTCATTGCATGGTTTGTTACACCTGACCCAGCGGCTCGCCAATAGCCTTTTATCCATCCAAGTTTACATGCTCGCCATTTAGGCACGCCACACTTGATGAGGTTGGCTATCCGCGTCCTCGGATTCTTCCAACTCTTCCATATACACATACGGATGCGTCTGCGTAGCCATTGGTCTATGGTTTCAAGAGTTTTCTTCATCCGAGCCAACTTGTAGTATTCCACCCAGCCGCATATAAAAAGGTTCAGTGTTTCCTTGCGTTGCTTGTTGCCCATACCATTACTCCGGCCTGTCAGCTCTTTTAGTTTGGCTTTCAGCTTCATAATGGTCTTGGGATGCAGTAGGAACTGGCATTTCCCTCTCTCCATCAAAGTAAAACGTATACCCGAGAAACTTCTTCCCGCATACTGAGCCTTTTCCCGTCTTGTCGCGGTTCACTTTCAGGAAAAGCCTGCCCTCGAAAAATTTGGATAGACTCTCTAGTATGCGCTCAGCGGCACGCGCACTCCTGCAGAATATCATACAGTCGTCAGCGTAGCGCACAAAGGGGTGTCCGCGCTTGGTCAGTTCCTTGTCCAGTTCGTTGAGCATGATGTTGCTCAATAATGGGCTTAGAGGACCACCTTGAGGCACGCCTTTCCTTGTCTCTTCGTACTTGCCTGCTACCAATACGCCAGCATTGAGGTACTTATGGATGAGGGACACTACCCTGCCATCCTTTACCGTCCTGCTGATTACCTCTATCAGCTTCGAGTGGTTCACGTTGTCAAAGAACTGCTCCAGGTCCAGGTCGATGCAGAAGTGGTTGCCATCATTGATGATGGACTGCGCGCATCGCAGGGCTTGGTGGGCACCACGATGAGGACGAAAACCAAAACTGTAATTACTGAATTGAGGCTCGTACAGCGGCTGCAAGACTTGTGTCATACTTTGCTGGACGAGGCGGTCAACTACGGTCGGGATGCCGAGCGGACGCTTCTTTCTGTTATCCTTGGGTATCTCTACCCGTCGGACTGGATTTGGACGGTACTTGCCGTCTACAAGTGACTTCACCAACTCATCTTTATGACTGCGCAGGTAAGGCAAAAGTTCTTTCACCTCCATGCCATCGATACCGCCACAGCCCGCATTGCTCATGACACGCTTATAAGCTGTGTTCATGTTGCTCGGCGAGACAATATGCGTTAGCAAGTCACCCTTTACGATTGGTACTTCCACAAGGTTGTTTTCGATTATCCCCATGCAAGTCTGCACTCCATGCATACCTCGGGATTCCGTCCCTGCTTCCGCATGGCAGCCACTAAGTGTTTTCTGCTTTTCTCCTTTCATCGGGTAATCTTCATTTACTACTTGTTTGACTAAAGTTCAGCCCTTCCCTGTATGTATCAATCCCACAGGTACTATGGCCTCTGCTGACTTCTCGCAGTTCGTTGTTACTACAAGCCCAAAGGCTTGCCTACGAGATCTCTTCAGTTATGGACGTATTCTTTCCATCTTATGCCTGCCACATTTACACCAGCCGTTCCGTATAGCTATCGGACTTTAGTGCTATTTGCCACCTCATCCACGGCCAAATGCCTTGTATGTGGTTTCTGTACGTCAGGCCAGATGTTTGCCTCGGGCTTCCTTCAGATTCCGTCTCGCGGCGGACACCCTTGCCTTCGGCTGGACGCTTCCCGCTATAAGGGCGCGTTGGGGACTTGCACCCGTTAGAATACGTTCGTGCTGAACGAACAAATAAAGACTCGCAGGGATGCGAGTCTTTATGATTTTATGCGCAGGATGCCTGATGCACAGTGCAGGAACGGGACGGACTATCGAAGGATCTTCGTGACCGTACCGTCGGCCTGACGGCGGATGTAGATACGGCCCGGTGCCAGCGTCTTTGCCTGACGGCCGTCGAGCGTGTAATAGGCAGACTGGCCTGCCGGCGTCTTGATGCTGCGGATAGCTGTGCTGCTGCTCTTGACATCGATGACATATTGTGACATCACCGACATATCTGCGCTGAGAGCAACAACAGAACATACATAATAGTCGTTAACAATCGCGACTTTCTTAAGCACATGGGCGGTCTTCCCTTCGACGGTAACCTCAATGTCGTCTTCCGAGATTTCCTCGTCGAGTTCCATCTGATAGTTCATCACCTCCGAACTGAAGCCCGGCACATCCTGACCTTTGATCTTCAGACCGGTCACCTTGGCATTGTAGATGAGCGCGATGTCGTCGACCAACACCTCGTCGCCATCGCTTCCCTGACCAGCATCGGCATTGGTGGAGATGGTGACCAGTATGGCCTGCGGCTCAACGTCATTCTCCGTGTAGACAAAGGGAGCCGTGACGCGCACCCATTCGCCGTCGGTGGTGGCAATCTTGTCGTTCTTGGCCTTTGCCACGACGTTGGTATAGACCTTATCCTCAGGATCCTGATAGTAGGTGCCGTCGGTTATGACCGCGCTGATGTTGGCATAGGGATGATCAGGATTGACAGACCCCTGTCTGAATCTCACCCAGACGGCGATAGAGTCAGGACGGGAATAGAGGGGGATGTAGAAGGGCTTTCCGGCACCGTCGAGATCGGGCATGTATACGTCCAGGTAGGCATTGTTGGCGGGGTCGGTGGCAATCATGGCATCTGCATTCAGACGGCCGGTGGTCATCGTGCCATTAGCTACGATACCTAAGATGGATGATGAATAGATACGTGCGCAGGCCTCTCCTGAATGCGCATTTTTAGACTTGGTGAGGTGATGGCCGCCAAATGCCGCCAAAGCACCTGTAGCGGTCTCGAAAGAGTGCCAGCCGTCAGGCTCCACATGGGTTTCATCAGAGGGGTGCCACAGCTCAAAGCCGGGATTCGGCATCTGATAGCCTTCGCCGACAGTCACCTGGATAATCTGATCCATAGTTTCCATCAGGTCGATGTAAAGATTCATATACAGGTGTTCGTCTTCAATCTTTCCGCGCAGCAACACGTTGACAGGGGGCAGCATACCTGCCATCCAGTAAACCACGTTGGGATCGTCGCCATCGGTTATCGTCACTTCTTTCTCCGTAACGAACAGCGTGGCCTTGCCGTCCTGGTAGGGTTGAATGCCCTTGAGCTCCACGTTACCCACTCCCATAGGACCGTTTTCGCTGTCGAGTATGAAGTTTTTCAGATTGACGTCATACAGTCCGTCGTTCTCAACGATCGAGAACTCGCCAAGCTGCTCAGACGTCACATCGTTGACAACCACTGTGACGGGTACGATGTAATCTGTTGCGCGGGCGACAACAGCCGTCATCGCAACCAACAATAATGTAAAGATCTTTTTCATAAGCTATAATTTTATAATTATTAAATTTTATAATTTTACAAATTCCATTTGTCAGAAAATTCTATAGAAGACACCTATCGTGCCGTAGATGGGGTAAAGCGTCTGTTCGACGGTCTTGAAATCGCCAGGGAAGATGCCTGTGAGTCCCCAGGAGAGGTCGGCAGAGAGTCCCAGATGGCGGCAGAAGGTCCAGTCGATGCCTACCGTCAGGCCGAACTGCGATGAGCGCAGGTCGTCGCCGAAGTCGTAGGTGGCCCACTCTCCTGCCCTGTCGCCCATCACCACTTTGGCGCCCGTGGGATCGTCTTTGCGCAGGTAGCCGTCGAAGGCATAGCCGTAGAAGTCCTTTGCAAGCAGGAGCGAGAGATAGGGTCCGCCCTTGAGCTGCAGTTTCGGACTGAGTTCATAGGTCAGTTGCAGGGGGATGGTGAGCATGCGCTCGCGCACCATCTGGCGCACGTGGCCGGTATAGACACCTTCCATCTCGTCGTCGTCCATGGTCACCTTCATATGATAGCCCTTGGTGGTCACCTCGCTGTCCATGTCCTTGATGTCATAATGCAGGGCGAACTGCAGTCCGAACTTTTCAGAGAGCGGATACATAGCATCGACACCCAGCATAAAGTTGGGCGTGAGCTTGAACGACTCGATGCTGCGGATGGTGGCCGGCATACCCAAGGGCGCCGTGGCGCCGATGCTGTAGCCCACGCGAGCCTTCACCTGCAGTTTCTCCAGTTTTCCCTGTGCTGCGGCGGAACCAGCCATAAGCCAGGCCACGCAGGCGAGTATGAGTGATATGTGCTTCCGTTTCATTGTGCCTCTCCTTTCATTCATTGAATGTGATTTCAACCTTATCGACATAGAGCGTGCTGCCCAAGGCGCCTTCGAAGAGGTCGCCCGTCTTGCTCGACGAGAATACCAAAGCCAGGTTGTAGCCACGGTTGGCCAACAGTTCGTAATCGATGGGATCGGAGCCCTGGAATGTCATCTCGAAGCGCTGCCACTCGCCAGTGGGAGGCAGCGACGCCACCTGGGCCTTGCGCACGATATAAGGACTGGAGAGCACATCATCGCCATGGAGCATGATCTCATTGCCCTGTTCGTCGTGATTGAGATAGAGCACGGAGTAGATGCTGGGTTCGTCGATGCGGCCTTCCACGGGCTGGGAGTCCTTGTCTGTGAACACCTCGCCCGGGCTGTATTTGTAGTATCCTGTCACCTTCACGGGCTCTTTGGTATAGGGAATGCCCATGAGGGTGGTCTTCAGGGTGTTCGTCAGCGAATACTGGCTGTCGAAGGCGCCCAGGAAGAAGTTGCCTGCAGCGATGGGCTTTTTGAAGGTTCTGCCCCAAGAGCCCGTAGAACGGGTGGTCAATTTGATGCAATAGCCCTCGACACCATTCTCGTCGGGCACGGTGGGATAGTCCGTAGCGGCTGTGTTCGGACAGGCAATCATGTAGCCTTCGTTGCCCGATGCCCAGATGCGCTCGATGGATCCGTTGTCGCTCATATAATACCAAAGGTAATAATGACCGTTGGCACTCAGTTCGAAGTCCTCGAAGTCGTATTTGTTGCTGGGCAGGGTTGCCTCGCGGAAGTCCACAATATAGGTGCGGTGCCACTGGCCGTCCTCTGAGGTGACGGTATAGGTGACAGGCCCGTTGGTGAAGTCCTGACTGCTGCCGTTGGCAGGTGAGACGGTGGCGCCTGGCGTGAGCGTGAATTGTACGGGCATAGCCGGCAGGGTATTAAGGTCGCGGACGATGAACGTCAGCCGTTCCTCGCCTGAGGGCACATCGCTGATACGCATATCGGACTCGCGTATGAAGTACTGCGCCAGACCGTCACCCTCAACCCATGCTTCAACGACGTCACATTCCATGTTCTTGGGTTCGTCCTTGATACACGACGAGCATAAGAAGTGAAGCGCGAGAAGTGAAAAGATAAAAGTGAGATGTCTCATACGCTAATCTGATTTTATGCACAGGTGAAGGAGATGGCAGTCATCGAGGTGTCGCCATCAGCGACGTCGACCTGGGCGGTGACAGCCTCTGGGGTGTCCTGGATCTGACGGAAGGTGTAGCGCACCTGCGGATGCTCCAGGGGTGAGACGACGGCGAGGAACTTCACGTTCTTCACGGCCTTGATGGCGAGCGGACGCTGGAGATGCTCCTCAAGGAGTTCCTTGGCAATCTGCACGACGCAGACGCCAGGGGTGATGGGTTCACCAGGGAAATGAGCCTGATAGATAAAATGGTCAGAATGGAGGCGGATGTCGTAAGAGACGGTGCCTTCCTGCGACTGCTGACCTTCGATGGTGTATAAACTGTTCTTAAGTATCATAATGAATCTATAATTCTTTAATTCTTTAATTTTTCAATTTTAATATTGCTGAGTTCGATGACGGTACGGTCGCCCTTGGGTTCGACAAGCTCCACCTGACGGACAATCCACTGGGCAGGGGTGACGCGGAGGATGATGCTGGCGTACATGCGGCGCACCTCCTTGCGACGGGGTACGAGCGTGGCCACCCATTCCGTCTTCTTCTCATCGGCAGCAGCAAGCGTCACCTGGAAGTCCTGATCGCCCACGAGGCTCTGGCCAGACATGATGTTCGTCATCAGACGGGCCATCTCACGATACATGCGGTTGCGACGGATATCGACCTCACGGGTACGACGGTTGTCACTCATAAGCACCTTCTCGCCATCGATCTTGAATGTATGGACGGTGGGCGACGTGTATTCCCAGCAGAGCCAGTCGGGCTGGCGGTAGCTGAGCCGGCCCTTCGACACGGAGGCATCGGCAAGCAGCTTGGTGTGCTTGGTCTGCACGAAGTCACATTGCATGGTCTTCATACGCTGGGCAGCCTCGACGATATGCTGGCGGGCGGCCTTCGCATCCTGCGCCTGGGCCGGGCCTGCGATGAGCAGACAACCAGCGATGATGAGCAGCACACCCGCCCATTTGGTCCACGACACCTGCTCGTGGAAGAAGACCACGGCAGCGATCATACCTACCACGAAACTCATACTGATCATCGGATAGGCGACGCTGAAGGGGAACGCCTTGACGATGTACATCCACAGCAGAGAGGCTACAAGGAAGCAGAGGCCACAGGCGGCAAACTGCCAGTTGAGGAACACACTCGACCAGAACGTGCGGTTCCAGCCGAACGGCGCCATGCGCATCAGGGCGAACTTCAGGAACACCTGGCCGGCTGTCAGCAACAAGCATTGCAGTATGACGAGAGGAAGGACCTTATACATATTCTATTTTATTATTTCACCACTAATTTCACGAATTACACTAATGATTTGTTGCAGCAGGATTATCACCTTTTCACTCTTTCATCTTTTCACCTTTAAGCACAATCGCGACGGAGTGGATGGCAGGGAGGCCTGTGATACCCAGACGCTCCATGAGAGAACGATAGAGGGGTGTGGTCTCGTCGTGACAGCCTACGAGGACGGTCTTGTAACGGCCACTTTGCAGTAACAGACGGGCATCACGCAATGCCCATTCTAGGGAATCAGAGCCCTGCGTATAGGTGACGTTGTAGCCATGACAACCCAGACGGATGGCGATGTTGCTCGAGATGGTGTTGTGGGTGCTCTGCATGAAGTTCGTGGGACTGAGCATCACCTCACCCTCCTCCAGCATTTGCATGAGGAGTGCCTCGCTGTTCTCCCAGCAACCTAAGGCCGTGCCTGTGATGATGGCATCTGGACACTCGACGCCAGCCAGCTTCAAAGCCTTCAGCGACGAGAGCAGAGAGGCCTTCATCAGTTTTCCCATCCGACGGGCCTCCAAGGGCTTCACGTAGTCGCGAATCTCTGAGAGCTGGTCGATGGAGGTGATTTCGACGCGGGAGAGTTCCTTGATTTTCGAGGAAGGAGGAACGAGGAACGAGGAAGGAGAATACTTCTGCCTCTGATCCTGCCTCAGACTAATCTCATTCCTCGTTCCTCCTTCCTCGTTCCTCGACAAAACAATAGCCGAATCATTCCCTCCAAACCCAAAGGAATTGCAGAGGACATGACGAAGCTGGCAGCCGTCTGCACCTATGGAGGGGACGATGCCGTCAGACATAGGATGCGCGAAGCCGAGGTTCGCAGGAATGAAACCGTGGTGAATGGCGAGCAGACAGATGACCGCCTCGATACTGCCTGAGGCACTGGTGGTATGGCCTGTGAAGCCCTTCGTGCTCGACACGGGCGGCAGGTCGCTGCCAAAGACACGCTGCAGGGCGACGCTCTCGCTCTGGTCGTTGTTGGGCGTACCTGTGCCGTGGGCATTCACATAGTCGATGTCTGAAGGCTGCAGGCCAGCCATTTCGAGGGCCTCACGCATGGCGAGGAAAGCCCCTTCGCCGTTGTCAGACGAAGCCGTCTGGTGGAAGGCGTCGCAGGCGTTGCCATAACCGCTGAGATAAGCGTGGATGGGTGCCTGACGCTGGCGGGCATGTTCCTCCGTCTCCATCACCACAAAAGCAGCCCCCTCGCCCAGGTTCAAGCCTGCACGAGTATCGTCGAAGGGACGACAACGCTCCTTGTCGAGGATCATCAGCGAATTGAAGCCGTTGAGGTGGAACAGGGAGAGTGCCTCAGTACCACCAGCCACGACGATGTCTGCCTCGCCTGCCTTCAGCATATTCGCACCCAGGATGAGCGCATTGGCAGCAGAGGAACAGGCGGTAGAGATGGTGGTATAGTCTGTGAAGCAACCAAAGTGTTCGGCCATCAGACGGGTGTTGTCGCCACAACTGTGGTCGAGCAGACACTCCAGATGACCGCCGTCGGTAACCATCTCTGCGAAGTAGCGTTCGCTAAGGTCCATACCAGCGACGGTGGTACCGGAAATAAGGACAATTCTAGAGGAGTCAGGAGACAGGAGACTGTCCTCCAGAGCCTGGCGGATGGACCACATACCCATCATAGCCGTACGACTGAACTTGCCGGAGGGGTCGAGGGAGAGACGCGACTGGAGTTCCTCGTCAGACCACTTCACCTCACCAACAGGCAGTTCGTGGTGGGTGGAAGGGAGATAGCGCATCTCACCGATGCCCGACCTGCCTTCGCGCAGCGACTCCAATACCGTGGCCTTGTCGTGGCCGATGGCGGAGATGATGCCTTCACCCGTGATGGCGATGTTCATTTCTTGCGGTTTTCGTTCACAAACTCAGCGATGGTGCGCACACTCTTGAAGATAGCCTTGCCCTCGGCAGGCGAAGCCAGTTTGATGCCATAACGCTTCTCCATAAGCACGATCAGTTCGAGGGCGTCGATGGAGTCGAGTCCCAGACCGTCTTCACCAAAGAGCGGGGCATCGGTATCGATGTCATCGGGAGTCATCTCTTCGAGATTCAGCGCTTCGATGATGCGCTGCTTGAGTTCTACAATTAATTCTTCCATTTTATATATAAACTACGGATTATACGGATTTTACGGATTTATTCAATATACGCAGGTCTGCGACGAAATGGGCGTCGTCCTCGTAGTCGAGCCAGCCACAGAGGATGGACTGCGTCGTAGAGTCGAGACAGGAGGCCTGCAGGATCTGTTGCATCAGACGGTCGTCTTGTCGAGGCAGGATATAGAACGAGGTCTCGCCGTGATAGCCGTTGCGGATGGCGATCTCGCCCGTCACGATGTTGGGAAGGGTATAGACGAACACGGAGGGACTGGGGAAACAGTTGTCCGGATCGGCAATGGTCTCGATGTATTGTCTGTCGGCACAGACGGACGAGGAGTGGTTGAAGAAGATCACGGCACGATCGTCGCAAGCCACGAACCGCTCTGCGCCCTCTGCCTGTAACAGCAGCTCTGAAGCGATGAAGCCCAGACGGCTCAAGGGATCCATCTTGTAGTATTTCGGATAGTCGCCCACATACTGGCGGTAAAGGGCTGTGAGGAGTTCTTTGCCAAAAGCGTCGATGGGCAGATGACGTCCGTCGACCTCCACAGCGTCAGGTCGGATGAGGACGGAATGGCTCGAGGAACGAGGAAGGAGGAAGGAGGAAGGAGAATACTCCAGCTTCAGTTTCTTCCCCACAAGGTAATCTCGTTCCTCATTCCTCATTCCTCCTTCCTCGAAAAGAAGCGCTGCATTACAGCCACCAAAGCCGGAAAGCATCTTGACGAAGGCGGATTTAGAGGTGGACTGATGGGAGGCTGAGAGGGAGATATGACCTGAGACACCCAGTTCCTCAAAGCCTTGTGTGGCGAGGATCGTATGGTCGTCGAGGGCAGCTATGGAGAGGATGGTCTCAAGGACGCCAGCAGCACCCATCGTATGGCCGTAACAACCTTTGTAGGCATTGACGGGGATGTCTGCCAGACCAGCCCGCTCGATGGCCACAGACTCCATCTGGTCGTTGAAGATCGTAGCTGTGCCGTGGGCATTGATGAAGGCCAGAGATTCCTTGTCGGTATCATCTACGACGGTCTTCAGAGCGAGATAGGAGCCTTCGCCGTTTTTGGCAGGATTGCTGATATGGGTGGCATCGTTGCGGATGGCGCCATGGCCGATGGTCCAGTCCCCAGATCCATTACTCAAGATCATCGTGGCGGCTGCCTCGCCAAGGTTCAGCCCCATGCGCTCCATATCGAAGGGACGGCAGGGTTCTGGCGA
The DNA here is from genome assembly GCA_900316445.1 of uncultured Prevotellaceae bacterium. Lineage (GTDB taxonomy): Bacteria > Bacteroidota > Bacteroidia > Bacteroidales > Bacteroidaceae > Prevotella. The sequence continues at coordinate 31,260 of ONCZ01000015.1, read as the reverse complement.
GAGGGCTTTCAGCGACTGGAAGCCTGAGACGATGAAACGGCTCTGACTGTCTGCCCCACAGACCACGGCATGGTCGTACTGTCCGTCTTCGAGCAGTCGTGAGGCAAGGATCAGGGCTGAGAGGCCAGAGATACAGGCGTTGCACACCACGATGGGGTCTGTGGTAAAGCCTAATTCACGGGCGATGCGCTGGGCGCTGTCAGATGGTGACAGGTGATCTGCTTCTGGAGATTCCTCCAACAGTTCCACATCGCCTTTGGTGGTGCTGATGATGAGGATGACGTTCGGCTGGGAGACGTCGAGCGTGGTCTGCGAGAGCGCCTCACGGACGGACGTAACGACCATCGACTCGAAACGGGACAGTCCGCTGATAAGGAATTGCTGCTCCTGCTCTTGGGAGAACAGCGAGGCCGTCAGCACCTTGTCAGGCAGCGACCACCGCTGGTCATAACGCGCCAGCGCAGAACGTCCGGCCTTCACGGCCTGGTAGTTCTCCGCCGTCGTCGCTCCCAAGGGCGACAGGATATTATCAGCTATCTTATAAACCATCTCCCTCTACATCCCAACGTTTCTTCCATTCGAGATAGAAAGGTGGATTGTCCCACACCAACTGGTACTGCAAGTCCATAAACACCTGAACAGAGTGGCCTGTGGCAATCAGACTCTCATCGGCCGTATCGTGGATCTCGTAATCGAAGATCACCTTCGCAGAGATCGTGGGACGATAGATGATGTCGATGCGCGGACGCATACCATAGCGGATGGGCTTCTTGTACTGGATGGTCTGCTCGACGATGGGCGCATAGTAGCCGTGGTTCACATAACCCATGTAGGTCAGGTCGTACTTCGCACCAAACACCTCACGGGCATCCTCGAAATACAGGGCGTAGGCACCATGCCACACCACGTTCATCATATCGATCTCGCTGAAACGGATCTCCAGTTCCTTCGAAGCTCTCAGTTCCTTCTTACCTTCCATCATCCTTTCACTTTTCACTTTTTTACCTTTTTACCTTTTTACCTTTTCACCTTTTTACCCTTCCCTCACGCTAATCTTGATTTCCGTGGAGAGCAACTCCTCACCCTCGCAGGTGACCGTTGCCTTGGCAAGTGTCATACCAAACACCTCGCTGATGATTTCAACGGTGGTCGTAATGGTCTGTCCAGCGGCAGGCAGGCTGTTGATGACAAGTTTCCTCACGGCTCCGATAACACCAATCTGGATGCCGTTGTTAAGCATGTATTTGTTCACGAAGCCTATACGGGCGGCACAGGTCTGAGCCACATTCTCTATAAGTCCGCTGGCAGAGAAAAAGCCGTTATCGACGAAGATGTTGTCTGCTGCGATCGTGGTCTCTGAGACCGTCCGCACCTCATCGAAATGGGTCAATCGGCCAATCATCACAAACGGCTCCTGTTGTGGCAGCAGTTCGTGAACGTCAATCTGACGCAGGAATTCTTCTGTAAACTCTTTCATTGTTTCCAAAAATCAAAATAGTTATACCATTGTGTGGGATATTGTTTCAATAGCCGTTCAAGTTCTGCGATGTAGGCATGCAGCAACTGGTCGGTCTGTCGTTTGCGAGGTGCCTCCTTGTCATACGAGAGTGGCGTGACGTAGATCGTATATTGCGTCCATGACGATTTCATCACGTTCACGGCCAACACATCGAGGCCTCGCATCGTAGCCACAGAGTAGGGTCCCATGGGGAACCGGGCCTCATGCCCCAAGAACTCTGCCTTGAGCGCCTTCTGCGAACCCCATATACGGTCACCAGGTATGCTTATAATCTCACCATCAGTCAGGGCACGATCGATTTCAAAGAGATGACTCATATCCTCGCGAATAGGAATCATGCCTATGTTCGTGTGGGAAAACAGACGCTTGCGATTCTCCATGACGGAAGACTTCTCACCCATATAGACGATGGCGTTGAGATGTTTGGTCTTTGTCACCAGCGTGTAGCCCGCAATCTCGTAATTACCCATGTGGGAACTCAGTTGCACGAAACCTGGCTCCAGATCAGACAGACGGAGGAAGTTATCGTAGCCTTCGATTTTCACATTGATCTTCTTGCCTGCATACATCGCGAACTTGTCGATGACGGCCTCAGCGAAGAGACAATGATTCACATAGGTATGGCAGAAGGCCTTCAGAGGCGATTCCCCATAACGCTCACGGAAGTAGCGGTAGATGAACTTAAAGCCTGGACGGAAAAGACAAGGCGGTATGACAAAGATATAGGTGAAGACGTAGACGAACCTAACGTCCACCTTCCGTAATATCCCTATCAGCCAACGGTGCATCAGACTGTTGCCGTAGGTCGTGCCGTCCCATTGTTTCTCTGCCACTACCCTACCTTGCTCTCAATATAGTCACAGAACTGGCGCAACGTGGTGACACCAGCCATCTCCTCGGGCTTGATCTTAAAGCCGAAGTTCTTCTCTACGATGACGACGATGTCCACAAAGTCGAGGCTGTCGATGCCCATATCTTCCTTCAGGGTTGCATCGTCTTTGATCTTCTCTTCGTCGATCTCCAGATCATCGATGAGGAATGCCCTCACCTTTTCTTCAATTTCTTGTCTTGACATTATTATTTATATTTTTACTACGGATTTTACGGATTATACGGATTTTCACTATTCTCTCACCTCTTACCTCTTACCTCTCACCACTAAAATGGAGTGTCCATGCCCCAGATGGTCGTAGATCTGCTCGATCTCCAGACCTGCCTCACGGATACAGGCCTCCATATCCTCCGTGTTGTACATCTTCGAGTTGCCATTGGCGATGGCCGTGAAGTAGAGGCTCGTCATGGTGAGGCAGAAGGCCGCAGGCTCGTAACGCTGACGGTCCCAGAGCGTCTCCATGATATAGATGCGTGTCTCAGCCGTCATCGCCGCCTTCGCACGACGCAGGATGCCCACGATCTCGTCCATCGAGAAGCAGTCGAGGAACTGACTCATCCAGATGGCGTCGAGTTCCCCTCCTGAGTAGGAGGGGTGCCCGGAGGGCGGGGTGGTCTGTTCCCACTTAGGAAACATCGCCTTTTCATCCAGCAGATTGATTCCATATCCACTAATTCTCTCTGCCCCGGGCTTCCCCTTGATATTCGCCTCCATCATCGCGATCTGCTGCGGCAGGTCGAGGATGGTCACCTCCACCTCAGGGTTGTAGCCGACGCATTGCAGCGCCCACTTGCCTGTGTTGCCCCCCACGTCGTAGAGCGAACGCACATGGTGTTCGTCGAAGATGATTTTCAGGGCCTCAGGGAACGAGGAGTCACTATAGAAATGGTCGAAGCCGAACCAGCTTTTCTGCACCTGTTCAGGCAGACTCGACAAGCCCTCATAGACCGTCGGCCAGGGACCAAAATGCTTCAGTCCTTCAGGCTTGCCGTTCTTCAGCGATTCCTCCAGAAGGAACCAGCCTTCGTAGTTCACATCGTGGTTGAAGTCGAGGTTCACGCGGGTGGCACGGTCGTTCAACAGGAACCAGCCCGTCTTCGAGAGTGTGAAGCGGTCTGTCTCTGGGTCAACCAATACCGTGCCTATGCAGAGCGAGGCCTCCAAGAGGCACTTCACGGCATAGTCGGAGTAGCCCGTCTGCGAGCATATCTCCTGTCGCGTCAGTCCCTCGTCGGCATCGCGCAGCAGGTCGAGGATGCCCCATTTCACCATCAGTCGCGAAGCCTGGAAGACGATTGGTCCCCAGGCGATGAACTCCGCCAGCCGCTGTGCCTCGCGGGCAGACAACTGTTCTTCAGTATATTGTTTGCTTAAAGCGGACGAAAGATTCATGATGACAATTTACTTTGTAATGTCCTCCAACAGGTCTTTGGCCAGACTCTTGTGGAACATCTGCATACGACGCTTGAAATTGGGGAATTTGAAATCAAAATTCCTGCTCGAAGCGCCTCTGTATCTGTGAATCTTTACCGTACAGACGGTCTGACCACTGGCATCCTTAATCTCCAACATGGCGTTGACGGTGATACCTCCGTCACGCTTGCTGATGCTCCAGTATGAAGCACCTGCATTACCTGTATCAAAAGCACTGGCGGTGAACACAAAATGATAGTCGCCTTTACCTTTCTCCAGCATCTTCACGTTCTTTTTCTTCTCTTCGTTCCAACGCTTGACGAAGTATTCCTTGCTGTTTTCAAGAATGTCATCCCAATCATTGTAGACATCCTCGTCTTCAGTTTTCAGCTTCTCCCTGAGTGTCTTGTCTGAAAGGGTCGAGCCCTTCAGGTTGCCTGTCTTGGCATCAAGATAGTTGAACTCCACGGTAGCAGTCTTCCCTGGCTGACGGACTGTCTCCACAAAACTGCCAGATATGACGGTAAACTCCGGTTCATCATCTGCGTAGGCTCCCAAGGCTACGATAGCCATCAGCGCCATCATCATTATCTTTTTCATACTTAGTTTGTTTTTATGGGTTTATACTTTTCTAATCACCAAAGCCGAGTTCGTGCCGCCAAAGCCGAAGGAGTTGCTCAACACGGTGTTCACCTCCATGTCGACGGTCTTGGCCGTGAGGTTCAGTTTCTCTGAGTACTCGTCAGGATTCTCGAAGTTGATATTGGGTGCCACGAAGTTATGCTGCATCATCAGAATGCTATACACGATCTCTGAGGCACCGGCCATCCAGCACTCGTGACCTGTCATCGACTTAGTGGAGCTGATGAGGGCGCGCTGGCCCTGGAACATCCGTCCGAGGGCGATGGCCTCGTACATATCTCCCTGATGCGTCGAGGTGGCATGGGCGTTGATGTAGTCGATATCGTCGAGCACGATACCAGCATCCTCGACGGCACGCGTCATGGCAATCACACTACCGTTGTCGCTGGGTTCTGAGATGCCGCCGCCGTTGCTGGAGAAGCCATAGCCGATGACCTCTGCGAGGATCGTCGCCCCACGGGCCACAGCATGGTCGTAGTCTTCAAGCACAAGGGCAGCCGCACCACCACTTGGAATCAGTCCGTCGCGGTCCTTGTCGAACGGACGGCTCGCCTTCGTGGGTTCATCCATACGGACGGAGAAGGCGTTGAGGGCATCGAACGACGCCATCGAGTAGTAGTTCGTCTCCTGCGCACCGCCACAGAGCACCATGTCCTGCAGTCCCTGACGGATGAGCATCATGCCCAGTCCGATGGAGTGGCTACCGCTGGCACAGGCTGCGCTGATGGTGAAGTTCACACCACGCAGATGGAAGATGGTACTGAGGTTCATATTCACGGTCGAGTTCATCGACTGGAAGATGAGTCCGTAGCCCAGCATCGCCGTATCGTGCTTCTCATCCATAATCTTCGACGACTCGATGACGGGCTTGGCCGACGAGTCGTTGCCAAAGATACAGCCCACCTCGTTCTGACGCAGATAGTCATCTGTGATGCCTGCCTGTTCGAAGGCCTGGCGCGAGGCCATATAGGCATACTGCGCCTCCTCCGACATACCGGCACGGGTATGACGGTCGAGCATCTGCTTCGTGATGACAGGTGTTTCCACCTTACCCATCAGTCCGCTGCGATAGCCGTAGCTCAGACGGTCCTGATCGAGCACGATGCCCGACTTGCCTTGATAGAGTGAGTCCTTCACGGTCGCGAGGTCTGTACCCAGACACGACCAGATACCCATTCCAGTTATTACAACACGTTTCACTTTTTTACCTTTTTACCTTTTCACCTTTAAGTGTACAGTCCGCCGTTGATGTTGATGACCTCGCCTGTGATATAGGCGGCCTCGTCTGAAGCGAGGAAAGCCGCCAGGGCTGCCACTTCCTCAGGCGATCCGAAGCGTCCAGAGGGGATCATCTTCTTCAGCTCGTCCACGGGCAGGCCCTTCGTCATATCGGTCTCGATGAAGCCGGGAGCGATGGCGTTGACGGTGATGTTACGTGGTGCCACCTCCTGTGCCAGCGCCTTCGTAGCGCCGATGACGGCAGCCTTCGCAGCGCTGTAGTTCGTCTGTCCGGGCAGACCCTTCACACCAGAGAGCGACGCCATGTTGATGATGCGTCCGCCACGCTTGCGGGGCATCATATGCTTCAGCAGATGGCGCGTCACGTAGAAGTAGCCGTTCAGCGTCGTGTCGAGCACCTTGTGCCAGTCCTCGTCGGGCATCATAAACATCACGTTGTCACGACGGATGCCGGCGTTGTTCACCAGCACGCCGAACCAGTCCTCAGGGTGCTTCTGCTCCCACTCCGTCAGGGCCGTCTCGATGGCCTTGGGGTCAGAGGTGTCGAAGGGCAGGAGCTCTGCCGTACCGCCGTTGGCGGCAATCTCGTCTGCCACACTCTGGGCAGCCTCACGATTACTCAGGAAGTTGATCACTACCGGCCAGCCTGCTGCTGCCAGACGCAAGGCAATGGCCTTGCCAATACCACGGGATGCACCCGTCACTAATGCGTATTTCATTATCCTAATCTCTAAAATTTTTGCAAAAGTACGCATTTTCTTGCAATTATCAGAGAAAAAAATGAAATAATTGTCTTTTTATCAGAATAATTGCTTATCTTTGCCTCAAAATTTGCGCGACTAACTTAAATATTGGTAATATAATTATGGAACAACAGAAACGTTACGGTCACTTCGACGACCAGCACCGCGAGTATGTCATCACAGACCCGCAGACCCCTTGGCCTTGGATTAACTATCTTGGCAACGAGGACTTTTTCTCACTCATTTCCAACACCGCTGGCGGCTATTCCTTCTACAAGGATGCCAAGTTCCGCCGCATCACACGCTACCGTTACAACAACGTGCCAATGGACAATGGCGGGCGCTATTTCTACATCAAGGACGGCGAGACGGTATGGAACCCCGGTTGGAAACCCTGCAAGACGCCGCTCGACTTCTACGAGTGCCGTCACGGTATGAGCTACACCCGCATCACGGGCCGCAAGAACGGCGTGGAGGCATCCGTGCTCTTCTTCGTGCCCCTCAAGAAATGGTGCGAGGTGCAGAAGCTCACCCTGAAGAACGAATCTTCTGAAGTGAAGCAGCTGAAGCTCTTCTCGTTCGAGGAGTGGTGTCTGTGGAATGCCGCTACGGATATGGAGAATTTCCAGCGTAACTTCTCAACGGGCGAAGTCGAGATTGAGGGTTCGACCATCTATCACAAGACCGAGTATCGTGAGCGTCGTAACCACTACGCCTTCTATCACGTGAATGCCCCCATCCAGGGCTTCGATACCGACCGCGAGACCTTCGTGGGACTCTACAACGAGTTTGCCAATCCCGATGCCGTCATAGAGGGCAAGCCGCGCAACTCTCACGCCCACGGCTGGAGCCCCATCGCCTCACACTACATCGAGGTCACCCTGCAGCCGGGCGAGTCGAAGGACTTCGTCTTCCTGCTGGGCTACATCGAAAACGAGCAGGACGAGAAGTTCGAGGCACCTCAGGTGATCAACAAGAAGAAGGCCCACGCCCTCATCGCCGAGCTCGACACCACGGAGAAGGTGGACAAGGCTTTCGCTGAGCTTTGCGCCCTCTGGGATAACCTCCTTAATATATATAAGGTACGCACAGGCAACGACAAGCTCGACCGTATGGTCAACATCTGGAACCAGTACCAATGTATGGTCACGTTCAACTTCTCGCGTTCGGCCTCGTTCTTCGAGAGCGGCGTAGGCCGTGGAATGGGCTTCCGCGACTCCAACCAGGACCTCGTGGGCTTCGTCCATCAGATTCCGCCACGTGCCCGCCAGCGCATCATCGACATCGCCTCCACGCAGTTCCCCGACGGCGGCTGCTACCACCAGTACCAGCCTCTCACCAAGCGCGGCAACAACGATATCGGCGGCGGATTCAACGACGACCCCTGCTGGCTCATCTTCGGCACGGTGGCCTATATCAAGGAGACGGGCGACTTCTCCATCCTCGACGAGATGGTGCCCTTCGACAACCAGCCCGGTACGGAGGTGACGCTCTTCGAGCACCTGAAGATCTCGATGGACCACGTCATCAAGAATCTTGGTCCCCATATGCTGCCGCTCATCGGTCGCGCCGACTGGAACGACTGTCTGAACCTGAACTGCTTCTCCTGGGACCCCAACGAATCGTTCCAGACCACGGAGAACGTCTCTGAGGGCACGAAGGCCGAATCGCTGATGATCGCAGGCCTCTTCGTCGTCACGGGCAAGGACTATGTCGCCCTCTGCAAGAAGATCGGCAAGGCCGACGAGGCCGCCCGTATGCAGCAGGCCGTCGATGCGATGATCGAGGCCGTGAAGAAGCACGGCTGGGACGGCGAGTGGTATCTCCGCGCCTACGACTTCTACGGCCGCAAGATCGGCTCCAACGAGTGCGACGAGGCCAAGATCTTCATCGAGTCGCAGGGTTGGTGTACGATGGCCGAGATCGGCGCAGAAGACGGTCTGGTGGCCAAGTCGCTCGACTCTTGTAAGAAGTATCTGGAGTGCGAACACGGTATGGTGCTCAACAATCCTGCCTTCACGAAATACATCTACGAATATGGTGAAATCAGCTCATACCCAGAAGGTTATAAGGAGAATGCCGGTATCTTCTGCCACAACAATCCCTGGGTGATCATCGGCGAATGTCTCGCAGGCCGCGGCAACGATGCCTGGAGCCACTACGCCAAGATTCTGCCTTCCTACGTCGAGGAGAAATACCAGACGCTGCACAAGGTGGAGCCCTACGTGAACTGTCAGATGGTGGCCGGTAAGGACGCCTTCCGTCCGGGTGAGGGAAAGAACTCCTGGCTCACGGGTACGGCAGCCTGGATGTGGTACACCGTCTCGGAGTTCATCCTCGGCATCAAGCCCGACTACGACGGCATCCGCATCGATCCGTGTCTGCCCGAGACCGCCAAGGACTACACCGTCCAGCGCAAGTTCCGCGACGCAGAATACGAGATCACCATCCATCCCAACGGCGCCCAGAAGGGTGTGAAGCAGGTCATCCTCGACGGCAAGCCCATCGACGGCACCGTCATCCCCTACTCTCCCGGTAAGCACGTCGTCGAAGCCACGATGTAATTGGATTCGGTAATAAATCGTAAATCGTCAATTTGTAAATCGTAAATCAGATGGTGATGACCAATAAAAGCAGATGGTCGAAGGCGTGGATTGGAGTAATCTCCTTCCTCCTTCCTCTTTCCTCGTTCCTCGTCACTTCCTGCGGCAACAAGCCCAGCGAGGAAGAGATGGCGAAGGCCGAGCAGCTCATTGAGGCCGCCCACAAGGCGAAGGACTACCAGCAGCTCATGCGGCTGGCTGACAACCTGGAAGCCAAAGGCAGTCTGACACCCGCTAAGGCCTACTACTGGCGCGGCTATGCCAGCGACAGGACCAACCGCCGACGGATGGCCGAGTTCTACTACAACACCGCCCTCAAGGCCGCGGCCGACGAAGACCTCGACATCTATGCCAAGGCTGCCAGCCATCTGGCAAACCTCATGGCCCTCAGAGGCGACTACGAGAACGGCCTCAAGCTCACCATGCCCGTCGTGCAGAAGCTGGAGGAACTGAAATGCGACACCACCAGCGACTACGTGAACCTGCTCATCTACATCGGCTGCTGCCAGGCAGGTCTCGGCACCTCTGGCCAGGCGACGGCAGACGGGTTTGAGAAGGCTTACGAGAAGCACCTCGACAACGTGAAGAAGAACCGCACCGACGAGGCCTACAAAAGTGCCTTCGCAGGACTCATCAACATCGCCTTCGCCTGTAACTTCACAGGCCAGTACCGCGAAGCCCTGAAGTGGAACGGACACTTGAGCGAGATGCTCAGCGAGTACGAGCAGCGCCCGGGTATCAATCCCGACTATGTCGACAAGCAGGAGGCCCGCTACACCCTCTATCAGGCGCAGGCCTATGAAGGACTGGGCAAGCCCGAGGAGGCCGCCAAAGCCTTCGACACCTTCCTGGCCACGGACTACGCCAAGACGCCCGAGGGGCGCATCGCGGCCAACGACTACCTCATCGTCGCCAAGCGCTGGGGAGAGGCTGCCGACAACTACCAGAGCCTCACGGCCCTGCTGGGTGACAGCGAGGACAGCTACTCGCTCGACAACATCCAGTCGCTGGTGCTCAAGAAGTATCAGGCCAACCTCCTCGCAGGCCGCCGCGACAGCGCCGTTGCCATCAGCATGCAGCTCTGCGACTCCCTCGCCGGAGCCTTCAAGCGCGCCAAGGAGATCGACGCAGCCGAACAGGCCGTCATCGTCAGCAAGGTCGAGGAACTCGGTGACCAGCAGGTGGCAGCCACACGGCGCCATCAGATGGAGATGCTCGGACTTCTCGGACTACTGGCACTCATCATCCTGGGCTACCTGCTCTACCGCCGCTACCATCACCACCAGTTGAGGAAGGCGCACGAAGAACTGCGGGAAGACCTCGGGACCATCGAGGCCGTCGCCACGGAACGCTCACGCAACGAGACCGAGCAGCGGCTGGCCGCAGCCATCCAGCAGCGACTCTCGCACGCACCCCTGCCCCAGCGCAACGACGTGGCCCTCTACGTCTCGCAGACGCCCGGCACGATGCCCGGCGGCAGCTTCTACGACACCCTGCTCTGCGACGACACCCTGCTCTTCTGCATCGGCAGCGCCGCCGCTCAGGGCATCGCCGCCGCCACAGCCGCAGCGATGGCGTGGGCACAGTTCCGCACGGCAGCCGCCTTCGGACAGACACCCGAACAGATCGTCAACGCCATCAGCAACGCCATCGCCGACGGGCAGAGCATCCCCGTGCGCCTCTTCGTCGGACAGCTCGACCTCACCACAGGACTGCTGCGCTACTGCAACGCGGGCAACAACACGCCGCTGCTCACCGACGAGGAGATCAGCCTCCTGCCCATCGACGACACCGCTCCTGCCGGCTCTCAGCCGGGCACGGTCTATACCGCCCAGGAGACCACCATCGCGCCGGGCAAGCTGCTCTTCCTCTACACCGACGGCATCGCCGAGGCCAAGGATGCCGACGGCAAGGCGCTCGGCGACAAGCAGTTCCGGGGTATGGCCCTTCAGGCCGCGAAGCTCAACGCCAAGCCGCAGCCGTTCTACGACAACATCCTCAAGGCCATCGACAGCTTTACCGGTGGCACGCCGCAGGCCGAAGACCTCACCCTGATGGTCGTGGCCCGGAAATAACTTCCATCACATAAACAGATATGACTCAAGAAAACACCCCGCAGCCCGCAGACATCAAGGAACTGCTGAACCGCACGGACCGCTTTGCTGTCCTTGCGGGCTGCAGGATCACGGAAGTAGATGAGCGTCACGCCGTCGCGGTGATGACGGTCACGGAAGCCCATCTCAACGGCGGCAACGTCTGTCAGGGCGGTGCCCTATTCACGCTGGCCGACCTCGCCATCGCCGCCCTTATGAATCACGGCGGTCAGCTCACCTTCGGCATCTCCAGCAGTCTGATGTTCGTCTCCAGCGCCCGTCTGGGCGACACCCTCACCGCCGAGGCCGTCAGCGTCGCCGACCACCACAAGATCCCCGCCGTCGAGGTGCGCGTCACCAATCAGGACGGTCGCCTCATCTGCCACGTCACCGGTATGGGCTACCGCAAAAACGCCTCCGTCTTCTAAACACCTGTTGTAACATAGTTACGGTTCTTTTGTGACATCGCGGATATCACAAAAGAACCGTAACTCTGTTACAACTACTGATTTTGTCTTTTGCCATTGATTATATTCTATACAATTATTGATTCCATGATAGTTGTTGCATCTTCGTTTAAAGCAATAGATTGTTCAAGAGCCTCAATTGATGCTATGACCTTTGATCCGATACGGTCAATAACATTCCTATCTTTGGGAATCGGTACCAAAATATCGCTAATCACGTCAGGTTCAAGATGCTCTTGATTTGTACCATAAGCATTCTTTAGAATAAGACTCTGTCCAATTGGTGATTTAAGGAACTGGTAAACATATCCTCTTAGGTTTTCATCGTCGATAATAACTCTGATTAGATTATTTGTTGCCACATGTCCATCGTGCATACTTAATGCATATGAAATACGACCAAGTGTACCAGAATCCGATATAAGTATGTATCCCTTCTTAATGGTCAATTCATCTAATTGTCGTAACAACTGCTTGTTACACTTTTTCTCATCAAGGAACTTCACGTTGTCGGAATTGAGCTGAGTTATTGCGGTTCCTGTGAAGAACTTGCGTATACCTTCCCCTTCAGTTACTCCTTGGTCAGCATAAGGACGTTTAAATCTTGGACCATTGAAAACATCCTGAGCAATTGCAGAAAGTGGCAAAACATCGAAAATGTCACTTTCATTTAGCATGATTATCTTTTTCAGTGCTTCATTATGCTTAGGGAGATAATGAATTGGATTAAAAGACAAAGAGACTTTATCGAGATCATTTACAGATACAGAAAAGCGAAACTCACTTTCCACTAATTCTCCTTTTACAAACTGATGATAACACTCTGCAATTTCTGTTAGATCTTCGTCTAATTGCAAATGCCCATCAACCACTATTGGGTCTCCATTCGTGTCCTTTCGTAACATTGTTTCTCCTCTACTGTTTTGACCGACTTTGTTGGAGATTGCCATGAAAACGCGATAGTCTTTAGGTGGATTATAACATTTGCGCATAAGTATTACGGAAGCTTTTGAACCACAAAATGGCTCAAATGTGTCTTCATGAAGATTTATGACTGCCAATAATTCGCATTCTGAAAGTATTTTCCGTCTGATAGCCAAAGCTTCCCTATTGTCTAACTGGCCTTTTGCCATTACAATGCAGATAAGTCCGTCTTGTCTTATCCACTTTAAGTATTGTTCTGTAAACAACAACTCTGGTGCAACGCCGATACCATCATTAAGTTTATCTTCATATAACACTTCACCCCAGTTGTTCACATTCCATGTATGGCCAATCTCAAACTTTCCTAAAACAGTTTTGTTTTTAATACGTATATCATTTCCAGACCCAAACGGAGGATTTGACAGAATAACGTTTGGTTTACCGAAACCACACTTTTCACAAAAACTTGCTGATAGCTTCTCTGTTTCATTCAGGCTATCTACACGTTCAATACCACCATGACCATCCTTTCCTAACAGCATATTTGCCTTTGCAATTTTAACAAGTTTTGGTGATATATCGATACCAAACATGTTGTGAACTACTTTTGTTCGTAACACTTCTTTTGCTGATTCTCCTCGCTTTGAGTCTTTGATTTTCCTAAGAATGTAGTTCATCGAAGAAATGAGGAATCCACCACTTCCACATGAAGGGTCAAGGATTATTGATTTGTCATCAGGGTCAACCATTCTTACCATCATAGAAACTACAAGACGGTTGGTAAAATATTGCCCTCGTTCTCCTTTAAGATGAGAGGCCACATATACTTCGTAAGCTGTTCCGATCACATCATAAGGTGATTCAAGAAATGAATACTGCTGTAGTTGAGAAATAACGATAGCAAGTTTCTCGTCAGAAACCGTTATTTCTTCGCTTTCTGAGAAAACATCAGGATAGCGTTCCTTAACCGCATTGAAAAGGTCGCGCACTCTTTTACATGCTGCTGCTCGTTTTACAGGGTCATCATATTCCTCTTGAGTCATACGGAACTGACAATTCTCGTCAGCACTCTCTTCATCCTCATGCTTTGCCAACAATATTCGTGTCATGTCAAGAGCAACATCTTCCGAATCGTTACCTGAACGATACATAGCATTATGACATCTTTTAAAAGCCAGTTTTAAATCAACGGGAATAATAAGGTCACTCTTTTTATATTTCCCTACAGCATCCCAAGGTTCTCCATTTCTTGGAATACCAATAGTTTCACGAATGGTGTTGTCTTTTTCACGACGGTAGAAAATTATTCGTTCACCATTAGTCCAAAATCCTCCTTGTGCAGATGTTGGGCTCAGATATGAAATTATTTGATTATCAGGTTCCTTGACGTTCGGAGCCTTTATCTCTGCAATTAGATGAATCTCTCCCTGTCTGTTACTCGCCTTTGCTTCAGCATTGGCATAGATGACAATATCGGCACGCTTCGTTTCATCGCGTCCTATCTGGATAGATCTTTCTAAGGCTATTTGTTCTTTGCTATACTTAAATTCTTCAACGAGAATTCTTGCAGTCTTCTGTCTTATTCGTTCCTCTGGTTTATTTCCCTACGAACGTTGTTATCAAGGTAGTCAATAATCTTACCCTGAGCATCTAATCTGATTTGAAATTCTTGGGACTCAACCCACTCGTCAACAGTAATCATACGCTAATAAAATTTTAGCGCATCCAACTATCAATCACGCCAAGACGCAAAAAAGGCGTGAAGCACCTTATTGCGTATAGCTATAAGGCAGCGTAGGAAGGAAACCACATCTCCATTATAAGTATGCAACACACCTAAGTGTGTAGCATTGCTATAATTGGAGAAAAGATGTCCTATCCAGACACCTTTCACATATTATTTCTGTGCGTTATTTATTTCCAAACAGTTTCCTACGCTTTTGGCTATACGCGAAATAATAGCGAATGCTTTTTTCTAATATGTCACATCAGCACCTCCATCAAGGCATGTCGCCGATGTTCGAGGGCAAAGATACGAAGAATATTTGGAACGAGCAAGAAAATGGCAAGAATCTTTTCAGAAACTTGCCAATGTGAATGATTTCGGATAGATTTACCGGATCCGTTTCTTCAATTTCTCAGGATCCATCCGCATATCCCAGATATCTACGATGTGAACTGTATCAGACGAAGGATAATAGACGTAAACCAATTTGAAGTTCTTCATCATGAGAGCACTCCTATATAGACGTCGCTTATTTAGGACAAATGGCTCTGGGGTATAGGATTCAGGATAGCGACGAAGTCTGGCTTCTATTTTATTTACCCAATTCATCCATCGTTTAGCCGTGGTTACACCAAACTCCTGCCGAGCATAAGCAATATGGTCTGCCAAAAGGATTTCCGCTTTTTTCTTCCAAATTATCTTAGCCATGGAAACATTTTGAGGAAATCTTTGTGCATTTGTTCCGAAGTGATCCATTTCTCTGGGTCTTCAAAACCAGCTTCAACCTCGTCTAAATCTGCCTCTATTTCTGCTATGCGAGCCTCGAACTCGTCAGGATCATCAGTATAAAAGCCGAGCTTGCCAACGGGAATACGATCAAAGATATCGTCATCCTCATCCAGCATGTTATTAGCATAATCAATTGAAGTGGCAGCATAACCTGCAGCAGGCTCACACACCTTGCATGTGCCATCCTCTTCTTCTATTATCGGATATCTCTTCTCTTCCATAGTCAGTTAAATTTTAATGCCGCAAAGATACGAAGAATATTCGGAACGACAAAACGTTTTCTGGATTTTCTATCAAAAAGGCCCAAGATTGTTCGAACTCCATGCGCAGTTTTTCGAAACGAAGGACGGATGAAACTCTGTGGGACTCGTTAGGAAACCGATGCTGAATGCCGTGTAAACCGTTCGTTGACTTCAGTCAACGGATTGTTTGACTGGAGTCGAAGAACCATTTGACTGGAGTCAACGAATCAGTTGACTCTATGTCAACAAGTACGACAAGCTCAATGCAAGCCATTACGCATTCTGTACAAAAATAATTGGGATAAAATTTGGAATTCGACGAAAAATGTTGTATCTTTGCACTTGAGTTCTTTGACAGTTTGATGATATACTTGACAGGGGTGACAGTACTTTTTCTAAAACTCTCGCGCGTACCGCGCACACATAGGCGCGTATTTAATATTGTACCCGCGGTACGCGCGAAAAAAGTTATATTTTTACTGTCACTACTGTCACCACTGTTCCTACTAAAGGTCGTTATGATGCCATGCACAAGGTGTACAAACGCCTTGTACGACGGAAAGAGATGACAGTTTAGGGGGTATAACAGGTATCTCCATCAGCGTGACTTGGCTGATATTACTGTCGTGGAAAGCATCTCCGTCTGCGTTAGTAGGCATTTCTATGACAGAAAGGACGGGACTCGCATCACGAGGGGATGCGGGTCCTGTTTTTTGTTAGCCGAAGACGAAACGGATGGATTCGAAGAGCTGGATGGCGAAAAGGTAGATGACGATGAGAGATGCGCCGCGGGCGATGCCGTTGCTGAGGGCGTCGAGGATGTCGGCCAGACTGCGCAGACGGCCTGATACAAGGCCGAAGGTGATGGAGACGAGACACACGCCAAAGGCGATGACAGGCACGAGGCTGCGGCTGAAGGCAGACGGGAAGAGGTGGCCCGTGGCGGAGAGGAGGATGGCGTGGGGTGTCAGCGTGAGCAGGGCCAGGATGCCGAGGTAGATGACGAGGAAAACGAGGGAGACGCGGAGGGCAAGGCGATCTCTAAAGGTGAAAGGGTGAGAAGGTGAAAAGGTGAAAGGGTGAAAAGGTGAAAAGGTGAAGAATCTGATCAGGCCGGACTTGCGGAGGCTGCCCCAGGCGATGAGGCAAAGGAGGAGCCAGACGAGCAAAGGCGAGGCAAAGAGGGACTGCCAGGAGCCGAAGAACCAGCGGATGCCCTCGCTGGAAATCAGCGAACGCACACCCTCCATCCTCGTGGCGGAGAGCAGCCAAGAGAGGATAAAGAGGAGGGTCTCGGACAAAAAGAGGACAAGACAAACCACCCCTAACCCCTCCTTACCAAGGAGGGGAATACGTCGTTTGGTGTCCTCCTTACCAAGGAGGGGAATACGTCGTTTGGTGTCCTCCTTACTAAGACGTTTGGATGCCTCTTTAGTCAGGAGGGGCTTACGATCTCTTTCTTCGCTATTCTTCATCGGGATGGAGGTTGTCGATGTCGAGGATGCGGAGCTCGATGGCACGGACGACGAGGCGGGTGGCGTTGATGCCGCCGGTGCCCTCGGGGAAAAGTTTCTGAATGAGTTCGTTCTGCCGCTTCTCAAGGCTCTTCACGCCGAAGGGCATGCCACGCAGGTTGGTAATCTGCTCCTTGGTGTAGCCTAGGGCAAGGTGACGGAGAAAACGCTCGTCGTACTCGTCGATCTCATAGTTCACCAGGGCCTCCTGCTTCACGATCCTGCCGCTGACAGAGGCCTTGAAACGCTCGACGATCTTCTCGAGGATGGGCTCGTTGAACACCAGCTGCTTGCCGTCCATCACGGCCGACACATCACGGCGCGTCAGCAGTTCGCCCGTCTTGAGAATGATTCCGTCGGCTCCGGCATCAAGCACGTCGACCCACAGTTTCTCGTTCAGAATCTCACCCGTGAAGATGAGCACCTTCACCTGTGGATGGAGCTCCTTGGTGTGACGACAGATCTCCACGCCGACGGTCGTCGAGCCGCCGAGGCCGAGGTCGAGGAGTACGAGGTCGGGAATCTGCTGCTTGAGCAGGCGCCAGTAGGCAGGCTCCGTGTCTGCCGTGCCAATCACTTCCGCCTCAGGGATGTCGGAGCGGACAATACCGAGGGTGCCTTTGAGTTCGAGGGGCACATCCTCAACGATAATTACCTTAAATTTATCCATATACTTTTATCACTTGAATATTCTTTTTTTGAACCACGAATTTCACGAATTCTTGCGTCCCGATGGTAGCAAGCGGCAAAGCCGAGCGACACGAATTATTGGCTGTGCATAATAATTAGTTCAATTAGTTTAATTAGTGGTCATTTTTGTTTTAGCGGCGGGGAGGGTAATGACGATGGTGGTGACACCGTCTACATGTTCGGCGAAGATGCCGCAGCCGCGACGGTTGGTGGCCTCACCGTGGTCACGGACGATCTGACGGCAGAGCAGGAAGGGGATGTGGGCCTTGGAGGGCGTGAAGAGATCGGCAGCCTGCTCGGGAGTGAGCTGGAGCTGCGGCATAGGGATGCGCACCTCGACGTATCGGTCGTCGCGGGGCGTGAACTGCTTGTCGAGTCGCTGCTGACCGTTCTGCCGGCGCAGGATCTCGTATAGGTAGCGGATGAGCGTCTCGTCGCCCAGCACACCGCCTTCGAGGGGCTTGAGATGGAGCGTGGCGCGTTCCACCTGGCGCATCGCCTGACTACTGAGCACGCCGTAGAGTTCGCGGTAGTAGCGGGTGACCTCGCCCAGAGCCTCCACATCACCAGCGTCGAGCAGCTGACGAATGCGCGAGGGATAGTACATCGTCTCGTGCTTCAGGGCGGAGAGGCAGTTGTCGAGCACGGCGTTCGACACGTGCAGGTTGCCGTCTTCAAGTTCTGCCTTGCGGATGTCGTCGTCAAGCATCTCGAGGCTGTTCTGCCGCTGCTGTTCGCGCAGGAACCGGTCGTAGAGGCGGTGGCGGTAGTAGAGCAGATAGTAGGCGGGGACGATGGCGAGCAACATAAGCACGAGCAGGATGACGGCGATGGTCTTGTTGGTCTGCGACTGCTGCATCGTGCGGCAGTAGTCACCGAGGGTGTTATCAGCCGACAGCTCCTTGAAGAGCTGGGTGTAGATGCGGTTGTTGTAACTGTAGAGCTGCCATTGGTGGAGCGCAAGGGCTGCGACGGCGCTTTCG
Organism: uncultured Prevotellaceae bacterium; assembly: GCA_900316445.1. Taxonomy (GTDB): domain Bacteria; phylum Bacteroidota; class Bacteroidia; order Bacteroidales; family Bacteroidaceae; genus Prevotella. The sequence goes on along the minus strand of ONCZ01000015.1, from coordinate 12,781 downwards.
TTGCGGATGTCGAGGATGACCTGGTAGTTGGTCTTCAGGCTGTCGTGGAACCACTTGATCTCCGGTGCCATCAGCGAGGGGTTGCCCATCTGGCGCATCAGGTAATGGCCATGAGGGCGCAGTTGACGGTAGTGGGCGTTGAGGTAGTAGCGGCAGGAGTCGGCAAAGAAGAGCGTGCGCTCGTAGGTGCCGTTGATATTGGAGAAATAAGCCGAATCGGCAAAGGCTGATGCTTTCGCTAATTGATAATTGAGAATGGAGAATGGAGAATTATGATTACTATCGGGAGTTTGAGCAGACGCAGGAGTATTCAATCCGAAAATCGTAAATAAAAGAATAATCATTCTTATGATTCCCTTGGGGAGGGTGAAGCTGATGCGGCTGCCTTGGCCGAGGGTGCTGGTGGCGCCCATCGAACAGACGGAGAAGATCTGGCTGACCTTGCGGTACTTCTCGATGATGCCCTTGCAATTGAGAAGGCCAAACCTGTGAGAGCTTTGACTTTGAACTTTGAGCTTTGAACTTTGAGCTTTTTGATTACCTTCAGGATTGATGATAGGCTTATTATCAAAGAGATGGTCGAGCTGGTCTTGTGTCATACCTTGGCCGGTGTCTTCGACGGCGATTTCTACACGGTCGTCAAGATCGCGGGCAGAGACGGTGACACGGCCGTCCTTGGGCGTGAATTTACGGGCGTTGTCGGCCAGCGTGTTGAGCATGAAGAGGGTGAGCACCTTGTCGGCCTTGACGACGGCCTCCGTGGGTTGTACCTCAAGATTGATACCCTTCATCTGGAACGATGTGCGTCCACGCCCCAGCAGGTCGAAGAGCGACTGCAGAGGGAAACTCTCGATATGCAGGCTGAGATCTCCCTGACGCAGTTGTATCCAGTAGGTGAGCACCTCGTTGTAGTCGTTAATCTGGTCAGTCAACTCGCGGATATAGTCCATCGCCTCCTCACTCCTTACTCCTTCTCTCCTTTTCTCCTTCTCTCCTACTTCATGTATGATCCTGTCGATGAAGGGCGTGATGCTGTTGACGAGCGAGATTTTCGCCCGCTGTTCGAGGCTGAGCCGCTCGCCGTTCTCCACCCGCAGACGCTGTACAGCCAGCTGTTCGCGCTTCTGTTCGAAGAGGTCGTCGGGGATGTCCTCACGGCGTTTGCGACGGTTCATATGGTTGAAGAGCCAGAGCGAGAAGAGCAGCAGGATGATGGCGATGACGACGGCAATAAGCATGAGGTTCAGCTGCCCGGCAGTCTTCTCATACTGGCTGGCACGGGCCTCGAGCTGACGGTCCTGACGAGTGGTCTCCTGCAGGTCGAGATAGAGGTTGCGGTTGTAGTCGCTCTGCGGCTTGTCGTCGATGGCGGCATAGGCCACGCTGAGCTGTTCGCGGATGGAAGCCACGAGGTCGGGGGCCTGATAGATGAGCGAGTCGGAGAGCGCCTGTTCGAGGTTGTAGAGCGCCGATTCGTAGTCGCCGATCTGTCGGAAGCAGGAGGCGAGGGTACGGTAGGCACCGGCAATCTGGTAGATGTCGCCGTACTGTTCGAAGATGATGAGCGCGTTCTCCGCCAGCCAGCCTGACAGCATATCTTCGTCGACACCCTCGGGATTGATGAACTTCATCGCGGGCAGGTTGTCTTCTATCAGCTGACGGCGGTAGTCAGAGTCCATCAGGTGCTCGGAGAGGGCTTCGAGGGCGTTGGCAGCGAAGAAGGGGTAGTCACCTTGTCTGGCGATGAGGAAGCAGCGCATCAAGTGGTCGAACTCCTGCTGGTTGATCTCCTGCTGCGTGCCCTGCGTGATGATGCCACCCGCACCGATGTTATAGAGCCAGTTGAGCAGCTGGGCGGTGTCGCGCTGCACCTCGTTGGGGTTGATGGCGTGGAGGGCCTCGATGGACTTTTTCTCCAGACCCACATAATAATAATAGGTGGAGTTGACAATGGCGTACTCGCTCTCGGCATAGTGCAGCCGGCGCAGCTGACGGGCTGAGAGCTGATGCCGCTCCTCGTTGATGCGACTTAAAGCGCCATCGGCCAACTGACGGTACTCATGGAACTCGCGGTTGCGCGAACGACGCTGACAGAGGCGCATGTGCTGCACATAGGCCACCATGCGCTCCACCTGGTTGTCGCTCGTCTCCAGCACCTCATCCAGCAATGTCTCTGCCTCGTCGTACTGCATGCGGACGATGCAGACGAAAGCCTGGTTGTTGCAAGCCTCCGCCCTACCCTCGCTGTAACCATCCGACAGCTTGTAGGCCCTGACGGCATTAGCCTGGGCCGAGTCGATGTTGCGGTAATGATAGGCATAAGACAGGGAATTCAACTTGTCCACGGCGTTCCTGTCGGGGCGTGAACAGGCTGAGATGAGAATGGTTGATATGACGAATAGCCAGAATTTCATGAGTAAGAATAGAATCCCCCCTACCCGCCGGGGCAGAGGGGACTGACGTTTATTATGCGCGTGCCTTGGCCACGTAGCCGAGTGCTTCCTTGCACTTGTCGGTCACGTACTGCCAGTCGCCGGCCTTCACCTTGTCTGAGGGGAACAGCTTCGAGCCCATGCCGACGCAGAACACACCGGCCTTGAACCACTTCTGCAGGTTCTCCTCCTCGGGAGCCACACCACCGGTAACCATGATCTTCGACCAGGGCATCGGAGCCTTCAGGCCCTTCACCATGTTCGGACCCACCACATCGCCGGGGAACACCTTCGTCAAGTCACAACCCAGCTCCTGAGCCTTGCCGATCTCGCTGACGGTCATACAGCCCGGGCAGTAGGGAATGAGACGACGGTTGCACACAGGGGCGATGTCGGGATTGAACAGCGGACCCACCACGAAGCAGGCACCCAGCTGGATGTAAAGGGAAGCCGTGGGAGCGTCGACCACAGAACCGACACCTAATGCCAGTTCGGGGCACTCCTTGTCGGCCCACTTCACCAGTTCGCCGAAGATCTCGTGGGCGAAGTCGCCGCGGTTGGTAAACTCGAAGGCACGGACGCCACCTTCGTAGCAGGCCTTCACCACATTCTTACAAGTCTCGAGATCCTTGTGATAGAAGACGGGCACCATACCGGTGTCGCCGATCTTCTTCAGGACAGCAATCTTATCAAACTTTGCCATAATCTTTATCTTTTTTGCAACGGACTACAAGACTAACACGACTTTTTTAGTCCTTAAGTCCTGTAGTCCGTTGCTAAATACTATCTCTGGACACGGCCACTAGCATTGCCGCCAGCCAGACTCTCGACCTCATCAACGGATACGAGGTTGAAGTCACCATTGATGGTGTGCTTCAGGGCAGAAGCTGCGACGGCGAACTCGAGGGCTTCGCCCTGGGTAGCCTTCGTCAGCAGACCGTGGATCAGACCGCCGGAGAACGAGTCACCACCACCCACGCGGTCGATAATCGGGTTGATCTCGTAACGCTTTGACTGGTAGAACTCCTTGCCGTCGTAGATCAGAGCCTTCCAGCCGTTGAACGTAGCGCTGTAAGACTCACGGAGCGTAGAGACGACATACTTAAAGCCGAACTCCTTCATCATCTGCTTGAAGATGCCCTCGTAGCCGGCAGCGTCGGTCTTGCCACCCTCCACGTCAGCGTCGGGCTTGAAGCCGAGGCAGAGCTCTGCGTCTTCCTCGTTACCGATGCAGACATCCACATATTTCATCAACGGGCGCATAATAGAGATGGCCTTCTCAGAGGTCCACAGCTTCTTGCGGAAGTTCAGGTCAACAGAGACGGTCACACCGTGACGCTTGGCAGCCTCACAGGCCAGCTTCGTCAGCTCGGCAGCCTTGTCGGAGATGGCGGGCGTGATGCCACTCCAATGGAACCAGGCGGCACCCTCCATCACCTTGTCGAAGTCGAAGTCAGCAGGCACAGCCTCTGCGATGGATGAGTGGGCACGGTCGTAGATCACCTTCGAGGGGCGCATCGAGGCACCCGTCTCGGCATAGTACAGACCAATACGGTCACCGCCACGGGCGATGAACTCCGTGTTGACGCCATAACGGCGCAGGGCGTTGACGGCAATCTGTCCGATCTCGTGCTTCGGCAGTTTGCTCACGAAGTAAGCCTCGTGGCCATAGTTAGCCACCGAGATAGCCACGTTTGCCTCACCACCACCGGGGATGATGCGGAATGATTCACTCTGGATGAAACGGTCGTTTCCTTGCGGAGACAGGCGGAGCATAATCTCGCCCAATGTTACGATTTTAGCCATTTTTCTTTTTCCTTGTTTTAATATGTAAGTAAACTAATTTTCGTTTGCGACCACAAAGATAGCAACTATTTCTGACTTGAACAAATATTTTAAGGGATTTAAAGGAAAAAAATACGGAAACGATTACATGATTTCGTTTACGTACACAATTTTCGTTTTAAGTTTGTTTATTTCGTGGAATTATCGTACCTTTGCACACAATTAGCATCAATATTGATAAAAATGGCAAAAGAGATCATCACCATCAAAGATATCGCAGCCCGTGCAGGTGTGTCGACGGGAACGGTAGACCGAGTGCTGCACAAGCGTCCGAACGTCAGCAAGACAGCACTCGACAAAGTGAACAAGGCCCTGGAGGAACTGGACTATCGTCCGAATATGTACGCCTCTGCCCTCGCCTACAACAAGACCTACAACTTCTACGTCGTGCTGCCCAAGCACGAGCAGGAGGCCTACTGGGACGAGATTGAGGAGGGTGCCCTGGCCTGTACCGACTTCCGCAGGGACTTCGGCATCAACCTGAAGTTTGTGTACTACGAGCGTTTCAACAACGCCGCCTTCACAAGAATGGTGCGCGAGTTCTTCTCAGCCAAGATCGACGGTGTGGTGATCGTGCCCACGACGCTGGAGCAGACCGCCCGCTTCACGGAGAAGCTGACGGAACGGCAGATACCCTATGTGCTACTCGACTCGTATATGCCCGACCTGAAGCCGCTGACATTCTTCGGACAAGACTCGTTCGCCAGCGGATACTTCGCTGCGAAGATGCTGATGCTCATTGCCAACAAGGAGAAGGAGATCGCCCTGATGAAACAGACACGCGACGGACGCGTGGGCTCCAAGCAGCAGGCAAACCGAGAGACGGGCTTCCGACACTATATGGTGGATCACTTCCCCGAGATCAAGATTACGGAGGTGGACCTGCCGCTCGACGAGGAGAAGAAGGACTACGACGACATCCTGGAGGCGTTCTTCAAGGAGCATCCGCTGGTGCACCACTGCATCACGTTCAACTCGAAGGCGCATCTCGTGGGATCGTTCCTGCAGAAGACCAATAGAAGGAACATTCAGATTATGGGTTATGATATGGTGCCGAAGAACGTGGAGTGCATCCATAACGGCAGTATCTCGTTCCTCATCGCCCAGCACGCCTACCAGCAGGGTTACGCCAGCATCGATGCCCTGTTCAATGCCATCGTGATGAAGCGCCAGGTGAATCCCGTGAACTATATGCCCATCGAGATCCTAACGAAGGAGAACGTGGATTTCTACAGACGGACAGCCATCTGATGTTAATAAACAACGGATTATACGGATTATACGGATTGCTACACGCTGCCCAAATCTGTGAAATCCGTTAAATCCGTTGTGAAAAAGAAATATATAACTAAAGTATAGTAAAATGGAACAAGCTACTTATTTAAAGATTAATCCGGCAGATAGCGTAGTGGTCTGTCTGCAGGCGAAGAAGAAGGGAGAAATTATCGAGGTGGACGGTCAGCAAATTACCGTCAAACAGGACACACCCGCAGGTCACAAGGTACTGATCAAGGACGTGAAGAAGGGAGAAGACATCATCAAATATGGCTATCCCATCGGTCACGCCCGTGAGGATCTGAAGGCCGGCGACTGGGTGAACGAGAACAACCTGAAGACCAATCTATCCGGCACACTCGAATACACATACAATCCTGTAAACGAGGAACTTAGCATTAAGAAAGAAAACCGCACCTTTAAGGGTTATGTTCGTAAGAACGGCGACGTCGGTGTGCGTAATGAGATCTGGGTGGTGCCTACCGTCGGCTGCGTAAATGGCATCGCAGAACGCCTCGTGAAAGAGCTGAAGCGCGAGACGCATGAGGAGGGTGTGGATAACATCTACGCCTGGCATCATAACTACGGCTGTTCGCAGCTTTCTGGCGACCACGAGAACACCCGCAAGGTGTTGCGCGACATCTGTCTGCATCCCAATGCCGGTGCCGTGCTCGTGCTGAGTCTCGGCTGCGAGAACAACCAGCCCGACGACTTTATGAAGATGTTGGGCGACTACGATAAAGACCGTATCAAACTGCTCGTCACGCAGAAGGTGGAAGACGAGATGGAGGCCGGTATGGCCATCCTGCGCGAACTCTACGACATCGCTAAACAGGATAAGCGTGAGGAAGTGCCCGTAAGTAAGCTCCGTGTGGGTCTGAAGTGTGGTGGCTCTGACGGATTCTCCGGCATTACGGCTAATCCGCTCGTGGGTGAGTTCTCCGACTGGCTCGTGGCACAGGGCGGCACCAGCGTGCTGACAGAGGTGCCTGAGATGTTTGGTGCCGAGACCATCCTGATGAACCGCTGCCGTACGGAGGAGCTGTTCAACCAGACGGTCTCGATGATCAATAACTTCAAGGAGTATTTCCTTTCGCATGGTGAGCCTGTGGGTGAGAATCCCAGTCCGGGTAACAAGGCCGGCGGCATCTCCACCCTTGAGGATAAGGCGCTCGGTTGTACGCAGAAGTGCGGCAAGGCTCCTGTGAGTGGTGTGATGGAGTATGGCGACCGTCTGCAGAACAACGGTCTGAACCTGCTCTCTGCCCCGGGCAACGACCTCGTGGCAGCTACTGCCCTCGCCTCTTGCGGTTGTCATATCGTACTTTTCACCACGGGTCGCGGCACGCCTTTCGGCACATTCGTTCCCACGATGAAGATTGCCACCAATCCCGACCTCGCACGCCGTAAGCAGAACTGGATCGACTTCTCAGCCGGTCAGCTCATTGAGGGCCGTACCATGCAGGAGCTCGTGCCTGAATTCATCGACAAGGTGCTCTCCGTCGCCAGCGGCGAACAGGCCCGCAACGAAGCCAATGACTACCGTGAGATCTCGATCTTCAAGAATGGCGTAACCTTATAAAGTAAAAAGGTAAAAGGGTGAAAAGGTGAAAAAAGGGTTGTTCACATTATCGCCGTTGATGGTGTTCATCGCCTTCTATTTAGTCACCAGCATTGTCGCTGGTGACTTCTACAAGATACCCATCACGGTGGCGTTCATGGTGTCGAGCATCTATGCGATTGCAGCCTTCAGAGGGAAGCCCCTGAAACAAAGGATCGACCTTTTCAGCCGTGGGGCAGCTACGGAGCAGATGATGCTGATGATCTGGATCTTCGTGCTGGCAGGCGCCTTTGCCCACGCCGCCAAGGCGATGGGTTGTATCGACGCCACGGTAAACCTGACACTCTCCCTGCTGCCTCCTCAGATGATTCTGGCGGGCATGTTCCTCGCTGCCTGCTTCGTATCGATTTCCATTGGTACCAGCGTCGGCACGATTGCAGCCCTTGTGCCCATCGCAGCAGGTGTGGCCAATGAGACCAATACAGACTTATCCCTGATGACCGCCATCATCGTTGGCGGCTCGTTCTTTGGAGACAACCTCTCGTTCATCTCCGACACGACCATCATGGCGACGCAGACACAAGGCTGTCGGCTGAGTGACAAGTTCCGTGTGAACAGCTTTATCGTTTTCCCCGTAGCCCTGCTGGTGTTCATCTGTTATCTGTTCATGGGCTCCAACGTCAGCACCCCGCCACAGGTGGCACAGGTGGAATGGGTGAAGGTCATCCCCTACCTCATCGTGCTGATCACCGCCATCTTCGGTATGAACGTGATGGCCGTGCTCACGTTGGGCATCCTGCTGACAGGACTGATTGGCCTACTGACAGGATCAATAGATCTCTATGGTTGGTTTGGCAGCATGGGTGAAGGCATTATCTCGATGGGCGGACTGATCATCGTGACAATGATGGCTGGCGGCATGCTCGAACTCATCCGTCAGCAAGGCGGCATCGACTTCATCATCCGTCTGCTCACACGCCGCGTCAACAACAAACGGGGGGCAGAGCTGAGCATCGCCGTGCTGGTGTCGCTCGTCAATGTATGCACAGCCAACAATACGGTGGCCATCCTGACCGTCGGCGACATCTCCAAACGCATCGGCGACCGTTTCGGGGTGGATAATAGGAAATGTGCCTCGATCCTCGACACGTTCTCGTGTACCATTCAGGGCATGCTCCCCTATGGTGCCCAGATTCTCATCGCCGCTGGACTGGCCTCGCTGAGTCCGGTGAGCATCATCCCCTACCTCTACTATCCGTTCGTATTAGGCGTCGTAGCCCTGCTGTCAATCCTGCTCCGCTACCCTCGCCGCTACTCTTAAATAGTAAATCGTAAATAGCATAGCCCTGTGGATATCGTTCAAAGAAATATGTTTCTGCTCCTGAGGAGCGGTGCCTTCCAGGCCACGGAAGACTTAGAACCCATGTCGGCCTTCAAGTGGGGACGCCTGTATCAGCTGGCTGTCATGCACAACATTGTCCCCTTTGTCTACGACGGCATCATCCGCAACAAGAATCAGTTCTTCCTGCACCTTACGGAGAAACAGCAGAAAGACTGGGAGAAAGCCATCGCCGACTATCGGGCAAAGGAAAAGAAGCAAAACGACGAGGAGGAAGACGAATACCTGCGTCCTGACCGTCTGACGAACCCCTTGCTCAACAAACGGCTGCAGGATATCCTCGATGACGAGCACTCCGACGTGACCTCCCGTCAGTTGCTGATGAACATCATCCGCGTGGTGCGCCATCTTTTTAATGAAGGCATGCCCATCCGCCAGTTGACGGAACTCGGCATCTTCCTGCGCGAGAACAACCAACGGATTGACTATCAAGCCGTTGGAAAATGGATAAGCCGCCTGCGACTCTCGCAAATGACACAACTCACGGGAGAGTTTCTCATTCAATTGTTCGGATTTACAGAAGAAGAAATCCCTTTCCTGAAGAACCGGAAAGAGAAGCGGATAGACCGTATCGCACAGGAGCTGATTGAGTTTACCGACACCCGTTCGCAGGACTGGTATTTCTCCCAGCAGGACGGTGGCATCTTCGTACACAATACGAACTCATCGGCCACGTTCAGTCATGTCAGACGTTCTGCCCGATATTTCAAATACTATCCCTCGGAGAGTGTCACAAACTTCTTCTTGTCATTTGTCCACTCCCTCTCGCACATAGAGGAGTAATTAATTCCCCTCCTAAGTTAGGAGGGGTTAGGGGTGGTCTGAAGAAGCGAACAATTATATAGCATATAACAGGCATTTTCCGCTGTTCAGACCCCCTCTAGCTCCCCCTAACTTAGGGGGGAGAAGAAATTACATTAGTGGCGGAAGCGGATTTCGCGTAGGCCGTGACGTCCCATAAAACGGCTTTTGTCCACATAGCCGCTGATACCCACGATACGCCCTTTGCTCGTGTACTGCCACATGGTGATATCCCTGCCGTCGGCCAACACGGGTTCTTCCTCCGTATACATCGCAATCATCAGCTTATAGTCATCGACCTGACCCAGCAGATGCTTGTTGTAGAAATTGCGGAAGGTATAGAGCAACGGCTGCTGACGATAGGTGCGCTCCACCATTCCCAAGAACCGGAAAAGCGAATCGCAGAACTCACGGTCAGGCAGTCCGCCTGTGGTCTCAATATCAATCATCGGAATCAGGTCCTGCTCGCCCGGCAGACATTGTGTCTTGAAGTTCTCCAATTGCTGCGCCAGGGGTGTCTTCGGACGGAAGAAGTGATACGATCCCACCTTCAGCCCGTAACGATGCGCCAGTTCGATGTTACGCTCATAACGCTCGTCAATACGGTCGCCACCCTCAGTGGCCTTCAGATAGACATACGCCATCTTTGTGTTCTCGCCTACCGTCTCCCAGAACACCTGACCCTGATAGTGCGACAGATCGATGCCGTGCACATGGCCGCAAGTGTCCTCACACATGATATTCGGATCGTAGTCTGGATCGTTCAGCCGGGGATCAACAGGCTTGATGACGACAGTACGTTTGCGTGAAGATTTCTTAGCCTTCCTGGGGTGTTTCCTGACTACTTTATGCGTCTTGAGATGACGTCTTTTATTTGCTTTCGACCGCTGGGCAGACACTTCGCCAATCGCCATCATGGCTACCAGCACCGCCAGCAGTATATATAGTTTTCTCATGTTCGTTTCAGTTCGTTATATTAATTCTCTTTCTCGTGAATGATCACTTTGATCTTGGAGATACGATGGCCGTCGAGTGCCGTCACCTCGAAGGTGAAGTTCTTATAGTCCAGCCGTTCATGCTGTTCCGGGAAGTCGCCCTTGATCTCCAGCAGCAGTCCTGCCAGCGAGTCGGCATCGCCTTCCACATCCTCGAAGGTATCATCGTCAATATCTAATATCTTGTAGAAATCACTCAACAGCGTCTTGCCTTCAAACACATAGGTGTTGGCATTGACGCGGGTATAACTCTTCTCTTCCTCGTCGTACTCGTCATTAATCTCTCCGACAATCTCCTCGAGGATATCCTCCAGCGTGATGAGGCCACTGGTGCCGCCAAACTCGTCGACGACGATGGCAATATGCACTTTGTTCTCCTGAAAGTCACGCAGCAGTTCGTCGATCTTCTTCGTCTCTGGCACGAAATAGGGCGGACGGATGAGCGACTGCCAGCGAAACGACGACGGCTTGGAGAGATGCGGGAGCAAGTCCTTGATATACAGGATGCCGCGGATATTATCGATGGAACCCTGATAGACGGGAATACGCGAATAGTTGTTCTCCACGATGCACTTCAGCACATCAGGGAATGTGGAACGGAAGTCGAGGTCGACCACATCCTGACGGCTGGTCATCACCTCCTTGGCGGTCTCATCGCCAAAGCGGACGATGCCTTCCAGCATGTTCTTCTCCTCTCGCAGTTCGTCTTCGTCGGTCAGTTCAAGCGCCTGTTCCAGATCGTCGACACTCAGCACGTGGTTCTCCTTCTGCACCACCTTCCCTGCCAGAATACCAGAACGGATAAGCACGGACGACAGGGGATAGAACACTCCACGGAGCCGTTTGATACCCGGGGCAGAGAAACGGCAGAAGGCCAGAGCATGCTGTGTGGCATAGACCTTCGGCATAATCTCGCCAAAGAGCAGGAGGAGGAATGTGAGCAGGACGGTAATCACGATGAACTGCAACCAATAGGCATTGCCGAAGTCCACGACATGGCTGATGACATAGTTGCAGAGCATGATGATCGTCACGTTCACCAGATTATTCGTGATGAGGATGGTTGCCAGTGTCCGTTCGGAGTCTGCACGCAGCTCTTTGATCACCTTGTCGGCATCATTCTTGTCTTCGTCCAAGTCGTTGAGGTCGTTGGGCGACAAGGAGAAAAAAGCGATTTCCGAGCCTGATGCATAGCCGGAGAACACCAGGAGTATGCACGCCAGAATGGCGCACACGATTGTCCCTGTAGTGGGAATCAGGAAAGTGACTTCGTTCAGGATTTGTTGAAGATAGTCCATCATCAGAACGGCAGTCCCTCGTCAGGCTTTGTGTCTGGCTGGGGAGCAGCCAACGGTTCATTGACAGCCCCTGCGGCCGCAGGCTTGGGCGACAGCAACTCTACGTTGTCTGCCCAAATCTCCGTCGCATAGCGGCGCTGTCCCTGTTTATCATCATATGTCGTATAACGGATGCGCCCTTCCACGTAGAGTTTGTCGCCTTTATGCACATACTTCTCTACGATCTCGGCCATGCGGCGCCACAGAATCACGTTGTGCCAATCGGTATGGTCAGGCACCTGTGTACCGTTCTGCAACGTATAGCCTCGCTCTGTCGTAGCCAGACGGATACGAGCCACGGCCACGCCCTGGTCCACATATCTCACCTCGGGTTCCTGCCCGACATTACCTATCAACATTACCTTATTCATAGCATTCAGTCTTTGAATTGATTATTTGGCATAGCCGAGGAAACGGAACTTGTAGTTCTTTCCCTTGGCTGAGGGGAACTGGCTGCGCTCGTCCACACGTTCACGCAGATAGTCGATGATACGCTCGTAGCAGTCCATACCCGAAGTAGCCTTCAGACGGGCGACGAACATCGTGTCGCGATACTGGAACTTGCCTGTGCCAGGCACGAGCAGCACGCGCTTGAAGTTCACCGAGCCCTCATACCAGCCCTCGCACACCTCGTTGAGGCGCGTCAGCACGGGCGATGCGGCCTTTGCTGCCGGGCCCTCGTGAACAGCCTTTTTCTCCTTGAAATCCTGCATCGTGGCAGCTTCGGTCTTGATCACGATGAAATAGACCCTCGGGTGAATCTTATACCGCTTGGGATAAAAAACATCACTGGCGGCATAATCACGGATGTCTGCCTCCAACTCGGGTGTCATGTCTATCTCGTCAATAGATCTGAGGAAGTCAATAGCCTCATCTACTGTGGAAACGAGCGTTTCACGGTCAAAATATCTAAGATATAAATTCATTTGAAAAAAGTTGTTTTCCTAATAAAAGAGCGGAAAACGGGACTCGGACCCGCGACCCCAACCTTGGCAAGGTTGTGCTCTACCAACTGAGCTATTTCCGCAGTAAAAGAATGTGAAGAGGAGGAGACTCGAACTCCCACGTCGCAATTGACACTACCCCCTCAAAGTAGCGCGTCTACCAATTCCGCCACCTCTCCAACAAACCGCTGA
>ONCZ01000039.1 GCA_900316445.1 uncultured Prevotellaceae bacterium | reverse complement strand
CGATATATTTGAGTGCGGATTCTAGTTCGGCTACATGTTTTTTGATCTTCGATAATTCCAGCTTTAATTCTTTGTTTTCCGAAACAAGTTGATCATATTCTTCTTTCAGGTCTTTCCATGGAATCCTATTATCCGCGCTGCCGCGTTTTAGCGCGTCCAGCGCCTTATGAGATCGTCTGTATGCATCGATCTCTTTTTTATGACTGCGGTAGAATTTTTCTCTTGCTGTCTTAAAGAACTGCGTTTGATATTGTCGGTAAATATCCTTATTTTCTTTCACAGTATCTCTATGACGGAAGTAGGATACGATCTCATTGATTCGTCCTTGGTTTAAATTCAGATCCCTGCATATCAGGTCAGTTCGGTATTCTGCTTTATCCATCGCCATGTGTATATCTGGGACATATCTAATATTATGTTTTTTCATGTACTCCAGTGAGTGCATCACGGCAGCTTGATCTTCTGGAACGCGATGCGTTTGTCCCCGCTGATCTTTAAGATAGAGATGTAAAAGACCTTCTATTGTGATAGGGAGTGGTTCTTCGGAGATGCGACTGCGAATACTATCCATTACTTCTGACAGATAGCTTTTCAATTCTGCAATGTGGATTCTCAGTTTCTCGATTGCTTCCCGTATCTGTTCTATCTGGTCATTCATTTTCTGAATGCTCCGGTTGATATCGCCGATAAATGTATGTATTCCTCGCTTCTCCATCTGATAGACTGCTGGACCCATATGGATCTGTGGAATTTTATCCACGCCCTGACGTTCGTAGGAACGCATATCCAACCGGCTCTGACAGTTGTTTTTCTCAAGATATTTATTCGTGTGTTCCTCCCAGGAATGTCGCCATGTTTCCGCATTTGACTGTTCATCCCAATCCGTGGTCTTCTCCTTGTGCGAAGCGTAATAACCACTGGGCAAAAGGATTTTGTTGCCATCCTCATCAAGGTCATACACTTTCCGGCTTTTAGGCATCCAGTGTCCAGATTCATCTAAAGGGCGTAGTGTCAACATGATATGCACGTGTGGATTGCCATCCACACTGTCGTGAATGGCAAAATCCACACACATGCCCTTGCTCACAAAATTCTCCTGACAGTACTCACGGACAAGCTGCACCTGATCTTCAAGTGGAATCTCTCTGGGGAGAGCTGCGATAATCTTACGGGCAAGCTGAGAATTATACTGTTTCTCAACAGACTCAACGGAATTCCACAATATGTTACGATCATGAAATGTTTCCGGAGCATGATCCGGAAGCATGATCTCCGTGTGACAAATTCCTTCCTTGTTCTCGTAAGAGATCTGATGTTCAGTTCGCTCATCAAAAAGACGCTCTCCGCTCTGGTATGCAGCACTGGCAACGGATGAGGATCCTTTCGCCCGACTGGCTATGGAGATGTTGTAGTAGGAGCATGGCACGACCAATCATCCCTTCCTATTGGCGCTTTTTCGAGGAATACTTTCTATTCTCCATTGCCAATAAGAACGAGCATCGACAGCGTTGATATCACCATAGAGAGTGATTTCAAAGCGACTCGTGTGGATGTTGGAATTCATACCGAGGATCTCGGCATTGGAGATGATTTTTGCGGGATAGTAGCCATTATGGACGCAGAAATCCATAAGCATTTTTTGATTATTAAGCATAGGTGATCCTCCTTTCAAAAAATGCATACCACATGTGATTGTCATGTGGTCCGGGGGTAGACGGTGGTCACGTCGCAGGGGGGGCTTCCCCCTGTTTCTGCTACATAGTGCGTCTGCATTTTGTAGCAGCCAGCTATCCGCAGGATCGCATGTCCCATTTATGGGGTATACATGCGCCCTTAATCAGTCATTACTTCCTGATTTACGGGTCGGTCCTCTGGTGCGGATTTTTGGCGGAGATGGTTTTGAAGTGCAGAGTGTACGGTTGGTTGATTAAATGCCAACTTTAGCAGTTCGTAAACATCATCATTTGAAAATGCTTCCGGGTTTTTCAAAAAACCTTCCAACATTCCTCCAATCGTACATAACCGATGTGTGCGTTCTTTCCGAAGCTGTTCGGCATGCTTCCGTGTTAAGATCCTCTGATCCTGTTTCAGCTTCCGAATCTTCTCTTCTGAAAGCCGAATCTGTTCCTGAATATCATCGCTGCATTGCTCACATTTGTCCTGCCCTTCGGTATCCGCAACACCTGGATGAAGGTTGTATCATTCATTCTGATTGCCATTGCCGCAACAATCAACATCTCGAGGAATATTTATGCAATTATCGAGACATATAACACAGGATTTTAAGACAATACAGAAAAAATATTGACCAAAAAGATGGTCGAATAAAATTTTTGCATTACCTTTGCAGCGCCAATGGAGTAGTCCCCGCTTGTTGAGGGGTACCATTCGGAAAGATAAATTGCATAGGAATATGAAAGTAATGAAATTCGGCGGAACGTCCGTAGGTTCCGTAAAAAGCATTTTGAGCTTAAAAGAAATTGTGGAGGCAGAGGCTCGGACGCAACCTGTCATTGTAGTAGTAAGCGCACTTGACGGCATCACAGACAAACTGATTGCCACGTCGCAGATGGCCAAACAGGGCGACGAGCACTATCGCGAGGAATTCGACGCGATGGTAAAGCGCCACCATCAGATGATTGACACAATCATCAGCGACGACAAAAAGCGCGTTGACCTATTTAATAATGTAGACCAGCTCTTCGACCAGTTGAAGAGCATCTTCTACGGTGTGTACCTCATTCACGACCTCTCGAAGAAGACGGAGGACACGATTGTCAGTTATGGTGAGCGCTTGAGTTCGCACATTGTGGCTGCAATGGTGAAGAACGGTATCCGTATGAACAGCCGCGACTTTATCCGCACGGAAAAGAAGATGGGCAAGCATGTGATTGATGCTGATCTTACAACCCAGCTGGTGAAGGAAACCTTCAAGGAACTGAACGAAAAGACCATTTACGTGGTACCTGGATTCATCGCCAGAGACCGTGACACCCATGAGACAACCAATCTGGGTCGTGGTGGTTCTGACTACACAGCTTCCATCCTGGCTGCTGTGCTCAACGCAGAGGTTCTGGAGATTTGGACAGATGTAGATGGTTTCATGACAGCCGACCCCAAAGTAATCAAGAGCGCTTATACCATTAACGAACTCTCATACGTAGAGGCGATGGAGCTTTGCAACTTCGGCGCGAAGGTTATCTACCCGCCGACCATCTATCCCGTCTGCGTCAAGAATATACCTATTAAAGTAAAGAACACCTTCAATCCCGAGCATCCGGGTACGCTCATCAAGGAAAAGATTGATGACGACAACAAACCCATCAAGGGTATCTCCAGCATCAAGGGCACCACACTGATTACTGTGACAGGCCTTTCGATGGTGGGTGTGATTGGTGTGAACCGTCGAATTTTCACGACACTTGCCAACAAGGGCATCTCTGTTTTCATGGTGTCTCAAGCCTCATCAGAGAACTCCACCTCTATCGGTGTACGTGACGAAGATGCTGAAGCTGCAGCAGAGGTTCTAAACGCTGAGTTTGCCAAAGAGATTGAAACTGGCGCCATGTATCCCATGCAAGTGGAGAGCGGATTGGCAACCATCGCCATCGTGGGTGAGAACATGAAGCAGACACCAGGTATTGCAGGAAAGTTGTTTGGTACGCTGGGCCGCTCAGGTATCTCGGTGATTGCCTGTGCCCAGGGTGCTTCTGAAACAAACATTTCATTCGTTGTCGACGGACGTTTCCTGCGCAAGTCGCTCAACGTGCTCCACGACTCGTTCTTCCTGTCAGAATATAAAGTGCTTAACCTCTTCATCTGCGGTATCGGCACCGTTGGCGGTATGCTTCTGGAGCAGATCCGTACCCAGCAGCAGTTCCTGATGCAGTCGCGTCGCCTGAAGCTGAACGTGGTAGGCATTTCTGACGTTGACAACTTTGTGCTCGACCGAGACGGCATCGACCTCGACAATTATGAGAAGATCCTGCGTGCCGGCTTCCCTGCCAACACAGAGCACATGAAGGAGGAGATTGTGAAGATGAACATCTTTAACAGTGTCTTCGTAGACTGTACTGCCAGCCGTCAGATAGCCATGCTATATCAGACGTTCCTGGAGCACAATATTTCAGTGGTGGCAGCCAATAAGATCGCAGCCTCCAGCGATTACGACAGTTACCTGAAGCTGAAGCAGACGGCCCGTGACCGTGGTGTCTGGTTCCGCTATGAGACCAACGTAGGTGCAGGTCTGCCTATTATCGGCACTATCAACGACCTGTGCAACTCTGGTGATAAGATCCTGAAGATTGAGGCCATCCTCTCTGGTACGCTTAACTTCATCTTCAATGAGATTGCTGCCGACGTGCCCTTCTCTGAGACCGTCCGTCGTGCCAAGGAACAGCGTTATTCTGAGCCTGATCCACGTATCGACCTGAGCGGTACGGATGTGATTCGCAAACTCGTCATCCTCACCCGTGAGGCTGGTTATAAGGTGGAACAGGACGATGTGGAGAAGCATCTGTTCGTGCCCAACGATTACTTCGAGGGAAGTCTTGATGATTTCTGGAAGCGCCTGCCCGAGCTCGATGCCGACTTTGAGGCTCGTCGCCAGAAGCTGGAGGCAGAGAACAAGCGTTGGCGCTTCGTGGCAACGATGGAGAACGGCAAGACGAACGTCGCCCTCAAGGAGGTACCCTACGGCCATCCCTTCTACGGTCTGGAAGGTTCCAACAACATTGTACTGCTGACCACCGAGCGCTATAAGGAGTATCCGATGCTGATTCAAGGCTACGGCGCTGGTGCAGCCGTTACTGCCGCTGGTGTCTTTGCAAATATTATGTCAATCGCCAATATTTAGTTTTTAGCAAGGACTACAGGACTCAAGGACTTAGCTGCGCAGCATTATGCTGAATATAAAAGTCCTAAAGTCCTATAGTCCGTTGCAAAAACAATCTCAATATGAAGCATATCATTATATTAGGCGATGGAATGGCCGACCTGCCAGTGGAGAGACTGGGAGGTAAGACGCTGTTACAATATGCCCATAAACCCATGATGGACCAGTTGGCCCGTGAA
The DNA here is from genome assembly GCA_900316445.1 of uncultured Prevotellaceae bacterium. Classification (GTDB taxonomy): domain Bacteria; phylum Bacteroidota; class Bacteroidia; order Bacteroidales; family Bacteroidaceae; genus Prevotella. Next base: position 21,960 of record ONCZ01000039.1, on the reverse strand, counting down.
GGCCGCTGTGGCAAGCTTATCACCGTACCAGAGGGGTTTCCTCCAGGATCGGAAGTGGCCAATACAGCCATCCTCGGCTATGACCTGAATAAGGTATATGAGGGTCGTGGTCCTTTGGAAGCTGCCAGCATTGGCTACGAGATGGCAGATGACGACTTCGCCATCCGATGCAACATCATTACCCTCGCTGAAGACAAGATCATCACCCATAACGGCGGTAATCTGGAGACAGGAGATGCCCGTGTGTTGATTGACTATTTGAACGAGAAACTGGCTAAGCCCATCAATAAACGAGAGGGCTGTGAGCGTGTGAAATTCATCACAGGCATCCAGTACCGTCATCTGCTGGTCATCAAAGGTGGCAATAAGCATATCGTCTGTGCCCCACCCCACGACCATCCAAATGAAGAATGGCGCGAACTGCTGGTAAAGGCAGAAGACAAAGCCCCTATAGAAGCAGGCCGATTGTCGGCTCAGCAAACTGCCGACCTCATCAACGAGATGATCTTGAAATCGCAGGACCTGCTGGCCAAGCATCCCTTCAACCTCACAAGAGCCCAGAAAGGTGAGCGCCAGGCAAACAGCATCTGGCCTTGGAGCGGAGGCTACCGTCCCTCGATGGAAACGCTGATGCAGCAGTATCCGCAGGTAAAAAGCGGCACAGTCATCTCTGCCGTAGACCTTATTCGCGGTATCGGCCACTATGCAGGACTGAAGATTGTTGAGGTTCCAGGTGCCACAGGACTGGCCAACACCAACTACGAAGGAAAGGCTCAGGCAGCCATCGAGGCATTGAAGCATGATGATTTCGTATTCGTTCATGTGGAAGCAAGCGATGAAGCTGGTCACGACGGAGATTTGGATCTGAAGCTCAAGACCATCGAGTATCTCGACCAACGCCTCATCGCCCCTATATATAAAGAGGTGGAGGCGTGGGATGAGCCTGTATGTATCGCAGTACTGCCTGATCACCTCACACCTGTAGAGCAGCGTATCCACGTCGGACAGCCTATACCTTTCCTTATCTGGTATCGCGGTATCCCTGCAGACGAGGTTCAGCAATACGACGAAGTAAGTTGTGTATCAGGCGCTTACGGCCTGTTGAAGCTCGACGAATTCATGCACACCCTTATGAATATTCAATAGTAAATCGTATATTAAATGAGATATTACAGTACCAACGGAAATGCTCCCATAGCCGACCTTCATAAAGCCGTCGTCAAGGGACTGGCAGAAGACCGCGGTCTCTATATGCCAGAGAAGATCAAACAACTACCAAAGGATTTCTTCGACAATATCGACAAGATGTCCTTTCAGGAGATTGCCTATACCGTCGCCGATGCTTTCTTCGGCGAAGACGTCGAGGCGGATGCCCTGAAAAAGATTGTCTACGACACGCTCTCCTTCGACTGTCCTGTCGTGAAAGTCAAGGACAACATCTACACGCTGGAACTTTTCCACGGCCCTACCCTCGCCTTCAAGGATGTGGGTGCCCGTTTCATGGCGCGTCTCCTGCAGTATTTCATCCGTCAGGAAAACGGAAAGGGGCAGGTAAACGTCCTTGTGGCCACCTCTGGCGATACTGGTTCCGCCGTAGCCAACGGATTCCTCGGCGTAGACGGCATCCACGTCTATGTGCTCTATCCGAAAGGAAAGGTCAGCCCCATCCAGGAGTGCCAGTTTACGACCCTCGGCAAGAATATCACCGCTATCGAGGTGGATGGTGTCTTCGATGACTGTCAGGCACTTGTGAAGAATGCCTTCATGGATGCCGAACTGAACCAGCACATGAAGCTCACCTCCGCCAACTCCATCAATGTCGCCCGTTTCCTGCCACAGGCTTTCTACTATTTCAATGCCTATGCCAGGATGAAGGAGATTTCGAGTAATCATAATTCTCCGCTCGGCTTGCCGCTTGCTACCAAAGGGACGCAAGAATTTTCAACTCTCAATTCTCAATTAGTAATGTGTGTCCCAAGCGGCAACTTCGGCAATATTTGCGCAGCCCTCTTCGGCCATGAGATGGGCCTCCCCATCAAGCGCTTCATTGCCGCCAACAACGCCAACGACATCTTCTACAACTATTTGCAGACAGGCCGTTACGAGCCGAAGCCTTCCAAGCAGACGCTTGCCAATGCGATGGATGTGGGTGATCCCTCCAACTTCGCCCGTATCTATGATCTCTACGGCAAGAGCCACGAACGTATCAGCAGCCTCATCGGTGGTGCCACCTATAGCGATGAGCAGATCCGCCAGACGATGCGCCAATGCTACGAAGAGACTGGCTATATCCTCGATCCTCACGGCGCCTGCGGCTATCAGGCTCTTGTCGATGGCTTAAAGCCTGGTGAAATTGGTGTATTCTGCGAGACGGCCCATCCCGCGAAGTTCAAGGAGAAGGTAGACGATATCCTCGGCATCGATGTCGAAATCCCAGCCCGCCTCCGAGCCTTTATGCAGGGACAAAAGCAGAGTGTCCCCATGACTAAGGACTTTGCAGACTTCAAGCAATATCTGATGAATCAGTAATCTTTTTTGCAACGGACTACACGACTACAGGACTTTTCCGATTTCATTAAGTCCTTAAGTCGTGTAGTCCGTTGCTAATTATAAGGAATCCAATCGATCACTATATAGTTCTCTGGCTTCTTCGCCTCGTTCATCATCCGTCATATCTACCTTCGGATGGACCTCGATATCTTCAAGATTGAAGCCGATGCGGTTCAGATTCTGATTGGTGTAAGTGAGTTGTGCGCCAAAGAGACAAATAGCCCAAGATATCTGCACCCAAAGCATGAACAACGGCAAGGCCGCAAACGAACCGTAGATAGCGTTGTACCCCGTCACCCATATCTGTGAATGAATATAGGCAATCTGCAGAAAGTGCATCGCCAAGCCCGCAAGTATGCCAGGTATGACGGCACACGAGAAGCGAACCTTTGTATTGGGCATAAAGACATAGAGGCCTATGAATAGCAGCGACATCAGCATAAACGGGAAAAAGCCGAACAGTTTGTGAACGATTGGTTCCAAGATGACGAAATCATCCATCTTGTCGGCCACCGTCTCCATAAAGATGGAAAGACCTGTGGAGATGACGATGATGATGGGAAACAGGAAGAACATAGCCAGATAGTTGGCAAACGAGCGGAGGATGGGCCGCGAGTTGTTCACCTGCCAGATTTGGTTAAACGTCTCTTCGACATTGTTGACCAGCATCAGGACGGTATAGAGCATAAAGATCAGTCCCACGCCGAGGAAGATGCCGCTCTTGGTATGTATCAGATAGCTGTTGACGAAACTGACGATTGCATCAGCCACCTGCGGCTGGGATGAAAGCAACTCACGGAACCACATCTCTATATATTTGTTATAGCCGAAGCCCCGTGCGATGGCAAACACCACAGCGAGCATGGGCACAATGGCCAGCAGCGTAGAGTAAGTCAATGCCGACGCCTGTGTCATCACCCGCTTCTCGGTAAAGAAACGGATGGTTAGGTATAACTTATGATAAATCCTACGCATTCGTCACAAAAGGGATTTTCGTTATGAGAAACGACTTACGTTGATGCCCATGTTTGACCAATGTCCCAGTGAGATGCTTTCTGCACCACCGTTTTCTCGCGAGGCAAGTCGTATTCTTCGATAATAAGATCTATTGCATCCTGGTTCTCATCAATCCATGAGCCTACAGCGATGATGTACTGATCATCGGCAGGCGAGTAGAACACACGGCCTCGTGGCTTCATCTGGTATTCACCCTTGAACGGGCCAATGCCACCACCATGATACTTCTGTTTACGAAACTCCTTCTTCCAAACATCCTCATGCATCTCACTACAAGTGATAAGTCCACCCCCCGCATTAGGTCGCAGATAGTCTGTTCGTTTGTGGGATACGACACCGAAGAGTTGTTTCAACGTGGGATTATACCAAAAGATGCCAACTTTCGGTTCATCACCAGCACCACGGTTTTTGGCCATCGTGTCGATGGCCTCCTTGTATTGCTCCTCCGAGAACTCACCTACCTTGACCTCCGTAGATTCATTTTGCTTCTCATCCTCTACAATTTCAAGATTGTCGAGTTTCTTGATAGCATTAGTAACGGCATCGCTGACGATGTCATTCAACTGTTCAAGCGACAACTTGTAAACCTTATTTGCCATAACTTACTTAATTTTTCGGCAACAAAGTTACGACAAATCCTTGATAATTCCAAATTTTGGAACAGAATTCTAATGAAATCTCTCTCCTACCCTTCTTCAAACCAAGGCGATACAAGACCATAAAGATGAAGCACATGGTCTGGGAGTTGATGGCCGTAGTGCTGCTGTTTCCAGTCTTCTATCTTCTGATAGATCTGCTGATCCAATTCTGGGAAATGTTCCTTCAGGTAATCAGAGAAATGAAAGTAGATTGCAAAGCGTTCTGCATCTTCTTGTGAATGATTGTCATCGCCATGTTTAGAAGTATTAATGGCATAGGGGTTAATCACTACTTAATTGATCGATTTTTGATCAGGAAATATTAATTGCAATTTTGCCTCTACTAAAATTGCATAAATTTCAGTATATTAGCTATTTAGATAAAATCATACCTCTATTTTCCTTCTACTTAACCTCTACTTTGTCTCTACCTTGCCTCTACTAATCATCTATAATAATGACAGGAGGGTGTGACAATGTTTTCATCAAAGTGATTCAGGGTTCCCATTGGGTAAAAGAGTTGTTCCCACAGTGGGAATATGGCGTTCCCTGCCTGGGAACATAGCATTCCCACTGCGGGAATATACTACGAGCCTAAGGTTTTCAGTTTGCCAAGATAAGATAGATTGTAGGTAGAGGCAAGGTAGAGGTTCAGTAGAAGCAAAGTAGAGGGAAAGTAGATGGAAATAATTATGGAAATAATTACGAAATCCTTTTAAAATCAGTAGTATTTAGGCAAATCCAAATCATTTAGTAGAAGGAAAAATAAAAATTGAAATATTTCGTAGCTATTTAGCAAAACAGCTACACAGAGTCGTTTTTCTCAGAAGACGATTGATCAGCCCCCCCTTACCCCTCCTCGCTCGGCTTTGCCGATTGCTACCCAAGGGACGCAAGAACTCAGGAGGGGAAATGATTACTACTGAGACTCAGAACTATGCTTAAAGACAAAAAGCAAAGCAAGGGGCAAATTGATAGGAAAACGGGCGATTTTAGATGAAAATGAGAGAAGAAAGCGGGTCAAAGGGAAGGAAAAATGCAAAAAATGAAAAAAAAATCCAATAATATTTCGGTATCTCGCTGAAAAACAGTAACTTTGCAGTCCGAAATTGAAAATTTCAACAGTTACACATTATTAATATATAGAAAGAACAACAAGATGACAAAGGCAGAAATCATCAATCAGATCGCCGAGCAGACGGGTGTCGCCAAGAAGGATGTGGCCACCACCGTCGAGGCTTTCATGGAGACTATCCGCATCAGTCTTGCAGAGAACAAGGAGGCCGTCTACCTGCGCGGCTTCGGTACTTTCGGCATCAAGCACCGTGCCAAGAAGACCGCCCGTAACATTTCCAAGAACACAACTATGATGCTCGAGGCGCGTGACATCCCCTCGTTCAAGCCGGCCAAGAACTTCATGGAGAAGATGCTGTAATCGCGAGAAAATCACAATTAGGATTCATTTAAAAATAAACAATTATGCCAAACGGAAAAAAGAAGAAGGGCCACAAGATGGCTACTCACAAGCGTAAGAAGAGACTGCGCAAGAATCGTCACAAGAGCAAGTAATCGCTTGCTGCGACTGCAAAGGAAATGAAAGGAGTGTGTATGCTAATCCCCAGGGATAGCAACGCACCCTTTTGAATTTTTAAGACAACCCAACAAAGATATGACAAGTGAAGTAATTATTGATGTCCAGCCGAAAGACATCTCTATTGCGCTGCTTGAAGACAAACAGCTGGTGGAATACCAGCAGGAACAGCGCACGGAGTCGTTCTCGGTCGGCAACATCTACGTGGCAAAGGTTAAGAAACTGATGCCCGGCCTGAATGCCTGCTTCGTCGATGTCGGCGCGGAACGTGTAGCCTTCCTGCACTATCTGGACCTGGGAAGTCAGTTTTATTCTTTTGAGAAATACCTGAAACAGGTAGTCAGCGACCGGAAGAAGCTCTACCCCATCCAGAAGGCTCACATCCAGCCGGAACTGAAGAAAGACGGCAGCATTGCCAACACGCTGAAAGTAGGACAGGAAATCCTCGTCCAGATCGTCAAGGAACCCATCAACACCAAGGGTCCGCGCCTCACTTGCGAACTGAGTTTCGCTGGGCGCTATCTGGTGCTGATACCCTTCGACGACAATGTTTCCGTCTCGACGAAGATCAAGCGCGGCGAGGAGCGAAGCCGTCTGAAACAGCTGATTCAGAGTATCAAACCGAAGAACTTCGGTGTCATCGTCCGCACGGTGGCCGAGGGCAAGCGCGCAGCAGAGCTCGACGCAGAGCTGAAAGTGCTGCTCAAGCGCTGGGAAGACACGATTACGAAGGTGCAGAAGACGACAGACCGTCCGAAACTCTGCTTTGAGGAGGAAAGCAGGGCTGTGGCATTGCTTCGTGATCTCTTCAATCCCACCTACGATGCCATCAACGTCAACGACGCCCAGATCTTCGATGAGATCAAGAACTATCTGGAGATCATTGCCCCAGAGAAAAAGGAAATTGTCAAGCTTTACAAGGGCACAGTGCCCATCTTCGACAATTTCAACGTCACCAAACAGCTGAAATCTGGTTTTGGAAAGACCGTCAACTACAAGCACGGCGCTTATCTCATCATCGAGCACACCGAGGCGATGCACGTCGTAGACGTGAACAGCGGCACCCGCATTAAGAAGGAGAACGACCAGGAGGCCAACGCCCTGGAGACCAATCTCGGCGCAGCCGACGAGCTGGCCCGTCAGTTGAGACTCCGCGACATGGGCGGTATCATTATCGTAGACTTCATCGATATGAAGCTGCCAGAGGACCGTCAGATGCTCTATGAGCGGATGTGCAAGAACATGCAGAAGGATCGTGCCAAGCACAACATCCTGCCGCTGTCGAAGTTCGGACTGATGCAGATTACCCGTCAGAGGGTGCGTCCGGCTATGAGCGTGAACGTAGAAGAGGTCTGCCCCACCTGTTTCGGAAAAGGAACCATCAAGTCGAGTTTCCTCTTTACGGATACTCTAGAGAATAAAATTGACAATCTGGTCAACAAGATTGGTATCAAGAAGTTCTATCTCCACGTACATCCCTACGTGGCAGCCTACATCAACAAGGGCGTATTCAGCATGAAGCTACAATGGCAAATGAAATACGGACTTGGCGTCCGTGTGATCCCTTCGCAGAAATTAGCCTTCCTGCAGTACGAGTTCTACGACGACAACAAGCAGTTCATCGACATGCAGGAGGAAACAGACAGCTGATCGTTCGTAGTTATGAAGATCGTCTTTTGGATTGCGCTGCTCATCGTGTTCTATACCTATATTGGTTACGGAATACTCTTATACATTATCATCCGGCTGAAACGGCTGCTGAAAGGAGTCCCCTTTCAGCCAGCCATGCCGGCGGATGAAGAACTGCCCACGATGACACTGATGATCTGTGCCTACAACGAGGAAGACGTTGTGGAAGAGAAAATGGCAAACACCCTGGAGCTCGACTATCCGAAGGACAAGTTCCGCATCATGTGGGTGACAGACGGAAGCAACGACCGCACCAACGAACTCCTGAAAGCCTATCCAGAGGTAGATATCGTGTTCAGCCCTGAGCGCAAAGGCAAGACTGCTGCCCTGAAACATGGTCTGAGGGAACTGAAGACGCGTTATGTCGCCTTCACCGATGCAAACACTATGATTAACAGCGGTGCTCTCCGTGAGATTGCCCGATTGTTCAGCGATCCGACGGTAGGCTGTGTATCAGGCGAGAAACGGGTTGCCGCCCGAAAAGCTGGCGAGATGGCCGCTGAGGGCGAGGGACTCTATTGGAAATATGAGAGCACGCTGAAGCGCTGGGACAGCGAGTTGTACTCGGCGATGGGTGCTGCCGGCGAACTCTATGCCATCGATCCCAAGCTCTGTCGTGAGGTGCCTGACGAAGCCCTGCTCGATGATTTCATGCTGTCGATGTATGTCGTTCAGGCCGGCAAGCGCATCGCCTATACCCCAGACGCCTTCGCCAGAGAATACGGCTCGGCCAATATCCATGAGGAATCGAAACGTAAACGCCGCATTGCAGCAGGCGGACTCCAGAGCATCTGGTGGCTCCGTTCGATGCTCAACCCGCTGAAACAGCCGCTGGTCACCTTCCAGTATGTCAGCCATCGTGTGCTCCGATGGAGCATCACCCCCATCGCGATGATCCTGTTACTACTCGTCAACATCACCCTCGTCGTTATGGGAGCCGGAACTTTCTATACGGTGATGCTCATCCTCCAGGCAATCTTCTACCTGATGGCCTTTGCCGGATGGCTTCAGAACCGCATCGGCTACAAGAACAAACTCCTTTACACGGCCTATTATTTCGTATTTATGAATTTTAACGTATTCCGCGGAATGTCCTATTTAAGGACACATGGGAAGAGCGGAGCATGGGAAAAAGCAAAACGTAGTTAAAAATTTTTCGTTTTTTTCATTGCAGTTTCAAAATAAATTCGTACCTTTGCAAAATCTATTGTAGTTTTGTACGAGATGGATAAAGACGAGAAAGAGGTACTATTACAGAAATTTGCCGACGCGAACAGAAAGCTTCTATTAGCCAACGAACAACTCGCGATTGCAAACAAGAAACTGAAGGAATACGAGGAGAAGGCTCAGAAAGCTGAGAATGCCAGCAAGATGAAGTCCCTTTTCCTTGCAAATATGAGCCATGAAATCCGCACACCCCTCAACGCCATCGAAGGTTTCTCGAGAGTCATCATTGAGACCGACTCCCAGGAGGAACGTATGAAATATTTCGAAATCATCGAGAGCAACAACAACCGTCTGCAGAATCTCGTCAATGAGATTCTCGACTTGTCGCGTGTTGAGTCTGGTGAGATTGTCATGAAGAAGAGTCCCACCGACCTCAATGAGCTCTGCACAAGCATCAGGAACCTGTTCAAGTTCCGCTGTCCGGACAGTGTAAAACTGAACTGGAGCGAGCCGACCATGAATGTAACGATGAACACGGATGCCAACCGGCTTATCCAGGTGTTCTCGAATCTCATCAGTAACTCGCTGAAGCACACCATTCAAGGCACGATTTCCTACGGCTATAAAGTGCTTGACGAAGGACATACAATTGAGATGTTTGTCAGCGATACGGGTAGCGGTATTGCCAAAGAAGACCTTGAGCACATCTTTGAGACCTATGTTTCCCGCGATGCAGAAAACAATAAGAACGGTTATGGCCTTGGCTTGCCCCTCTGCAAAATCATCGTAGAGAAGTTAGGCGGCACGCTGACCGTAGAGTCTGAATTAGGAAAAGGTTCCACTTTCACTTTCAAAATGCCCTTTGAAGGCAGCATCGGCGGGGTGGATCAGGGCAAGGAGACCACGACGACCAGCGTTCGCACCATTCGCATCAGCGGTCGCACTGACGATCTGAATGCCAAGACCATCCTCGTGGCTGAGGATGAGGATCATAACTATGAGTTGGTGAAGATCGTGCTGCAGAAGCGCTATAAACTGTTGCGGGCTCACAATGGCATTGAGGCAGTGACCATCAACGAGGACGAGAAACCAGACTTGATTCTCATGGATATCCGCATGCCAGGCATGAATGGTCTCGATGCCACCCGTATCATCAAGGAGGTGTCGTCTACCCCCGTCATAGCGCTCAGTGCCTATGCCTTCGAAGAGAATATCCGTGCTGCCAAGGAGGCCGGCTGCGATGACTTCATGGCCAAGCCATTCAAGGTAGAGAATCTCATCGAGATTGTCAAGAAGTACCTCGGAGAAGAAGACTAATCATAAAGTTCAAAGCTCAAAGTTCAAAGTTTAAAGTATTATGGGAAAGCTTGCAGTTCAGAAATACTTTTCGTTCATGATGCTCATCATCTCCTTCCTGCTGATGATCTTTACATTAGTAGGACTGTTCGGAGGTGACGTCCAGCCTGCTGGTAATACGGCCCGCGCTATGTTGGTCTACGCTCTGCCGTTGCTGATCATTGCCAATGCCGTCTTCCTGATTTACTGGCTTATCAGGCTGCGTTTCCATTGGGCACTCATGCCACTGATCACCTTGCTCTGCTGCATCCCGTACATCGGAACGCTCTTCCAGATTGGTTCTACAGATGAGAAAGCCGATGCTAAGTCGGGTATCAAGTTCGCCTCATACAACGTGGCACGTTTCTCGGGAGAGACCACAGGCTTCATCGCTCTGGACATTCTCTCAGAGATGAAGCGTCAGAAGGTGGATATCGTCTGTTTCCAGGAGTATAACGACTTCAGTGGCGACAAGAAGAATTCTGACTCCTACAAGGACTACTTCCCCTACTCTGCCTTTGGTAATAACGATATGGTCGTCTACAGCCGCTATCCCATCGTCAATAAAAAGAACATCGACTTCGAGCAGACGAACAATAGTGCCATGTGGGTGGAGGTCAACGTGAATGACAACATCTACCGCATCTATAACGTCCACCTTGAGACGACTGGTATCAACAGTGCGCTGCATAAGGCTTCGAAATTAGCCAATAAGGGTGTCGATGTGCAGGGCAATGCCCTTGTCAATGCCATCTACGGTGGCTACACCATAGGAATGATTGCCCGTTCCGGACAGGCCAACATGCTGGCGATGGACATGAGGGAGTCTGAGGCACCTGTCATCGTATGCGGTGACTTCAACGATGTGCCGTATTCCTATGTCTATAACACGATGCTTGGCGACAAGATCGACGGTTTCAAGGAGTGTGGTAGCGGATTCATGTACACTTATCGAGGCGGAAAGAAAGTCCGTATCGACTACATTTTCCACGATAAAGGCCTCGAAGGTATCTCCTACTATAAGAAGGAGTTGAGCTACTCAGACCACTACCCCGTCTTCATGCGTATTGCCACAAAACAGTAATCATAACAAATCCCGCCTCTTGGCGGGATTTATGATGATTACACAATCTTGAAACGTACACGGAAAGACCGTTCGTGCTCGTCCCAATTGGTGCCGAGCATCTCGAAACGTCCTATCTGTGAAGTGCTCCGAACGTGCTTGCCGATGCAGGGACAGACATCATAGTCGCCGATACGGACAAGACGGATGGTGTCGGAGGCACCATCGGGCAGACGGTCGAGGCAGATGTCGTCAGGCAGCTCATCACGGGTGACGAACTCGAAAGTGACAGGCAGGTCTTCCTCGATAAGTTCATTCATACGACGCTCAATCTCCTTTTCCTCCTGACGTGAAGGCTTATGATCGAGATAGAAGCTCATCTTGCTCTTCTTACGTTCGACATGGGCATTATAGGAACGTTCACAGCCAAAGATGCGTATCATTGTCTGATTCAGAAGATGCTCTGCCGTATGACTTGGAGGGTATTCTTCTTTATTGTGGTCGTTCAGAATATAGTCTTCTGCCATAGGAGTCACGCTTTGAATTTGAGGACAACGGCACCAAGAGGTTCGAGGTCGACGGAAACATAGCAGTCACGATACAACTGGCGCTTAATCTCCTTGCCGCTGAGCAGGTCGACGGCTGTCACATTCTTTCGCTCCCTGAGCTTCAGGTAGTCAAAAGCATGGGCAGGGATGGTGACATCCATCGTGGTGGGCAACTCGTCGAAATTGACAACCACCAACAGAACCTCATTGCCGGCCTTTCTCAAGAAAGCATATTGGCGCTGATACTGGCCGTTGACGTACATAAGGTCGAAGCAGACGCCCTCGCAGACGGCTTTCTCCTTGACGGCGATATTCAACACCTTATTATATATAGAGGCGAGAGCCTTCTCGTCTTTGGTGAGTCTGCCCTTCATAGCACGAGTAAGGCTGGCCACACTCCAGTAGTCGAAGATAGTGGTGCGCCCATCGTGTCCGCTGAAGCCCTCTTTGTCCATGCCAGGCTCTCCATATTCCTGACCAGCGTAGATCATCACGGGATTCTGCTGGAGGAGTGCTGAAACGACGAGTCCTGGCACACCTTTCATGGCTTTAGCGGCAAAGAAGGCACTGGCGATACGCTGCTCATCGTGGTTCTCAAGAAAATAGAGCATGTGATCACGGATGTCGTCGGTCTGCTGCCAAGCCCCAGTAATAGCTTGTACAGGCTGGTGACCACAGATGACATCGCGAACAGTGTCGTACATACCCACCTTGTCGTAAAGGTAGTCGAAGCCTGCACCAAGGTAGTTACGGTATTCGGCAGGATTATAGACCTCACCGACAAAGATGATATCAGGATATGCAAACTTCACCTTGTCCGTAGCCCAGCGCCAGAACTCGACAGGCACCATCTCAGCCATATCACAGCGGAAACCGTCGATGCCCTTACGAGCCCAGAAAAACAGGATGTCAGTCATCTTGCTCCAGGTATTGGGAACAGGGTTGAAGTGCCCCACATGACCAGCATAATAGTCGACGCCATAATTCAACTTCACGGTCTCATACCAGTCGTTCATCCCTGGCGCATTGCAGAAACAGTCGTTACCCGTAGCCTTGGCAGGCTCTTCGATATAGGGCTGGGTCTCACCATGATAAAGGTCGAAGTAAGGCGTAAACCGTTCACCAGGACAATAATAGAAATTGTTCTGCGGGTCGAAACCTAATTGAGGATTGTCATCTTCACCGAGATCCTTCACACCTTCAGGCTTGCAGACGGAATGATACTGCCGGGCTACATGGTTGGGCACGAAGTCGATAATCACCTTCATGCCAGCTTTATGGGTACGCTCCACGAGCCGTTCGAACTCCTGCATTCGCTTGTCCACGTCCGTTGCCAGATCCGGATCTATGTCATAATAGTCAGTGATGGCATAGGGTGAACCGGCACGACCTTTGACAACTGCAGGATGCTGACGGGGGATGCCATAAGCAGAGTAATCTGTCTGTGTGGCATGGCGGATGACACCCGTATACCAAATATGGCTCACGCCCATCTCCCTGATTTTCTTCAGGGTGCTGGGCGTGAAGTCATTCAATTTTCCGCAACCGTTCTCTTCTATCGTTCCACCTTCCTTTCGGGTGGTGTTCCGATTACCGTAGAGACGGGTGAAAATCTGGTAGATAACAATTTTCTCTTTCATTATTCTCCGATACTATGGGCTGAAACCTCTTTGTTGATCTTCGCAATCATACCCTGCAAAGCCTTGCCGGGACCGCACTCTGTGAAGTCGTCAGCACCATCGGCAATCATATTCTCCACACTCTGGGCCCAACGCACACTGCTTGTCAGCTGTGCAATAAGATTAGCCTTAATCTCTGAGGGGTCAGTATGGGGCTTAGCGTCCACATTCTGATAGACGGGGCACTTCGGTGTCTTGATCTCCGTTTTCTCAATGGCTGCCTGAAGCTCATCCTTGGCAGGCTGCATCAGAGGAGAGTGGAAAGCGCCACCCACCTTCAAAGGCAGTGCACGCTTGGCACCGGCGGCCTTCAACTGTTCACAAGCCTCGTTGATGGCATCGAAATCACCAGAGATCACAAGCTGGCCCGGGCAGTTGTAGTTAGCGGGAACCACCACACCCTTACCCATCTTGCTCACCTCGGCACAAATCTCCTCAATCTTGTCGAAAGGCAGTGCGATGATGGCAGCCATCGTCGAGGGCTGGGCCTCGCAGGCCTTCTGCATAGCCATAGCACGGGCATAGACCAATTTCAGACCATCCTCGAAACTAAGGGCACCGGCTGCTGTCAGGGCAGAGAACTCACCCAGAGAGTGACCGGCAGTCATTTTCGGGTCAAAAGCGTCACCCATACAAAGGGCTGAGATGACACTGTGGAGGAAGACAGCGGGCTGAGTGACCTTCGTCTGCTTCAGTTCCTCGTCTGTTCCCTCGAACATAATGTCGGTAATACGATATCCAAGAATGTCGTTTGCTTTCTCAAAAAGTTCCTTGGCAAGGGGATTGTTCTCATAAAGATCCTTACCCATACCTACAAACTGTGCTCCCTGTCCGGGAAATACAAATGCTTTCATATTTTCTTTACTATATTTATAAATAATGTCGTTTCGGACTGCAAAATTACGATAAAAATCTGAAAAAAGAGCCTCTGCGACTATTTTTTTACCGAAAGTCGTGTGATTATCGATTTTTTTATGTAAGTTTGCAGTGCAGAAAGAGAACTATTGACAAAATGAAGCTCATAGTAATGACCAAGCCAACCTTCTTCGTGGAAGAAGACAAGATTCTGGCTAACCTGTTCGAGGAAGGTCTGGAAAACCTTCATCTGTACAAGCCCGGTGCCTCGCCGATGTATTCTGAACGGCTGCTGACACTGTTGGGCGAGGACTATAACAGCAGGATTACCGTCCATGGTCACTTCTACCTGAAAGAGGAGTTCCGGCTCAGAGGCATCCATATCGACGATGCCTACACTGAACCGCCCGTAGGCTATAAGGGGAATATCTCCCGTACATGCCATGCCATCAGTGAGTTAAAGGAGGCGAAGAAGCACTGCAACTATGTGTTCCTGCACTGCATCTATGACAGTCAGACTAATGCCGACGAGAAATCGACCTTCACTTACGAGGAACTGAAAGCAGCTTCACGAGAAGGGCTGATAGACAAAAAGGTGTTCGCTTTAGGAGGTATGAACCTCGACAACGTGAAGGAAGCAAAGGATCTCGGTTTCGGAGGCGTCGTCATCTGCGGTGATCTGTGGAACCGTTTCAATATCCACAACGAGATTGACTACAAGGAACTGCTCAACCGTTTTGAGCGTCTACGTAAGACCATTGAATAAGATAAGAATAGAACAAAAATATGGAAAAGATGAGTGAGACTAACTCCTACATGGTATTCTCTGGCACTGCCACGAAATACCTGGCAGAGAAAATCTGCCAAAGCTTGGGATGTCCGTTAGGACAACTGCTAATCACGAAGTTCTCCGATGGAGAGTTTGCCGTTTCGTATGAGGAGAGTATCCGTGGTCGTGATATATTCTTGGTACAGAGCACCTTCCCCAACTCAGACAACCTGATGGAATTGTTGCTGATGATCGATGCCGCCAAGCGTGCTTCTGCCCGTACCATCAATGCCGTCATTCCCTATTTCGGATGGGCACGTCAAGACCGTAAGGACAAACCGCGTGTCAGTATCGGTGCCAAGCTTGTGGCCGACTTACTGAGTGTGGCAGGTGTGAACCGTGTCATCACGATGGACCTGCATGCAGACCAGATCCAGGGATTCTTTGATGTGCCCGTGGACCATCTTTATGCCTCAGGCGTCATCATCCCATATCTTGAGAGCCTACACCTTGAAGATTTGGTCATCGCCTCTCCAGATGTAGGCGGTTCGAAGCGTGCCAACACCTATGCCAAGTACTTTGGTTGCCCACTCGTACTCTGCAACAAGACCCGTGCCCGTGCCAACGTAGTGGCCACCATGCAGATTATCGGCGAAGTAGAGGGAAAGAATGTTGTCATCGTCGATGATATGGTTGATACGGCAGGTACTATCACCAAGGCTGCCGACCTGATGAAGGAGAATGGAGCGAAGACTGTTCGTGCCTGTGCCTCACACTGTGTGATGAGTGGTCCTGCCAGTGACCGTGTCCAGGCATCAGCCCTCGAAGAGATCGTCTTTACCGACTCCATCCCTTACACCCAGCGCTGTGCCAAGGTGAAGCAGCTTTCCGTTGCAGACACTTTCGCAGAGGCCATACGTCGCGTTATCAGCAACCAGAGCATCAGCGACCTCTATATCATCTGATGATTATATGAGTATCAAGACTTTTCTTGGACTGACAGTTGGGGGCATGTTATGCCTCTCCTGTCAGTCCAATGTTTATCAGATTCATGGCTTCGCAAACGACTTTATGGACGGTGACACCATCTGCTTACGTTTTGAATCTGACGAAGACAGATTAGTCACTATTACCCAGGTCACCGATGGGAAATTCACATTCTCAGGTGAGACAGATGCCGTTTCTCTCTGTCAAATATATCCAAAGAACAGACCAGAGAACACGGTATCCCTCTTCCTCGAACCATCACAGATAACCGTTGAGTTGTCACTATTGCCTGAAAGAAACAGGGTATCCGGCACCACTATCAACAATTCCTGGCAACAACTGAACGACTCTATATGGATACTCGGGCAGGAGGTGGTCAAGACCTCATTGCTGCCAGTGACAGACAGCACAACGCAATTGCTACGTGTAAAGGTCGTCGATAGCCTTCACCGGCGGATGTCTGATTGCATCCTCAACACTGCCCGCTGTAATAGTGACAATCCATTAGGAAAATACATCAACCAGAATTATAAAGCGCCCGAGTTCAAATGAATCGGGCGCTTTGTTTATAATTGCTGTCTCACATTAGTTGTTGCAGTCAGGCAGCTCCAGCCACTTCACGTAACAGAAGTCCATGCGGTGAGGCAAGTTCTTGTTCTTCGGATACATGCGAACAGCGCTCTTGTACAGGCCAAACTGACGCGGGGCCAACTTTGCCTCGAAGGTGTAGTTGTTACCCTCATGACCTGTCATAGTCAGAGGCTCCACACTGAATACCTTCTCGTTACCATCCTTGTCAATCATCAGGTTCACCTTCTCCAGACCTACGGCATCGTCGAGACCCTGCTCATTGATGACATACTTCAGGATGTACTTCTGACCTGCCTCGGCACCAGCTGCAGGGAAGTTCCACTCGCATGATACCACGTTAATGGCATCCCAGCGCTCAGCAACGGTTTCCTTCCACAGAGCAATCTCCTTAGCCAAACGCTTGTCGTTCTTGGTGAGTTCCTTGAAACGCTTGGCCTCCTTCTCGTAGAACTTAGAATAGTAGTCGTCGAGCTGACGCTTCATCGTATAGTGAGGAGCAATCTGGGCAATCGAGTTCTTGATGACTTTGATCCAACCCTTGGAGATACCCTTCTTGTCCTTATCATAATAAAGAGGTACGATCTCATTCTCTAACAGGCTATAGATGGTAGCTGCGTCGAGCTGATCCTGATAGCCCTGGTTCTGATAGGTGCGCTTCTCAGTGAGTGCCCATCCTGCGCCCTCACGATAGCCTTCCAACCACCAACCGTCTTTCACGGAGAGGTTCACGACACCGTTCATCTCGGCCTTCTCGCCAGAGGTACCAGAAGCCTCAAGCGGACGTGTCGGCGTGTTCATCCAGATATCAACACCTGATACCAGACGACGAGCCAGCAGGAAGTCATAGTCCTCAAGGAAGATCACCTTACCCTGGAACTGAGGCATCTGTGAGATCTCAAAGATCCTTTTGATCAGACCCTGTCCGGCACCATCAGCGGGGTGAGCCTTACCAGCAAAGAGGAACATAACGGGACGATCGGGATTGTTGACAATCTTATCAAGGCGCTCCAGATCGGTAAACAGCAGATGAGCACGCTTATAGGTTGCGAAACGACGGCAGAAACCGATAACCAGTGAATTGGGGTTCATACGCTCAACCAACTTCACTACACGTGCAGGATCACCCTGATTCTTCAACCACGTCTCCTGGAACTGAATCTTGATATAGTCGAAAAGCTTGGCTTTCAGGGCCTGACGAGTCGCCCAAATCTCCTCATCGGGACAATTGTAGATGCCGTGCCAGATTTCCTCGTTTGACTGGTCACTCATAAACTTGGGATCAAAGTACTTGGCATAAACCTGACGCCACTCGGCAGCAGCCCATGTGGGGAAGTGCACACCATTGGTCACATAGCCCACGTGGTTCTCCTCAGGATAGTAACCGTTCCAGATGGGAGCGAACATCTTCTGTGATACCCAACCGTGAAGCATCGACACGCCATTAACCTCCTGACAGGTGTTGCAGGCGAAGGTTGACATACAGAACTTCTCGCCCTTATCCTCAGGATTGGTACGGCCCATACCGATGAACTCATCCCAAGAGATACCCAGTTTGGCGGGATAGCCACCCATGTACTTGCCGAACAGACCCTCATCGAAGTAGTCGTGACCTGCGGGCACCGGTGTATGAACAGTATAGAGGCCACTGGCGCGAACCAACTCCATAGCTTGGTTGAAGGTAAGGCCGTCTTCCTCAATATAGTCACACAGACGCTGCAGGTTGCAGAGAGCAGCATGACCCTCATTACAGTGATAGATATCTTTCTTGATACCGAGCTTCTTCAGCAACAGCATACCACCAATACCGAGCAGGATCTCCTGCTTCAGACGGTTTTCCCAGTCACCACCATAGAGAGCGTGCGTAATGGGCTTGTCGAAGTCGGAGTTCATCTCGTTGTCGGTGTCCAGCAGATAGAGCTTCACACGACCGACATTCACACGCCAGACATAGGCATGAACCTGATAGTTGGTATAGGGCACATCGACCACCATAGGATTGCCGTCTTTGTCGAGCTGACGCTCAATAGGCAGCGAACCGAAGTTCTGCATATCATAGTTGGCAATCTGTTGACCGTCCATCGACAGGCTCTGTGTGAAATAGCCACAACGATAGAGGAAACCGACAGCACACATATCAACATTAGAGTCGGAAGCCTCCTTCACATAGTCACCTGCCAGCATACCCAGACCGCCTGAGTAGATCTTCAGGGCGGAGTGGATACCATACTCCATACAGAAGTATGCCACAGAAGGACGCTTGCTGTCGGGCTTCACATCCATATACTTACGGAACATGTCGTAAACGCTCTTGACGCGCTTCATCAGCGCCTTATCTTTCAGGATCTCTTCCTTACGCTCATAACTCAGACGCTCAAGCAGCATCACGGGGTTATGCTTCACGTCGTGATACAGCTCAGGGTCGAGGTCACAGAACAGGTCACGGGCCTCAAAGTTCCATACCCACCACATGTTGTGGGCAATCTCGTCCAAACACTTCAGTTCCTCAGGGAGAGTGGCCTTCACAGTCAGAATTTTCCATGAGGGGGAGTTTGTGTAATCTGCTTTAATTTTCATAATTCTATCAAATTAATCTATTTGAATTCTATTATTTTATTTCACTTTTCAACTTTACGGGCTTCGGCCTTGGTGAGGGCGATATCGTAAGCCTCATAATAATACTTGATAAACTCACTCCAAAGAGCTTTCTTCGACAAATCACCGGCATTCTTGCGACATGTATCCACCTGCATCTTTGTCATATTTGAAAAATCAGCTACCGTATCCTTGATATTGTCGGCCACCTCAGAATAGTTATAGTCCGTTCGATGGATCACCTTCACACCATCTGCGATCTGCCCCTCATGACCAAACACCGTATTGGCCCAAAGACCGAAACCTGCAAGATCAGTTGTGATGCAGGGCACCTTGAAAGCTACAGCCTCCAATGGGGTATAGCCCCAAGGCTCATAGTACGAAGGATAAATACACAGGTCATTACCCAACACCACATCATAGTAGGGCATATCCACGATACCGTCTTTGCCGTCCAGATAGCAGGGTAAGAAAATTACCTTTACCTTTTCATCCTTACGGTTGTGCATATCGTAGTATTTCATCATACCCAGCACATTGTCGTGGCTCATGTTGTGAAGCCAATGTGTCACCTGGGGAACATCGAGTGGCGTATCGTATTTCTTACCACTCTTCAATCGCTCCTGCAGGTCCTTGCGTGGCTCCCCTACCCAACCGGGCACTTCAATGAAAGCCACCACCTTCTTCTTCAGGTCGCGATCACGAAGCAGACGGTTCATGGCTTCCACAAACACGTCGATACCCTTATTTCGGAATTCATAACGACCAGAGGTTGAGATGAGCAGCGTGTCGTCATCGAGATCTTCACCCAACAAGGCATTGGCCACATCCAACATCTTCTTTCGAGCCAACTTACGCTTACGGGTAAACGTTGTGGCATTGGGCACGAAGCTGTCATCGAAACCATTAGGCAGCACAACATCCACGGGTTTGTCAAGCAATTCGACACACTCCTTGGCTGTAATATCGCTAACTGTCGTGAAGCAGTCCACGAAATGAGCTGTCTGCTTCTCAATCGAATGCTTTGACTGCATATTCAGTTCCCATGACATCTGGTCACCGTTATAGGCGAAGAGATAGTCGTAGAGGGGTTTCATATTACCGGCAATAGAACGGCCGATACTAGTGGCATGCGTCGTGAAGACGGTACCAATCTGAGGCAGTTTGTTGTTAATATAAAGAGCACCAAGACCACACATCCACTCATTGGCATGATAGATGACCTTCTTAGAACTATCGAGACAGTGGTTGTAATAGCTCTCCACCACCAAGGCTGCTGCATACGAGAACATCGATGCCTCGTCATAATCGCCGTATGCATGCAGTGAGTCGACGCTGTAGTGCTCCCACAGCCAACCGTAAATCTCGTCTTTCTTTTCGAAATAGGGATTAAAGTCCACAAGGATGGCGACAGGCTCTCCAGGCACCGTCCAGCGGCCAACCCTTACTTTGAGTCCCTGTTCCTTAGCCACACCTTGCCAATCAGCAAAGAGCGACTGATCCTCCTTGAAATAAGGACTTTCACTTTCTTTCCAGAAATCAGGACCGATAAAGATAATCTTATCCTGAAGTACCTCTTGTAGGGTTTTGGCTCGTGTCGAAAGGACTGTATAGATTCCCCCTACCTTGTTGCAGACTTCCCAACTTGACTCGAAGATGTAGTCTGGCATTAACTGCTTTTTTGCCATCGTTTTAATAATATCTGCGTGCAAAGTTACTTAAATTATTTTAAAATCAACAAACTATTTGCTAATTTTTTCAGTTAATTCTTCCAAATCATGATTTAGATTATTATCTTTGTCTACAAAAAAGAGAACAAACTGAATATGAAGAAGATCATTGCCACATTCATCTTAACACTCATGCTTTCCCCCGTCTTCGCACAGGAAAGCAAAAAGCCCTTTCGCGCGTACCTTATTAATAAAGAATATAGCGTCTATCTCAGGATCGACTTTTATCAGGAGAGCATCTCCGTTCCCGGACAGGATCTCTACGGTAAACTGCCAGGCTATCTGTCGAAGCAGCACAACTCCTTTTGCTGGCTGATTACTTCTGCTGAAGTTGAGGGGAACAAGGCTACGCTACAGATGATCAACGACTATGGCAGCGAAGACCTGACTGCCACTCTCACGGCTGAGAGCGATTCTGTCTATGTACTAAAACAAATTGAAGGCAGTACGCTGAAGATACCCAACAATGGAAAGTGGCAGAAATTACCCAAGACTTTGGAATTGAGGCGTCAATAACCATCAGAACTGCCTCCGCCGTTATAATAGTCGACGTCAGCTCCACCAGCAAAGTCCACGAGTTCTTCATCCTTCGATTCCTTTACCAGGTCATCTTCCGGATATCCCTGATAGCCTCTGATGGGCGTACCCGTTGCTTCCTCAGGGAAGCCAACCGTATCCACGACTTCCGTCTGCGGCTCCTTTACCTTCGGGATGATTTCCATCTCACGGACCTCATCTTGATCGCTTTTCTGCTCTCCAGACTGTCCGCTGCATGACACAGCAACCAGCACCATCAGTAGTGACATCAGAAAAAAACATATTCTTCTCATCTCGTTCTCCCAATTAGCCTCTTGTCTTTTTCCAATAAATCACTCCGCCGATAACCACCAGCGCCACTACTGCTATAATATGCAAAATATCCATAATCGCTACTTTTATGATTAATTTAATGCCTATTTCGTTTCTCTGCTGCAAAAATAACAATTATTCTTCATTTGACAAAGAAATAAGCAATAAAATATGCACAAAAAAATAGGAGTCGCATGTGCGACTCCTATTTTATAAAGAAGGCGGCCTCCTACTCTCCCGCATTGCATTGCAGTACCATCGGCGCAGGCGGGCTTAACTTCTCTGTTCGGAATGGGAAGAGGTGGGACCC
>ONCZ01000041.1 GCA_900316445.1 uncultured Prevotellaceae bacterium | reverse complement strand
AAAAGAGCCCCTTAACCTGAAGGGATTCGCCAAGCACATGACCAGTCACGGCAAGATCGCCGACTATCAGATGTGTGTGCTGGTACTGGGTCAGGTGGTAGAGTGCATGAGTGAGCTGCTCGCACAGGGTCAGCCCGTGAAGCTCGACGGCCTTGGCACGTTCTCACCAAGCGTCGATGGCCAGAAGCTGGGCAAGAACGACATCGAGTCTGCTGTGGCAGTGGGTCCCGACGCCATGATCAACGGCATCAAGATCAATTTCGTGCCTGAGAACACGAAGGGTGAGAAGCTCACCAGCAGGGCATTCAAGGAGCAGTGCATCTTCGAGTACGGCTATGTGGTTCAGAGCGAGATCCGCACCGTCGGTGGCAAGCAGAAGCGCTATCAGAAGAAGACGCCGATCAGTTATCACAATCAGGGCAATGGGTAATCTCTTCCCCTCCTGAGTCAGGAGGGGCTGGGGGTGGTCTGAACGGCCGCACGCTCAGCCTCTGAGATATCGCTTGTTCAGACCCCCTCTGGCTCCCCCTAACTTAGGGGGAGAAACAAATACTCAAAGCGCAGTAAAAAGGAGGTAAATTATGAAGAAGCAGAGAATTATTGAGTTGGCGGTGAAGGTGATAGTAGCCGCGCTCACGGCTTTTCTGACGGCGATCAGCACAACGAGTTGCCTGGGTCATGGACCGTTCGCATTGTGAACCGATTCTTATCGCAGCAAAAATGATCCCCGCTGGTTCGAGAGTGAACCAACGGGGATCTGCTATGGAGGAAGTCGAGGTGACAGGACTCGAACCTGCGACAGCCTGGTCCCAAACCAGGAACGCTACCAACTGCGCTACACCTCGGACTGTTTATGTTTTCTTGATTACGAATTTGCTTTTTACTTGATGATTCCCTGCTCCACGAAAATCTTCTTCAGGGCCTTCACCGAACGCTCCACCTGTTCCTCCGTGTGTGTGGCCATCAGGGCATAGCGCACGAGGGTGTCCTGCGGAGCGCATGCGGGCGGGATGACGGGATTGATGAACACGCCAGCCTTGAAGGCGAGGGCGGTGACGAGGAACGTCTTGTTGGCATCGCGCACGTAGAGCGGAATAATAGGACTCTCTGTGTCGCCGATCTCGAAGCCCTCCTCACGGAAACGCTTCAGGGCGTAGTTGGTCACCTTCCACAGGCGCTCGATGCGCTCAGGCTCCGTCTGGATGATGTGTAGGGCCTCCATGGCTGCTGCGGTGGCGGCAGGCGTGTTGGAAGCGGAGAAGATATACGAGCGGGCATTATGGCGCAGGAAGTTGATGGTGTCCCAGTCGGAGGCGATGAAACCACCGATGGAAGCCAGCGACTTCGAGAACGTGCCCATAATGAGATCCACCTCGTCGGTAAGTCCGAAATGGTCGCACACACCCCTACCCTGACGTCCGAAGACGCCGATGCCGTGGGCCTCGTCGACCATGATGGAACAATTGTACTTGTGCTTCAGCTCGACGATCTCGGGCAGCTTGGCAAGGTCGCCCTCCATCGAGAACACACCGTCGACGACGATGAGCTTGACGGCTTCATAGGGCAGCGTCTGCAGTATCCGCTCCAGATCTTCCATGTCGTTGTGCTTGTAGTGCAGCTGCTTGGCGAAGGAGAGACGGCGTCCGTCTACGATCGAGGCGTGGTCGCGGTCGTCGCAGATGATGTAGTCGTCCTTGCCGCAGACAACGGCGAGCACACCCTGGTTCACAGAGAATCCTGTGGAGAAGCAGAGGGCCTCGTCCTTGCCGATATATTCAGCCAGTTCTTTCTCCAGCTGGACATGAAGGTCGAGTGTTCCGTTGAGGAAACGGCTTCCGGCACATCCAGATCCGTATTTGTCGAGAGCTGCCTTGGCGGCGTCGATGATGCGCTGGTCGCCCGTGAGGCCTGTATAGGCGTTGGAGCCGAACATCAGCACCTTGTGTCCGCCCATCTCAACCTCAGTACCCTGCTTGCCCGTGATAGCACGGAAATAGGGATAAACGTCATCTTCCATGAACTTCTGAGGCACACGGTAGCTCTTGTATTTCTCTTGTAATTGTCCCATTCCTTTAATAGGTAAATCTTGTCTTTGTTACTTTCAGCGTGCAAAGTTACACAATTTTTATCAATTCGTGCAAGTTTTTCTTAAAAAAGTTCTATTTTTCTATTTTTCTTGCATATTTAGTTGTTTTATTAACCGTTTTTCGTAATTTTGCACATGATTATGGATAAGAAGAAGATCGTTTTCATCATCAATCCGATTTCGGGCACCCACTCGAAGGACGAAATTCCCAACCTCATCGAGAAGAGGCTGGATCATGAACTGTACGACTACGAAATCCAGCTGACGGGCTATGCCGGTCACGCCACGGAGATAGCCCGGGGCTGCGTGGAGCGGCAGGTGGACGTCGTGGTGGCTGTCGGCGGCGACGGTACGGTGAACGAAGTGGCGCGGGCGCTGACGCATTCCCAGACTGCCCTCGGCATCATGCCCTGCGGATCGGGCAACGGACTGGCGCGGCATCTTTGCATCCCGATGGACCTGAAGCGGGCACTCGACATCATCAACGCCTGCAACATCGAGGCCTTCGACTACGGCATCATCAACGACCTGCCCTTCTTCTGCACCTGCGGCATGGGCTTCGACGCCTTCATCTCGCTGAAGTTCGCAGAGAGCGGCAAGCGCGGACCGATCACCTACGTGGAGAACGTGCTGAAGGAAGGTCTGAAATACAAGCCCGAGACCTATGATGTGGAGAGCGACGATGGCAAGCATCGCTACAAGGCCTTCCTCATAGCCTGTGCCAATGCCTCGCAATACGGCAACAACGCCTACATCGCTCCGGGAGCCACGATGAAGGACGGCGAGATGGACGTGATCATCATGGAGCCCTTCGACACTCTCGAAGCACCGAAGATCGCCTCAGACCTGTTTATGAAGACGCTGCCCAGCAATTCGAAGATCAAGACCTTCCGCACGAAGCATCTCCACATCCGCCGCAAGGAGCCCGGCGCCATCCACTACGACGGCGACCCCGTGATGACCAATCCCGAGGTGGACGTGCATATCGAGCCAGCTGGCATCCGCATCCTCACCGATCCGGATATGGTGGAAGATTCGGGACAGCCCAACTTCATACTCAACGCCTTCAGCGACTTCTTTAATAATATTAATAATGTACGCGAGGACATCGAGCGCCAGGGGCACCGCATCCAGGTGATCAACAAGGTGCTGCTGCGGAAACTGAAGAATCTGTGATGGTGCAGATATGTGCGGTTTTGGTGATATTGGCGGCGTGCGTCGGCTATGCCGGATGGCGCATCTATCGGGCACTGACGGATGAAAATGAGGCCTGTCGGGGCTGCACTTTGGCGGAAAAATGCACAAAGAAGCGAAAAAATCGGAAAAACATTTGGCAGTGTCAAGAAAAAGAATTACCTTTGCACCCGCATTCTGAATAAGGTGCCTTGGATGAGTGGCTTAGTCTACGGTCTGCAAAACCGTCCACGGCGGTTCGAATCCGCCAGGCACCTCAGAGAAGAAAGAACCCCTGCTCAAACACGAGCGGGGGTTTCTTGTTTCTTTATTCTTCCTCATCGAAGAGGTGCTGGATCTCGTCAATCTCCTCCTCGTCGAACCATTTCGAGAGCCGTTCGCGGGCCTTGGCAATGATTTCGGGGTCGATGCCCGTCCACACTTTCTTCAGCACATAGAGCAGCACAGCGAGGTCATCGGTCAGTCCGGCGATGGGGATGGCATCGGGGATGACATCGAGGGGACTGATCATATAGCCCAAGGCACCGATGATGATGGCCTTGTCGGCCTTGCTCACTTTGTCGCTCTGGAGTGTATAATAGAGGATGAGCGCGGCATAGACGAGTTTGGAACCAGCACGCTTGGCGATGCGTGAAATCTTTTCAACGAAGTCCTTCTGCGTGAACTTGTTGGAGTACTTCATAAAATCGGGTAATTCCATCTTCATATTATTATTTACGATTTACTGATTTACGATTTATTTGTTGATGCGGATAATTCGGATGCCGGTGTGAGAGGGATGCTGGCGGAGATACTGCCAAAGTGTCATCGGTTCCTCAATCACCTGCTTGTGAAGCTGCGAGGCGTTGAGCAGATGCAGGTTGCCGTTCTTCCAGACGGCAAAACCCAGATGGGCAATGTCGAGACCCACCTTGTTGCAGGTGATGGCGATGATGTCGCCGTCTTTCACCGCCTGGCGCAACTCGGCACTCCGCCCTACCCTCGACTTGGGGATATAACGGAACTGCTGGCCTGACACGCGCTGCTCCATCCGTCGGATCTCCGGCACGTATTCGGGATGCGCCTTCAGGGCCTTGTAGCTCTGCGGGTGCTGACTCATATAGTTCACCTTGACGGTCTGAACAGCCGTGAACGGCGGATTGGGCTGCTGAATCTCTGTCACGAGGCCCGTCTTGGAGTTCTCGGTGATCCACTCGGTGAAGTAATGGATGCGACTTGTATAGTTGTCGATCTTGCCGTTGCGATAGCGCATAGCCTGAAGGGCAGCACGATAGGCGGCGTAGGTGTATTTCTTCTGATAGGCGCATTTCGTGAGGGCAGTCACCGTCTCAACGAGTGTCGTGCAGTCCAGTTCGCGGGTGTTCACCACCAGCCGTTCCTTGTCGCCCACTTCCAAGGTATGTGCCACGTAGGGCTTGCCGATGAATCCACGGGCGAAGAACAGCGGCAGATTGGTATCAGCGGGTTGCTGGCTGGCATTCTTGAGCAGGGTGCAGATCTTGACGCTGTCTGCGGTCTCGACATCCAGTTGTCTGCCTTGCGCCATCATCGTCAGCGCCAGGCACACACCTATCATTATCGTCACACACCTTTTCACCTTTTCTCCTTTTTACCTTTAGAACTTTCCAAGTATCCTGTCCATCGCCCAGTTCACAGGCGTGGCGGAGTTGCTGGTACAGGTACAGACTGCCAGTCCCTGCAAGT
The DNA here is from genome assembly GCA_900316445.1 of uncultured Prevotellaceae bacterium. GTDB lineage: Bacteria > Bacteroidota > Bacteroidia > Bacteroidales > Bacteroidaceae > Prevotella. The sequence continues at coordinate 21,376 of ONCZ01000041.1, read as the reverse complement.
GCTCAATCACGTTCTTAATCAACGGATACTGCACGTAGGGCGGATTGGGCACCATAATATTCTCATCGCCGTCGCTGGTCTGCAGACGGATGGGATTGTAGTCGAAGACGGAGAAACTGACCTGACCCTCGGTGCCGATAATCTCGATGCAGTCCTCGCGGGCACTCTCATGGGCTACATAGCACCACGAGCCAGAGCCAGGCAGACCGTTCTCAAAACGGAAACAGGCACTCACGGAGTCCTCGGCATCGTAGTATCCGCCACGGTTGGCACGAATGCCCCGCGCCTCGAGGATCACCCCAAACATATCCTGCAAGAGGTCAAGCTGGTGAGGAGCCATATCGTAGAAATAGCCGCCTCCGGCAATCTCAGGCTGGAGTCGCCAAGGCAGGGACTGATGATTTCTGATGGCATCGGCATCGGCGGAGCGCAGGGGTTCGGTATAGCGTATCTGCACATTCAGGATCTTCCCTATCCTACCGCTCTTCACGATCTCCTTCACCTTCTGGAAATAAGGCAGGTAACGGCGGTAGTAGGCCACGAAGCAGGGAACACCCGTCTGTTCTGAGATGCGGTTGATGCGGGCACAGTCGTCGTAGCTCGCCGCCAGGGGTTTCTCCACATAGACAGGCTTGCCCGCCTTCATCGCCATGATGGCGTAGGTGGCGTGGCTCGAGGGCGGCGTGGCGATATAGATGGCGTTCACATCGGGATCGTCGATGAGTTCCTGGGCATCGGTGTACCACTTCTTGATGCCGTGAGTGACGGCATAGGTACGGGCATGCTGCTCCGTGCGGCTCATCACTGCCACGACACTGGAGCCCTCCACTTCGCTGAAGGCGGGGCCGCTTTTGCGTTCCGTCACCTCACCGCAACCTATGAATCCCCATTGTAATAACTTCATGTGTGCGTTGCCATATACTTATTTGGGTGCAAAGATACAATTTTCATTGAATATTGAACATTGAACATTGAACATTTTAATTCCGTTTTAATATTATTAACGTAGTCTACCGCAAGAAAATCGACAAACGTCAATCGTAAATCGCAAATAATCACTAACTTTGCACGCAAAAAACAGCAAACAAATGGAAAAAGACAAGGAAGACATCCTTCTGAAAGACCGTAGTAGCCGTGCCTGTATCAGTGCCGGTTACCGTCTGTATATGTCAAACTTCAAGCGCATCTTCCGCGCCTCGTGGCTGGCAGCCATCGTCTTTGCCGCCCTGGTGAGTGTGGGAGGCACGATGATGATAATCCGTCCTGAATGGGTGCTTATCGCCCTGCCTGTGACGATGCTCATCGACGCCCTGTTCCTGTCGTATGGTTTCTCCGCGCTGAAACAGCATCAGCAGACGGGTGTCATCGGCTGGGCAGCCCACTGGTACAGTTTCGACACGCATATCTTCGTCCGGACATTGAAAGCCTGGCTCTGTATGCTCGTCATCTACATCGTCATAGGCTGTATCATCGGCTTGGCGGGTATTATGCTGCTCGACTATCTCTCGTTGTACACGGCTTTAGGCACCATCGCACTGATAGGTCTGTTGGCCTTTGTGCTCACCCTGCCCATGACCTATACGAATATGCGCTACGTGCTGACTGACGGCACAGGCTATTGGAGTAACCTCTTCGGACACTACGGCAAGGGCATGCGCCGTTGGGGATTCATCTTCCTCGTGGTATTCATGACCTCCCTCATCGGCTGTGTATGCTATGTCTTCACATCGTTTCCTGCCATCATCCTTTCACTGGCTGGCAATGAGGCGAACATGGGTGTCATGTATGGCGACCCCTATAACATGCCGTCGTATATCGGCTGGCTCTCGGCACTGGTGTTCCTGCTGATCGGCTTTATCCAGGCCTACATCATGCTGTCCTTCCTGTTCCCCTTGTACTATATGTACGGCTCCATTGAGGCCCACGAGCAGGAAAAGAATAAATTTAACAAAGAAGCATTATGAAAAGAATACTCTTCATCGACCGCGACGGCACTCTCATCGAGGAACCTGCCGACGAGCAGATTGACGCTTTTGAGAAACTGAAATTTGTGCCGGGTGTGTTTCGCAACCTCACCTTCATCCGCGAGAAACTCGACTTTGAGTTCGTTATGGTCAGCAATCAGGACGGACTTGGAACCGACGCTTTTCCAGAGGACACCTTCTGGCCTGTTCAGAATTTCATCCTCCAGACACTTGCCGGCGAAGGCATCACTTTCGACGAGATCCTGATAGATCCTCACTTCCCTGAGGACAATGCCCCCACGCGGAAACCGGGCATCGGTATGGTGGAGAAATATATCAACGATCCTGAGTACGACATCACCAACTCGTATGTAATTGGCGATCGCGAGACAGATAGAAGCTTTGCTCGAAACATCGGTTGCAAATCACTGATATTGAGTGATGAAGGAATGTCGTGGAGTAAGATTGCAGAGCTATTGTTTGCTGGTGAGCGTATCGCAGAGGTCAGCCGCAAAACCAAGGAGACAGATATTCATATCAAGGTGAATCTTGACGGCACCGGCAAGTGCGACATCCAGACAGGCTTGGGCTTCTTTGACCATATGCTGGAACAGATCGGCAAGCACGGTATGATGGATCTGATGATCCACACCAAGGGTGATCTCGAAGTGGATGAGCACCATACGATTGAAGACACGGCCATCGCCTTGGGCGAGTGCATCCTCACGGCTTTGGGTAACAAACGCGGCATCGAACGCTATGGGTATTGCCTGCCTATGGACGACTGTCTTTGCAGCGTAGCCCTCGACTTCGGAGGCCGTCCCTGGCTGGTATGGGATGCCACGTTCAAACGCGAGAAAATCGGCGAGATGCCTGCTGAAATGTTCTTACATTTCTTCAAGAGCCTCAGCGATGCCGCAAAAATGAACCTGAACATCAAAGCCGAGGGCGAGAACGAGCACCACAAGATTGAGGGTATCTTCAAGGCCCTGGCACGCTCGCTGAAGATGGCCGTCAGACGGGATATCTACCACTACGAACTGCCCTCGACGAAGGGAATGTTATAGATTTCCTGCGAAAATTTGGCTAATTCAAAAAATATTCGTACCTTTGCAGCCCATATTATAAATAAGGTATAGAAAGAAAGCAATGATTACAGTAACAAATCTGCAGATACAGTTTGGAAAGAAAGTCCTCTATAAGGACGTCAACCTGAAATTCACGAGTGGCAACATCTACGGTATCATCGGTGCCAACGGTGCGGGCAAATCAACCCTGCTTCGTGCCATCAGCGGTGAGCTGGAACCCAATAAAGGAACGGTGGAGATGCAGCCAGGCGAGCGCCTGAGTGTGCTGGAACAGGACCACTTCAAATACGACGAATTTTCCGTGATGGACACGGTGCTGATGGGTCATCAGCCGCTGTGGGCCAATATGAAAGAGCGTGAAGCTCTTTATGCCAAGGCAGAGATGACCGAGGAAGACGGTGTCAGAGCCGCAGACCTCGAGATGGCCTTCGCAGAGATGAACGGCTGGGAGGCTGAGAGTGAGGCTGCACAGCTGTTGCAGAATCTCGGCGTGGCTGAAGGACAGCACTATAAGCAGATGGCAGAAATCTCGAACAATGAGAAGGTGCGCGTGATGCTCGCCAAGGCTTTGTTTGGTCATCCAGACAACCTGCTGCTTGATGAGCCCACCAACGACCTCGACCTCGATACCGTTCAGTGGTTGGAGGAATACCTGTCGAATCTGGAGCAGTGTGTGCTCGTGGTCTCTCACGACCGTCACTTCCTCGATGCCGTATCCACGCAGACTGTCGATATTGACTTCGGTAAGGTAACGCTGTTCTCGGGTAACTATTCGTTCTGGTACGAGAGTTCGCAGTTGGCTTTGCGTCAGGCTCAGAACCAGAAGATGAAGGCCGAGGAGAAGAAGAAGCAGTTGGAGGAGTTCATCAGAAGATTCTCTGCCAACGTGGCAAAATCCAAGCAGACCACCTCACGTAAGAAGATGCTGGAGAAACTGAATGTGGAGGAGATCACACCCTCTACCCGTAAGTATCCTGGCATCATCTTCTCGATGGAACGTGAGCCTGGCACACAGATTCTCGAAGTGGAAGGACTGAAGGCAGTCGATCCCGATGGAACAGTCCTTTTCGACAACGTGAACTTCACCATCGAGAAAGGTCAGAAGACTGTTTTCCTTTCGCATAATCCCAAGGCAATGACAGCCCTCTTTGAGATCATCAACGGCAACCGTGAGGCAGATGCAGGAACCTTCAAATGGGGTGTGACTATCACCACGGCCTATCTCCCACTCGACAATACGGAGTTCTTCCAGAGTGAGATGAATCTCGTGGACTGGCTCTCTCAGTGGGGACCGGGCAATGAGGTAACGATGAAGTCGTTCCTCGGACGTATGCTCTTCAAGGAGGAGGATGTGCTGAAACATGTGAACGTGCTCTCCGGAGGTGAGAAGATGCGTTGTATGATTGCCCGTATGCAGTTGAAGAACGCCAACTGCCTGATTCTCGACACGCCCACGAACCATCTGGACCTCGAGAGCATCCAGGCTTTCAACAACAACCTCATCCAGTTTAAGGGCAATATCCTCTTCGCCTCTCACGACCACGAGTTCATCAACACCGTGGCAGACCGTATCATCGAACTGACGCCGAAGGGCACCATCGACAAACTGATGACCTACGATGACTACATCTACGATGAAGCCATCAAAGCGAAGAAAGCAGAGCTTTACGCCTAATGGCACGGAATTTGCATAATGTCTTGCAAACATTAAATTAACGCAATTATGACAGAAAAAGATATCAACATCGAAGACGAGGAGACCCTGAACGAGGCTCCCGTTGAAGAAACTGACAAAGAGGCAGAGACTTCAGAAAACCCTGAAAACCAAGAGAACTCAGAGGACTCTGAGAACTCAGAAGAACAAGACCCGCTGGAGAAGGCTCAGGCAGAAATAGCTGAGCTGAAAAACCAGTTGCTCTACAAAGTGGCAGAGTTTGAGAACTATCGCAAGCGCACCCTGAAGGAGCGCGCAGAGCTGATTCTGAACGGTGGCGAGAAGTTCATCACATCCATCCTGCCTGTTCTCGACGATATGGAACGTGCTATCGAGAACGGTGCTAAGACCGACGATCCCGAGGTGCTGCGTGAGGGGATGACATTGATTCACCAGAAATTCATGAAGACACTCGAATCGCAGGGTGTCAGCAAGATAGACACCGAGAATGCCGACTTCGACACCGACCTTCATGAGGCCGTGGCTATGGTGCCCGGTATGGGTGACGACAAGAAAGGCAAAGTGATCGACTGTCTGCAACAGGGATACAAACTAAACGATAAAGTAATCCGCCACGCGAAAGTGGCAGTAGGACAATAAACCAATGGCACAGAAAAGAGACTACTACGAGGTGCTTGGGGTCGAGAAGACCGCCTCGGAAGACGAGATTAAGAAAGCATATCGCAAAATAGCCATCAAGTACCACCCTGACCGCAATCCGGGTGACAAGGAAGCAGAGGAGAAATTCAAGGAGGCCGCAGAGGCCTATAATGTACTGCACGATCCGAAGACACGTCAGCAGTACGACCAGTTCGGTTTCAATGGTCCGGGCATGGGTGGCGGATTCGACTTCAGTGGCTTCGGTGGTGCATCGATGAACATGGACGACATTTTCTCGATGTTCGGCGACATCTTCGGAGGTCACGGTTTCGGTGGCTTCGGTGGTAGCGCACGTCGTCCACAGCAGCACCGTGGCAGTGATCTGCGTCTGAAGGTGAAGCTCACACTCGAAGAGATCAACAAGGGTGTGACGAAGAAGTTCAAGGTACGTAAGGATATCCCCTGTCCTCATTGCAGCGGCTCAGGTGCCGAGGCAGGCAGTGGTAAGGAGACCTGTCCTACCTGTCATGGTCAGGGTGTCATCACCCACACCACCCAGAGCATCTTCGGCATGATGCAGCAGCAGAGTGTCTGTCCGACATGTAACGGTGAGGGACAGGTGATCAAGAACAAGTGTAAGCACTGTGGCGGTACAGGTATTGAGAAAGGTGAAGAAGTCGTTGAGATCAACATCCCTGCCGGTGTGGCAGAGGGAATGGTTGTCAACGTGCCTGGCAAAGGAAATGCTGGCAAGCACAATGGTGTCAACGGTGATATACAGGTGTTTATCGAGGAGGAAGACAACGACACCTTCGTCCGTGATGGCAACGACTTGATCTACAACCTGCTGCTCGACTTCCCCACAGCAGCCCTGGGCGGTGAGATAGAGATTCCCACCATCGAAGGCTCCAAGCTGAGAGTGAAGCTGGAGAATGGTACCCAGCCTGGCAAGACACTCCGTCTGCGTGGCAAAGGTCTGCCCGCCGTACAAGGCTATGGCAGTGGCAAGGGTGACCTCGTGGTGAACATCAGTGTCTATGTGCCGAGGACTCTCTCTCGTGAAGAGAAGCAGGCCATCGAGGCGTTCCGAGACAGTGACAACTTCAAGGGCGACAAGCAGACCCGCGATTCCATCTTCCAGAAGTTCAAGAATTACTTTTCGTAAATCGTAAATCTTCATGACCTACCAAGAGACGTGTGAATACCTGTTCAATGCCACGCCGATGTTTGAGCGGCAAGGTGCCAGCGGCTATAAGGAGGGACTTGACAACTCCTTGGCGCTGGATGAACATTTTGACCATCCCCACCAGAAGTTCCAGACCATCCATGTGGCAGGAACAAACGGTAAGGGATCTTGTTCTCACACGCTCTCAGCCATCCTGCAGAGGTGTGGCTATAAGGTAGGCCTCTATACCTCACCCCACCTCGTGGACTTCTGTGAACGTATCCGCGTCAATGGTCAGACGATATCAGAAGACTACGTTGTCAACTTCGTCGAACAAGAGAAATCATTCATCGAATCCCTCCAGCCCTCCTTCTTCGAGGTGACCACAGCCATGGCCTTCAAGTATTTTGCAGACAAGGATGTGGACATCGCCGTCATCGAAGTGGGGCTGGGTGGCAGACTCGACTGCACCAATATCATCACCCCGATCCTGTCTGTCATCACCAACATCGGGATGGACCATACGCAGTTCCTGGGTTCCTCTCTCGAACAGATTGCTTTCGAGAAGGCCGGTATCATCAAACCCAATGTGCCTGTTGTCATCGGAGAATCCACACCAGAGACACGAACGGTTTTTGATGCCATCGCCACGGAGGCTCATGCACCCATCACCTATGCAGACGATAGACTGGAAGTGTTGGAGAGCAAAACCATGCCACTGGACAACGGCTTTACCTATTATACAGAACACTATGGTATCCTGGAAGGAGAGTTGGCAGGCTATTATCAGGCCAAGAACGCGAACACCGTGCTCTGTGCTGTCAGACAGCTGGAAAAACTCGGCTTTATGCATCCCGTCAACTGCGATCCTGAAAATGAGTGCCAGAACAAGGAAGTGAGGGAAGGCTTCAAGAAGGTTTGTGAGCTGACAGGGCTGAAAGGCCGTTGGCAGACGGTGAAGGAAAGACCCAGGACTGTTTGCGACACTGGCCATAATCTCCCGGGCTGGCAGTATCTGAGTGAACAGTTGAATGCCGTCAAATGTCATAATATGCATATCCTCTTCGGCATGGTCGACGACAAAGATGTCGAAGGGGTTATGGCACTGTTACCAAAGAACGCCCATTATTACTTCACAAAAGCCAGCACCCCTCGGGCTGTTTCCGAGAACATTTTGAAGCTCTACGCCCAGCAGTTGGGACTTAAAGGAGAGAGTTATCCCAACGTCGTCAGTGCGTACGAAGACATCAAAATTTCTGCCAAAGAAGACGACTTTGTGTTCATTGGAGGTAGCAGTTATGTGGTTGCAGACTTCCTAAAGAACTGCATTTAGAGTTTTTTAATACATCGAAAACATTTTTTTCGGTGATTCATTCTTCTATTTGCTATTTTTTCTGTTACTTTGCAGAAAATTAGTTAGTAACTAAAAGCATTTTTTTATGGCAAACACAACAGAAACAGCGAATGCATGTGGTCTGAAGCGCGAGAACTTCCAGGCCACCATTAACGGTAAGAAAACCGATTTGTACATCCTCAGGAACCGTAAGGGTTTCGAAGTAGCCATCTCTAATTATGGTGGTGCCATCTGTGCTATCATGGTGCCAGACAAAGACGGTAAAGTAGGTAACGTGATTCAGGGTCACGACAGTATCAAACAGCTCACCAGCGGTAAGGAGCCTTATCTCTCCACCTTGATTGGCCGTTGGGGTAACCGTATCTGCAAGGGTCAGTTCACGCTGAACGGCAAGGACTATCAGTTGGCCCTCAACGACGGTCCCAACCACTTGCATGGTGGTGCTGTCGGTTTCAACGCCAAGGTATGGGATGCCCGTCAGATGGGTCCCCGTTCTTTGGCCCTGCATCGTATCTCATCTTACGGTGAGGAAGGTTACACTGGCGAACTCGACGTCACGGTGGAGTTCACTTTCACCGACCTCAACGAACTGGTGATTGAGTACTTGGCCACAACGAACAAGAAGACCATCGTCAACCTGACACATCACGCCTTCTTCTCTCTGTCAGGTACTGCAGACCCCACGCCGACGATTGAGGATCAGATCTGTGAGATCAATGCCGACTTCTATCTGCCCACCGATGCCACCGCAATTCCTACGGGTGAAATCCTGAAGGTGGAAGGCACACCGTTCGATTTCCGCACACCGAAGTCTTTCGGACAGGATATCAACGCCGACCACGAGCAGATCAAGTTTGGTAAGGGCTTTGACCACAACTATGTGCTGAACAAGCGCGAGGAAGGTGAACTGAGCTTTGCTGCCAGAATCACTGATCCGAAGAGCGGACGTACACTGGAGTGCTACACCACCGAGCCTGGTATGCAGCTTTACACAGCAAACTATGCCACGGGTTATAAGGGAGCCAATGGCTGCACATTCCCCTACCGTTCGGCTGTATGTCTCGAGACCCAGCACTTCCCCGACACACCAAATCGTCCTTACTTCCCCAGCGTCATACTGCGTCCTGGTCAGACCTACAAGCACAAGACGATTTATCGTTTCGGCGTAGTCGAGTAATCCATCCAACGTAAAACTGAAAAAGACATTACTTTTTTAATATGAGCAATCAAAAAACGAACGGAAGTATCATCGCCATTATCACGATGATGTTCCTATATGCCATGATCTCGTTTGTGACGAATCTTGGTGCGCCTATCGGCGTTATCTGGAAGAACCAACCTGAGATCGGCGGTTCCAACGTGCTCGGCATCATGGGTAACTTCATGAACTTCTTCGCTTATCTGTTCATGGGTATCCCAGCAGGAAAGATGTTGACAAAGGTAGGCTATAAGAAGACAGCTCTGATTGGTATCGCAGTAGGCTTCGTCGGCGTACTCATCCAGTACCTCTCAGGCTTCTCTGGTGGCATCCCCGGCTTCTGCATCTATCTCTTCGGTGCATTCATCTCCGGTTTCTCCGTATGTATCCTGAATACCGTGGTGAACCCGATGTTGAACCTGTTGGGCGGTGGTGGTAACCGTGGTAACCAGCTGAACATGATTGGTGGAACGCTGAACTCCCTCGCCGGTACGATGACCCCGATGCTCGTGGGTGCTCTGATCGGAACAGTGACGGCTTCCACGCAGATGGCCGACGTCAATCTGGTGATGTATATCGCTATGACTGTCTTCGCTGCTGCGTTTGTGGCCCTCATCTTCATTCCCATTAAGGATCCTGAGATGGGTAAGGTGACCGCAGAGACGGTGTTTGAACACTCACCCTGGTCCTTCCGTCATTGTCTGTTGGGCGTGATTGCTATCTTCGTTTACGTTGGTGTTGAAGTCGGTATCCCTGGTGGTCTGAATTTCTACCTGTCAGATACCTCTGCTAATGGCGCATGGGTGAATCCTGATGCCGTTGTCAATGCAGCTACCATCGGTGGAGCCGTGGCAGCCATGTATTGGTTGCTGATGCTGGTAGGTCGTCTGTGCTCCAGCTTCATCGCCGCTAAGGTGTCTTCACGTCACCTGATGCTGATTGCCACCTTCGCCTGTATGATTCTGATTTTGGCAGCCATCTTCACCCCGAAGAGTGTGACCGTCAGCATGCCGTTGATTTCCATTCTGGAAGGCACCATCACTTCTACGACAGTACCACTGACTGCCCTGCTGCTCGTGCTCTGCGGTTTGTTTACCTCCGTCATGTGGGCCTCTATCTTCAATCTGGCAACAGAAGGACTTGGCAAATATACAGCCCAGGCATCCGGCATCTTTATGATGATGGTGGTAGGTGGTGGCGTATTGCCGGTAGTACAGAATTTCTTCGCAGACATCTTCGGATATATGCCCAGCTATTTCGTTTACTTCCTGGCAGTAGCCTATATGTTCTACTATGCCCTCATCGGTTGCAAGAACGTGAACAAGGATATCCCCGTTGATTAATTTACACCTTATTAATATATAATGGATATTGAATTTGTAAGAAGCCGCTTCATCAAGCACTTTGATGGAAAGACCGGCAACGTATATGCCTCTCCCGGACGTATCAACCTGATTGGTGAACACACCGACTACAATGGTGGTTTCGTATTCCCCGGAGCTGTCGATAAAGGTATTATGGCTGAGATGCGTGCCAATGGAACGGAAGATACCGTGATGGCATACGCCATCGACCTGAAGGATCGTGTGGACTTCAAGCTCTCCGATCCTGATGGTCCTCGTGCCAGCTGGGCCCGCTATATCTATGGTATCGCGTTGGAGATGAAGAAACTGGGTGTGCCTGTGAAAGGTTTCAACATTGCCTTTGCAGGTGATGTACCCCTGGGTGCCGGTATGTCCTCATCAGCAGCCATGGAGAGTTGTTTTGCCTGCGGTCTCAATGATATTTTCGGTGAGAACAAGGTGAGCCAGTGGGATATGGTGCTGGCTGGTCAGGCTACGGAGCACAATTACTGTGGTGTGAACTGCGGCATCATGGACCAGTTCGCCTCAGTCTTCGGCAAGGCAGGCTGTCTGATGCGTCTGGATTGCCGCAGCCGTGAGTTCGAGTATTTCCCCTTCAAACCCGATGGCTATCGTCTGGTACTCCTCGACTCTGTGGTGAAGCACCAGCTGGCAGGTTCTCCTTATAACGACCGTCGTCGTTCTTGTGAGAATGTGGTCAAGCATATCGCAGCCAAACATCCGGAAGGAAAGTTTGAGACACTACGCGACTGCACCTGGGAACAGCTTGAGGAAGTGAAGGACGAAGTGGGCGCTGAGGATTACAAGCGTGCCAAGTTCGTACTCGGTGAGAAAGACCGTGTACTGGCAGTCTGCGATGCCCTAAACGAAGGCGACTACGAGAAAGTCGGTGAGATGATGTACAAGACTCACGAGGGTCTCTCCAAGGACTACGAGGTTTCTTGTGAGGAACTGGACTTCCTGAACAACATCGCCAAAGAAAACGGTGTGACGGGTTCCCGTATCATGGGCGGCGGCTTTGGCGGCTGTACCATCAACCTCGTGCGCAACGACCTTTATAAGAAGTTCATCGACGACGCCAAGAAACGTTTCAACGAGAAGTACGGACATGAGCCGAAAGTCTATGATGTAGTCATCGGCGACGGTTCTCGAAAACTCTGTTAAGAGCGCTACAAATTAGCCAAAAAAGGTTAAATTACGGCATAAAGTGTTATATTTACACTTTATGCCGTTTATTTATTCTATAAAATATTGTGTAATTCAAATATTAATTGTAATTTTACACCCAAAATAAACGCTATAACAACAATTAAACTTAAAAACGTATTAAAATGAAAGTACTTAAAGGTATGCTTTGGGGACTGGGCGCAGCAGCGCTTCTGTTCTCGGCCTGTGAGCAAAAAGTACAGGCACCACAACTGACAGTATCAGGTTTAGACGTAGCCAAGTTTGACACAACCATTCAGGCCAAGCCCGTGAAGCTTTACACCCTGAAGAATGCCAATGGCATGGAAGTGTGCATCACGAACTATGGTGGACGTATCGTGTCACTGGTCGTTCCCGACAAGGATGGCAAGCCCACGGATGTCGTCCTCGGCTTTGACAACATCGCCCAGTATGCCGACACCCTCAACAGTCCTTCTGACTACGGATCCAGTGTCGGTCGTTATGCCAACCGTATCAAGGAGGGTAAATTCACCCTTGGTGAGAAGGAGTATCAGTTGAAGAAAAACGATGGCCCGAACTGCCTGCATGGTGGTGGCAACACGGGTTGGATGCATCAGGTGTACGACGCTGAGCAGATTGGCGACTCCATCCTGAAGCTGACGATTGTGGCTGCTGACGGTGAAAACGGATTCCCTGGCAAGGTGATGGCTGTCACGACTTACAAGGTGACAGCAGACAACATCCTCGACATGACATGGGAGGCTGAGACAGATCGTCCTACCATCATCAATCAGACCAACCACAACTACTACAATCTCAGTGGTGACTTCACCCAGGCCGGTTACGACCAGGTGCTCTATGTGAATGCCGACAATTTCACCCCGAGCGACAAGCTCTACATCCCCACGGGTGAAATAAAGTCTGTGGAGGGCACCCCGATGGATTTCCGCACGCCCCATGCCATTGGCGACAGCATCCAGTCTGACTTTGATCAGATTCAGAACGCTACAGGCTATGACCACAACTTCTGTCTGAACACTTACAAGGACGGTAAGGGTGACGACACACAGGTATGTGCCAGCCTCTACTCTCCGAAGACCGGTATCTTCATGGAGATGTTCACCAACGAGCCCGGTGTACAGGTCTACAGTGGTAACTTCCAGGGCGTCGGTGCTGATGCCGACATCATCCGCAAGCACGGCCTCAAATACCCCAAGCACGTGAGCGTCTGCCTCGAGAGCCAGAAGTATCCCGACTCTCCCAATCATCCTGAGTGGATTCAGCCGACCCTGAATCCTGATGAGAAGTACTACAGCCACGCTGCCTACAAGTTCTCTATTAAATAATCACTAACTATTAATAATAATAACAATGAATTGGAGTTCACATGAATTCATCTGGCTCGACTGGGTAGTCCTGATCGTTGGCCTGTTAGGAGTGGTGGCTGCCGTATGGTATGCCATCTGGAAAGACAAGAAAGCCCAGCAGGGCGAAGACTCTTCTGCTTATCTCTTCGGTAAGGGTGAGCCTTGGTACGTGATCGGTATGGCCATCTTTGCCGCAAACATCGGTTCTGAGCACCTGGTAGGTCTCGCCGGTACAGGTGCGAAGGATGGTGTAGGAATGGCCCACTGGGAGATGCAGGGATGGATGATCCTCATCCTCGGCTGGCTCTTCGTACCTTTCTATCAGCTGCTCATCAACAAGATGGGTAAGATCATCACCATGCCCGACTTCTTGAAGTTCCGCTACACCCAGCGCACAGGATCCTGGCTCAGTATCATCACCCTCGTGGCCTATGTGCTCACGAAGGTTTCTGTGACGGCTTTCACGGGTGGTATATTCTTCAAGTTCTTGCTCGACATTCCCTTCTGGTATGGTGCTATCGGACTGATTGCCATCACGGCTGTCTTCACCGTCTTTGGCGGTATGAAGGGTGTGATGACGCTGTCTACCATCCAGACGCCGATCCTGATCGTGGGTTCTTTCCTCGTGCTGTTCCTCGGACTGAACATGCTCGGTGATGGCAGTATCTCTGCCGGATGGTCTGAGATGATGCGCGTCTGTAACGCTGCCCACGACGGCTTCGGTACGACCCACATGTTCCATCCCGATCCTGCCGATCCGATGTATCCTCAGTTCCCGGGCTATGTAGTGTTCCTCGGTGCCTCGATCATCGGTTTCTGGTACTGGTGTACTGACCAGCACATCGTGCAACGTGTACTCGGTCAGGTACCTGGCGAGGACAACAAGGAGGTGATGAAGCGAGCACGTCGTGGTACGATCGCAGCCGGTTTCTTCAAAATTCTCCCTTGCTTCATGTTCCTCATCCCTGGTATGATCGCCTACGCCCTTTCTCTGAAAACGGGTAGCGGTATCGAGATGGACATCACCAACCACGAGTCTACCGACGGTGCCTTCGCAATGATGGTTAAGAACATCCTGCCTGCTGGTATCAAGGGTATTGTGACCATCGGTTTCGTCTGCGCCCTGGTAGCATCACTGGCAGCCTTCTTCAACAGTTGTGCCACCCTCTTCACAGAGGACTTCTACAAGCCGATGAAGAAGGGCAAGAGCGAGGCTCACTACGTGTTCGTAGGCCGTACCGCTACTGTCGTTGTCGTGCTTCTCGGTCTGGCATGGATGCCTATTATGATGAATATGGGTAACCTCTATTCCTACCTGCAGGACATCCAGTCGCTGATTGCTCCCGCCATGGTGGCTGTATTCACCCTCGGTATCTTCTCGAAGAAGATCACACCGAAGGCTGGTGAATATGGTCTTATCGGTGGCTTCCTCATCGGTATGGTCCGTCTGATTACCAATGTAGTGACTGACTCCGGCAAGGCCGTCATGGATGGTGCCTTCTGGGATGCCACCGCTTGGTTCTGGCAGACCAACTGGCTTATCTTCGAGTGCTGGCTGTTGCTGTTCATCATCCTACTGATGGTGGCTGTCAGCTTCTTCACGCCAGCCCCCACCAAGGAACAGGTGGATGCCATCACCTTCTCTTCAGATTTCAAGAAGTCTATCAAGGAGAGCTGGGGTGTGTTTGATGTAGTAGGTACACTGGTGGTCATCGGCCTCTGCAGCTGTTTCTATTATTACTTCTGGTAAAAAGCGAGTAGACCATGACATTTTACAACGAACATTCCAAAGTCTGGCTGTCGGTAGACTGTATCATCTTCGGCTTCGATGAAGGGAAGCTGAAGGTGCTCATTGGCAAGCGTCAGATGGATCCCGGTCGTGGTGAATGGAGCCTCTACGGAGGCTTCGTCGCCAGCGACGAGAGTGTCGACGATGCCGCCACACGGACACTCTACGAACTGACAGGACTACGGAATCTGTTCATGCGCCAGGTGGGCGCTTTCGGTAAAGTGGACCGTGACCCGGGCGAACGGGTGGTGTCCATCGCCTACTATGCACTCATCAACGTCAAGGATTATGATGACGAACTGCGTGTGCAGCATGGAGTAAAATGGGTTGACATCAACGAGATTCCGCAACTCTATTCCGACCACAATGAGATGGTCCGTAAGGCGAGGAAGTTGATGCAGCAGAAACTGGCCCAGGAGCCCGTGGGATTCCGGCTCCTCCCTTCCCTGTTCACACTCACCCAGCTCCAGAACCTCTATGAGGCAGTCAACGGAGCCGAACTCGACAAGCGCAATTTTCGCAAGCGCATCAAGGAGATGGACTTCATCGAGAAGACGGAGTTGGTAGACAAGACCAGTTCCAAGCGAGGTGCATACCTCTATCGATTCAACAAGCGGGCCTACAATGAAGCCCCGAATTTCAAATTGTAAAAAAACATATTATGTTAGAAGAACTAAAAGAAAAAGTATTCAAGGCCAATCTCGACCTGGTGAAACAGAATCTCGTGATCTTCACCTGGGGTAACGTCTCAGGCATTGACCGTGAGAACGGCCTCGTAGTCATCAAACCCTCCGGCGTGGACTACGACGTGATGAAAGCATCCGATATGGTGGTGGTAGACCTCCAGACGGGTGAGGTGGTAGACGGTGATCTCAATCCGTCATCCGACACTCCCACACACCTTGTTTTATATAAGGCATTCCCCAACATCCAGGGCGTGGTACACACCCACTCCACCTATGCCACAGCCTTCGCACAGGCAGGCCGTGACATCCCCAACATCGGCACCACCCATGCCGACTATTTCTATCAGGCCATCCCTTGCACCCGTGACATGACAGAGGCTGAGGTGAAGGGCAACTACGAGTTGGAGACAGGTAACGTCATCGTCGACGAGATCCTCAACATCCGTAAGATCAACCCCGATCACACGCCTGCTGTGCTGGTAAAGAACCATGGTCCCTTCTCATGGGGTACCTCTCCCGACAATGCCGTCTACAACGCTAAAGTCATGGAGCAGTGTGCCAAGATGGCTTTCATCGCCTTCAATGTCAATCCTGACCTGACGATGAATCCGCTTCTCATCGAGAAGCACTACATGCGCAAGCATGGTCCCAATGCCTACTACGGCCAGAAAGGACAAAAGCATTAAAACAAATATAAACTTAAAAACTTATTTTCACAATTATGATTAAAGCATTTGATAATTTCGAGATTTGGTGGGTAACTGGTGCACAGCTCCTGTACGGAGGCGATGCAGTGGTTGCAGTTGATGGTCACTCTAAGGAGATGGTTGATGGTCTGAACGCCTCAGGCAACATCCCAGTGAAGATCGTGTATAAGGGCACGGCTAACAGCTCTAAGGAAGTAGAGCAGGTGATGCTGGCTGCTAACAACAACGAGAAGTGCGTAGGTATCATCACCTGGATGCACACCTTCTCACCCGCCAAGATGTGGATCAAGGGACTGCAGCAGTTGCAGAAGCCCCTCCTCCACTTCCACACCCAGTATAACGCCGAGATCCCCTGGGGAGAAATTGACATGGACTTCATGAACCTGAACCAGTCAGCTCACGGCGACATCGAATTCGGACATATCTGCGCCCGTATGCGTATTGCCCGTAAGGTGGTCTGCGGCTACTGGAAGGATGAGAAGGCTCAGAAGCAGATTGCCGTCTGGGCACGTGTGGCTGCCGGTGTGGCTGATGCCCACAACGTGCGCTGCCTGATGTTCGGTATGAACATGAACAACGTGGCTGTGACCGATGGCGACCGCGTGGAGTTCGAACAGCGTCTGGGCTACCATGTGGACTACTACCCCGTCTCTTCGCTGATGGAGTACTTCAAGAAGGTCACCGACGCTGAGGCTGATGCCCTCGTCGAAGAGTACAAGAAGCTCTACACCATCAAGATCGACGAGAGCGGCGAGCAGGTCTATTGGGAGAAGGTGAAGAACGCTGCCAAGGCAGAGATTGCCCTGCGCCGCGTACTGAAGGACGAGGGTGCTACCGCCTTCACCACCAACTTCGACGACCTCGGCGATGCCGACATAGACGCTCCCGACTTCTGTGGTTTCGACCAGATCCCTGGTCTCGCTTCACAGCGTCTGATGGAAGAGGGTTACGGCTTCGGTGCTGAGGGTGACTGGAAGACGGCATGTCTGTATCGCACCCTCTGGGTCATCCAGCAGGGCTTGCCAATCGGCTGTTCGTTCCTCGAGGACTACACGCTCAACTTCGCCGGCGAACGCTCATCTTGCCTGCAGAGCCACATGCTCGAGGTCTGTCCGCTGATTGCCACCGATAAACCCAAGCTTGAGGTGCACTTCCTCGGTATCGGTATACGCAAGCAGCAGACCGCCCGTCTGGTATTCACCTCAAAGACCGGTGCTGGTATTAAGGCTACTGTCGTCGACCTTGGCAACCGCTTCCGTCTCATATCTCAGGAGGTGGAGTGCATCGAGCCGAAACCCATGCCCAACCTCCCTGTGGCCTCTGCTCTCTGGATCCCCCAGCCCACCTTCGAAATCGGTGCGGCCGCCTGGATTCTCGCTGGTGGTACTCATCACAGTGCCTTCTCTTACGACATCAACGAGGAGTACTGGGCAGACTTTGCTGAGATGCTCGGCATCGAGTACGTCCGTATCAACAAGGACACTAACATCGCCGACTTCAAGCAGACCCTCCAGAACAACGAGATGTACTATATGCTCAACAAAGCACTCCGATAGAATTAATTAGGCACGGATTACACGGCTCTCTTCGAGAGTCACTGCAAAAAATATAAAGCCGTGTTAATCCGTGTTAATCCGTGCCAAAAATAGAAATGACAATGACTGCAAAGCAAACTATTGAGGCTGGAAAAGCCATATTGGGAATCGAGTTCGGTTCCACGAGAATCAAGGCCGTCCTCATCGACGAAGACAACAAGCCTATCGCACAAGGCTCACACGAGTGGGAGAACCAGTTGGTAGATGGTCTTTGGACCTACTCTACTGAGGCCATCTGGTATGGTTTACAGGACTGCTACGCTGAACTCCGCAAGGACGTTCAAGCACAGTACGACTGCGAGATTGAAGCTCTGGCCGCCATCGGTTTCTCTGCCATGATGCACGGCTACATGGCCTTCAACGAGAAGCAGGAGATCCTCGTGCCCTTCCGCACCTGGCGTAACACCAATACAGGTAAGGCTGCAGCAGAGCTCTCCAAACTCTTCAACTACAATATCCCTCTCCGTTGGTCCATCAGCCATCTTTACGAGGCTATCCTCGACAACGAGGAGCACGTCTCTGACATCAAGTACCTCACCACCCTAGCCGGTTATGTCCACTGGCAAGTCACGGGTCAGTTCGTCCTCGGCGTAGGCGACGCTTCTGGTATGATTCCTGTCGATCCCGCCACGAAGACTTACGATGCTGCAATGGTGAAAAAGTTTGACGAGCTCATCGCACCGAAGGGCTTCTCGTGGAAGTTGTTAGACATCCTGCCGAAGTCACTCAACGCAGGTGAGAATGCAGGCATCCTGACGCCTGAGGGTGCTAAGCGCCTCGATGTCTCTGGCCACCTGAAGGCTGGCATCCCCGTTTGTCCTCCTGAGGGCGACGCTGGCACAGGCATGGTTGCCACCAACGCTGTCAAGCAGCGCACAGGTAACGTCAGCGCAGGTACTTCTTCATTCTCGATGATCGTGCTCGAGAAGCCGCTGTCGAAGCCTTACGAGATGATCGACATGGTGACCACGCCTGACGGTTCACTCGTCGCCATGGTACACTGTAACAACTGCACCAGCGATATCAACGCCTGGGTGGGACTCTTTAAAGAATATCAGCAACTGCTTGGTATCAAGGTAGATATGAACGAACTATACGGCAAACTCTTCAACAAGGCTTTGGAGGGTGACACCGACTGTGGAGGTCTGATGGCCTACAACTATGTCAGTGGTGAGCCTGTCACCGGACTGGCAGAAGGTCGCCCCATGTTCGTGCGTTCTGCCAACGACAAGTTCAACCTTGCCAACTTCATGCGTGCCCACCTCTATGGTGCCATCGGTGTGCTGAAGATCGGTAACGATATCCTGTTCAAGGAAGAGATGATCCGCGTGGATCGCATCACCGGTCACGGTGGTTACTTCAAGACGCCTGGTGTAGGTCAGCGCATGCTTGCTGCTGCCCTCAACAGCCCCATCTCTGTCATGGAGACCGCTGGCGAAGGTGGTGCCTGGGGTATCGCCCTGCTCGCAGGCTATGTAGTCAATAATCCCGACAAACTTTCTCTCGCCGACTACCTCGAGAAGGTTGTCTTCGCAGGCAACACAGGCGTCTCTATCGCCCCCACTCCCGAGGACGTCACCGGCTTCGAAAAGTACATCGAGAACTACAAGCGCTGCCTCCCCATCGAGCAGTCCGCCGTCGATCACAAATAAAACAATCCCCTCGTAAGGGGGATTTTTAAGTTAACGTAAATCCCCTTGCATGGCAAGGGGATTTATTTTTTTATATCCCTCGCCGATTTCCAGAGGCTTTCTTTTTTGATCAGTTTTAATTTCAAATTGTTGATTTTTACTCAA
This sequence comes from uncultured Prevotellaceae bacterium, assembly GCA_900316445.1. GTDB lineage: Bacteria > Bacteroidota > Bacteroidia > Bacteroidales > Bacteroidaceae > Prevotella. The sequence goes on along the minus strand of ONCZ01000041.1, from coordinate 1,822 downwards.
ATCAACATTTTTTGCCATTTCTCATTATTTATTTTATTGACTATTTTCTTGATATTATGCGTCACTGAAAGATCAACGCTCAGCTTTTGACTATAGGCGAACGATCTTTTGGCTATAACCTTTAGACGAACCAAGCACAAGCGTAAATTCTTTTGGACTGAGACTGAGGCTACTATCTCCGCCTCCAAAAGGGCGGTACAGTAACGGCATAGCATCGGCATAGTTTTACGCAAACATAGCCGCCCGCAACAGATTGTAAATCAATGGTTTAATTACAAAGGCATCACGGGCGGCAATGTTTTATAAATTTTTAAATATATTATTTGCTTTGATAAGCTGCAACTCTCGCGGCTGCATTGGCCTTGATGTTATAGTAGTACAGAGGATAGTCATTCTCGTGGAAGCTGGCAGCGCCGAAAGGGCTGGATGCACCTTCAGGGGTTACTGCCGTAGTCGTTGTAATGACAACGCCTCTTTTCAAGTCGATCTTTGCATCTGCAGCGTTAGGCACTTTCTCAAAATCCTTGGTTTCCATGTTGAAGACGCGGCCGCCCAGGCTTTCCTCTGCTGAAGCATAGGTCTCATCGCGTTTCCAGTTGATGGGATTGATGCTGATGGCACCTGGCAGAACAACAATATTGTTCCCGTTTCCTGCCCCCTCGGTATTATACGATATGATGACGCCAGTATCGTCGGCTCCCTCTGCAAATTTCAGGTGCGGGTTGGCTTTGAGAAAATCCTCGGTGATCGAATAGCCGACCACGTATGCAGCAACCATGCGTTCCAGGTATTCTGGATGTGCCTTCATGTATTCTGAGAGCACAAAGCTCTGCATGATTGAGCCCTGAGAATGTCCTACGAGAATGAAGGGACGACCGCCATTCAGGTACTTAAAATAGTAGTCGATGGCAGCTAAGATATCTGCCTTCGGAATGCTGTTGAACGCTGTGTTACGTTCCTCGGCAGAAATTTTGCCTAGATATGACATGTTGCCCTGTCTATAATAGGGAGCGAAAACATTGGCACAATCCTCAAAAGCTGTAGCTATCTTGAGGTAGGCAAATTCCGCCGGTATTCTCATGGCAGGCTCATCGATGGGAGCAAATTTCGGTGCACCCTCAGCGGGGTCGTCATATTCCGTGGGATAGACAAAAAAGGCATCAACATCCTTTGTTGCTTCGGGCTGTCGCATCCAGTTGTTCTTGTCGCTGTAATCGACAACATCAGATTTCTCACTCTCGGGATCCACAGGAGCCGGGGTGTCTTCATTCGCTGCGCACGATATGAACATCGATGCGGTGCCGCAAATCAGGATGGCGGCAAGCATCCACTTTTTCAGATTTCTCATAATTACGAAATTTATTTGTTACACAATAATATAGTTCTTGGAATAATGTTTTATTGCGCAAATTTAGTTAATCCCCTTTGAAATCACAACAGTCAAAGGGTAATAACCAGCAATTTTTTACGATTTTGGAATGATTTTTACGATTTTACCTGCTGCATCCACTCTGTTGCAGTCATTTCCATAATCTTCTTGAAGGCAGCATTGAATGTTTTGTAATTACGAAAGCCACTCTGGTAGGCCAGTTGCTGGGCGCTTACTGGTTGATGGGTTGCGGCTGACTCATGGTAGAGGTTAATGAAGTGCTGGATGCGCAAACCGTTGATGTACGCATTATAAGTGATTCCCTGCAAGGCAAAGTGCTTGCTGAGGTAGGATCGGTTGATGCCAATCAATGTGGCGAGTTGTGAGAGGGAAATATCGTGTTGTAAATAGAGTTGCGTATCCTCACAATGCTGCTTCAGCAACGGCCCGATG
>ONCZ01000099.1 GCA_900316445.1 uncultured Prevotellaceae bacterium | reverse complement strand
CGTTCGCCCGGCCTAAAAAGACGCTTTGCTTGCAAAGAATTATCAAAATCCGTTGTTTTTTCAAGCTTTTTTTGTATCTTTGCAGCCGAGAAAAAGTCAAACAAAGCATTGAATCTATGGATACAAATACCAATCTCAAAAAATGGTTGTGGCCGGTGGTCATCGGCGCGCTGGTGGCGGTAGTGCTACTGGCGGTGGCACTAAGCTATGCGGTTCGGGCAGAGCGTAACGCGCGCTATGTCGGCATGATGAACGTAGTGGCGGAGAAACTGTCGAAGACCGTCAGGGGTGTGGAGATGAATGCGGAGAACGTGTTCGACGAGGTGGCGAAGCACTTGGAGTCGCCACAGACTGTCATCGCGGCCCTCGGTAGTAAGACCAGCCTGAACCCTGACGTCATCGGCTACTTTGCGGCCTTCGTGCCCAACTATTTCCCGAAGGAGGGTCGGTGGTTTCAGCCATACGTGCACCAGGGCGACTCGACGGAGTTCGTGCTGACGCTCGTGGGCTCGGCGCGCCACGACTATACCACATCGACGTGGTACGTGCAAGGCGAAAAGGAGAAGGAGAGTTTCTGGTCGGAGCCGTATTATTACGAGGATGACCTGAACGTGGCTAGTGGCTACTACATGACGTTTGCCACGCCCATTTTCGATGCTCAGGGCCGCTTAGCATGCGTCTGCGGAGCCGACATGACTCAGGAGTGGATGATAGACCAGTTGCGACAGATAGAAGACGAGGTGAGGAACGACGAGCTGCTGAACAACTATCGGTTGCTTGGGAACGACGATTTCTTCATCGTCATCTTGAACGATGATGGCACCTGTTTTGCCCACCCCGAAGGGGACATCGTCACCATAAGCGACGAGACGTTCGTCGCTAACCTGAAGGAGCACCAACGCGGCGTGGCCGAACTGGAGGTGAACGGTGTGCCGTCGCGTGTCTACTACACCCCGCTGAAGCGCACCCACTGGTCGGTGGCCATTGTTGTAGAGAAATGAAGAAAAACGTATTCATCATGCTGAGGAGACTATACGTGGCCGCGTTAACGGCTGTTATGGCAACGCTGGCCGTAGCGGCGCAGACTTCTGATGCTGGTGGCAACGGACGGAGCAGCGAGCGCCATCCGAGTTCGCTCGGAAATGGCCGAGTCGTGACGGACGAAGATAAAGTCAACGCGACGGGCGGCGATGACCGCATTGCGCAGTTGGAGAAAGAAATGTACCGCTACTACAGTACGAGTGCGATTGACAGTTTCATGCTCATCACCGACCAACTGATAGAGGCGTGCCGCGAGGCCGGACCCAGTCAGGAGCGGCTGTTCTACAAGGCGTGGTCGAACCAGGCCATCTATAGTTTCAACAAGGTGAGCCGCACGCGTGGCCTGGAGTTGGCCCATCAGATTCACGATTATGCCTACCAGCACGATAGTAAGTTCGGACTCTATACGTCCACGTACGCTTTGGCCACCATGTCGTCAAGTCTGCGCCACTTCGCCCAGGCCGAGCACGAGTTCACTGAGGCCATCATCTACCAGCATCGTTTCTTCCCCGACGAGAGCGCCGCTGCCCCCTATCTCGGGATGGCGAAAGTCTACGTCAATCTGCATAAGCCAGAGAAAGTGCTCGACTGCGCCCGTAAGGCACTAGCTGAGCCCAACATCATCATGCAGCACAGGCTGTCGGCGTGGACCTATATTTGTATTGCGTACTACGACGGCCAGTACAGCCGTGATGATTTCAACCGCGCCTATGCCGAGCGCGAGAAACTGAAGCGCGACATCGGTCACGACGACAGTTTCGGCCCTGTCGTCAACTTCTACCACGCCATGAAGAACGGGCGCTACAACGAGGCCCTGAACATCGCCATCAACATCAAGGGCGGCAGCGACCGCCTTCAATTCATTTCCAATGCCTACGCCAGACTCGGCGACTACCGACAGGCCTACCTCTACCAGGTGCGCCACAAGGAATATCGCGACTCTGTCAACACTGCCGAGGTGCAGAAGATGTCCTACGAGTATGCTGCACAGATTGACGTGACACGGGCGGAAAACGAGGCCAAAGACCTGCGCCTCTCCAACCTGGACCTGCAGATACAGACCGCTGTGCTCATCATTCTCATCACCCTCGCCTTCTTCATCTTCTACTATTTCCGCCGCCGCAAGCAGATGCGGGAACTACGCCACGCCTACAACCAACTGGCCGACACGACCATCGCCAAGGAGCGCATCGACAGCGAACTGAGTATCGCACGCGAAATCCAGATGTCGATGGTGCCCCGCACTTTCCCTGCATTCCCCGACCGCCGCGACATCGACCTTCACGCTGCCATTGTGCCCGCCAAGGAAGTGGGCGGTGACCTCTACGACTTCTTCCTCCAGGACGACCGTCTCTGCTTCTGCGTGGGCGACGTCAGCGGCAAGGGCATCCCCGCTTCGCTCACCATGGCCGTCGCCGTCAATCTGTTCCGCACTGTCGCCAAGGAGGGATTTCCCCCAGAGGTCATTGCCACCAAACTGAACGATACGATGTCCGTCAACAATGAGAACGCTGTCTTCGTTACCATGTTCATCGGCATCATCGACCTCAAGACCGGCCACCTCGACTATTGCAACTGCGGCCATAACGCGCCCGTCTATGGCGAGCGCCGCATGCTCACCTCGCAGACCGTTTTCCAATTCCTCGACGTCGAGTCGAACGTCCCCATCGGACTCTGGCCCGACTTCACCTTCGTCGGAGGCCATCTCGACAACATCCGCGGCAGCTCGCTCTTCGTTTACACCGACGGCGTCAACGAGGCCGAGAACCGCATGCAGGAGCAGTTCGGCGAGAAGCGCATGCTCCGTGTACTCCGCGAGTCCACACAGCCCTTCGGCGAGCGTACCCCCAAGACACGCTCCCACTTCCTCATAGACGAAATGAAATACGCCCTCGACGCATTCGTCGACGGCGCTGAGCAGAGCGATGACCTCACCATGCTTTGCGTTAGCATAAAATAGAGGTGAGGACTAAAATTAGGCGTGGTTCTCGCAGGGAATCCAGAGCCAGAAGGTGGAGCCGCGGTTTTCGCCGGCGCTGATGACACCGATGTCGCCTCCACAACTATCAGCAATCGACTTACAAATGGCCAGTCCCATGCCGGTGCCCTGCACGAACTCGTCGAGCTTAACGAAGCGGTCGAACACCATCTTTTGTTTATCCTTAGGGATGCCAATGCCGGTGTCCTCGCAGTAGAGGTACATGCCGTGCTTCTCGTAGCGGTAGCCCAGTCGGACGTGGCCCTGTTCGGTAAATTTCACGGCATTGGTGACGAAGTTGGTGAGCACCTGCTGGATGCGCTCGAAATCGAGCGTGGTGACGAAGGTATCGTAGGGATTCTCCTTGATGAACTTCAGGTTCTTGACCTGCACGCGTTGCTGGAGGGTCAAGCAGATGTCGTCAAAGGCAGTGGCAAAGTCGATGGTCCCGGGTTTGATGGTGAGCGTACCGCCGCTGATGGACGAGGCCTCGATGATGTCGTTGATGAGTCGCTGCAGCATGTCGCTGGAGTTTCGGATGATTCGGACGTACTCGCCACGCTCAGGATTGTCGCCCAGCGTGTTGAGGACGCTGGTAAATCCGGCGATGGCGTTCAGTGGCGTGCGCAACTCGTGGGTCATCGACGCCATGAAGCCACTCTTCAATCTGACGCTCTCGTCGGCCAACGTGGTGACAGCCTGCAACTGTCGGCGGGCCTCCTCGATCCTGGTGTTATCGACGATGATGCGCATCCTGCCGTCGTCGCCTTGCTCTAAGTGGCGGTCGCTATGTTCCAAGAGGAAGGCCAGAGTCTGCTTCTTACGCTCAATATCGGTCCTGATGGCCTGCACCTCCTTGTCGTGCAGATGGCGGTCGTGGTCGCGGTTGCGGTCATCGGTGATGTCGAGCACGGTAATGAAGTAGTTGCAGATCTCGCCATCGCTGTTGAACAGCGGCAGGATATAGGACTCAATGTAGCGATTGATACCCATCTCGGGGTAGTCCATGTGCTGGCAGACAAGCATGTCGCTCCGGCTGTCGGGCGAGTAGATGTTGCGTAACAGCGGAACATCAAACATGCAGACGGTCTCCCAGAATCGCTTGTTCTCAGGGTTGTCGTCAGTCATGCCACAGAGTTCCCGCATGTTATCGTTGAGGTCCATGAGAAAGCCGTTTTTGTCGTAGAACGACATGGCGATGAACGGGATGTTCGACAATTGCTCGTACTTCTTGACGAGTTCACGCTCGGCCTTGTTCTCCTCAACGTCGTGAGTGACGTCGTGGATGGCGTTGACGACGTAGGCGGGATGTCCCTCGTTGTCGAGCTCCAGGATGGCATGGCCATGGAAACTGAGCCAATGGGGGGCATCGTCGGTGGCGCTGTTGAACAGTTTGTTCAGCACAAATTGGCGCTCACGGCCGTCGGTCAGGCGCTTCATCTTCTGGGTGAACTCCTGTTGCTGGCTAGGATGGATGTGGTTTGTGAATTCCTCTAATGTCAGACCTTCCTTGGGCAGAATCTGTCCGTATTTGTTGGTCATCCGGTCGTTCTTGATGTCATAGACCATGATGTTGAAGTTGCCCATGTGCAGGGCCTTGAGCATCATACCGTTCAACTCCGTCGATTTGCGGGCGGCGCTCTGCACGTGGGCCTTTGCCAGTCGCGCGAGGAAGTAGCAGAGGGCCGATAGCAGCAGCACGGCGATGATGATGTAATAGACCATCGGCGACGAGTGGTCGTGTACACGCTCGGGATGGAACCAGTGGTCCTGAATGGCAGCAATCTCTCCTCTCTGCTTCAGACGCGAGTACTGGTCGTCTATCTGCTCAATCAATTGCCGGTCGCGGCCGATGATATGGATTTCGGAGATAGGGATGCCCACGTCGTTGAGCACGATGCCCTCGAGGTTGAGTTCCTTGATTTTCCACTTTAGCGGCTTCTCGCCCCACACGTAGTATTTGTAGTCGCCGTTGAGCACGCCCAACAGCGCCACCTTGGGTGTCTGGAACTCCATGCGGCTGTTGCGAATCGTATCGCCGTCCATGAAGTAGAAGGCGGAGTAGTCGCCGGGCTTGAAGACGGCACCATCGCGCTCCAACTGATTGAGCGACACCATACCGACGGAATCGGAGCGCATGGCCACGCGGATGCGATTGTAGTTGACGATATTTTCCGAGAGGACGTAGGGTTCGCGACGGTAGCGTCGGGCATTGGCCAGGATGATGTCGGCATCGCCGCGCTCGAAGGTCTTCAAGGCGATGCTCCAGTCTTTCATCACGAACCGGCAGGGCAGTTTCAGCTCCTTCATCACAGCTTGGATCACATCGATATTACTGCCCGAGGGCTGTCCCTTGTTGTTCAGAAACTCATAGGGCGCCTTGTCCCAGTCGCAGACAATGACGACGGGTCGCTGCTTGGTGTACGTGTCGGATAGTTGCTGTGCCATTGACCTGATGGCAGTGGCGCTGAGTAACCATATAATAATATATGTATATAGGCGTTTCATGGGCTAAGCGGTTTTCTTGCGTTTAATGACTGAGGCGTGACACGGAATCATGATGTAGATGGTGGTGCCCGACCCCTCTTCCGAACTGATCTCGAAGGTGCCTCCCATCTGGCTGACCAGCTCCTTGGTGATGGCCAGGCCCAGACCCTTCGTGTTGTGGGCGCCACCCAGTTCCTCTTCCTGGATGCGGGTAAGCTCGGCCTCGGGGATGCCCTCGCCCGTGTCGTCGACCGAGATAATCAGACGTCGGCCGATGTAGTCGTAACGGGCCCTGACGGTACCCCGCTTCGTATGCTGCGCGGCATTGCACGTCACCTGTTCGATGGCGTGACCGAGGTTCTCGGCATCGATGTCAACGGTCAGCTGCTCGTAGGGATTCTCCACGATGTAGTGGGTGTCGTCATTCATGAACTTCATCCAGCCCGTAGCGCACTGCGACTCAAACAGCTCGGCGAAGTTTTGCGGCTGCCGGTTGATCTCGACCATCCGTGCCTCCAGGCGCGACAGGTAGAGGATATTGTCGACGATGTGCAACAGATAGTCGGCATTCTGCTGGATGACCTTGCACAGCTCCTGCTCGTTGGCCGAAGCACTGTCGTCGCTGATCTGCGCCACGTGTTTGGCCACGGCACTCATCGGATTGCGGATCTCCTGCACCATGTTCTTCACGAAACTGTTCTTTGTCTTCTCCACCTCCTGTACCTTCGCTGTCTGCAGATCCATCTGACGCTCCATCCAGTCCATCTCGCTGATGTCGCGCAGCAAACCACAGTACTCCTTCACCTTGCCGTCGTTGTTGTGGCAGGGCTCTAAGCGGAAATACAGGATCAAGGGCCTTCTGCCCGTCGAGCGGAGGGTGGTCCTGATGTTATACTCTATCACCTTGTCTTCATAGTCGTCCATATCGCTCAACAGGCGCATGGCCTGTCGCTGTGACTGCTCGTCGACCAGTGTCATACAGCGTGTCTGTGTCAACGCATGCTGGATGGTGTCGGTGCCCTTGTAGATAGTCAGTGTGTGGGAGTCGGGCGAGTAGGTGACTTGTCGGATGTCGGTATCGCTGATGGCTGAGTTGAGAATCTCGGTATATTGTCGCTGCTCGTCGCGCAACGCATCAATCTTCTTCCGGCCTTCCTGTTCCAGGTCTTTGCTGCTGACCGACATGGTGATGTCGCGGCAGAAGGCGAAGACGCCCAGCATCTCGCCGGCATCGTCGTGGATAGTCATCAGGCGGAACTCGGTAATCATGTCGTGGCCGACGGTCAGGGTGGCCTGGTATCCGTTCACGTCTTCCAGATCCTGTATGTCGATGTTGAACATCGAATGGATGTCAACGCCCTTTTCAATGGTTTCCTCGGCATTGCATCCGAAGATGTCACAGGCCTTGGGGTTGATGTTGACGAGCCGGCCGTCCTTGTTGAAGAGGATGATGCCCAAAATCGGGGTGTAGAAAATGGACCAGTAGCGCAGTGCACGCTCTTCGTCGAGCCGTTTCTGCTGCTGTTCCTCCGTCACGTCCTTCTTCGTGCCGATGATGACGGTGGGGTTGCCTGGTAGTCGCGGTCGTTGGTGTCACCACCTTCCGTGTCCTTGGCACGCAGGTTCAACTCTATCTCTTTCTCTTCCTCATCGGTCTTTCTGGTCTCAGCGAGTTTTTCCAAGGCTGACTTCAGACTGATGAAATCCTCGTGACTGTATCGCTGCGAGAATTCCTCCATCGAGTACGTGTAGGCCACCTGTCCGTTGTCGTTGTGCCAGGAGAACCGGTTCGTCTTGATATCATAGGTCCAGATGTGTACCTGACTGGTCTGCAAAATCAGCGCCAGACGATTGTTGCGCTTGACGTTCTCGAGTTTTATCTTCCGGTTTTGGATATGGTAACTGATGCCATAGACGGCCATGAAGACGAGTAGCAGCAGGCCGCCGCCCAGCAGATACCACAGTCCTTTCGACTCTTCCATATCCTGCCGCTCGGGATAGAACCACTTATCCTGCAAGGGTTGTATCTTTTCATTGGTATAGAGTTTTGTATAGGTCTCGTCGAGTTTGTCGAGCAGTTGTTGGTTGTTCGACATGAACTTGTACTCTCCATGAGGCATGTTGACAGGCGTCAGTTCAAGGTCGTCGATATGGTAGCGGTTCATCAGCCATTTTAGCGAAAGGGTATTCCACACAATCTGTCCCTCGCCCTTGGCGCTGACCTCCTGAATGGCTTCGCTCATGTCCCCGACGGGAATGGCATTCTCGCCCCACCCGTATTCCAGCATTAAGTGATAGACCAGCGAACTGTCGCAGACTATTACCTGATGATTGCTTAGGTCGCGGAAGCGCTTGATGACCACCTCTTTATTCTTCGGTGTCACCACGCTTTGGGTTAAGAGTGTGACAGCATTTTTCGAGATTTTTCCAAACTCGTCGTGGAATCCTACGGCCAGTCCCAGCATAAGGTCTGATTTCCCTTCCTTCAGGTCGCGGAAGGCTTCCGACGACGGTTTCAGCCTGATCACATAGGGAATGTCCAGCTCCTTCATGATGAGCCGAATCAAGTCGACGTTGAAGCCGTCGGGGTCGCCGTTGTCGTTCAGAAACGAGTAGGGCCACAGGTCCCATACATCTTCATAAATCAGCGGATTGTTCACTGAGAAGACCCGTGTGGTGTCCGATTGGGCAAATGCTACTGCCAATGAGAGATGTACAGAGAGCAGTAGCATCATTACTCTCTTGTACCATGATATTTTATGGCATGTGGTTTTATGCATATCGTACATCTGTTTGAAAAGCACCTAAATCACTGCAAACGGTGCAAGCCTGCCGAGGCGCTGCCCGTTCTCGCACGCTTTCGCATGTCAACGACGGTGCAAGCCGAGAGCAAAAGAACTTGTTCATTTTGCCGAGGCGCCGCCCGTTCTCGCACGCTTTCGCGTGCAAAGATACAAAAAATCCAGCAAACTCCGTCTATTAATGACATTAAAAATGTGGTAAAATTTGGTTTCGCCCCATTTTTGCCTCAAAACACTTGTTGTAAAGGTACGACGAATACTCGACGAAGTGGTAGATAAAGAGGTAGCCGTGGGGACAGGTACCTGAGTCATAGGAGCCGTCATACCCAAGTACCTGTCCCAGCGACTAGTTTCATTTTTTATCGGACACCACTAGTTTTTTATCTAGTCCAATCCTTTTTTTTGCACTTAAAAAAAGGTTGATGCGACAACTGTGTCAACGTTCCCCCGGATTTGTTACAAAACACCCCCTTCCGCCGCAACAACTGCGAGCGAAAAACACAAAATTTCTTGGAATCAATCAAAATCCGTCATAACTTTGCATCAGAAATCAGAAATGATATCGCTCTTTGACTTACTGACACAAACAAAACATAAAGGCGTAATAATCAGCACCTTGAGTGCTTACTACATCAGTTCCGCCCTTACTGAACAGCGAAAGGGCAAAAAAACAAAAAAGAATTAAATAAAAATAAGTATAACAATTAAAAAATTACAATTATGACAACAAAAAAGAATTTGGTAAAGTCGATGCTCATGAGCATCGTTACCGCAGGTGTTTTCAGTTTCGGTTTCTCATCTTGTAATGATGACATTAACGAGCTTGAAAATCATGGCATCAACGCCGGTTTCAACAGTTTCGAACTTCAGAACCTCGAGCAGTACAGCTACACAGTGCCTGTGCAGATCGACTGTGAAGGTGCCTGGAAGATTGATCTCAAGTTCAGCAACGAGAACAATCACTTCTGCTATGCACTCCCCTGCGAGGGTGTAGGGCCTCAGACCATCAAGCTCTGCATGCTCGACAACTGGACCGATGAGCGCAACGACGGCGAGATGACCATTATCGACGAGCAGAACCCGACGAACAGCAAGTCCTACAGACTCTCCCAGAAGTGCAACCTCGACCGCCGCGCCTTGACCCGCGGTGATGATGACGAAAGCAGTGACAGTGACGATGAAGAAAGAGTCGGCGACATCGCCTATGCCGTAGGCTACGGCTACAACCTCATTTCGGAGCCCGGCGTGAAGTCAGTATCCCGCTGTCCGATCATCGCCCTTGAGAAGCTGAAGGAGGCTGGCAACGGTTTCGGACGCCAGCTCAACGGTGTGAGCAGCAGCAGCTACAGTGAGACCTATGCTGAGAACACCATCGATGAGATCATCACCAAGATGAGCATCGAGAGTAAGGTGAGCGGTTCAAAGTGCGGCTTCAGCGCAGAGGTTGGCGGATCGTTTACATCAAGCCAGAAGAAAAGCAAGAACCACTTCTTCGTGATGGGCACCCACGACATCAGCGTACGCAACGTGGTGCTCGTAGGTCCAAGCACGGCTCAGCTGAAGGACTTCATGACTGACAACGCCAAGGCCGACATCGAGGGTTCTAACGGACTCTATCCCTCAACCCAGGAAGGCTTCAAGAAGCTCATTGACAACTATGGTACTCACCTCATCCTGCAGGCAGAGCTGGGCGGACGTCTGCGCTATGCCACCACCGTCGATAAGACCCTGGCATCGAGTACGACAGAGGCTAAGGCCTATGCAAACGCCAGCTATAAGAACGCAATCGTGTCAGGCGAGGTAAAGGCCAGTGCCGAACAGCAGAAGAAGTACGAGAAGAATGAGAGCAAGGTGATCACCAACGTGACAACCTTAGGCGGTGACTTCGCCATTGCCAGCCAGATTGACGGTCAGGGTAATGATAACGACACCAAGATCAACGACTGGAAGAAGTCGCTGTCAGAGTTCAAGAACCTGATGATGGTTGGCATCAATAATAAGCTCGTCCCCATCTATGAGCTCATCGAAGACCCAGACCGCGCAGCCGATCTGAAAGAGTATATCGAGACCGGTCTTGTAGCAGATGCAGAGGAAATCTATTACACCACCGATCTGACTCACATTGTCATCCCTTCAGTACAAAAGTTTGCCAGTAAATGGGAGCCGGTTACCTCAGGTCCCGTAAAGGGCGACAATATAAAGGTCCAGGTGTCTCAAACTCAGGTTTACGATGTCATCGAGAACGGTGAGATTGTAGCCCAGATCTGCCACGAGTTCATCCCTAAGATCACCATTGAGGATCGTGTCACCACCATCTATCCCGTCAGAAACAACAAGGCCGACTACAGCAATGGTTACTTCCTCGGTACTGACAAGAAACAGCCCTGCAGGATACATTGGGACTCAGAGGGCAACGTGAAGTTCAGCGACTACGCCAAGAACAAGGGCAGACTCAACGAGATGTTTATCCGCAACGGCGAACTCAGCACACGCGAAGCCAATCAGCGCAATATTGCAAAAGCAGACATCACCGAGGCTGAGGTTCTGGAAAAGACTGTTAAGTCGGGCGATTGGACATCTGAACTGGTAAAGATTGGTACCAAGGTCTGGTCATGTAAAGGCTACAAATGCAATACAACTTCTGTATATGTCAAGGATAATTTCTACATTACCCCAAAGGCCATCGAAAATGGTGATGTTAAGACACCAAAGGGATTTAAGTTAGCATCGAGCGATGACTTCGAGATGATGCAGACACTGCTCAGCGCCAAAGGTGAACAGGACTACACCAAGTACCTCTTCGGCATGGATTCAAAGACAGGATTCAACGCGGTAAGAGTAGACTATTATGTAACAATTCCCACTATTGCGAGAAGCAATAATAATAAATGGGCACGTATAGATTCAACTAAAGATCCCAATCTGTGGATTGTCACTTCCGACTTGAAATTCGCTAGAATATTAGAGAATGACGTTATGGAATCGGGAACAGACCCCTGCAAATATTATGGTGATAAAAATTACAATCCAAAAAGCATAGCAGCCAGTTCACGCCTGGTGATGGAATAATCCACACTCACTCTCTCACACAAAGAAAAGCGAGCCGCAAGGCCCGCTTTTTTTTGCTATCGTGCCCAAGCCTCTTTTCAAGGAGTTAGCCCATCTTATTAACACTGATGTACTGCACTGCTATAGCCGAGGGGACTGGTACCTGAGTCATAGGAGCCGTCATACCCAAGTACCTGTCCCAGCGACTAGTTAAGAGGGTGCGCCGGTATTTAAGTGGTAACGTCTGCCATGAGATCGTGACGGCCAATGAGACTGAAAATACTGATGCGATTGTCCTCGTTCAGGATACGCAATGTGCGCAACACCTCGCCTAATGTGGAACCACTGGTGGCCACGTCATCAATGACAAGCACATTCTGCTGGCGTATCGTCTGGCAAAGTTCCTCGTCAGCTTTTGTAGCGAAACGAAGGAACTGTGTCATATAGGGGCGGAAACGACTCTTCTTCACGTCTTTGGCGATGGTGAAGTAGTCCTTGCGGTGAATCAGGTCAAGCATATTGCCAATCTGCTGGCGCACCTCCTCCTTCTGGGCCTCTGTGTAACGGGGTCTGCCATTCTCAAGCATGTCATCGAGATATGCTTCCGTGAAGGCATCCATATCAAAGGAGATATTGGCGGGCAGGTTCTTCACCAGTTCCATCTTGCGCAACGTGGGCTGGGCGAAACGGTAAATGTAGCGGAGCATGTAGTTGTTGACGCGGCTGGACGACTGCGGCATCACTACGAGGTCGTAGTCGTAGAGGTTGATGCGACGGCTCAGGTTGTTCACGGCTTTCTGGATGAACTGCGTCAGATTTGGATCATCCTGCAAGCGCTGGGTGAACTTAACATATTTGATGAATGCCGAGCGGACGCTACCGTCCACCTCGTCACCAAACTCATAGCCGTAGTAGAAGCACTTGCCGAAGGCCTCCACCTGGTAACCGTTGCCTGTCAGACTGACGATGTCGCCTATCCCGTCGTGTTCAAAGTCGAACATGAAACGTTGTTGTTCGCTGTCGAATCTTACACCCATAATCGTTTTCGTCGCTATTTTATGCTGCAAAGATACAACAATTTTCCGAAACAGCAAGTATTTCGCCCAGAAAAATTTTTGCTGCATTTTTTGCAAAATCTAACAACCTAACAACCTAACAACCTAACTGGAAGTCAGTATGGGGTGGTAATACTGATATAATAACCGTGAGGATTTATATTTAAGTATTATATAATACTTAAATATAAATCCTCTTTGCGACCCCCCGCCCCCACGGCATTGAAATAGAGGTTTCTGTTAGGTTGTTAGGTTGTAAGGACACTTACCCTTTTAGGGTAAACGGGATCATAGGCTCTCATGGATATATTTGAACTCGGAATAATAGACATGGTGTCTATGCGAGCGGAAGAGGTCTCGCAGGTATTCATTACCTTCAAAGGCGAGACTGATTTTCTTCCAGCCCTGGCGGGCCGGGAGATGGGGGAAGATCATCTTGGCGACTTCCGCTTTTGTGTACATACCGGTCTGTTTGATACTTGTTTTTGCCATATAAAATATTTGATATTTTTACACTACAAAGGTACTCATTTTTTCGCAGACGAAAGAATGTTTTCTTATAAAAATAAGAACTTTAAGTTTTCATTTGTTAATAAGGACTAAAACGGTTTTTGACTCGATTTTTTCCTTGGAGTGTAAGGATAGTTTTCGTACCTTTGCATCAGAATTAGTGAATTCCCGTTTGCTTGAATTTTGAAGACACGCCAGTTGCTAAGAGTCATAAGGCTTCGCGCTAAGATTATCAAGGCTTCGTGCTCGGAACAACAAGGCTTCCTGTTGCGAACAACGCCCGCCAGAACACGAACGACGACTCTACCGCCTTCGGCAAGTGGTTCCTCACCCCGTATTGGCCCGAGACGCTCAACCTCCGTGGTTTGATCGAGCGTGTCGCCTTCTCACAGTCAGTTTACAGCCGCGACATCGTCGAGGGTGTGATCACCAAGCTGACTGAGGTGATGGTTGAGCTCCTGAAGTCTGGTCAGCCCGTGAAGTGGGACGGTCTGGGTACCTTCACTCCCAATGTTCACTCCAAGGGTGTCAACGACACGGAATCCGTCAGTGTCGATCAGATCCAGGGTGTCACCATCAACTTCATCCCCGAGAACTCCAAGGGTGAACAGCTGACCTCGAAGAAGCTGAAGGATCTCTGCACGTTCGACATCCTCGGCCGCATCGAGACCACCAAGAAGACGAAGACTTCTGCAAGTGGCAAGCAGTATGCCACGTACGAGCGCATCCTGTATCCGCTCACCTACGAGAAGCCCCAGCCTTAAGCAGGATCGAGTCTGATGGAATCCCCGGTTTGGCAAAAATCATAGTGTTTTTCCCCTCCCTCGCGCCTGCGGGGGCAGGGGTTTTTAAAATCAAAGATTAAATAATTGATAAGGGTAGTTTTAAATGCGTTTCGTCGGGCTTTATGCTCATTTCCGGTGTGGGCCTCTGCGTCGCCGCCTTCTGCGTCGAGCCGGTAGGTGAAATCCATGATTCAGTCCTCTGGTATTTCGCCCAATGCCT
>ONCZ01000045.1 GCA_900316445.1 uncultured Prevotellaceae bacterium | reverse complement strand
CTGGAGGAAATCAAGAACGAAAAGCAATAACCGAGTCGAAGCGAGTGGAGGAAGTCTACGTAGTGAAAATGGCCAAATTCCGACATGACCTTCACTCACAAATTCGACAAGATTATGCAAATAAAAGTAGAAATCAGCCAGGAGGTACTGGCCGCCATCATGAATGGCAAGTGTGTGGAAGGAAGGTTGCGCATGCAGCTTTCGAGTCAGGGAACGCATCAGGTGATAGGGTTCGCACCCTACAACCGAAAGCCCAGAAGCAGAAAGGACAAGGTGATCTGCCAGTTGGAGAACGGATGGCTGAAGGAAAGCCCAAGGCGCATCAAGTTCTACAACTCGGTGAAGAAAGAGCTGGGGCGCCGTATGGTGGAAGTGGTGATGCATCGCGATCTCAAATCGGCTATGGATGTCATGAGGATTCAGGAAATTTTGGACAACGTTTAAAGAAAGGAGGAATTATATGGAAAATAAGATTATTGTGTACGGTAAGTGTGGCGGCTTTGCTACCATTGCGACATTCCTGGGCAACCAGTGGTGGGTAACCAACAAGGACGAGCGACTGGAGCCGCTGTATAGTGGAGAACCTTATGACCAGAGCGACTATCGCTATCTGTGCGATGTTGGTGAGTTGGTGCAGACGCGCGACTTGGCAGGCATGATGGGCTGTGCCCTGCAGTATGCCGAGGAGGACATCAAGGATGTGATGAACAAGCGTCTGAAGGAGCTGAACATGATAGGTGTGACGTTTGTTTCGAGTGCGCAGTACCTGAACATCAGAATAAGTGTGTTCGACAACAAGGGTACCAGCCGTAAGGGCAAGTACAGTGTGCATTGCTGTGATACCGACCGCGACCTGATGCTCTTTGACATTGACTCGTTCGACGACGCCAAGACGGCCTTGAAGTGGGCGCGTGCGTATATGGACTTCTTTCTGAAGCATGGTGTGAGGGTGGCAGCCACGCTGCACTGTACGGAGGATGTGCTGGAACAGCTGAACGGGCTGACCAGTGGCATGAAGATAGAGATTACAAACCTTTAAAAACTATAAGTATGGAAACATTAGGACTGATCAAGGAGGTAGGCGCATACTCTGAGCGCCAGTACCAGAAGCAGGATGGTACAACGGAGTATTTCAAGAGTCGTGGCGTGGTGCTGAAGCACGGTGGCGACGAGGTGTATGGCGAGATGACAGGCGACTATGCCTCGAAGAACCGCGACACGCAGTATTACGAGAACCAGCCGTATGTGGTGAAGGGCTTCTGGAAGCATCGCACGTGGCAGGACCAGAACGGCCAGACGCGACACGAGAACGCACTGTACATCACTGATCTGCAGAGTCTTTAACAACGGATTTAACGGATTAAACAGATTTGTATGCAAGGATTCTGTTATCAGGAAAACACTCACTTCTCTCAGGCCGTCAGGTGCGGCCGAGAGAAGTTCTGGGAGAGCGTGAGGAGCACGTCTACTGCCTGGAAGATTGATTCACGTCGAGACATACTCGATGTGGTGGAGCGACACGACGCAGAGGGGATCAAGCGTTGGCTGAAGAATGAGGACTATGGGAAGTTTCTGGCTAAGAAGCGTGGACTTAAGAAAATGTCAGCACGCCAGAAGTTCTTTGAGAAGAGCGATGAGGAGAGACTGCTGGCCTTTGCTCAGGAGTTGAAGGATAACTTGACAGCGTTTATCTTTAGCTGCTATGAGTTTGACGCAACGCCAACGGCTAATGGCAATCCCTTTTGCCATCGCAGACTGGCTGACTGTCATCTGAACGGTTTGGTGATGCTCGACATCGACCATGTGGAGAATCCATTGGAGGTTTTCGAGGCCCTGAAAGCCAATCAGGAGCTGATGGTTCGCACGGCACTGGCGCATATCACTTCATCGAAGAAAGGTATTCGCATCGTGTTTACTGCGAATATGAAGGACGGTAATTTGGCTGACAACCAGATTGTGTTCGCTGAAAAGCTCGGCTATAAGGCCGACTCCAGCTGCATCGACGCTACCAGAAACTCTTTTGCTCCCAAGGAGGAGGATATTTTGTACATTAACGAAGATTTACTATTCAATTATTATGACGAAGAATTTGACAGGGAGTACACTCCCCAGTATCGTGACAAGAAAACTCAGCCGATTCACTTTCAATTCGATTCTGGCGATCGTGCTGCTGATGTTCGTAATCCTCAGAGTGCTGCTGTGGCCGGTAAGGATGCTGAACAAGGGGCTGGGGATGGCAGCAAGATGGATGTACAGTCAGTGGATCATGGAGTGAAGTGGCGCGGCTATGATGTACAGTCTATTATTGATGCTCGCTATGCAGACAAGCTGCCCTGCGCTGCAGACAGCAATCGTCACAACGAGAGTCTTAAACTGGCAACAGACTTGTTGCTCATGCTCGATGGGGATAAGCAGACAGTGTTGCGCATCGTGGAGGCGCAGCCGTGGGTCAAGGAGATCATCGACGAGAGGGATGAGAAAGTCAGCCAGACGGTGGCAAGCGCTGCTGACTGCGTGGCGCAGAAGGAGAAGAAATATGCCAGTAGTCTTCCGTCCAAGGCAATGCTCGAAGCGATCCAGAAGGTCACAGGCAAGTCGTATCAGGAGATTACGAAGGCGCAGGCGCAAGGGACGGTAGCGCCAGCCGAAGCGGATATTAACCGCTGGCTCTGGGACTGGGGGGAGCAGATAGAGGCGCTGATGCCTGACTTCCCATTGCTTCGCGACATCTGCCGAGGCTTGAAGAAGAACCAATATCCCGCGGCTGTGTTCGTGGCTGGAGGATTGATGATGACGCTGATGACGAGATGTACTTATAGGTTCTATCATCGTCCTGAGGAGTTGCGTCGCTTGAATAACTCGACGCTGATTATCGGCGATCCTGCAAGTGGTAAGAGCTTTGCGACAAGGCTCTTTAAGCTCCTGGCGGCTCCTATGGTAGCAGCGGATAAGGATGGTATTGCAGCCATCAACCGCTACAAGGAGGAGATGAAGACCAAGGGTGCGAACAAGGAGAAACCGCAGAAGCCCAAGGCTTTGTTCAGGGTGCATCCGGCTCGAACTTCGAATGCCCAGTTCATTCAGGACATGGTGAATGCCGTGGAGGTGGTTGATGGTACTGAAATGCAGCTGCATATGCTAACCTTCGACACAGAGCTCGACAATACGTTGACAGTTCAGAAGGGCGGATCATGGATTGATAAGCAGTCGATGGAGTTGAAGGCCTTCCATAACGAGGAGGATGGTCAGGCCTATTCGAATTTGGATTCTGTGGTTCAGAACTTCTTCGTGACTTGGAACTATATCTACACGGGCACGCCTATGGCCTTGAAGAAGAAAGTGAATGCTCAGAATTTTGGTTCTGGACTTGCCACGCGTTTGACTTGCATCCCTCTGCCAAGTACCAACTTCGAGATGATGGAGCGTGAGAGCACCGTCGATTTCGAGAGTGATGAACGATTGAAGACGTGGGCCTTCAAACTGGATCGTGTGAAAGGAGAGTTGACGGTTCAGAAGATCGTGGATGAACTCTACGACTGGACGGCCCGTCGTATGGCCGACGCCAAGGAGAACGACTCCAAGGCCGACGAAATGCTCCTGAAGCGCTGTGCCTATCACGGGTTGAACTTTGCGGCTCCGTTTATCGTGATGCGCCACTGGGCCGATATCCATCAGGACGGCAATTATTGGTGCGGAGAGTTTGAGACGGACGATGTGGACTGGCGTCTCACGGAGTTGCTGGTGAACATTCAGTACGCCTGCCAGCGTCATTATTTTGGGGCACTTGCCGAGAAGTACTTTGACGATAAGACACGCGATGCTGCTGCCAATGTGCAGCGCAGGGCTAAGACTGTCGAGGCCTTCAACCGCTTGCCAGATGAGTTTACCATCGACGATGTGGTTCAGTGTTTCGCGCTGAAGAATAACACCTCGGCACGTTCAAGGGTGGTTCGACTGATGAAGGACGGTCTTGTAATGAAAGCGGACGAATACGTAGAAAACGGCACCACCAAGGCTATGTATAAGAAAACGGGTACGGCAATGCTCTAACGGTGTGACACTGTGACGCTGTGACGCAGTTGCATTAGTGAAATTGAAAAATTAAACTAAAAGAAATTATGACAGAAGTAAGTATTAACAAGCAGGTAAAACTCTCCCAGCATTTCACGCTGGGGGAGTTGACCAAGAGCAGATATGCAGAGGTATATAATATCCCCAGTCATGTCGCTATCGAGAATCTGAAAAGGGTATGCGCGTGGTTAGAGGAACTGAGGTTTACCTACAACACGCTCTATTGCCTGAAGCCAGGTGAGGATTATGAGACCTCGGAAAATGTTGAACCTATTGTGCTTAATAGCGGTTATCGCTCACTTCAATTAAATAAGAAGGTGGGTGGCTCTCTGACGAGTAATCATCTGACGGGATGCGCTGTGGATATCAGAGTGGCTGGAATTGAGCAGGCGATGAGGTATGCGGTAATCCTGATGGACTACGCCGATGAGAGCAAGCAGGACTATGATGAAATCATCATAGAGAAGAACAGCCATGGGATTATTTGGCTGCACTTCGCAGTGAGGCCGAGGGACAATCGCAGGAAAATAGCGGTGTTATCTGTTTGATGTTTTATTTATCCAACAAGTCCGGACGGAGGCGGCGGGTGCGCTCCATAGCCTGATCGAGTTCCCACTCACGGATTTTAGCCTCGTTGCCGCTCAGCAGGATTTCGGGCACCTTCCAGCCCTTGTAGTCGGCGGGACGGGTGTAGATGGGAGCAGCGAGGATGTCGTCCTGGAAACAGTCGGAGAGGGCAGACTGTTCGTCGCCGATGACACCTGGCACGACACGGATGACAGCATCTGCGATCATCGCTGCCACGAGTTCGCCGCCGGTGAGCACGAAATCGCCGATGGAGATTTCACGGGTGATGAGATGGTCGCGGATGCGCTGGTCGATGCCTTTGTAGTGGCCTGCGAGGATGATGAGGTTGCCCTTGAGGGAGAGTTCGTTGGCGATGTGCTGGTCGAAACGTTCACCGTCGGGCGAAGTGAAGATGACCTCGTCGTAGTCGCGCTCGGCCTTCAGGGCGGAGATGCAGCGGTCGATGGGTTCGCACTGCATAACCATACCGGCAGAGCCGCCGTAGGGATAGTCGTCGACACGGCGCCACTTGTCGAGGGTGTAGTCGCGGAGGTTGTGCAGGCGGATCTCCGCCAGTCCTTTCTTCTCTGCCCGTGCGAGGATGGACTCGTGGACGAAACCCTCGAGCATCTCCGGCAGTACGGTGATAATATCTATTCTCATGCGGTCGGCGTCATTTGAGGATAAATTTCTTCTCTTCCTTCTTGGGGGTGGGCTTCGGCTTGCTGACGGGCTTTTGCCTGACGGGCGTGTCGGATCTCCTTTCATTTCCCCTGGCAGCTGACGAAGCATTGCCTCTCACGGGGATGGAGAAGGGGTAGGAGATGGTGGGACAACCGTCTTCGGTGATGAAGACATTGAAGCGAACGGTGTTCTGCGTGAAGCCGTGCATGATGGCAGTATATCGATCTTCGCTCAACTTGCTGAAGGAACACTCGACGGAGTCCTCGGCTTCGATGCTCACGTTGCGGAAATAGTTCGTGTCATCGTTCTGATTGGTGCGGCTGACCTGAATCTCAGCTGTCAACTCGTCGCCATTCAAATGATGAGAGAGCAGTTCGACCGTATAGTTTCTGATGTACCAGGCGTTGTAGGGAATCTCTGATGGCGTGAATTTCAGGCCGTCGTAGTTGATGGCGATTCTGGCGTTGGTCTTGGTCTGTCCCAGACCGATGTTGTCAGGAATCTGCAGCGTACATTCGTAGCTGAGGATGGCGGTCTCGACGTTGCTGATTTCCTGTCGGGTGTCGATGCCCACGGTGCAGGAGTTGTCGAGGCTGGAGAGGGTCATCAAAGGCAACTGCATGAAGGGCGGGCAGATTGCACGGATCTCGGTGTTGACGGTCTTGTGCTCGAAGGGGATGCTCTTGTTCCCGTTGAGGGTGAAGCGGCAAGAGTGATTGGGATCGATCCTGACCACACCGTAACGGCCGTTCATCTTAACGAGCGCGAGGTCGTCCCAGCGACGCTCCACAGCCTCGAACTGTGCCGCGAGCACGTCCTTGCCCAGGTGTTTCAGTCCTAAGAGCTTGGTTCCCTCAGAGGTGGTGATGGAGATGGGGCTCGACACGGTCAGCACGGGTGGTTCTGGCACATCAAAAGTCCGTGTGGGCTGACCGTTGTAGGTGATGCCTGTGAGCTGCATGAGGTTGTTGAAGGTCATGTAGCCCTGCTTGAAGTGAATGATGAAACGGTCTCCCTCGAAGTTCACTTTCACAGGTCGCTCGTTGGCCATCACACGGGATGTGTTGTCGTCGTAGTCGTCGGTGCTTAGGGGCATGAGCGTCTCGGAACGGTAGTTGTATTCGTAGAAGCGCTTTTTCAGCACGATGATACATCTGCCGTTGCTCGAGGAGGAGATGAAGTCGATGTCTTCCTTGGTGTGGCCGTCGAGTTTCAGGATGGCAGGTTCACCGGTCTTTGCCGACAGCACGTCGAAGGTGTATTCGCCGTCCATGATGTGCTTGGCATTCTTCGGCACTTTCACCCAGGCATAGCCCTCGCTGAAGGGACATGCTTCGTTGTATGGGCCAAGGGGCACAGTCCTCTTGGGAGTGAGATAGTAATGGCCAGAGGCGCTCTTCACGGCCAGATAGCCGTCGGAGAAGCGGTCCATGATGTAGGTCTTGAAACCCATGTCGGAAACATCCTTCACCTTGCCCTGGTCGTCGGTGTAGCCCACGAACCTGTTGCCGTTATAGAGCAGGCCCATGTCGCCGCTGTAGAATTCTACCTTGTCGTATTGGATGGGCAGGATCTCCTGCTCCTGGGCATTGACCATACCTTGACGGCCGTTCTTCGAGACGACGTAGTTGCCGTTGTTCAGGGGTTTGATCTTATCGTAGGTGGGGTGGAGTACCCACGAGGCAATCTGGGCTTGTAGGCTGATGCCTGTCAGCAGCATCAGGCCTAAAATCATTTTCCTCATAGCATCTGTCTTAATTGAGTGATCATGTCATCGATTTTCTGTTTGAACGTCACGTCCTGCTGGCGTCCGGCTTCCTCGCTGGCCTTCACCAGGAGTTGCATAGCCTTCGCATAGTCGGTTTTCACGATGGTACCGGTAGCGTAGAAATAGGTGAGCCAGTAGAGTGCCTGGTAATCGGTGGAGTCGGAGGCGGCAATAGCCTTCTCGAGCCAGTTGATCGACTGTTGGTTGATCTCCGGCGAGGTGGGGATGCCGTCGGCGTTGATGCTCCAGCCGAGGCGACGCTTGCGACGGTCAGACTCCTGATCGTTGGGGATGGGGGCATAGGTGTAGGCCATCTCGTGGATAGCGTCCTTGTTGCCTTTCTCCGCCAGGGCAGCCATTCGGTTTCTGGCACTGTTGATGCTGTCAGGATCGTCTTGACGGAACAGGTTCATACACTCCTCAAACTCCTGAGTCTCGGCGAGTTTCAGCAGGGAGTCGGCACTGATGGCAGACTCATCTTGAAGTACAGCCAGAGGCTTGTCTTTGCCTGAGAGTAAGAACCAGCCGGCAGCAAGGCCTGCGATGATGACGGCTGCGATGATGATATAGAGTGTCTTGCCTGATTTCTTGGGTTCTGCGGGGGCTTCATCAACAACGTTATTATTGGCGGATGATGGGCCAACGACAGTACCTTTGACGGGAGTTTTAGCCTGTTGCAGATACTGGTCAGGAATCTGCATGGTCGTTGACTTCGCCGATGATGTCACAGTCTCAGCCTCTGTCTCTGCCTGGGGAACGACATTACGCAGTTCCGGATGACGGATGGCACGTGTGGCGATCTCTTCCAGCTGCTCAGCCGTCGGACGCTGCCAAGGCTCTTCCTGCAGACAGTTGTCGAGCGTCTTCTTCAGCAGCGGCGAGTAGTCACCTGGCAGTTCGGGTATCTCTGCACCCTTACGCTGTAACAGTCCTCCATCGTTGCCGAAGGGCAGCATGCCGGAGATGAGCTCGAAGACGGTGGAACCGAGCGAGTAGATGTCGTTGGCCATCACGGGCAGGTTGTTGCGCGAGAAGCGCTCTGGCGCCATATAGGAGATGGTACCTGCAGAGAGCAGGGCCATATCCTGATGCGACACACGGCTGAGCGACTGTTTGACCTGCGTGCTGACACCAAAGTCGGTGAGCATGTAGTCGCCGTTGTCGTTGAGCAGGATGTTGGCGGGTTTGATGTCCTGATGGAGCACGGGAGGATTCATAGCGTGGAGGTAGGCGAGGGCACTGGCGCAGTCGCGCAGGAGCTTCCACGCTTCTTCTTCACCCATGCTGCCGACCATCTTTCCGATGTTTCCCCGTTCGCAGAAGGGGAGGATGAGGTAGGGACGGTCGCCGCTGACAGCGAAGAACAGGGGACGGAGCAGATTCTTGTGATTCGCGTTCACCATCAGGGCGAACTCATGTGTCAGCATGTCCTTGCCGTCCTCGTCGATGCCTGTCGTGGGGTTGTAGATTTTCAGGGCAAGGGTCACTCCTGTCTGGATGTCCTTAACTTTCCAGACCTCAGAGAAGGCACCCCGCCCGAGGAGTAATTCTTGTTCGTATCGTTGATCGAATATTGCCATTGTTGTCTATTAGAAAATGTAACCGAGGGTGAAAGCGAAACCACGGAAGCGCTCTTTCTCTTCCGACTTTGTTTCAGGTTCCCAATAAGAGCAGAACGGGGTGATGTCGGCCTTCCAGGCAGCACCGAGGGAGACGCAGTTGCCAATCACAAACTTCAAGCCGGCCTGATAGCCCAGTTGCCAGCGGTTGTAGTCGCTGTCGTACATGTCGGATCCGGAGAAGATTTTCCATGTACGCTGGTTGCCATAAATGTCTGTCTCGCGCTCCTCACCATAGATGTTCCATTTCACGTTGATGCCGCCGTAGGGGACAATCCAAAAGCCTTCGGCCACAGGGAAGCGCACACCAAGGTTGAGGGGGATCTTGCCGGAGTAGAAGTTCAGGTTGGTCTTTGATCCGTCGTTATAACGTTCCGAGAACCATGAACCACTGGCCTCAAAGCCTATTTCGGTAGTGATGGGCGTGTTGTCGATGACATAGTTGTAGCTGAAGCCGATTGTGGCGGTATGGAAGGTTCGGTCGTCTGCACCAGGGGCGGTCGTGTGATTCTTCAGGGGGGAGTATTCGCCGTAAAAGTTGCACCATCCCGCCTCATAGTCGTCGATATAGGTAGTGGAGTGGTAACTGGTGTACCGGCTTGACGGACGTTGGCTGTCGTATTCGGGATGATAGTACCCATCGCCATCGTACTGTGCGAACGATGCCTGGCACATGGTGAGCAGGAATGCTACTGCTGTTAGTCTGAATGCTTTCATTTCTATTTTGTGTTATGATTATTCTAATGTGATCTTGCGTGTCTGTTGGAGCCGCCACCACCAGTGCTGTGTGAGCTGCTACGCGAACCGCCACCGCTACTGTTTCTCATGCCGCCTCCTCCGCTACTGCGCATACCACCGCCACTGTGCATGCCGTTGCTGCGCACGCTGACATTATAGTCGGAATTATAACTGCTACGACGAGGAGGTGGGGCTGTGCGATGGACAGGCGGGGCTTGTCCAGGACGATGACGGGGTACTGGTTCGGCAACCACGTTCTCGTTGGCCACATTGTCGTTTCTGCCCAGAAGGGAGTTGATGGCGTTCGTGGCAGCAGTCCTGTGACGACCGTGGGGGAAGGAGTTCAGATACGACTCATAGTCGTTGATGGACTGGCAGGCGTAGAAGATGGCATCGTCATTTGATGCATCGCTTGCCGATGGCTGTGGGGTAGTGAGCGTCTTGGCCGGCTTTGCAGGATGGATGATGATGCGGTCGTCCACCTTAGCGGGTTTGGGAGTCGTATGTATAGGAGCGGGTTTTGGTGATTCCGTTGTTGTTTTGGGTCCGAGTAACGGTTGTGGCTTATTCTCGACGGGTTTGTCGACAGGTTTGAGACTCTCCTGACTGCTTTTCAATGCGTCGATACGCTGGCGCGTCTTGGAGATCTGGTCTTCGTTCTGCTTGTTGAAGTAGATGACGGCACCAGAGAGGAGGGCAATGGCCAGACAGGCCACGGCAGCAAGGATAAGACCGTTTCGCAGGTTGTTGCTGCTGCTGGTGTGAACAGGTGCTGACGGCTTTGGTGCAGGAGCAGGTTTCTCCGGAGCCTTATTTCTTACAGGTTGAGACGGTTGATAATTAGTGAAATAATGATTGGATGGTTCCGGCTTTATCGGATTGGTCTGAGGCTCTATCGGTAGAGGAGCGATGGGCTTGCCTTGCAGACGGGCCGTCGCTATATCGTTGATCTGGGCAGCTGTTGGACGGTTCCAGGTCTCGGCTGCCAGACAGGAGGTGACGAGATTGATGAGTTCAGGGGAGAAGGGTCCCTCGATGTTTGGGATGCGTGCGCCGTTCAACTGTACGCAGCCTCCCATGCCTTCCCACAGCACGTCGCCTGTCATCAGTTCGTAGAGCGTCATACCGAAAGCCCAAATGTCGCTGGCCAGTACGACCAACGGCTTCTCTGAAAAACGCTCTGGTCCCATATAGGCGATGGTTCCAGAACTGCTGATATTGTTGTTGGTGCGGCTCATCTTCGTCCGGAAGCTACGGCTGATGCCAAAGTCGGAGATGACATATCGGCCGTCGCTGGTGATGAGGATATTGTCGGGCTTGATGTCCTGATGGACGATGGGCGGCTGCTGACTGTGCAGGAATGCCAGTCCGCCAGACACGTCGAGGATGAACTTCCAGATCTCAGACTCTGGCATCTTTCCGATCTGGTTAGTGACAGAGCCATTGGCACAATAGGGCATCACCAGGTAAGGACAGTTGTCGTAGACATCAAAATGGTTGATGTTCAGCAGATTGGGATGGCGCAGCTTGTAGGCCACCTTGAACTCGTTGCGGAACTCCTCGAGTCCCTTGGAGTCAAGCGTGCCATAGAACTTGATGGCCACATCGATGTCTGCCAGTAGGTTATGTGCCAGCCATACATCGCCGAAACTGCCTTGTCCGAGCTGACGCTTGAGTTCATAGTGCTCGGCTACGATACTTCCTTCTTTAAATGTCATAGTTACCGACTTTTCTATTTGACGTAACTCATCAGTTTGTCCCAGTAGGGTATCACGGTTGTCATGAAGGCCTGCTTCACGGGATCACTGTTCTTGGCCAGCCAGAGATAGGCTGTGCAGCCGATGATGATGAGCAGGAGCAGAATCAGAAAGAATCTGCCTTTGCCTTTCTTGGCACGGTGCCCGATGATGTCACTGCGGACGGTCGTGGAGAGGTTCTCTTCCTCTTCGGCCTTCTCTTCGTCTTTCTCTTCCTTTTCCTCCTCAGCCTTCGGCTCTTCTTCGGGTTCCTCATCGGTCTGGATGTTGGCCAGGGCTATGGTCACATTGTCGTAACCGCCGGCAGAGAGGGCAGCAGAGATCAACTCGTTTTTGCACTCAATCGGGTCTTCGTGGAACTTGATCATCGTGTCGAGAATCACATCGTCGTGACAGATGCCACAAAGACCGTCACTGCAGAGCATGATGATGTCGCCGTTGTGCAGCTGATAGATGCGTGTCTCGGGTTCTGCACGGCGGTCAACGTCGCCCAGACAACGGGTGATGACGTTTGACAGCGGATGGTCGTGCATCAGCTCGGGGCTCAGTTCTCCCTTGTCGACGAGTTCCTGAACGTAGGAGTGGTCTTTCGACAACAGGATCAGTCCGTGCTGTTTGTTGAGGACGTAGCAACGGCTGTCCCCACACCAGCAGACGTAGGCCTTGTCGCCAAAGATCCATGCCATGACGATGGTGGTGCCCATACCATGGGTAGAGACGTCTTCCTTGCTGTGGTTGAGGATGTTGAGGTCGGCCTCTTTCACCACGTCCTTCATGAACTCCTGGATGTCCTTGTCGTCACTGATGGCATCCTTGATCAGTTCGGGGGTGAATTTTTTCTGTATGGTCTCTACGGCAATGGCTGATGCCACCTCACCCGCATTGGCACCACCCATACCGTCGGCTACGACGAGGAGGGCACCAAACTCCCCCAAGTCGGCATAGGGGCCGGCCTGGGGGATGAGCCATTCAGAAGTGCTGAGGTCACTGGAGACAACGAAATTGTCTTCATTGTTCTGTCGGATCAGTCCGACATTCGTACCTGCAGCCAGTTTGATTTTTACTTCTGACATATTCTGATAAGATTTATCTTACTCTGTGGATCGGAACGATACGAACCTCACCACCGAAATTACCTACATTGACACCTACGACACGATAGCTGCCGTTGCTCTCCTTGAAGAAGGCGGGCGAACCGGTGAAGCCAAAGTTGGTAGAGGCATCCTGCAGGGTGATGAAACGTGCGGCCAGACGAGAGGTACGGCTGGTGAAGTATTTGATGTAGTTCGAGAGTACCTGGATGTCTGTCTTGCCAGAGAAGCCGGCGATCACCACTTCCTCGCTACCCTTCAGGCTCTGTGCGGTAGGAATGTCGACGGGCAGACCGCCAGGAGCACCGAGTGACAGAGAGGCGGCGTTGTGAGAGTTGTCGGTGTAGTAGGTAACGACGAACTGCTCACGGGTACGCTTGGTGTACTTGATATCGACACCCCATCCCTTGACGCGCTTGATGACATCCTTACGGATCTCGACATAGTCCTTGCCGTCGTAAGCCTCGAGTGAAGCCAGGTCGAACTGGGTGTTGCTGAAACGAAGCGGATGACCTGAACCACGGGTTGAGTAGGCCTCGAAGTCGATAATCACGTGGAAGCCTGCTGCCACGTATTCTGCCAACAGCTCACGCCAGTCGTCACGATAGACATTACGATATACCCACGGCTGGAGGTTCGAACGGGCAGTGATGAACTTACCACCGACGACGAAACCTGTACCTACAACCAGCTGGCTGGTGGCGATACCCGGATCGTAAGAGTTGCCATCGCGCTCCAAGGTGATACGCTTCACCTTCAGCGTGTAGATATCGTTGTAGTAGTTCACGATATTGTCTGAAGCACCGGCAGACTGCTTTCCAGACTCGGCAATCGTCGGGTTCGACTTGTCGATAAAGTCGTTCTTGTTGCCAGGATTGACTGCGACACCGTCTGCAGACACCATTGCCTGCTCAGAGTTGTCCCAGCGCTCCTCACCGTCGGTAATGGGTCCTGTGGCACCCAGACCTGCATCTCCGCCTGTCACATCTGCGATGGCATCCGGAGCCTGACTTCCTGATGAAGCAGAAGCCAATGCTTCGTCTTCATCGTCATCGTCGTAGCCGTACTCAGCCATCTTAGCCTTTGTAGAGGCCAGTCTCTGGGCTGCGTTGTTGTAGGCATAGACCACACGTACACGTTCCTGCTGAACCTGTCCGAGCTGCTGCTTCACCTCCTGGTTGTTGGGATCGGCGGCAAGCTGAGCGGTCAGCTGCTGTTCCTGAACCTCAAGATTGGCCTTTAACATACCGAGAGAGTCAACCTGTGCGGCATACATGGCCATCTCCTGACGGAGAGCCTGGTTGTCGAGGTGCAGCTTGTAGTTCCATGCACCGAAGCCGAGGATGACGAGCAACAGGAGTGCTCCCAAAGCCCAGATGGCACGACGATAGGGACGGAGAGCCTGCTCGCGGAACAGATTCATACGCTCTGTGAGCTTGATGCTCGAGGTCAGTCCCTGCTTGCCCTGCGGCTGGATGAAGCCGAGACGCGGACCATTGACAGAAAGCTGGATCTCATCACCAGACTGCAGATAGTACGTTCCCTGAATCGGACGACCGTTCACCAATGTCGGATTAGAGGTCGAGAGATGGATTAGCTGCCAGTTGTTGCCGTCGCGGACGATGGCAGCATGCTTGCGGCTGACGGTGTCGAAGGATTCGTCGTAACGAACCTGACAAGAGGCATCACGACCGATCTCAATCTGGTCGATGATGATTTTCTGTGACTCACCAGCACTGTGATACTTACTGCTGGTCTTGTGCTCCAGGATGTAATAAGTACGTCCTGAACCGTTGAAGATGGCACCCACACCGGCTCCTACTGAACCGGCCACTGTGCGTTTGTAACTGTTTTGAGTTTCCATAAAAATTTATAATTAAAGGGTTGTTAAAAATTTTCAAATCTCATGGTGACATCGCCAATGGCGATAATGTCACCAGCTTTCAGATAGAAGCCATTTGGCGTAACGGGCTTAGCGTTAATGTAGGTACCGTTGGTGGAGTTCACCCACTGGCGCTGATCATTCCGCCACTGACCGTCACGGATTACCCACTGTCCTGAGTTGGGATCCCTTTCAATGGTACAGTGGAAGCGTGACATGAAGTCGCTGAAGTCCGACTTGATGGTGATGGCATTTCCCGCTTGTCTGCCGACGGTAAGGATCCTGCGACCTGCATCTGCCAACTGACTCAGATTATAAGTCTTGCCGTATTCTTCTCCCTGGAGTATCCGCAACATAAATCCCCGTGTCTGCTGCTGAGGGGCGTATGACTGCACCATCCTGACGGGTTGCCGGTAGTTGCTGCCAGCCTGCTGAGGCAACAGTCGGAGAACCTCCTGAACTGATTGTAACCGCAGTTTGAAGTCTGGCGTCAGACAACCCTCGATCAGTCGTGACCACTGCTGTCCGTTAGGCACAGACTGCAACAGACCACGGTTCCAAATGCCGTCCTTACCACGCTTCTGGTATTCAGCCAGGTCGTTGTGCGACTCTAGCGTTCCGAAAGGTAGCTGACCTGTCAGAAGCTGGAAAACGAGCACGCCGAAAGAGAAGATATCTGTTGTGGGCAGGACCGTAGCACCACCTCTGGCCCTTGTCACTTGTTCAGGAGGCATATAGGCGTAGGTACCGAAGATCTGATTGGGCTTGCCGAAGATGTTACGCTGCGTCATACGGTGCGTACGGTCTCCGGAGATACCGAAATCTGTCAGGGCTGCCTTACCGTTCTGCTTGAACAATACATTCTCGGGTTTGAGGTCACGGTGTACCTTTCCTCTGTCGTGTAAGGCATTGAGACCGATGAGGATATCCTGGCAGATCTGTGGTGTCCTGCTGTCGGGCTTGCCGAGCATGGGCTCCAGGTCTCCACCTGGGCAATACTCCATCACGATGTATGGATTACCGCCTACGATGCCGTAACTCAGGGAACGTACCAAGTTGTCACAGTCGATCTGACCGGTATTGAACTCCATCTCAAAGCGGTCCATGAGGGGTTGCCGGATCTCTGCCGGCACCTCCCACAGTCTCAGGAGTTTCAGGGCATACTTCTGACCCCGACCGTCTTCCACCAGATAGACCGCGCCGAAAGAGCCCTCGCCGAGAGATTTCTTGACGCTGTATCTTCCGTCGATGACGTTTCCCGGCTGGAAGTCACATCTGTCCACAACTTGATAGGTCGTACTCACTCTTTATTCCGTTTCAAATTTGAATCTCCTGTCTCCCAAGACTATGATGTCGCCCGGCTCGATGGCCATCTTACGGTTTGCCTCGATATAAGTAGAGCCCAGTTCACTGTGGTTCAACACATACCACTTGCCATCCTCACAGATCAGTTCTGCCTGTTCCTTGGAGGTGATGGTACGGTTGTCCTTCTCGGTGTTCTCCCTGTTCAGAATGATGGAGTCTCCCTCGTAGTCGTTGGTGAAAGGC
This sequence comes from uncultured Prevotellaceae bacterium, assembly GCA_900316445.1. GTDB lineage: Bacteria > Bacteroidota > Bacteroidia > Bacteroidales > Bacteroidaceae > Prevotella. The sequence goes on along the minus strand of ONCZ01000045.1, from coordinate 38,663 downwards.
TCTGTGATCTCACCCTCTTCAGGGATGATGGTCAGATGACATTTCGGCTTCGGGGGCTCCGGGGGTGCCACAGGCTTGTGCTTGATGGCACGGACTGTCGGGAGATGGATACGCTCACCGCATTTCGGACAGAAGCTGAAATCGAGGGATACCATCGTACCGCACTTCTCGCATTTCACTTCCTCGGCGATGTCCAGTCCCAGATCCTCTGCCACCTTTTGCACAGGCTGCTGGATGGCAGTCTGAGCCGCACCTAAGCTCGTGCCGCAATTCGGACAGCTGGTGAAGTTGCCAACAACAGGATAGCCGCAATGCGGACAACTCTTTGGTGTCTGGGCAACCGTTGCATTGAGCGCTGCCGGATTCTGGAGGTCGGCACTGTTGACGATTCTGGTAGGTCTGGGTGCCGGCTCGGCCTGCTGTGCATTGATAACCGTTGGCCTTGGCATCGCCTCACCACCTTGATAATTCGGTACATTGACACCCTGGTAAGGATCCTGATACTGGGATCCTCCTGCCTGAAGCGGATGTCCGCATTTGACGCATACACTACTACCGGGAGCGTTGTCCCAGCCACAATTGTTACATCTCATACTTTCTCTTTTTAGTTATGGTATAAATGTTTGTTATTTTTGTTCAACTCTGATGATAAACTCTTCGTTCTGGCTCTCAATGCGGATATAGCCGGTACGTCCGCTCTTGAAGTCAGGATCGTTCTTGCTCAGCGGGTCAGCCTTGATGGTGATCTCATTGCCGCTGGTGACTGTCACTTCACACCAATCAGGGGTTTTCGTGAGATCCCAGTTCTTGTTGTCGGAATACAGTGTGTCGCTGTTACAGCTGATACCCACTTTTTGGGTACCGCCCTTGCGTTTGTTGATCTTCACATCAGCCTTCGTCGCATCGATATGGGGCTTGATGCCTTTCTGAGTCAGTTTGATAAAACGCGTCACCTGGTCGTAGATGACCGTGATGCCAGTTTGACGACTCAGGGTGCTGCTGGTAGCCAGACAGGTCACCTGGAGGTTCTTGCCGTCCATCGACTTGCCGAGCTTGCACCAGCTCTCGTGCTCTGAGGCAACATTCGCCATCCAGTCGCTGCTTTCTGGCAATGTCTCAACACCGACCAACTTCGTATCTTCACCAGCGTCAAACGAAAGGGTGTATGTGCTCAGCGTCAACTGCTTCGGCGGTGCGGCTTTCTTCGAGGTGTCCTCGCCACCGCTTCTCTTTTTCTTGGCGAGGCGGTTACACTTGGCAATCTGCGCGTTGCACTTCTTCACGTTGGCAGCACTCTTGTTGATGGCCATGGATGCCTTGAAACTGGCGATGGCTTCTTGATAGTCGCCTTTGTTCATCAGAGCAACACCTTTGTTGTAGGATTCACTGGCACTCTGGGCATAGCTGATGATGGGAGCAAAGCACAGCAGCCCAATGATTATCATCAGTTTACTAATCGTCTTCTTCATCATTGTCTTTTGTTTCGTTATCTTGGTTGTTGAGTAGATCTTCTATGAGTGGCTTGATAGCATCGGCTCTCGTACGGAATTCCTGAACGTATTCAGCTCCGGCATCCAGATTCTTGTAAATGCCTACAAGCGCCGCTTTGATGAGAGCCTGCTGCTGCAGGGCAGAGGTGGCTACACCAGCGTCAAGCGAATCTTTGTCAGCCAATGCATCCTCCAATTTGGCGAGTGCCTGCTTGTAGATGTCTTCCACATTATTATATATAGAAGCATCTGTATATTCATCGGGATGGTTCTGGATGATGGTGTCGGCACCTTCCTTGATGTTCAATGCCTCCTGGATCCTCACCTGGGCAATCGAGTCGTAGTTTACACGCGGAGCAAGCTCTACCACGGCTGGTTGTTCCTCGTCACTGCCACCAGAGAAGACAAACGCTAAAATAGCAATCAACGCCACAATACCGACGACGGCTCCGATGAGGACATTCTTATTCGAACCTTTCTGGATGGGCTTGCTTTTCTTGATGGAAGGATCAGGCTGGGCAATGGGTGCCTGGGGCTGGGCGGTATCCTTCACCTTCACCTCTTCTTTGGGCTCTGCAGGAGCTGCCGGTTCCGGTTCTGGTTCTGGTGCAGGAGTCTCTACGGGTGTCGTGATGCCGTGCATGTGGTTATAGGTCATCTCCTCAATCTTGCTGGCTGAGGGACGGTCCCATGTCTCCTTTGAAATACACAGAGACACGATATCCTTTAATTCCTGCGAATAGTCGCCCTCGATGATGGGGATGTCTGCACCGTTCTTCTGGAGCATACCACCATGATTGCCGAAAGGCGGCAGACCTGTCATCAACTCAAACATCATCGCACCGAGTGACCAAATGTCGCTCGCCATGATGGGTCTTGGATTACTGCTGAAACGCTCCGGTCCCATATATGCCAGTGTACCGCCACTTTGTTCCTGAGCCTTGGCACCACGGATGGTACTTCTCACACGAGCACTGATACCGAAGTCGGTAATCAGATAACGGCCTTCGTCATCGATGAGGATGTTGTCGGGTTTGATGTCCTGATGGATCAGGGGCGGTGTCTTCTCATGCAGATAGGCCAGTCCGGCAGCCACGTCGTGGAGCAGTTTCCAGCACTCTTCCTCAGGCATGCTCTTGCCTTCTGCGATATATTTGAAGGCAGAGCCGTTCTTGATAAGGGGCATGATGAGATAGGGCATACGATCCCAACAGTCGAAGTGGGTGGGGCGCAGCAGGTTGGTGTGATTCATGTCAAACACCATCGAGAACTCCTGTGTGAAAATCTTGATGCCGTTGTCATCAAGGCCTGTTCCGGGTGCATAGACTTTGATAGCAACCTGAACGTTTGTCATGTCGTCTTCGGCAAGCCAGACTTATTGTCTGATTAGTTTGTATCTGTCCGCAAAAAGCAGACCTTCTTTTAGTTCCATTTATATTTGTTTTTGTTATTTTAAAGTTCAAAAATAGTACATTTATTTGTAGATAATAGATAATCTCCTTGCAAATTAACCTTATTTAAGGTTTGTTTATCAGTTTTGGCAGCTTTACTCCCTTTTTCATGTCTTTCTGCTTCATAGAAGCGTTTCAACTCATCCAGATATTTCTTCCCAGTTTCAGTGCCGATATCATATACGCGCTGCATCTCTTCCGGATCGTGTGAGAAGTGTCCGATGGGCAGTTTCTCCTGAGGCCTGATCACCAGACAACGGCCTTCACGTTCTGCCTGCCTGACGTACGCCAGTTCTTCATTATACATCAGATGCCTTTTGTCCATCGCCTCAATCATACGTGGGTATTTCCGCAGGGCGATGCGCATCAGGGGCATCAGGGGATTATGTTCTTTAACGTAGCCCTCGGGTTGGGTGAGAATGACCACGTTACGCTCGTAGCCGATACTTTCAAAGTAGGCGAGGGGAATGGAGTCTGCCACGCCACCGTCGAGTACCTTCAGACCTTCCAGCTCCACCACCTTCGAGACCAGTGGCATCGAGGCCGACGCACGAATCCAGTCGTAGGTCAGGGATGTAGCTTTCTCCAGTTTCTTATAGACAGGACCACCAGTCTCCACGTTGGTGCAGACAGCATAAAACGCCATCGGGTTCTCTTCAAATGCCTGATCGTTGAAGATGTCATACTGTGTGGGAATGATATGGTAGCCGAATTCGGCATTATAGAGATTGCCTGTCTTCAACCACGACTGCCAACTGCAATAGCGCTTGTCCTTGGCAAACCTTTTGTTATATCTGATGGCACGGCCTGGTTGTCTCGACTTATAGTTGCAGCCGAAAGCAGCTCCTGCCGACACGCCTATAAGGCCGTCAGGTGTTATCCCAGCCTCCATCATCACGTCGATGATGCCGCTGGTGAACAAGCCGCGCATCGCACCGCCTTCCAATACCAGTCCTCGCTTCATTTTGATGTAGTTTACCAGTTTTGGATGCAAAGATAATGCTTTTTATTGAAAAGGACGTACAAAATAGTGCAAAAAATTTGGATGTATCGGAAATTCTGCTTAATTTTGCGCTTTGAAACCATCTTTTTAAATTGAAGGACTTATGAAGAAACTGTTTTTTGCACTGTTTGGCGTGGCCATGCTCACGCTGACATCCTGCCAGCCTAAGAAGGTGGCTGTGGCTCACACACCGTATCGTACTATCGTGACTTACGACATCACATTTGATGTCAACAAGGCCGATATCACTGAGAGTTCAATGGCCGAGATCAACCGTATCAAGGCATTGATGGATGAGAATCCCGAACTGAAATATGAGGTTCAGGGACACACAGACTCTACTGGCACACCCGAGTCCAATCAGAAACTGAGTGAGAAGCGTGCACAGGCCATTGTCGACAAGCTCGTAGAACTGGGTATTGACGAGAGTCGTCTCACAGCCGTCGGCAAGGGACAGTATGCACCGATTGCCGATAATGCCACAGAGGAGGGGCGTGCCCAGAACCGTCGTGTGGTGTTTGTCGCAAAATAACTTGTAATGAGAAAATTATTTGTCGCTTTATCTCTGATCATATCGGCAGGCGCCTGGTCGCAGACGCTTGCCGATCCTAAAAGTATCTCCATCATGGGCGTTCCCCTCGAAGGCCCTGACTCCGTGTTCATTCCTGCATTGGACAGTGCTGGCGTCAAACAGGTGCATCCTGAAGAACCGGAACCATACACCTATTATTTCGAGGGCGATTTCTACGGAATCAAATCCACTATGATGATCACCGTCAATGAGAAGACCAAAATGCTTTCAGATGCTGTGGTCACCTGTGGACCTTATCGTACCCGTGATCTCTACGACCGCAATCAGAAGTACCTGATAGGTCGATTGCAGCGTGAGTGGGGTAATTTCAAGGCCAAGGGCGACGGATCGCTCTATATGCTCAACAGTTATGGCTATATCCGTCAGTCAACTGGTCTTGATGAAGAAGGTCGTCATGCCATCCGCTATTACTACCTGAATTCGTCACCCTATTATAAAGATGTGTCGAATATGGGACTGAAAGGTTTCGTGCAGGAAGTCATCACGGAGAATCCTGTGACGGAGAACGATATGGAACACTTCGACGAGACAGGCCGTCTGGCTAACGACGAACTGATTGACCGTGAATACGACAGCCGTGGTTATCTTATCCGTGCTGCTATGTTGGAGAAGAATGGCGGCAAGAGTCGTTTGACCTATGAGTATGATTCTGACGGTTGTCTGGTGAAACGTACGCTGATCAATGCCTCGACAGGTCTTCGTTCCGTCAACGAATACCGTTATAACACCAGTTATGAGATCGTCCAGCAGAGCATGAAGGCGTTTACGAAGGATAACGAATGTATCGTTTCCATCAGTATGAAGAACGACCTGCAGGAGCGCGATGACAACGACAACTGGACAGTGAACAAGATGAATCTCACCTATTGGGAGAAGGGGCAGCGCACTACGATCCAGACTGTTGAGCAGCGCCGCACCATCAGCTATTGGGATGAGTAACCTTTTCCCCTCCTGAGTAGGAGGGGTTAGGGGTGGTCTGATCAGCCTATCATCTCAAGAAACTCCTCCTCGTTCACAATCCGAATCCCCAACTTCTCTGCCTTTTGAAGTTTTGAGGGTCCCATGTTCTCACCAGCTAGGATGAATGACGTCTTGCTGCTGATGCTTCCCACGTTCTTTCCGCCATTCTGCTCGATGAGTGCCTTATACTCATCACGGCTATGGTGGGCAAAGACGCCACTGATCACGATCGACTGCCCCTCAAGTTTAGTTGACAGTTGAGAGTTGACAGTTGACAATTCCATCTGCAGGCCGTAGTCCCTCAGGCGACGGATAATCTCAAGGTTCTTCTCGTCGTGGAAGTAGGTGATGATGCTCTTCGCCATCACTTCGCCGATGCCTTCTATCTCCTGCAACTCTTCCAGTCCGGCACTCATCAGCGCATCGATATTCTTGAAATGACGGGCCAGCAACTTGGCTGAGGTCTCACCCACGAAACGGATGCCAAGGGCGAAGACCACACGTTCGAAAGGCACTTCCTTAGAGGCCTGTATGCCATTGACGATACGTTGGGCAGACTTGGTGCGAGAACCGTCGCCATTGATTTGCTGCACGTCGATATCATAGAGGTCAGCTATGTTGTGAATCAGTCCCTGGCGGTAGTAGTCGTCGATGGTCTCAGGTCCCAGCGAATCGATGTTCATGGCCTTGCGGGCTATGAAGTGTTCGATGCGACCTTTTATCTGTGGCGGACAACCTGTATCGTTCGGACAATACCACGCAGCTTCACCCTCATATCTCACCAAGGGCGTACCACATTCCGGACATCGCTTGATAAACTGTACAGGCAGTGCGATGATAGGACGCTGGTCGATGTCCACACCCACAATCTTCGGGATGATCTCGCCACCTTTCTCCACATACACATAGTCGCCGATATGCAGGTCGAAGCTCTTGATGAAGTCCTCGTTATTCAGGGTAGCGCGCTTCACGGTCGTACCTGCCAACTGCACAGGATCCATATTCGCCACAGGCGTCACAGCACCAGTACGTCCCACCTGATACGTCACCTCATTCAGACGGGTACAGACGCGCTCGGCCTTGAACTTATAGGCGATGGCCCAGCGTGGACTCTTGGCCGTAAATCCAAGCGAACGCTGTTGACGTAATGAGTTTACTTTCAATACGATACCATCTGTTGCTACAGGAAGGCTTTTGCGTGCCTGATCCCAGTAGTTGATGAAGTCGTAGATCTCTTCAAGTGTCTTCACCTTCTTCATACCCTCACTGATTTTGAAGCCCCAGGAACGGGCGACCTCCAGATTCTCAAAATGCCCTTCAGCAGGCAATTCCTCGCCTAATAGATAATAGAGGTACGCGTCCAACTGACGACTTGCCACCAGACTTGACTTCTGACTTTTCAAGGTTCCGCTGGCGGCATTTCTCGGATTGGCGAAGAGCGGTTCCTCAGCTTCCTCACGCTCCTTGTTCAGCCGTTCAAACACAGTCCAGGGCATCAAGATCTCTCCTCTTATCTCGAACTCGTGAGGGTAGGATGGGGTAGCAAAGAGATCGTTGGATGCTGACGGTGGTGTCAATACGAGAGGGATACTGCGGATGGTTTTCACATTCGCTGTCACATCATCGCCACGAACGCCATCACCACGCGTCACAGCCTGTGTCAGACGGCCGTCGACATACGTGAGCGAGATCGAAAGACCGTCGTACTTCATCTCACAGCACACTTCAAAGTTCTCGCCGGCCAGTCCTTTCTTCACACTCTCGTACCAGTCGCTGACATCCTGTTCATTATAGGTGTTCGCCAATGACAGCATCGGATACTTATGCTCCACCTGCCTGAACTCCTCATTCAGGTCACTGCCCACGCGTTGGGTAGGGGAGTTCTCGTCTGCCATCTCAGGATGTTTCGCCTCCAGATCCTGCAACTCGTGCATCATAAAGTCGAACTCCTGGTCGCCTATCGTCGGCTGGTTCAGCACGTAGTACTTGTAATTATGCTCGTGCAGCTCTTTCCTTAACTGTATGATTCTCTCTTTCTCGTCCATAGTCTTATTTTGTTGATAAATGGTAACCCAGACGCTCTAATGTCTGGACGGCATCCGGCACGCTCTCTGGTGCCTGCGAGTTGTCGTAGGTGCTACCGGGATGGAAGGGGTTTGGGATATCTTTGCGACAGCGGAAGCCGTTGTCTATCATATACTGCAGGGAGATTTCTGAGCGGTTGGTGAAGCAGCCGTCAGCCGCGATGTCTCCTGCATCCGTACCCACATAGCGCCGCATCTGTTCCTGAGTGTCAAAGGAATAGGGGTGATTGAGCATCCCGCTCCGACGTATCAGCTGTGCCTGCCAGGGGGCGTTCAACTCATCATAGTTGTTGGGTTCTCCGGCTATAGACGGGCCGATGATATGTGCACCGTTAGCCAGTGCCCAGTTGATGGCCTGGGCATAGCCGTCTGGAGTGGTCAGAGCGAAGTCACCAGGCTCCGGCGGAGTGTTAAGCCACAACAGGTAGCACATAGGCACACGACCCTGAAAGATGGCATAGGCACGGCTCAGGGCATCGTTGGAGAAGGTCTGGAGAATCACCTTGCCGTTGGTGTGGCCCACGTTCACCTTCCCGTCCACATAAAATGCCTCCGCTTCGGCAGGCCGGGTGATGATATTCCATCCCTCAAGGTCGAGGATGTCGTAGATGCGCTGCTCCATGTTCTCCGGATTCAGATGCGGCTCCTTGAACTCCAGATAGATGCCTGGGCGGTGTCCTGTATCCTGTGGGTCGGCAACATAAGCTCCGGCAAAGTCATATTCGAGGAAATCCATATAGATGTCTTTGTATGCCCCCTTGTCGGCAATAGCCTGCCATATCTGGCGCAGCATCTTCCCCTGGTATTCGGGCTTGATGCGGTAGGGCAGCACGCGCTCGCCGTCGTCACCACGGTGTAGCATCTTACCGCTGGCATAGGCAATCTGATCCTGCAGCGCCGAGACATATTGTCCTGTACTGTAGTGCAGATGTCCGTCGGTAAAGCTGCCGTTTCGTGTAGCTGCAAACGACTTGTCGAACCAGCCTCCCGCGTCGAGCATCAGCAGTTCGGCATAATAGTACGACTGCATATAATAAGGCTGGAACGATGCCCGGTCACGCATCAGCTGTTCCTCTGCATCGTCGTGCGAGAATCCCAGACTCTCATAGAACTCCAAGCGTGTGGCTGGGACGTCCGACCCGAATACCGCTTCAATGTTTGTCGTACGCTTCAGGTTGTCGTCGTGATTGGCAATGATGACACCATCCTTGCTGCACTGCAAGTCCGACTCCAGATAGTCGGCACTCATTTCGCGTGCCCAGCGCCAGGCACTCTCCGTCTCCTCTGGTGCCCAATAAGTAGATCCCCTGTGGGCTATCACGGCATACAACGGCACATAGTCGCGCACAGCAGCGAGCTGTTCGCTGATGGTGTTGACACTCACCTCTGCAGGTCTGTCAATGTTATTGGTGCAGGCGACGAAACCAACTGATGCCAACATCGCAGCCACCGTCATGACATTATATATTTTTGTTCTCATATCAAATAATAATACTCTATTTAATGCATTTATGTAAATAGGTAAAAATAGGCAGGCGTATTGCCTGTCCCTTATACGCCATTTTATTCTTCTTGCTCGTAATAATATGAATAGTCTATTCCCTTCATAAACATCTCGCGATCATCAATCTTGTCTGTCAAAGCCTGCTGGAGCAGCGAACGTATTTTGTCGCTGTTCAGTTGACTCTCAATCATCGCGTTCAAATAGTCGCTTTTCCCGATCTTACTCCAATCGACACACATGGCCAAGCGTTTCTTCAGAATCAGGTCGAGCCAGATACGTGTAGAGCGTCCATTACCTTCCATGAACGGATGGGCAACGTTCATCTCCACATATTTATCCACAATTTCATCGAATGTGTTGTCTGGCATCAGCTCTACAGTCTTCAGATAGTTGTGCAGATGTTCAGCCAGACAGAACACGGTATTACCTTTCGAGATAGTCTTGGAACGTACCTTACCAGCAAAGTCATAAAGGCCTCCAAAGAGGTAGGCATGGATCTGTTGCAAGCATTTCACGGTGCCAGGTTTCATGGTGTCCAGCAGTCCACTCTCAAAGAGTGTATAGGCCTTCTTCTTGCTCTGCCCGTCAATGGTACTGTCGCTATAGGTAAACCAATCAAGGAAGTCGTTGGCACGGTTATTGGGATAGTTCTTTGCCAGCATCTGCACGCACTCGGCATCCAGTGCATCGGCAAAGCGCTGCTTACCATCAGGAGCCTGGAACTTGAAGTCGTGAGTGACACTCACGAGTTGAATGCCATCCGCATTGAGTTTCTTTTTCAACCATCGCCAGTAGTTACCCGCTTTCACATAGTCCTCTTCGTCGTTGATGGCACGCACGATGTCTGTTGCCGAGAACCACCACTTGCTGTGTTCCTCGTCCCAAATGGCTCGAACCTCTCTATCGTTGAAAAACCTGATTGACTTCTTGCTCATATCTTTGTCAGTTGAAGTAATAATCTATACAACCGATACTTGAGTGCAAAGATAGTGAAAATTATTGAAACTAAGGAAGATTTTTAGAAAAAAGATACAATAAGCGCAGAATTTCAAAGCTTCTGTCTGACAGAAAGCCCGGAGGAAACGGACAAAAACCTCGAAGGAAACCGATGTTCATGTCCGTTTAAAATGTTCGTTGACATTAGTCAACGCATTCTTCGACTTAAGTCAAAGAATCATTTGACTGGAGTCAACGAACCATTTGACTCTATGTCAACAAGCATGTAATTCACAAAGAAGGCATCTTCAATAGAGTTTTTTCGGTGAATTGTCCGTTTATTCAATGATTATTAGTACCTTTGCGGCCGAAATGCTGATGCTGTTCCAGATAGTGCCCATCATGTGGCGTGCCGTACGACCCAGCCGTATAGCCGACATGCCTGCCGTAGTCAATACGTTTTGGCTGCGGAAGGGGTATGAGGGACTGACGTTTTTCGGACAGATCCTGACACCGACGCAGCAGGAGGCAGACCGTTTCAATGCGGGAGCTTCGGCTGACAGGATGTCGGCGGCGATGAAGAACCACGAGATGATCCATCTGCGGCAGGCACAGGCCTGTCATGACTCATGGCTCTGCTTCTACCTTTTATATTTATGGTATTGGGTCAAGGCAGCGTGGTTTGGCAAAAGGTCTGTGCGGAGGCAGTTGAAACATGCGGCCTATCTGCTGAATCCCTTTGAGATGGAGGCATACGGGCACATGTACGATCAGGACTATCTGAAGCGTTGTGAGGGTGGGGCACAAGAGTGGCGCAAATATGCCAAGATGAGCCTCAAAGAGCGATTAAAAAGGGTGAAAAGAGCCACGGATTAACACGGATTAACACAGATAACAAGACAAAAAATAGTATGAATAAAAAGCTTCAGGCGCATAGCGCCATCTTCCTTGCGAACACCATCTTCGGACTGGGTGTTCCTGTGACCAAACTTCTGCTCGACGAGTGGGTGACGCCTATGGGTTATATGGCCTCCCGAAGTCTCGGTGCCTGTCTGGTATTCTGGCTGATTGCCGCCTTTATGCCGAAGGAGCATGTGGAGCGAAGGGACCTGATCACCATTCTGGCAGGTGGCCTGCTGGGCTTCGTGATCTCCCAGACGCTGACGGCCTGGGCACTCGACTATACCAGTCCGGTGTATTTTTCGCTGATTGCGACGCTAACACCTGTGGCCGTGATGCTTTGTGCCGCCCTGACTATCGGTGAGAAGATCACGCCGATGAAGTCTGTCGGTGTGCTGCTGGGGATTGCCGGAGCCGTGCTGATGGTGCTGATGAGTCAGTCGTTGGGCTCAGGAAAGAACGATTTGATCGGTATTTCGCTGGCCATCCTGAGTGTGCTGACATGGGCCATCTACCTGATTATCACCCGTAATGTGGCATCGAAGTACTCGCCCGTGACACAGATGAAGTATGTATTTCTGATTTCCGCCATCGTGACAGTGCCCATTGCTATCTCTGAACTGCCAATAAATGCGCTCTATACGTCTGCCTGGGGATGGGACGGCGTGGTGGAGATGCTCTTCATCGTGCTTGGCGCCACAGCCCTCGGATTCTTCCTGATTCCGTTTGCGATGAAGTACTTGCAGGCTACGACAGTGTCGATCTATACGAATCTGCAGCCCGTGATTGCCTCGTTTGTGGCGATTATGCTGGGACAGGATGTGCTGACGTGGGATAAGCCGGTGGCTGGTGTCCTGGTGCTGTTGAGTGCGTATATTGTTACGGTAGTGACGGCGAAGGATACGAAAGGGTGATCAGACCACCCCGCCCTGACGGGCACCCCTCCTACTCAGGAGGGGAAACCAATTCCCAAAAGGCGACGGCAGCAGCTGCGGCCACGTTGAGAGAATCAACCTGATGATACATGGGGATGCGGACGACGAAGTCTGCATCCCTTATTGTTTCCATCGGCAGTCCGTCGCCCTCAGTGCCCATGATGATGGCCAGACGTTCCTGTTCTTTGAGGATGGGGTCGGCGAGGGAAATACTGTCGTCGCTCAGGGCCATTGCGGCTGTCTTGAAACCTAATGCCTGAAGTGAGGCATAATCATCGAGCCACGTCCAAGGCACTAAGAAGACATTGCCCATCGAGACGCGTATCGATCTGCGGTTCAAGGGGTCACATGAACTTCGTGTAAGTAATACTGCATCGATGCCAAGGGCTGCTGCACTACGGAAGATAGCCCCGATGTTGGTGGTGTCGCAGACGCTGTCGATGACACAGACACGACGAGCATCCTGAAGAATTTCTTCGAGTTTGGGTTCGGGTTTGCGACGCATGGCGCAGAGTACGCCTCGTGTCAGGGTATAGCCCGTCAACTGTGAAAGCATGTCCCTTGAACCTGTATAGACCGGCATCTCTGGATAACGCTCAATAATGTCAGCCGCATCACCATGGATATGTTTCTGTTCACAAAGCAAGGCCTGCGGCGTATAGCCAGCGTTGATGGCCACACGGATCACCTTCGGACTTTCTGCGATGAAAAGACCTTGTTCTGCATTCAGGCGGTTGCGCAGCTGCGTCTCGGTCATCGTGGCAAAGACAGCCACACGGGGATCCTGTATCGATGAAATCTCGTATATCATCTGGTGTAGAAGTTTATCAGACGGATGAGGGCCTGTTGGCAGACAAGACAGAACTCTGGCTCCTCGTTAGTACGCATACGGCAGTTCTCAAAACCGCGCCAGACACCCTTTGTGAGATAGCCGCCTCCCTCGATGAGACCGGCCTTTCCATCGCGGACAAGGTCTTCCCATTTGCCGTTGAAATCGCATTTCGTCGTGAGGTTCGGCTCCCAGGGCTCTGTGTCGGGGAAGTACATCGGATCGTCGTCGCCATAGGGATACTCGTCGCCCAAACCACCGAAGGAATGGCCGAATTCATGTACGACGACAGGGCGGAACTGAGGTCCGTGGGCGTAAGTGAGGTTATAGGAGTTGAAGATGCCTCCACCGCCATAGTGGTCGGTGTTGACGAGGATGATGATATGCTCGTAAGGGATGCCTGCCAGCACGTCGTGCAGTTTCTTCAAATGGAGGGTGGTCAGATAACGGTCACTATAGAACGTGTCGAAGTGAGAACCGAGGACTGTGTTCTTCCAGATGCCTTCCGCAGGCCTGCTCGTGCCGCTTTCCTCAGAGGGGGACATGACGGCAACCATATTGAAGCGGTCCTGCATCTGACGGAATGGTTCATGCGAAAAGAGCGATTCCATCGCCACCTTACAGTCCTCGATGAATGTGTTCATTTCGCTCTGCTGATACCCTTCAGCCACATAGGCCACATGGATACAACGGGTGGTGTCGGTAGCCTGTTGTAAAGTGACGGAAGGTGTGACCTGTCGTTCGCCAGTCTTGCGGATGAGGATGTCTGAGGGATCGACTGTATGTGTCATCGAAGCATAGACGCTGTCATGATAGTCGCGCAATTCAACGGTGATGTCAACGGGTTGCTTGGGGTAGGGCACTAAGAAGACATTCTCAAAGGACTTCTGCATACGCTTGGACTCTGCCGTTGAGAGCCACTCCTGGAAGAGACTGGAGAAAGAATGACGATAGATGACCATTCCATCGGCCTTTGAACGGACGGTGATGTCACCATTTCCTTTCAAGGGCAACTCTGCCAGACGATGGCGTCTGCCATACCAGCGGGGGATAGACACCAGCTCATCGACATAGATCTGCTGATGGCTGGCATCGCCGCAGAAGGTATAGTCGAGACGCAGGGTGCGGTCTTCAAAGTAATCCTCAAAACGTTGTGCCTGAATGGAAAGTGCTATTGAGGATAACAATATGATAATGAATAACTTTCTCATATTTCATTCAATAAGTTCTTAACGTAATCACGGCTCCAGTCACGCTGGTGATATTTCTGGTCGTCGTACTGCAACAGGTCGAGATCGATGGCCACAATACCGTCTTCGTTGTGGATTCGTCCTAACCGTCTTTCCGTTTCCTTCAACACTTCGCCCAACAGGTTCACGCCAAGGGCTGTGGTGCCTGTGCAAAGCTGGTTGAGATAGGGAACCTGACGGCTGGTGTTGACAGGTTCCGTCCAGATGGCGGAGGTGAAATGTACCTCTGTCAACAACTGGGTGAGTTGTTCCCTGGCGGCTGCCAGATGAGTCTCCGGATCCTCGTTTGAGGCGAGGCTGATGATGATGTGATGTTCCTTTTGTGTCATAACGAATGCAAAGATAATAAAAAAAACGATATGAATCATAGATTATACGAAAAATATTCAGTAACTTTGCAGCTACATTTTAATAATGTATGCGTCAGAACTGTCAAAAGAGGCAGAAAAATGATATATGGATTTGACAAAATGAAAGAAAATGCATTAATTTCGTGAATTTCTGCTCAAATATTTGGCTGAATGAAAATAAAAGTGTAATTTCGCAGCGTTTTTCGAAAACATTCATTATAAACATTCAAAATAAACAGGTCCCTCGATGCTTCCCCGTGAGGTCATCGAAGCAACCGCTCAACAGTGTCTTGATTTCAATGGCTCGGGTCTCTCTCTGATGGAGATCAGCCACCGTGCAAAGGACTTCCAGCCCGTAGTCGACGAGGCCGTAGCTCTGACGAAGGAGCTGCTCGACGTGCCCGAGGGCTATTCTGTGATCTTCCTCGGTGGTGGTGCAAGCCTCGAGTTCTGCATGATTCCCTTTAATTTCCTGATTAAGAAGGCCGCTTACTTGAACACCGGTGTGTGGGCCAAGAAGGCTATGAAGGAAGCAAAGCTCTTCGGTGAGGTCGTAGAGGTGGCTTCTTCTGCAGATGCCAACTATACCTTTATCCCCAAGGACTGGACTGTTCCCGCTGATGCCGACTATCTGCACATCACGACGAACAACACGATCTACGGTACTGAGATCCGCAAGGACCTTGATGTCAGCGTGCCCCTGATTGCCGATATGTCTTCAGACTTCATGAGCCGTCCTGTGGATGTCAGCAAGTACGATGCCATCTATGCCGGTGCCCAGAAGAACCTGTCGATGGCCGGTGTGACCATCATCATCCTGAAGGACGAGAAGCTGGGCAAGGCTCCCCGTGAGATTCCCACGATGCTCGACTATCGCACACACGTCGACAAGGGCTCTATGTTCAACACTCCTCCTGTGGTGCCCATCTACTGCGCCCTTGAGAACCTCCGCTGGATCAAGCGCCAGGGTGGTGTGGAGGCTATGGACAAGCTGGCCAAGCAGCGTGCAGAGATCGTCTATGGCGAGATTGACCGCAACAAGATGTTCGTTGGAACTGCCAAGGAAGAGGATCGTTCACTGATGAACCTCTGCTTCGTGATGGCCGACGAGTATAAGGAGCTGGAGAAGGACTTCCTCGACTTCGCAGTGTCTAAGGGAATGGTTGGTGTGAAGGGGCACCGTTCGGTTGGTGGCTTCCGCGCTTCTTGCTACAACGCCCAGACCATCGAAGGCTGTAACGCCCTCGTCGCCTGTATGAAGGAATTCGAAAGTAATCACTAAATATCATTAGGCACGGATTTCACGGCTCTTTCAGAGACACGGCTATCAATAAAAGCAGTGTTAATCCGTGTAATCCGTGCCAAAATAAATTGAAGAAAATGAAAGTATTAGTTGCAACAGAGAAGCCTTTCGCAGCAGAAGCTGTGAATGGTATCAAGGCAGAGATTGAGGCAGCAGGCAATGAGCTCGTGCTGCTGGAGAAATATACTGAGAAAGCTCAGCTGCTGGACGCTGTGAAGGATGCCGACGCACTCATTATCCGTTCGGATAAGGTGGATGCCGAGGTGCTCGACGCTGCCAAGCAGTTGAAGATCGTCGTTCGTGCCGGTGCTGGTTACGACAACATCGACCTCGCCGCTGCCACAGCCCACAACGTCGTGGCTGAGAACACCCCTGGTCAGAACTCCAACGCCGTGGCCGAGCTCGTCTTCGGTCTGCTGGTGATGGCTGTCCGTGGATTCTACAACGGCAAGAGCGGTTCTGAATTGTTAGGTAAGAAACTGGGTATCCTTGCTTTCGGTAATGTAGGTCGTAACGTGGCCCGCATCGCCAAGGGCTTTGGTATGGAGGTCTATGCCTTCGACGCCTACTGTCCCGCTGAGGTAATCGAGAAGGCCGGTGTACACGCTGTCGCCAATCAGGACGCTCTCTTTGAGCAGTGCGACGTGGTGTCACTCCACATCCCCGCAACACCAGAGACCAAGCAGAGCATCAACGCTGCTCTCGTCGGTAAGATGAAGAAGGGTGGTGTGCTGGTGAACACAGCCCGTAAGGAAGTCATCAACGAGCCTGAGTTGATAAAGCTGATGCAGGAGCGTGAGGACCTGAAGTTCGTCACAGACATCATGCCCGATGCCAACGACGAGTTCGCCAAGTTTGAGGGTCGTTACTTCTCAACTCCGAAGAAGATGGGTGCTCAGACTGCCGAGGCCAACATCAACGCTGGTATCGCAGCCGCCAAGCAGATCAACGCCTTCTTCAAGGACGGCGACACTAAGTTCCAGGTGAACAAATAATTTAGTATTAGCATAAAAAAGTAATCCCCTCCAAAGCGGAGGGGATTACTTTTTTATTTAACAATGTACTTTTTGCCGTTCTTGATGTAGATGCCCTTCTGGGGATTATAAACTCGCTGGCCTGCGAGGTTATAGATGGCACCATCGTTGCTCTTGGCCTTGAGAACAGTCTTAATACCTGAGGGTGTTTCCAATATCACTTTGTTCAGACGCAGGCCGTGACCCTGCATCACAATGCCTTTCTCAAGGATAATCTTCATGACATCTTCGCTGAAGGTCATCGTCGTAGTACAGACATCACCATTACCAGCACCATTCAAATCGGTGGGTCTGAATTCCTTGTCGATGGTCTGTCCGTCGATGATGAATGAGGGATTAGTAGACCAGTCGCCATAGAACAGCTGAATCATATTGTAATCAGAGTCACCATTCATGTCAATCGTATATTGCAGTGTCAGCCTGACATCCTGGCCATGGGCTGCGAAGTTCTCTGCGGGAACCGTCAGCTGGAGACCGTCGCCCCAGTCCATTACTTCGTTGCCTTCCCAGAACACCTCAGAGTCTCCACCTCCCTGTGGAGGCTCTTGCTCTTCAGCAACACCATTGAGTACCACCTTCTTCACTATGATGCCGTGTCCCTGAAACAGCATACCCTTCTTCTTGAAATTATGAAAGGTCTCTTCATCGAACGAGAAGGTCGTCACATGCTCTGTGCCTGATTCAGTACCATAGACATCAGAAGGTACGAAGTCGCCGTTATACGTCTGGCCTTCAGCCGTCACGTTGATCATCGTACTCCAGTCGTTATACCAGAACTGCATCATGCCGTATCTGTCGTCCTCTTTCTCAAACTGGTCGTATTGCTGTACATAGGTAATCTCAACCGTCGAAGCATCGCTCAGGTTTGTGAAGAGGTCAGCAGCGATATTGATGGCTGATCCCCATTCCAGCATCTGCTCACCCTCAAAGATGACACCCTCGCTTGGAGTTTCCTTAGCCGGGTATTCACCTTTAAAATCGTCGCCGTGATAGGCCTTCGTGATGGTCTCTGCCAAATCAGGCTGGTTGAAGACGAGCTCCTTGCGTGCATTGCCGTCGGAGAGTCCCATCCAGTAGAACGTGGCGATACCGTACTCCTTGGCTTTCTTCACGAAGTAGTCGCAGAAGCCAATCATCGTCTCGCGGCGATCGATATAGTCAGAGCCGTTATCAACGTTGCTGGTGCCCCATTCGCCGATGATCAGCGGAACGTTCAGACGGTCGATGATCTTCTCCTTGAGGTTGTTGAATGTCCAGTCGAGACCGCTCTTGGCTGAACTAAGGCCTTTGGTGATTTCCGGATAGCTGTGTACTTCAACAATCAGGTGATCCTTTGATTCGTCCGTGGGTAGTACCAGTTGCTCCAGTGGATCCTGCGGGTGTGTGTTGTTGCCCCAGACGCCGCCACTTGCAGCGGCGTAAGGATTCACGATGAGGTTGCGCGTCGCATTGTTGCCACCCGAGAGGCGCACGGTGCTCACGAAGCTCTGGGCGTAACTGTTGACAGCCTCCAGCGATTTCTTCTCGTAGTCGGCGTCGAAGTCCATGCCGAAGGTCGGGTAGTTCCAGCAACTGTTGCCGTCGAGCATCTCGTTGTAGGCCTCAAAGAGCAGTGTCTGCCCGTAGTCCTTGAACTCCTCGGCAATCTGGCTCCAGAGTTTCACGTAGCGATCCATGTTTCCTGTGTAGTTGTCGGCATCGGCCTTGATCCAGTGGTAGCCTGTCAGCTTTCCGTTGGCATCCTTACTGTCGGCACCTGTGTCATGATGAACGTTCAGGATACAGTAGAGCCCCTCGCTGATCACGTAGCCCACAACCTCCTTCACGCGCTTCATCCATTCCTTGTTGACGTTACCATCCTTGTCCAAGTGGTTATACCAGGTCACGGGAACTCGGATGGCCGTAAAGCCCGCCTTCTTCATCATCTGGATAAACTCCTTTGTCGTGTATGGCTGTCCCCAGCAGGTTTCTGAATCCAAACCTTGCTGTCCCCAGTAGGCGTCATTGGTGATGTCGCTTACGGTCTGGTTGTTGGCGTCAAGCGTGTTGCCGAGGTTCCAACCAACACCCATGTTCTTTACTGCGTCAGTAGCTGACTCAAAATCCTGTGCCTGTGACTGGATGCCAAATGCCATCAGCAGCCAAATAAAAGTAGTAAGTCTTTTCTTCATATACGTTTTAAATTAATTAGAGTTACCTTTTTCTTTGGCTGCAAAGTTACTGCTTTTTTCTGAATCTACAAAGAGATGGGTTGTTTTTTGCTGAAAAACATCGTTAAAACAAAGAGAGAACTATCCGTACTCCTTTCTCGTAGGTCATGTCGATATGGAGTTTGTAATCCATTGACAAGGCCAGTTGTCTGGCGAGGGCGAGCCTGATACTAAGACCATGACTGCTTGGTGTCACCCTGATGAATGGCATGAAGATCTGTTCTTCGTCGCATCCGTCAGGAATCTTGTCACCCTCGTTGGATACAGATATGGAGTAAGTGCCGTCGTCGGCTGCATGACAACTGACCTCCACCTTGCCATAGGCAGCAAACTGGTCAGAATTGCGCAATAGGCAAATCAACAGTCGCTGCAGACGTTCGCTATAAGTGTGTATATGCACGTCGTCGTCCACATCCGACGTAAACATGAATTCCATTTCACGGTTACGCCAATCATAACTGTTAAGGATGGACTGTACTGTCTCATTCAGTCCTACGTAGTCTTTCTTCTCAACCTTTTGACCGTCGGCCGTTATACTGAAATAGAGCAGTTCCTGAGTCGATATCGCCACCATATAAGCATTATTCGATACTACTTCGCGCATCTTCAGATATTCATCTTCCGGGATATGGTGATCCTTGTCCTCTGCAATGATTTCCGCCATGCCGATGAGCGATGACAAGGGAGAGCGGAGCGCATCTTGACACACGTTCTTCTGTTGTTCACTGATGGCAGTATTGTCATGAGCCATCGACTCAATGACAGGTTCGATGAGCGAACCGATCTGCTTGGCTGAGTCCACGATGTCGTGATAGGCCTTTGGCCTTTCCTCCAGCTTCAGGCGGAAGTCTGGATTATTGAAAACATTGGCATAATTCATCAGCAGTTGAACAGGCGACTTCAGACGCTCCCACATCGATTTGACAAAGGCTTTCCGGATGCTGAGAACATTGGCCGTCTGCTCTTGAGCCTCTTTCACCATGGCATACTGCTGTTTCAGAAGTCTGTGATTTCTGCGACGATAGAGCAAAATGCCTATCAGAAGGGAAATAATAAAGGTAGCCAGTACACCTACAATAATCAATTGCTGTCTGATAATCTTGGCCTTTCTTTCCTTCTCCTCAAGAGAATCGATGGTTTGCGACAGCGAAGCGAGATTATCAGCCAGCACCTCATTCTCCATACGGCGATTCAAACTGTCTTTACGTTCTATTTCGTAGAAGGCTTTTTCCCAAAGTCGGGCATGCTCATACACCTTTGCCCGCAACTCGGCGGCTTCGATATCAGAATCCAACGAATCGCACCATGCCAACGCTTGGTCTGTATGCCCCTCCACCATGTGATGATACACCATCACATTCTCATAATTTATCTCATTGAATGGTTCTGGGAAGTTCTGTCTGATGCTGTCATACTTTGCATAGTATTTCTTAAAGGCCTTTAGGTCGTTCATTTCAAAGGCGATGATACAGCGATAGGCCAACACGCCGCTTTCCGTCGTCGGGTTTCCCTCCAATGAGGGCAGACGATCCAACTGCTTCATCGCTTCGGCTGGATTAGTATAACTCTGAGCCTGGGCCAGCGATATGTGGAGATTGGCTGCTGCCAGTTGATTACTGACAGTATCAACCAGCTCTAGCGCCTTCTTGAAGTAAGCCTCTCCCTGTTCATAGTTTCCGCGGTTGACATAGTAGAGACCTAAGGCCTGATAGGCCACATAAAGGTATTTCGTCTGTTTACGTTCCTCGATGTCATCCGTCATCTTCTGGATTTCGGTAAAAGCCTGGTAGAAATGCTTGTTGTTGACATGGAAAACCACCTGGTTTACCCACAGATTATAGTATTTCCCCCAGTTCTTCTTGCTGAGCAGATAATCAGCATAATCCTTCTGGGCTGCCTGAAATGCTGTTTCATCTCCCTGTTCCTGTGCCTTATAGATGCGTTGGGCAAAGGCAATTTCCTCCTGTGAGGCCTGAGTCTGCGCGAACAAGATAGTACCAATCAGCAGGCTGGCTACGATAAATGTTATCCTTTTCATCTTTATGTGTTGGGGTTCTATCAGTTGATTAATGATTATCACGGTGCAAA
This sequence comes from uncultured Prevotellaceae bacterium, assembly GCA_900316445.1. GTDB lineage: Bacteria > Bacteroidota > Bacteroidia > Bacteroidales > Bacteroidaceae > Prevotella. Next base: position 17,744 of record ONCZ01000045.1, on the reverse strand, counting down.
TATAAGAAGAAAATTTGGTTATTCCAAATAATCTGCGTAATTTTGCACCACAAATTGAGAATCTTTAGTAAATATCAACAAATATGGCAATCATCAAACCGTTTAAAGGAATCCGTCCACCTAAAGAGTTGGTGGAGCAGGTTGAGAGCCGCCCCTACGATGTGCTTGACTCAGAAGAGGCGAGGGCAGAGGCTGGCGACAACGAAAAGAGTCTGTATCACATCATCAAGCCAGAGATTGACTTCCCCATAGGTACGTCGGAGTACGACCCCCGGGTGTATGAGAAGGCTGCCGAGAATTTCCAGAAGTTCCAGGACAAGGGCTGGTTGGTGCAGGACTCACGCGATCATTATTATATTTATGCCCAGACGATGAACGGCAAGACGCAGTACGGTCTTGTGGTCTGTGCCCATACCGACGACTATATGGCCGGCCGCATCAAGAAGCATGAGCTGACGCGTCGTGATAAGGAGGAAGACCGCATGAAGCACGTCCGTGTGAACAATGCGAACATCGAGCCCGTGTTCTTCGCCTATCCTGACAATCAGGTACTCAATGATCTCATTATGCGCTATGCCGCCACAGAGCCTGAGTACGACTTCATCGCTCCCATCGACGGATTCCGCCATCAGTTCTGGGTGATCAACGACGACAACGACATGCAGACCATCACCAATGAGTTTGCCAAGATGCCATCGCTCTATATCGCCGACGGACATCATAGAAGTGCCGCTGCAGCCCTTGTGGGGGCAGAAAAGCAGAAGCAGAATCCCAACCACAACGGTACGGAGGAGTACAACTTCTTCATGGCCGTGTGTTTCCAGGCCTCACAGCTCACTATCCTCGACTACAACCGTGTGGTGAAGGATCTGAACGGCATGTCGTCAGAGGAGTTCCTCGCTGCCCTACAGGTGAACTTCATCGTGGAGGACAAGGGAACGGAGATCTACAAACCCCAACAGCTGCATGAGTTCTCGCTGTATCTGGATGAGCACTGGTACAGTCTGAAGGCGAAGGAAGGTACTTATGATAATAATGATCCCATCGGTGTGCTCGACGTGGACATCTCCAGCCGTCTGATTCTCGATGAGATTCTTAATATCGGTGATTTGCGTTCTTCTCAGCGGATAGACTTCGTCGGAGGACTGCGTGGTCTGAAGGAGTTGAAGCGTCGTGTGGACTCTGGCGAGATGCGTGCTGCCTTGGCACTCTATCCTGTCTCAATGCAGCAGATCATGGACATTGCCGACTCAGGCAAGATCATGCCGCCAAAGGCCACTTGGTTTGAGCCCAAACTGCGCTCTGGCCTTGTGATCCACAAATTAGTGTAACTTAGGAGGGGAAGAAATTACTTATGGATGGTATTCAAAGTGCTGGTAGTCTTTCATGGTGCGCCAGGAACCGCCCCAGGTAAAGCCATGCTTGATGAATAGCCGATAGCAGAGGTCACCTTTTGTGATCTTATACTTGAAATCCTTCTTCCGATCACAGTAGGGCTTGCCCGTGGCAGGCTCTACTATTTGTTTGCCGTCTTTGCCTGTCCTCACGTAGGGATTATATAGCGTGTTGATGTCAACGGCGAGACCTCTGGCATGATAGGAGAGATGCTGGCGGCCTGAGACAGTACGGAAACAGAAGCAACTGGTGTTGTTGTCGCTCATCTGCCTCTCGTCATCAGCATCATATTCATCAGCCAAACGGATCTTCTGGATAGGGTAGTGCTGGCGATAAAGCTCCATGAAGATGCGGATCAGCTTCTGAGCGATAATCTTGTTGCAGACCATCTCGCCATAGTGTGTCTTGCCGTCATAGTCCCAGTGCATCAGCTTCAGATAGCGCAGGTCTTCACGGTGGATGACATCATTGGGCTGATAAGTTTTGCCCTGCATCTTCTGCCAGATGCTGTCAGGAATCTCATGGATAGAGAAACCGGCAGAAAAATCCTGGCTCTGCGCAGGAAGTATGCCACAGAGCCAGAATAGAATAATAGTCAGTAGTGTTGTTCTCATCAGCGTATCACTTTCTTGTCGCCTTGGATATACACACCTTTCTGAGTCGGTTCCGTTACCTTAACGCCTCCGAGGGTATAGGTGTCGGCATCCTTCACGTCAGCAGAGATGGCTCGTACACCCAACGTGCCGTCAAGTTCTTTCTTGGCACGCTCAAACTGCTTCAGGAACTCATCGCTGTTGTGTAGACGGGCATAGACGGCAGCACCAACGAGACGACCGGCCTCGACATCCGTCTGCCAGTGATAGCCTGTGATGACACGGCCCTGACCATACTGATAAGCACGTGCCAACAGGGCTTCCTCTGCTTCCGGATTCAGCTCTGACAGCACCAAAGCATACATCCAGCCCGTAGAAGAATCACCCGAAGGATAGGAACCCGTATTCTTCTCGATGTTCTCAGCAGGCGGATAGGCCGTAGCCTCGTTCAACTGCTTGAACGGACGAGAACGATGATAGAAGTTCTTGCAGCTGCGGGTAGCACCGTCACCAAGGAGATACATTGCCTCACAAAGTTTATACACCTCCGGCGTTGCCGTTGCAGAGAGTGTCCTGCCAAAAGGAGTCGAATATATCTGCAGGAAATAATCCAGTTCGTTGTTCACGTCGTTGATGGCAATCTGACCTTCATCCGTCGGACGGATACCCTTACCTTCGATGAACTTACTCATGTCCGTGGTGCCCAGGGCAGAGACCGTGTCTGGAGGAGCCGGCAGATAATTGACGGCATCCGGCAACTGGTTTTCGCTGAAATACTGATTCGTCTCTTCCGTCAGCGCAGGACTCTCATACGTCGTTCCAGACACCTTGGCATATTCAGCCTTGGCAGAGTTGATCATCGCATTGACACCTGTGTGGTCATGCAGACGGACGATCAGGGCACTGGCCAGCAGACGACCTGCCTGAACATCGCTGTCCCAATAGTAACCCGTCGAAATCGAAGCATCGCCGAAACGATAGCCGAGGTTCAGGATATCATCCTGTCTATCCGGACAGATCTCAGTCAGTAGCAGCGCATACATCCATCCCATCAGCGACTCGCGGGAAGGGAAGGAACTCTCGTCGCGGTATTTCTCCTCCATCTCCGGGATGAGCGACACCTCGTCGAAACGCACATACGGCCTTCTGAAAAACGCGAACGACGCCTTGGCCTGCTGGATGCTCTTGTTGCCATACTCCATACAGTACTCAAAGAGCTCTGCGATGTAAGGTGTCTCTGCAGCGTTCAGCGAGACGTCGATGGCCTGTGAGAAGGCATCCAGATAATAAGAGGCATCGGCGTTGAAGTCGTTCCTGGCCTGTTCACCTATCTCCGTGCCTCTCATGGTCTTGCCCCAGGCATACTGGAGATAGTCCTTGATATACTCTACGGATGTCTCCGCAGGAGGTCCAGGAAGGAATTTCCCGGCATCGGGTACTGCCTGAGCATGAAGGTTACCGCAGCAAAAGACTGCGATAACCGTTGATACTAATAATCTCATATTTCTCTTATACATATTTTATATTATGAAAATGCAACCGTCAGACCAGCCATGACGATGCTGACCATCGACATCAGCTTGATCAGGATGTTCAGCGACGGACCAGAGGTGTCCTTGAACGGGTCACCCACGGTGTCACCGACGATACAGGCCTTATGGGCAAATGAGCCCTTGCCGCCGAAGTTGCCTTCTTCGATGTTCTTCTTGGCATTGTCCCAGGCACCTCCTGCATTGGCCATGAACACAGCCAGCGTGAAGCCGCCGGCCAGACCACCGACGAGCAGACCTAAGACACCAGCCACGCCGAGTACACAACCCACGACGATGGGGATGATAATGGCGAGGATGGAAGGCACCACCATCTCGTGCTGGGCAGCACGGGTGGAGATCTCCACACAACGGCCATAGTCTGGCGTGCCTGTTCCCTCCAGAATACCGGCAATCTCACGGAACTGACGACGCACCTCCTGCACCATCTTCTCAGCAGCACGGCCCACAGCCTCCATCGTCATACCGCAGAAGAGGAAGGCAGCCATCGCACCGATGAACGCACCGACGATCACGCGGGGATTCATCAGGTTGATCTGATAATAGTTCATAAAGTCGGGGATGGTGGCTTCTGAAGCAGAGATCACATCACCAGCCACGTTGTTCAGCGTCTGACCGGCACGAACCATCGCGATTTTGATCTCCTCAATGTAAGAGGCGAGTAGGGCGAGAGCCGTGAGGGCTGCAGAACCGATGGCAAAGCCCTTACCTGTGGCAGCTGTCGTGTTGCCCAGGGCGTCGAGGGCATCTGTACGATGACGCACCTCTTCACCCAGTCCGCACATCTCGGCATTACCACCGGCATTGTCGGCGATAGGACCGTAGGCGTCGGTGGCCAGTGTGATACCCAGCGTAGAGAGCATACCCACGGCAGCGATACCGATGCCATAGAGACCGTGAGCCAGTGACTCTGACGACATTGTGAGGTCGAAGCCGTTGGCACAGAGATAACTCAGCATAATGGCCACGCCGATGGTGATCACGGGGATGCAGGTAGAGATCATACCCGTACCGATACCCTTGATAATCACCGTGGCAGCACCAGTCTGTCCGGCTTCAGAGATCTTCTGCGTCGGCTTATAGGAGTGCGAGGTGTAGTATTCCGTAGCCTGTCCGATGATCACACCGGCAGCCAGACCTGAGATGACAGAGAAGGAGAGCCCCAGCCAGTTCTCGATACCCAGCAGGTAGAGGATGGCGAAGGTGGCGATGGCGATGAGCACGGCGCTGACATTCGTTCCTAAGGCGAGCGAACGCAGCAGATCCCTCATCGTGGCACCTTCCTTCGTGCGCACCAGGAAGATTCCCAGCAGCGAGAGGAACACACCCACCGAGGCAATCAGCATCGGGGCTATGACGGCCTTCAGCTGGATCTCAAGACCAGCCACGCCGAAGGCGGCAGCACCCAGGGCAGCCGTGGAAAGGATCGAGCCGCAATAGCTCTCATAGAGGTCGGCACCCATACCGGCCACATCACCCACGTTGTCACCCACGTTGTCAGCAATGGTGGCAGGGTTACGGGGATCATCCTCGGGGATGTCGGCCTCCACCTTACCAACGATGTCAGCACCTACGTCGGCAGCCTTCGTATAGATACCACCGCCGACACGGGCAAACAGCGCCTGTGTCGAAGCACCCATTCCGAAGGTCAGCATCGTGGTGGTGATGGTGATGAGGGCCATCTGGTCGCCCTGATAGAAATAGCTGAGCACCAGGAACCATATCGCAATGTCAAGCAGACCCAGTCCGACAACCGTCAGACCCATTACGGCACCCGAACGGAAGGCAATCTTCAGTCCGGCGTCCATGCTCTGACGGGCCGCATTGGCCGTACGTGCAGAGGCATAGGTGGCGGTCTTCATGCCGAAGAAACCTGCCAGTCCGGAGAAGAAACCGCCGGTAAGGAATGCGAAGGGCACCCAGGGGTTCTGTACGTTCAGGCCGTAGGCCATAAAGGCGAAGAGGGCACAGAGCACCACGAAGACAATACAAACGACCTTGTACTGCTGCTTCAGGTAGGCCATAGCACCTTTACGCACATAGAGTGCAATTTCTTTCATACGCGGCGTACCCTCGTCAGCCTTCATCAGCTGGGTGAAGAAGAAGTACGCCATTCCCAATGCTACCACCGAGGCGATGGGCACGAGCCAAAATACTTCAGGAATGTTCATTTTGATCTAGGTTTTGATTTATTAATGATTGATTATTCGTCTACAAACTCAATGAGGTTGGCAGCTTCGTCGTCGGGATCTTCGCTGCCCAGGTCCATCATCGTCGAGTAGTTGTCCTCGGTGATCTCATCGTCATCCGGATCTTCAACCTCCTCGTCCTCCTCGTCGTGCGAACTGTAGTCGTCCTGTACCTCGTAGTCCTCATCGTCCTCATTCTCGTCATCACGTTCTGTCTCGTCGTCTTCATCGTCGGAGAACTTCATACGGATCTTCTCCTGCTCGGGCTTCAGCTTGGCGAAGATGGCCTCCACCCAGCCGCCTTTCTCCACCTCGAGCACCTCGAAGCCGTCTTCAACCTTCTTCTCATACATACCGCCCTTCTTGTGCAGACGGTCCTTGGGAAGGGTTGTGGTGGAGATGTCGAAACCGCTGAGGATGATGTCCTGAATCGACTGCGACAACGAGTCCCATCCACCGCCGAAGTTGCGGTCGAGCACCTCTATCAGCTTGGCGGCAGAGATGTGGCGGATGTTCTCATACGTCAGGTCGGTCACGCGCATAATCGGCTTCTTCTTGATGGCCCACGAGAACTTCATACTCTCGTCAAACTTGATCTGGGCCACCTTGTAACCACGCTTCTCATAACTCTTCTTCACGAGCATCACGTCCTCCTTGATGTCCTCAATGAAGAAGGCGCTCTTGAAGATGTCCAGATAATGCGTGACGTTTTCCTTCACTTCGGCATCCTTCGTGGCTGCCTCCCACATACGGAACACATCGTTCTCCTGGATGTCCCAAACACTACTTTTTGTGACTGCCTTGATCGACAGTGACGGATTACTTTCCGGCTGTTGTTGCTTTGTTCTTGCCATATATATCTTGTTTTTTTCTGCAAATGTATTAACTTTATTTTTTATTAGCAAGTTTTTTGATGATATTTTTTGTGATTTTCACATTTTAAAGTAACTTTGCAGGCAAAATATGGCACAACCACTGGCTGAACGACTCCGTCCTCGCACTTTGGACGACTATATCGGACAACAACATTTGGTGGGCGAGGGGGCCGTCCTGCGGAAGATGATCGAGGCAGGACGCATCTCTTCTTTTATCCTCTGGGGACCCCCGGGTGTGGGTAAGACCACCCTGGCCCAGATCATTGCCAACCGGCTGGAGACACCCTTCTATACCCTCTCGGCTGTCACGAGTGGTGTCAAGGATGTCCGCGACGTCATCGAGAAGGCGCAGAAGGGCCGTTTCTTCAACGAGGCATCGCCGATCCTCTTCATCGACGAGATCCACCGTTTCTCCAAATCGCAGCAGGACTCCCTCCTGGGCGCTGTGGAGAAGGGCATTGTCACGCTCATCGGCGCCACCACGGAGAACCCCTCCTTCGAGGTCATCCGTCCGCTGCTGTCCCGTTGTCAGCTCTATGTCCTCAAGTCTCTGGAGAAAGATGATCTCCTGCTCTTGCTCGACCGTGCCATCCATACCGACTCTATTCTCAAGGAGCGAAACATCCAGCTGCAGGAGACCGGCGCCCTTCTGCGATACAGCGGAGGTGATGCCCGTAAGTTATTGAATATCTTGGAGTTGGTAGTAGAATCCGAATCTTCGGATGAAGTCAATATCACCGACGCCCTCGTTGTTCAGCGCCTTCAGCAGAATCCCCTGGCCTACGACAAGGAGGGTGAGATGCACTACGACATCATCTCAGCCTTCATCAAGAGCATTCGCGGTTCCGACCCCGATGCCGCCCTCTACTGGCTCGCCCGGATGATTGAGGGTGGGGAAGACCCGCAGTTCATCGCCCGTCGGCTCGTCATCAGCGCTGCCGAGGACATCGGCCTGGCCAATCCCAACGCCCTGCTGCTCGCCAATGCCGCCTTCGATGCCGTGATGAAGATCGGCTGGCCCGAGGGGCGCATCCCCCTCGCCGAGGCAACGGTCTATCTGGCCACCTCGCCCAAGAGCAACAGCGCCTATCTCGGTGTCGATGCCGCCCTCGAGCTCGTCCGTCGCACCGGCAACCAGCCCGTGCCGCTGCCCATCCGCAATGCCCCCACGCAGCTGATGAAAGACCTGGGTTATCACGACGGCTACCAGTATCCGCACGACTATCCCGGCCATTTCACGCCCCAGCAGTATCTGCCCGATGCCCTCGTCAACGAACGTCTCTGGCACGGTCAGCACAACCCCACCGAGGAAAAGATGTACCAGCGTATGCTTAACTACTGGGGCTCCCGCTTCGAAAAGTAATTCGTGAAATTCGTGTAATTCGTTGTCTTAAAAAAATCTTTAGTTGTGATCATCTATATCATAGAACTTCTGGGAACGTTTGCCTTTGCCATCTCAGGCATCCGTCATGCCGCCGCCAAGCACTTCGACTGGTTTGGCGGGTATGTCTGTGGCGTGGCTGTAGCCATCGGTGGCGGAACGTTCCGTGACGTTATGCTGGGTACGACCCCCTTCTGGATGACCACACCATTATATTTAATATGTACGGGTGTAGCCCTGCTCACCGTCGTATTCTTCGGCAAGTGGATGGAACCCTTAAAAAACGCCTGGTTCGTCTTCGACACCCTCGGCCTGGCGCTCTTCACCATCGCCGGCATCCAGAAGAGCCTCGCTATGGGCCAGCCGTTCTGGGTGGCCATCATTATGGGCTGCATCACGGGCTCCGCAGGCGGTGTCATCCGCGATGTGCTGCTCAACAACGAGCCCGTCATCTTCCACAAGGAGATCTACGCCATCGCCTGCGTGCTGGGCGGACTGGCCTACTGGGCTTTGGCAGCCCTTGGCCTCTCAACGGAACTGAGTGCCGTCGTCAGTTTCTGCGTCACCTGCATCATCCGTTTCCTCGCCGTCCGCTACCACATCTCCCTCCCGACTTTAAAAGGCGAAGAAATAAATCGTAAATAAGTAAATCGTAAATATCATAATGGCAGAACAAGACAATACCCGCAAGAGACCCCGTCGCCAGATGCCCTTGGACCCCACCTACGGCCATCTGCCCCCACAGGCACTCGAAGTAGAAAACGCCGTCCTCGGTGCCCTGATGATCGACAAAGACGCCTACGCCGTCGTCTGTGAGATCCTCCATCCCGAGAGTTTCTACGATCCCCGTCACCAGATGATCTATACGGCCATTCGCGACCTTAACATGGACGAGCGCCCAGTCGATGTGCTCACCGTCACCGAACAGCTGGCCAAGTCCGGCAACCTCGAAGAAGTAGGTGGTCCGGGCTACGTTGCTGAACTCAGTTCCAAGGTCGCCTCGTCGGCCAACATCGAGTACCACGCCCAGATCATCGCCCAAAAGTCCCTGGCTCGACAGCTCATCTCTTTCTCGAGCGTCATCCAGACCAAGGCCTTCGACGAGACCGTCGATGTCGAGGAACTGATGCAGGAGGCCGAAGGCTCCCTCTTCGAGCTCTCCCAGCGCAATATGAAGAAGGACTACACCCAGATCAACCCCGTCATCGACCAGGCTTTGAAGGTCATCCAGGCCGCCGCCGCCAACACCGACGGACTCACCGGTATCTCCACGGGCTACTACAAGCTCGATGATATGACCAGCGGCTGGCAGAACTCCGACCTCATCATCATCGCCGGGCGCCCTGCCATGGGTAAGACCTCCTTCGCCCTCTCGATGGCCAAGAACATTGCCGCCGACCTCCATGTGCCCATGGCCTTCTTCTCATTGGAAATGTCGAATGTCCAGCTCGTCAACCGCCTCATCTCCAACGTCTGTGAGATCCAGGGTTCGAAGATCCTCAATGGCCAGCTGCAGCGTGACGAGTGGGACCGTCTCGACAAGCACATCAACAACCTCCTCGGCGCTCCGCTATATGTCGACGACACGCCGGGCCTCTCCGTTTTCGAACTGCGCACCAAGGCCCGCCGCCTGGTACGAGAGCACGACGTCAAGCTCATCATGATCGACTATCTGCAGCTCATGAACGCCAACGGCATGCGCTTCTCCTCACGTCAGGAGGAGGTATCCACCATCTCCCGTTCGCTCAAGGGCTTGGCCAAGGAGCTCGACATCCCCATCATCGCCCTCAGTCAGCTCAACCGTGGCGTCGAGGGACGTGACGGCATCGAAGGCAAGCGACCCATGCTCTCCGACCTGCGTGAGTCGGGAGCCATCGAACAGGATGCCGACATGGTGCTCTTCGTCCACCGTCCTGAGTATTATCACATCTATCAGGATGATGCCGGCCACGACCTGCGCGGCATGGCACAGATCATCATCGCCAAGCATCGTAAGGGTGCCACGGGCGACGTGCTGCTCACCTTCCGCGGCGAGTACACCCGCTTCGAGAATCCAGAAGACCGCAACCTCGGCAACCGTGCGCCGATGGATAACTTCGGCGGCGAGATCCGTGGTTCCAAGATCAACGGCGAGGACAACGGCGCCATCCCCCCGATAGATAATGGCCCATTACCGTTCTGACGGTAAGGGCCATTTCTATATAATTGCCAAATCCTTTAGTTATTTACTGTATTTCTCGATCAGGGCGTCGGCCTGCGGATCGCCAAGTTCCTTGGCTTTGCGAAGATTGTCGAGGCCTTCTTTCTTGTCGTTTTTGAGGCATTGGGCGAGACCGAGGAAGAGATAGCCGTCGCTGGCGTTGGGATCGACAGCGATACACTCCTTGGCGGTGGCGATGGCCTCGTCGTAGAGTCCGACACGCACTTCGAGGGAGGCTTTCTCGGCGTAGTAGAGCGTCTCGCTGGGATTCATCTGGATGGCGCGGTTGATGTCGTTGAGGGCCTGCTGATAGAGACGGGCCTGGATGTGCGTCTGATGACGGATGTAGTAGAAACTCTCGTTGATCTCGGCACTCATCAGTTTCTCGTATTCGTTCATGTCGGCGATGGCGTCACGGTATCTGCCGGCATCGCGACGGGCCTCGGCACGCTCCCAGAGGTAAGGGGCTGCCTCCTTGAAGTAGGGCTTGGAGAAGGTGTTGATGCAACTGTCGAGGAGTGAGAGCATGGCGGTGGTGTCACGCTGCAGGGCCTTGCACTTGGCGGCGCTGTAGAAGATCTCGGCGTTGCGCATGGACGACTGCGAGAGGCGTATGAAGATGTCGTAGGCGGCATCGTACTCCTTCTGGGCGAAGAGGATCTCGGCCTCCAGCTGCTGATAGGAGGGCAGGGGAGAGATGGCGATAGACTGGCGAATCTCGGAGAGAGCCTTGTCGAGCGACCAGCTGTCGTAGGGGATGGCAGACTGATAGACGGCCTTGTTGTAGATGAGACGGGCGAAGTTGTAATGGGCCTCGTCTTTGGGATCGGAGACGCGGATAGCCTGGGTCATATACTGGTCGGCTGTGGCGAAGTCGCCGCCGGCGGCTGCCAGCTGGGCCTTGTAGGTGTAGCCGTCGGGGGCAGCGGGGAACTGGCTGATCATATCGTCGACGAGTTCGGCATAGGCGAGTGAGTCGTTCTGGGAACTGGCGAGGAAGAGGGCGACATTGGCCTCCTTGATGTCTGAGGGCAGGGCCTTCTTGACCTGCGTCTGTTGGAAGACTGGCTCGTTGATGCTAAAGCCGGTCATGTGGAGGGAGTCGGCGAAGACGGCGCTGATGGCATAGCTGAGCGAGTCGTCGGCGTTGGCAGAGGGCTGGATGAGACCGATGACCTCGCCGGACTCATTGAGCAGCGGACAGTTCTCGACGTGCTGAGGAGAGGTGATGGCGACGGTGTAGTAGTCGTAATTGCCCATGAACTTCTCGGCCTTGCGGATGGGACCGCTGTAGAGCTGCTTGGTCTCGTGATAGGGCAGGAGCCAGACGGTGCTGCTTTCGGGCATCGTGGTGGTGCAGATGGGGAGGGGCTGCGTCTTGTTGCTGGCGACACGGAAACGGGCGACGTCGTAGATGTCATTGGCACCGAGGATGCACTCGACGGCGGTCTCTTTGCCCTGGGCATCGATGACGATGGCTCTCGACGCGCCCTTGAAGGGTGAGAAACTGCTGACGGCCTCGCCGTTCGGACCGGTAAAGAAACCGTTGCTGCTGGCGATGAGGGAACCGTCGGCGGCGAAGGTCTTCAACGTAAAGACTGACTTCGTGGCTTTCTTGACCCACGAGGGCTGAGCCATAGCTACGCTGATAGATAATGATAAATGGACGATGGACAATGCCATCACTTTCAATACTCGTTTATTATACAGTTGCTTATACATATTTATTATTTTTACCACGAATTACACGAATTTCACGAATTATTTTTGCTGGCGCAGCCAATTAGTGTAATTCGTGAAATTAGTGGTCGTTATATATATCATATTGTTGTCATTTTGTGATACGTAATAATTGTTTCGCGTTGGCGATGGCGGCGGCGCTGACGTCGCTGCCACTGAGCATCTGGGCAATCTCATGGATGCGCTCATCGGGAGAGAGCTGGTGCATGCTGCTGACGGTGCCAAATACTGTTTCCTGTTTCTCCACCTTGTAGTGCGTGGTGCCGAGGGCGGCGATCTGAGGCAGGTGGGTGATGCTGATGACCTGACGGCCGTGGTCGCCCATCTCCTGCATCATCTCGGCCATCTTCTCGGCCATCTTGCCGCTGACACCCGTGTCGATCTCGTCGAAGATGATGGTGGGCAGCTTGACGGCACCGCTGATCATAGCTTTCAGGGAGAGCATCACACGGGCAATCTCACCGCCGGAGGCCACCTGAGAGATGGGCTGGAGTGGGGTGGAGGTGTTGGCGCTGAACATAAAGGCAACCTTATCCTGACCGCTGAGACTTAAAGCCTCGCGGGTGATGGAAACGGAGAAGCGGACGTTTGGCATCCCTAATGGCACGAGTTTGGTCTGCATCTCGGCCTCGATCTGCTTGGCGGCCTTGGTGCGAAGCTTGGTGAGGGCGTCGGCCTCTTTCGCAGCCTGAGCTTGCAGCTTCGTGAGTTGCTGCTCCAGGGCGGAGAGGGCTTCGTCGCTGTTCTCGATGTGATCCAGTTGTCTGACCACATCCTCGCGCTTGGAAATAAGCTCCTCGACAGTCTCTACGTGGTATTTCTTCTCAAGGTCGTAGAGCTTGTCGAGACGGTTGTTGACGGCATCCATCTCTGCGGGGTCGAAGTCGATGCGCTCCAGATGGCTGCTCACCTCCTGGGCGATGTCCTTAAGTTCGATATAACAGCTGTCGACGCGCTGCTCGAGTTCTGCTGCGGCAGGATAGACCTCGCCGATCTTGCGCAGTTCATAGAGCGTGGTGCGGAGGGCTGTGACGATGCCCGTCTGTTCGGCAGTCAGGGCGTTGTCGGCTTCGTAGAGCGCACTCTTGATGTCTTCGGAGTGGCTCATCGTGTCGCTCTGCTGTTCGAGTTCTTCCTGCTCGCCTTCCACCAGACGGGCCTGCGTCAGTTCGTCGCACTGGAACCGCAGGAAGTCTGCGTTCTGACGGTTGCGCTCGATGCTCTCACGGAGGTCGTCGAGTTGTTGCTTTACCTGATGGTATTCTTTGTAGGTCTTCTGATATTGACTGAGCTGTGTGGCGTCGTCGGCAAAGATGTCAACCACACCCAACTGGAAGTCTTGCTTGTTGAGCAAGAGGTTCTGATGTTGTGAGTGGACATCGACGAGGCGTTCGCCCAACTCCTTGAGCATCGAGAGCTGCACGGGGGTGTCGTTGATGAAGGCACGGCTCTTACCGGATGCCAGCAGTTCGCGACGTACGATGCAGTCAGTGGCGTCGTTCTCAATGTCGTTGTCGCTGAAGAAGGCGTCCAGATCGTAGCGCGTCAGGTCGAAATGGGCCTCGATGACGCACTTGTCGGCTCCCTGTTTGATGGACTTTGAGTCGGCTCTCTGACCTAAGAGCAGAGCGATGGCGCCGAGGATGATACTCTTACCTGCACCCGTCTCTCCCGTAATGACAGAGAAGCCCGGATAGAGTTCAATATCCAGTTCATCAATCAGCGTAAAGTTCTTGATATATAGACTTTTAAGCATTTATGGTTACTTTTTTATGTCATCCCAGGTGTTGCTCTGCGAGGCGTTGATCGACATCAGCATATCGTAGATGCGTTCCTTCTCCTTCTGGGTTCCCTTGCCCTGGTAGATGCTCTTGAGCTCGTCTTTCTTGTAGTCGGTCCAGATCTGCGGCAGGAGGCTAAGGGGCTTGTTCTCATGGGAAAGCTTCAGGCCGTCGAGGGCGTTGGAGATCTCCGTACGTCCGCGCTCCGCATTATTCGCCATTTCATCGAGACCTTTGCGGTAGTAGTCGTACTGCATCTGACGGAAGGGGCGCATCGCCTCGTCGATATAGTCGTTGATGATGGCAAAGCGGTTTCGACTGTCCTCGAACGACTTCCAGCCGGGGAATCCTAAGTCCTGGGCATTGTTCACGAGATACATGCACTTCTGGAGGATGTCCGTGCCGCCGAGGGGTGCAAAGCTGTCGAGGTCGAGACCGATGATCAGGTAGGCGTAGTACGCAAAGAGCGCCGTCAGCTGATTGTCGATCGTCTCATCGTTATAGTTCAGCTGGTCGAACTGCACGAAGTTGAATTGAAAGTTCTCGTCCTTATTATTATATAAGGTGGAGGTGTAGGCGGAATTGTAGACCGGACGGTTAGCCTGGATGAGGGCGGTACACTCGAAACGGTTGTCATCCTTAACGTACTTGTCCACGGTGATGTTGAAGTTGCACGCGATGCGCTCGTTCTTCTGGAACTGGAGGTCAGTCCACTGGCGCTCGTTGACGAACTGTTCGAGTGTCTGCTGCAGATTTTCAAAGACACTGGCATCCGTGCCCTGGATTTTGCTGTGGTTGATGGTAATCCGCGCCTGTAGCTCCTGCGCCCCTGCGGGGCTAAATGATAAATGACAAATGATGAATGATAAAGCCCCCAGCAGGAAACATCTTCTGTGACGTACTATCTTTTTATACCTCAAATGCGTCTCCATATTTATCATTTCTCATTTATCATTCATCATTTAGCGAATGCGCCTTATCCATTCAACTTTGCCTCGCGGAGGCGGATGCGTGTCAGCACCTGCTTCGTGTTGTACGTGAAGTCGCCAGACAGGATCCAGCTGTAGTAGCCCGGATCGATATGCAATACGTCGGCCACGGGAAGTCCCTTATGCTTACCGAAGTTGAACACCTCGATCATCTTGGGCTTGCCGTCGGCGTCGAGTAGGGGATTACCCTTGGCGTCCTTCTGCTCTGCCCAGACGATGCGGCCTGCGAAGTCCACGTTCTTGTTCTGCTTCGAGAACTCGTTCAGCATATCTATATCATTCTCCAGCACCTTCTCAGGATCCTCGTTGGCACCTGGGGCATACTTGTCGAGCTGCCCCATCAGCACGCGGTAGGTGGCCTCTGTATCCTGGTCGGCACGGTGGGCCTCGAAGTCTTCCTCCATCTTGCGTCCGCAGTAGAACTTATAGGCGGCGGCGAGGTTACGGCGCTCCATCTTGCGGAAGATGGTGCAGGCGTCGATCATACGGCACTTGGAGAAGTCGAAATCGACTCCGGCACGCAGGAATTCCTCAGCGAGCAGGGGGATGTCGAAATTGTTCGAGTTGAATCCGGCGAAATCCGAACCGGCGAAATTCTCCGACAGTTCCTTGGCCAGCATCTTGAATGTCGGCTTGTCCTTCACGTCGTCGTCAGAGATGCCCGTCAGCTGGGTGATGATGGGCTCGATGGGTTTCTCGGGGTTGATGAGATGGTCGCCACGCTCCTCACGGCCGTCGGGATACACCTTAATATATGATATCTGGATCACACGGTCTTTGACCAAATCCAAACCCGTCGTCTCCAGGTCGAAGATGACGAGTGGCTTTTGAAGATTAAGTTTCATTCTCCTTTACTCCTTTTACTTCTTTACTCCTTTTACTCCTTTACCTCCTTAATCATTAATCAACATCGGCATCATCAGCATCAGCACGTCCTGATTCTCAGGCTGCTCTGAGGGCAGTACCAGTCCTGCACGGCTGGGGTCGGCCAGCTGGATGATCACCTCCTGACAGTCGAAATTGCTCAGCACCTCGATGAACGACGAGCCCTTGAATCCGATCGACATCGGCTGACCGTTGTATTCGCACGACATGCGCTCTGTGGCGGTCTTCGAGAAGTCGTAGTCCTCGGCATCCAGCTGCAGGGTAGAGCCCTCCACGTGGAAGCGGATCAGGTTGCTCGAGTCGTTGGCGAAGGGCTGCACACGGCGCAGGGCGGCCAGCAGTCCGAGACGGTCCACGCGCAGTTCGTTGGGGTTGTTCTGCGGAATGACGCTGTTATAGTTGGGGTAGCGGCCCTCGATGAGTCGGCACTGGAGGATGCCGTCGCCGTAGTTGATCTCAGCATTACGCTCGTCGAAGCGGATGATCACGTCGCCACCGTCCTTGCCCAGCAGGTTGCGCAGCAGGTTGGCGGGCTTCTTCGGCAGGATGAAGGCAGCGGGCTGCTCACTCTTGATGGTAAACACCTTGTTGCGCACCAGCTTATGTCCGTCGCTGGCCACCACAGCCAGTCCGTCGGCGGTCAGGTCGAAGTAGATACCGTTCATCACGGGGCGCAGCTCGTCCTGTGCCGTAGCGAAGACGGAGCGGTTGATGTTCTCAGCCAGTATGAGGTTGGGCATGACAATCGATGTGGCGAAGTCGCTGACGGGCTGGGCCATGGGGAACTCGTCGGCGTTCTCGATGGGCAGGGAGAACAGACCGTTCTGATACGAGATCTTCACGATGTTCTTCTCCTGATCGACGTCGAACGTGATGGGCTGCTCCGAGAAGCCTTTCACGGCCTCCAGCAGGTCGTGGTTGCCGATGGCGAAGCGGCAGTAGCCGTCGCTCTCCGTCAGGTCGATCTGTGTCTTCATCATGTTTTCCGAGTCTGAGGCCGTCAGATAAAGCACGTTGTCCTTGATCTCAAACACGAAATCGCCAAGGATGGGCAAGGCGTTCTTACTGTTAATCACTCTTGAGAGGGCAGAGAGTTTTCCACTCAATGCGCTGCTTGATACTGTAAATCTCATAGCTGTTATAGTTTTCTTGTTATTTGTTACCTTTTTAATAATTGGGACAAAATTACAAAAAAACGTTGTATTCCGCAAAAAAATGGCGAGAAATTTTCCGAATTCAAACTATTTTTAGTAATTTCGCACGCTGAAAACAAGAAAATCAACAAATAAAAACAAATTTAGCAATGGAATTAACAGGAAGAATTATTGCCGTATTACCAGCCCAAAGTGGTGTTTCGGCCCGAACAGGAAACAACTGGATGTCTCAGGACTATGTCATCGAAGTGCCCGGACAGTATCCCCGTAAATGTCTTTTCCGTATCTTCGGAGAAGACCGTATCAAGCAGTTCAACATCCAGCAGGGTGAGGATCTGACCGTTCAGTTCGACATCGATGCCCATGAGTTCAATGGACGTTGGTTCAACGACATCCGCGCTTATAATGTCATTCGTGGTCAGCAGCCCGTCGCCGGAGCACCGATGGCTGGTGCTTCAATGGCAGCTCCAGGCATGCCTCAGGCCGCGCCGTTCCCGCCGGCAGGTGGTGCCACAGCTCCGTTCCCGCCAGCTCAGGAGCCCTCGGCTGAAGGATCAGCAGACGATCTGCCTTTCTAAAAGGTGCCCGTTGGGTGACCCAACAAACACAACAAATCAAACAAAAAGCCTCTGTGGAGTCCGAATTCCACGGAGGTTTTCTTTTTTGTGTCCCCTAATAGTAGCAGGACTATTTCACCTCATTCACCAGTTCCTTGCCCTCGCTGAAGTCGAGGATATTCTGGAGGGTGGTGAGGGCAATGTTATGTACGGCCTCACGGGTGAAGAATGCCTGGTGGGAGGTCACGATGACGTTGGGCATCATCAGGAGCAGGGCCAGCTTGTCGTCGTCAATCATCTTGTCTGAGCGGTCCTCGTAGAAGTAGTTGGCTTCTTCTTCGTACACGTCGAGGGCAGCAGAACCTACTTGATGGGAGCGCAGGCCGTCGATAAGGTCGGCAGTCTTGATGAGCTTTCCACGACCGGTGTTGATAATCATCACGCCATACTTCATC
>ONCZ01000105.1 GCA_900316445.1 uncultured Prevotellaceae bacterium | reverse complement strand
GGTGAAGGATCAGATCTCTGCCAAGGTCGAGGACGGCATCCTGACCGTCACCATGCCGAAGACTGAGCCGAAGCAGAAGGTCACCAAGGCCATCGAGGTGTCATAAGCCTTGCAAGGCTTTGTCTAAAAAGGATAGAAACATCTAAAAACAATTGGGAACAGCATCTATTACGGGTGTTGCTCCTATTTCTTTGTAAACACAGCAATGTCGCAGGCCATTCTGCCGTCAACGATGTCATAAGTGCCATCAGTATAGCCCAGCTTCTTAAAGAATGACTTGTAGGTTTGCTCGGTGAACTTGCTCATGGAACGTGGTTCCGAACAGATTCACGATTCTGACAAAGTCATTCATCCTTACCAAGGCAGAAGGTGATGCGGCCTGTCTTATCCATGAAGCCGCGCTTCTTCTCATACTTACCCTTGCCATAGACTACGGCCAGCCCCTCTGAGTATCTGATATCATCGCCCGTATAGATTTCCTCATTATTCACCTTGAAGAGCCGCTGGCCTGTCTTGTCGATGATGTAGCAGGAGTCCATCTTCTGAATCTGTGCCACCCCATCCATGAACTTGCGCCCCCACCAGCCGTCGGGAAGTTCGATGACCATCTTGCCAGATTGGTCAATATAGCCAGAGTGGGAATTTATGTTCTTTTCACTATTGCCAGGAGTCCGGACTGCTGCCAGTCCCTCACTGAAATCACCTGCATAGCTGAACACACCCTGAAAAGCCTGTTTGCCCGTCTTGTCAATATAGCTGAACCATTCATGCTCATCGTTCACAAGCACTGCACAGAGCCCCTCGTGGAAGTCGTTGCCATCACTCTCAGCCATCGTGCCATACTGGTAGGGAATGGCCAGTTCACCTTTGGTATTAATATAGCCTACCTCTCCCACTTCGTTCACCACGATGGCCATACCGTCGCTGAACTCATGGGCATAATGGAATTTGTGAGGAATGACAACATTTCCCTCATGGTCTTTGTAGCCGAACTTCCCGTCTTCGTAATCACAGGTCAACTCCATCGGGTCTATCTCCTCCTTTGGTTTTTCTACCCTGCGACCTTGCAGGTCAATATAGAAACGTTCATCTTTCATTGTGACACGAGCCACACCACCCCAAAATTTATCCAAGGACTCACAGCCCTCGATGGTCTTGGCGATGGCTTCAAGATCATACTGTTCTGCTACTACGGTATCGACGGAATCCACTTTCGTACTGTCTGTACTTTCCGTAGTGTCTGTCTGATCTGCCTGATTCTGCTTACTGCCGCACGAGGCGATGAACAATGCAAGTGTCATCACCAGCGCGATTCTGAATTTCTTCATCCGTTCGAATGCCTTGTCGATATAGGCATTCACATCGTAGCCGTATGGGAATTTCTCGCTCATATTATTCTATTAAACGGTGCAAAAATAGCGAAAATATACGAGAACAACAAGAAGTATGGGAAAATATGCATTATTTCGATTATATTTCGTAATTTTGCAGTCAAGTTATACAACAAAACAGAAACATGATGAAAAGACTGTCATTAGCAATCATCTTTGCCTGCTGCACATTGGTTATGGCAGCACAGGATGGCATAGAAGTAAGATTTTTAGGCACAAGCCCAGACATTATTGATTTTGTATGGTCGTTTGTGACCGCTTACGACGATGACGAGGATGCAGAATCTGACGAGTCGAGACATGCCGTCAAAGCAGCATTGGAACGGTATCGTTCTGGCGAGTCACAACCTGAAGGCTGGACAATCACCGTTGACAGGAAGAACGGCTATTTGTGCTTAGAGTCCAAGTATGAGAATTACTATAATAAGTGGGAAATGTGCTACTGGAACATGGCCGACAAAAAGCACAAACTGTTTGCATACTCTTTATGGTGCTTCGAAAATGGCAAACCCAGCCTGGGCCAGTATGACGGAATCAATTTCCTCCGTTACAACAATTCCACGAAAAAGATGAGTATCATTGACACCCCAGGCTTCGAAGTGGAGTATGGTGATATCTCCTATGACCTGCCACGTACAGGAAAGGACATCACTGTCACACGCTGGGACAAAAACGGGAAGAAGACAGAGAATACGCTGAAATGGAATGGTAGCCGGTTCAGCTATTAATCACATTAGGAGAAGAACAAGATGATACTGAATGAAGCAATAGAAGCCCGTCATAGTGTAAGGGCATACAAGGAACTACCATTGACTGAAGATGTTGTCAAAGTACTTGACGAGCAGATTACGGTTTTGAACCGGGAAGGCAATTTGCATATTCAGTTAATCCTGAATGAGACAAAGGCATTCCAGGGAACTATGGCTAAGTACGGAAAGTTCCGGAATGTCGGCAACTACATTGTCATGGCCGGAAAGAAGGCAGATGATCTTGATGAGCGTGTAGGTTACTATGGCGAGCATCTTGTTCTGTTTGCTCAGACACTTGGTCTGAACACTTGTTGGGTTGGACTTAGTTACTCTAAAGTCCCCGGGACGTATGTGCTTGACGAGGGCGAGAAGATTGCATGTTACATTGCTCTCGGCTATGGTGAAACTCAGGGAGTCGGCCATAAGATTAAGACCGTCGAACAAGTAAGCAATGCAAGCGACGTTACCCCATCGTGGTTTCGCAAGGGAGTTGAAGCAGCGTTATTGGCGCCCACCGCAGTGAACCAGCAGAAGTTCTCGTTTGAGTACGTCGGAATGAAGAATAGTCGCCATCTGGTACACGCCAAGAAAGGCTTCTCCGTGATTGGATATACTCAGATGGACTTAGGCATAGCAAAATATCACTTTGAGATTGGAGCCGGAAAAGAAAACTTCGAGTGGATATGAATATCGAGCAGTCTATATTGCATAAGAAAACGTTCCAGGAACTGACCACGGATGAACTATACGAACTACTGAGAGTACGTAGTGGGGTGTTTGTGGTTGAATAGTAAATCGTACCCCAAACTGAGTATTTCCGTTTTGTACACTAAATAAGCCTAATTTTAGGCGTTTGTACCATTATTGTGCCACTAAAAACGGCTCAAAACAGCATAAAATCAAGGTGTGAAAATAGGAATTATTTTCACACCTTGCTAATTTTCAGTTAGTTACATCGAAATCTATGCCTTAATACTCATCCTCATTGAAGAGGAAGTCCTCCTTGGTGGGATAGTCGGGCCAGATTTCCTCGATACTCTCGTAGATGTCGCCTTCATCCTCTATCTCCTGCAGATTCTCAAGCACCTCCAATGGTGCGCCTGAGCGGATGGCATAGTCTATTAACTCGTCCTTGGTTGCGGGCCAGGGAGCGTCTTCCAGTTTTGATGCTAATTCAAGTGTCCAATACATAATAATATTTACGATTTACAGATTACAATTACTATTTTTTGTTCTCGTTTTTGAATTTGGGCGCAAAAGTAATCATTTATTTCGTATCTTCAAACTTTTTCCCAAATTATTTCACTGACATTTTCGTTAAAATTTATTATTTTGGCTAAGACAAAGAGATAGTCACTCAGCCTATTCACATATTGTTGTACTTCCGGACTCACGATGGCCACCTCGGCGAGAGCCACAATCCGACGCTCGGCACGACGGCAGACCGTGCGACAGACATGAGCCTGGGCTGCAGCCACCGTACCGCCCGGCAATATGAATCCCTGACGCTCAGGCAACAGGCCCATCATCCTGTCCACCTCCTTCTCTAACAGTTCTATCTCGCCATCGGGCAGTTTGGCAGAATCGTAGAGCGGCGTCTGGCTCTGATCCGTGGCCAGATTGGTGCAGACATTGAAGAGATTGCGCTGGATTCGGATAATCATCGACTTATGCTCCCCTTCTGGTAACATCGCTGCCAACAGCCCTAAGTGTGAACTGAGTTCATCGACAGTGCCGTAGGCCTCCAGCCGTTCTGATGATTTCTTCATACGGATACCACCTACGATGCTTGTCTCACCTTTGTCACCCGTGCGGGTATAAACCTTTGTTATTTTCATACGCCTTATTGGTTAGAAGTTTACTATATAGTTCTTTTTGTCTCTTTTCTTGTCGAACAGCACGATGCCGCAGTAATAGAGGTCGAAGGTGAGGACGGCCCGTTCGTCATTGACGATCTCGCGCCAGACATCTCTCGCCTTGCTGAGACCTGTGACGACCAGCACGGAATCTGCCGACACCTTATTATATATATAGGAGAGCCGACTGCGCCAGTCACCCTCCAGCGACAGCACCATCAGTTCCGACGACTCTCCCCAGACGGCCTTTCTGCATCCAGCCTGAAGATAATCACGAAAGGCACTACTCTCTATCACCGCAGGCTGGCGCCAGTTAGCGATGCGGAAACAAAGTCGGCCCTGTTTTCTCGTCAGCCAGTCGTCGTTACGGCCTAACCGTTCATACTGATAGTAAGGCCAATGCTCATTGATCACATAGCGCACCAGCCAGTAGTCCGAAGGCGACTGGATGCCGAAGCCTCTGCAATGCCCTATTCTACGGAGCCATACGCTAGCGGCTTTCAGTTGGTTGGCTATGTCATTGATGCTCATTCTTCCTCTAAAAACTCTATCTGCATCCGCTTAATCATTTCTTCCATTGTATGGCGAGCATCGTGAGGTCGTCACTTTGCTCAGTGTCGCCCACGAAGTCGGCTACAGCCTGCGTCATCCGTTCGATGAGCATGTGAGGCTGCAGGGAAGAGGTTTGCATCACCTCATAGATTCGTTTCTTGCCAAACATCTGATACTCGGCTTTCTCAGCCTCATCGAGTCCGTCGGTATAGAGGAAGAGTGTGCTCCCTGGAGCGAGATCAGTCTCTTGGGCTTCGAACTCATAATCAAGCATGGCCCCTATGGGAAGATTGCTATGGACGGGAAGAGGCTGCCGGTTGACAAGCGGTGCTTTATGTCCTGCATTACAGTAGCGCAGATGTCCAGTATCGAGGTCGAGCAACCCGGCGAAGAAGGTGACGAAGACCGTCATGCT
>ONCZ01000109.1 GCA_900316445.1 uncultured Prevotellaceae bacterium | reverse complement strand
GCACCTGAATCAGAAGCAGTTTGCCAAACTGATGGGAAAGACTGAATCGGAAATATCCGACTGGCTATCAGGTGACCGTAATTTTACGATCGACACCCTTTTTGACATCGGCCAGGCTCTGGGAATCACCTTTCTCAGCACCACACTTCATTACACGACGTCCGATACTTACGAGTATCAACCCATGATGGTCAGCGAACCTCTTGAAGATCCTGTGCCATAACATTCAAGTAAGGGCAAAGGGTTATGCATCATTGTGCCTTTAGGTGTCTGGACAACGGAATGTCCTAGAAAATGTCCTAGAAAATGTCCTAGAAACGTCCGCCACCCTTGCTGTCTATTTTCATGTTGATGCAAGAACTATTCGTCGTGACATGAGTACTCTATAGACCAAAGGTATCATCCGTCGCGATGGACCAGACAATGGCGGGCGTTGGATAGTTCTACAATCTGCAGAACAAACTATAAAGAAGTAACATGTCGGAGTTTGATTGGAAGAGGCTACGTGAATATAGTATTAAACGCTGGCCGGAATGGATGGGAACGACACATAGCATAGAGCATTGGGATAGAGTGGCTAAGTTTGGGCGTTTGCTTTATAAGGAGGGAGCGGATATGGATGTCATCATGGCTTTTGCTTACCTCCTACTTCCAAAAACTAAAGAGACCTCTTTTCTTCGGTCTTTCTTCCATGGGTGCATCTTCTGAGGGATCGTAATCATCCATATCAGACATAACCTCATCATCACTTTTATTCTTTGTCACTTTAATATAAGCCTTCTCGAAGCCCTTCATTGCCCATGAAAGGCCGCTGCTTCCAATTTGTTCCGGAATTTCCACAAGAAGTTTTGGAACCTGACCCAAAGCTTTCATCTTTGCCTTCAGCTTAACCCTTCTGCCCTTTGCCCCCTTCAGTTCCTTTGAACCTTTCTGGAGATAGTACTTTGCTATATATCCGATAGCAATGGTCATAACGGCGTTGGCAAGGCCGTCAGCAAGAGGTCCCAGTGGAACTCCAGGTATATTCAAGTTCTTCACATATTGGGAATAATCCACACATGAAGCATCGACATCAGGTATCTCAACGTCCGTGACATCAATGTCTGAAGCATCAGAGAGATTGTCGACCATCACATCGACAGAATCTGAGACGCCCTGGAAGAAATAGCTAAAGAAGGCTGAGCAGATGACATAATAGTACATCTTTATGAGCTGCAACTTGTTCGGACGGAAACCGGACGCACGCACAATGTCCGATATCATCCGATAATTCAGGCCCATAGTTGCCAGAGTATCAATCATGCTACTGGAAGAGATCGCAGTAATGATAAAGACTTTGGAGCCGTATTTGAGAATCTGCCCGTCAACAGCCTTGTACCTTTGTTTGATTTCCTTGTCCAAGAACGCCTTGATCTGCTCAACATCCTGAGTCGTATTCAACCTGGCAAGTTCACTTCTCAACTCTGCCTGGTGCTGATTCCTTTGGGCCGGTTTCAGATAATAGCAGTTGTCACATACCTTCTCGCCAAAAGATACCAACCTTTTTCTATAGGCATCATCTGTCATTCCCTCCTCTTTATCTTCTACTGCCAACACGGGGAACTCCGGAGCGTTGTAAATACGCCTCATGGGTTCCAATATGGCATAATACACCAGATACGCAAAAAGTCCTGCCAGCAACAGGTAAAAGGCATATTCGAAATAGGGAACGCCAAAGACTGTTGTGAACTTCTCGCCAATGGTAATGACGTTACCAAGAATCACCACAACAAAGATCGTGATAAAAAGCGTTATGGTAAGAATCAAGACTTTTTTCATTTCCTCACTATTCCTATCTGATGAAGTTAGTTCTTAGCGGGCTCTCCAAGTCTGGATGTCCTTCTTCGCTGATATTGAGCTTACGAATCATCCAAGCCATGTTACGTCCAAGGGTCCGCATGGTCTGCATACCCTCTTCGTCCTGTGTAGCCTGACCTGGAGTCTGTCCATAAACCATATTCCAGTACTGTGAACTGACGACAGGCATATTCAGTATGGTGAAGTACTTGTTCAGACGGTCGAAGGCAGCAGATGCTCCACCCCTGCGGCAGACGACCACGCTGGCACCCGGTTTGAACATTAACTCATTGCCTAATGAGTAGAACACTCGATCGAGCAAGGCACACAATGAACCATTTGGACCGCCATAATACACGGGTGAACCGATGACCAGTCCGTCGATGCCATCCTTCACGGCTCTCCACACCTTATAATATAAGTCATCGCGGAAGGTACACCTTGCACCGTTCCTACCACACATGCCACAGGCAATGCAACCTTGCACAGCCTGCTTACCGATGCTGATAATTTCAGTCTCAACACCCTCTTCGTTCAGTGTCTTAGCCACCTCGCTCAGAGCAGTGAACGTATTACCATTCTCTCTGGGGCTTCCGTTTATCAAAAGAACCTTCATATCTACTTAAATCATAAAGTATTGTAAACTTGGGTGCAAAGATACGAATAATAAAACAAAAATGAGTACCTTTGCAATCTGTTTTAAGTGAAATTTGATAAAATGGCTGATGTTAGCGTAAATGGATGGATTGCTGAGGGCGGTCATGCGATTATCGAAGGCAAAAAGAATAATTACTGGCAGTTCCCTATAAAGGCGGTCTTTACATAACAAAAGATTATCCTACAGCAAAAGAAGGAGAGACATGAGCTTCATAAAGTATATAGCAGACGAGAACCACTACAAAGAAGTCCTGTCGTTAGTGGAAAAGGCCAAGCGGACGGTGTGGATTGGGACGGCTGGCATTAAGGATCCTACCAAAGGGACGCAAGAAAGGTTGGCTTATCAAAAGATGGTCAGTCGTTAATAAAGGACTTTGTCGTCATATCGTAATATAAAGCCTCTAACTCGGCTAAAGTCAGTTTCTCCACACTATGCTCAATGATACGTATCAGCTCTTCACGCCGGTAGTCATCTGACTGGTATTTATTCATGTAAGCCATAGTCATTACTGGATTTTAGTGAATATCAAAGGCATTGCTTCCTTGTCAAGCGGGCTGAGATCAACCAAATTGAGAGACCTTACCATGTGGAGCGTCCCCTGCTTGTAAGTCTGGAAATGCTCTGTTTTCAGATGATGCTCGTAAGCCTCCTTGTTCCTGTAAATCTCAACGATGCGAATCATATTCTCATTCTCCGTCATCTGATTGGGGAAGATGCATATAACACCAGGCTCTTTCTTCACAGATTCCGCTCCTACATTCCTTGCGGCCTCCAGATATTCCTTCAGATACTGGGGATGAACTTCAATTTCTGCGATTCTTACTATCAAGTCATTCATATCTTGTTCCGTTGTAATCACAGGCATCCCAGCTTCTTTCCACGCAATGATGCCACCTTTGAGGTTCACGCACTTATAGCCGACATCTGCCAGTTTATCGGCAGCATTAGCAGAGCGGCGACCACTGCGGCAATAGACGGCAATAGTCTTTTCTTTCGGCAGTTTAGCCTGGGCCTGTTCCACGAAGTCGCTTTGGAACTGGTCGATAAGGATGGCTCCCTTAATATGCCCTTCGGCAAACTCATCGGCCTTACGCACGTCGAGGATTAGCACTTCAGGGTCTGCTATCAATTCGGCAAACTCCTTCACATCATAGTTCTCAAAGTTCTGGCTGCAAGCTGTGTTCAGTCCGAGGGCAGCCAACAGGAGGGTAAAAATCTTCTTCATTTATTCAACATTGATAATATTATAGCACAAGGTGTTTCATGGGATGTCCACCCCATTGGTTATCATTGACGTATTGATCACAGAAATACAGACAGCAATCATCTGTCATTGCCATCATTATCAGATTGGCAATCTCTGCTGCCTGGCCCTTTGTTGCTTCTTGAATCTCTATCATCCGTATTTCAATAATACCTTAATTAATCTCAAAAGTTGGTACAAAAGTACGAAGAATTCTCCAAATATCAGATGAAAACATTAACTTTGCAACAAACTTTAAGTATTGAAGGATATGCAAGAGATTCATTATAAGGACATGAAGTTCAATCCGTTCAACCTGATTGGTGATGAATGGATGCTTGTGACGGCAGGTGATGAAGCGAGTTGTAACACGATGACAGCCTCTTGGGAACATCTGGGATGCTTGTGGGGACACAATGATCCTACGGCTGTAATTTACCTGCGCCCGTCACGCTATACCAAGGAGTTCGTTGACGAAGAGGGCTACTTTTCTCTTTGCGTCATGGATAAGTCGTTTAAGAAGCAGATGGCCTACCTCGGAAGTGTGTCTGGCCGTGACGAGGACAAGATTGGCAAGGTTGGTCTCACACCCGTATATGCTGACAACACCGTCTATTTCGAGGAAGCCAAGTTGGCGCTGGTCTGCAAGAAGCTTTATCTGTCGGAACTACAAGAGAGCGGATTCCTCTATCAGGACACCATCGACGAGAATTATCCCCAGCGTGACTTCCATACGATGTACGTCGGCAAGATTGAGAAGGTTCTTGTAAGGAATGATGAGTATCTGAAATAATAGACGGACAAATAGGATTTTATGAGTATTATAAATAGGCCCAACCCAAACGAGGTTTTCCCGAATCCGAACCTCCCAAGACTTTGCTTCATCAAGAATGTGGTGAAGAATCCACGTATCATCATCGGCGATTATACCTACTAT
>ONCZ01000111.1 GCA_900316445.1 uncultured Prevotellaceae bacterium | reverse complement strand
GATATGGCATTTCTTCTCAGTAAATGCAGCCTTCTTCATGGGACTGTTCTTTCTGATCTCTGGCTATTTTGTCCCTGCGAGTTACGATAAACAGGGAGCCTCGATATTTGTCCAAAAGAAATTGATACGCCTGGGCATCCCCCTGTTGGTGATGGGAGGATTGTTATCGGTACTATCAGGTAAATTCGAGATTGGTCACATGTGGTATATTGAGAGTCTGCTGGTGTTCTGTCTTCTCTATGCCTTGATACGATTGATATGCAAGCCCATCGATGGTAAGTGTTCGTCGAAACCTACCATCATTGGGCCTGCTGATATTCGGTGGCATCATGGGCATTGGCAGTTATCTGATACGTTTGGTCAGTCCGCAGGATCATTGGATATGGCCTTTCGGTATCATCCCCTTGCCAATGGAACCAGCTCATTATCTGCAATACGTGATGATGTTCGTTGTCGGCATTCTAACCAGTCGCATTCGTTGGCTTGAGAGAATTTCCAAAGCCACAGGATTTCTGTCGCTTGTGATAGGATGTTTGTTAGCATTAGGCATCTATCTGCGTGATGGCGGTGAGTGGAACGACTTTGTCGCTCAGTGGTTCGGCATCTACGAGTCGTTACTTTGCGTATTCATTAGTTTCGGACTGCTCTGGCTGTTTCGTGAGTACGGCAATTGGAACAGTAAGTTCTGGCAGTGGTGTGCCGCCCAGGCTTACGGAGCTTACATCGTCCATCTACTACTGATGATAGCTTTGCAGAATGCAGTTGACGGCATCTGGATGGGAGCATTCGGCAAGTTTATGTTTATTGGAGTTGCCATCAGTATAGCATCCTTTGGGCTTACTTGGTTGCTGCGGATGATTCCTGGTTTTAAGAAGGTACTATAACTAAAAGATATAAAGACGAGATAGTCAATCCATGATTAACATGGGGTTATATGGAGAAAAATATTAGAAAAAATAGAAAAAATAAAATGACACGAAACAATAAAGCACTTGTCGTTATCGACATTCAGAATGATATCACCAAACACTATCGTGACATCATCGACAATATCAATGCAGCCATCGAATGGGCTGTGGCAGAGGGTATGCACATTGTGTATATCAAGCACAACAATATCACAGCAGGTACGCGAACATTCAAGCCTGGTAGCAAAGGCGAGGAACTTGCGCCTGAAATGAAGGTTGTGTCAAACAACATCTTCGTGAAAACGAAAAGCAATGCCCTTACCAGCGAGGCTTTTTCTGCTTTCATAGCAGCGAATGGCATCCATGAGTTCTATATTGCTGGTGCTGATGCTACTGGTTGCGTAAAATCAACGTGTTTCAATATAGCCAAGGCTGGATACTCGGTTCATGTCCTCTCCGACTGTGTCACCAGCTATGATTTGAAAAAGTTACCAGAGATGTTTGCTTATTACGAAAGCAAAGGCTGTGAGGTGAAAACGCTTGCCGATTATAAATAATGAAAGAACATTATGAAACAGGAAATCTCCCCAAAAGAAACAAGTCGGGCTCAGGCTTTTGAACTGTGGGTGTCATCGCCCATGCCTATGGTAACTATAGTAAAGACGCTTGATGTGACTCGATTGCGGAAGTATGCCAAACGTCATTCGATGCCGTTCAATATGGCGCTTTGCTGGTGCATCGGCAAGGCAGCCAGTCGGATGAAAGAATTCTATTTGCTGCCTGAGCAGGGAAAGTTGTACAAATATGATTGTCTTGCCATCAATGTCATTGTAAACAACACAGCTGGTGGTATCAGTTCATGCGACATTCCATATACCGATAACTTGGATAAGTTCTGCTCCGACTATATGGCTCTTACGCAATCGACCAGCACGTCGTGCCAGAGTTCCTTTGCAGATGGTGCAATGGTTATTGGTACATCAGCCATGATAACCACCGAACTTGACTGCATCATAAATCAGTACACAGACCAGTTCTGTAACCCAATGTTGATGTGGGGCAAATACCGCAAGCATTGGTTCAAAGTCAACCTGCCCATCTCCTTCCAGTTCCATCACGTACAGATGGATGGTGGACACGCTGCCCGATTCTTAGAAGAATTTCAAAAAACAATAAACACAATATGAATAAAATGATTGCATGTTGTGGCATTAACTGTGAGACCTGTGAAGCTCGCATCGCCACAATAAATAACGACGACAAGATGCGCATTGAGGTTGCAAAAAAATGGTGCGAAATGAATAATACTGATCAAATTACACCTGAGAGTATCAATTGTACAGGGTGTCGTGTGGAAGGCGCCAAATTCTATTTCTGTAGCCATATGTGCGAAGTACATAAATGCGTTACAGCTAAAGGCTACGAGACTTGTGCCGAATGTTCCGATAAGAACACCTGCAAGACGGTTGGTGCTATCTGGGAGAATTGTGCTGAGGCGAAGGATAATTTGGAATCTATGCGCTATAGAGAAGAAGCAATAGAATGTGTTAAGGACAATGTTCTCCAGCTACATAAGCAAATATATGCCAAATATAATGGTGATTTTGACAGAATCTATACGGAAGAGTACAACAACAAGTCATATACTGGTAGAGTGATTGAGCCAGGAAAGGTATATGAACTGAGTTATCTGGAATGTTCGTGCCCTAAAGTAAAATGTGGGCAGAGAAAAAATCCGCAGCAGTGTGAGTGTTCACGACAGAGCATTCTATATATCTTGTCACAACTTGAACCAAACAGTCATTTCGAAGTGCACATCGAGAATACCATTCTCAGGGGAAGCGACCGCTGCACATTCCGAATAATGCGAGTAAGCAAAAGCTGAATCAAATTTGACTGAATCATGCCGAGCGATAGCATTATGCGCTAAGCAGATAACAAGACATGAAGGTTATTGACTTAATTGTGTGTGCCAAAAAACATTTGGCTTCTAACTTCTTTTATCTTCACAACGAAAGTTAAATAAATATGATAAGAACAATAGTAAAATTTGCCCTATTTGTGGCGACACTTGCAAGTGCACAAGGGCTCGAGGCACAAAACAGTTATATATCCCAGCAAGACAGTTTGCTTCAGGATTACGACTATTTCTTCAGGCAATTGGAGCAGATACATCCCGATCCATACAGCGCTTTTGGCGGGAAGGACGGCTTTGACAAAGCAGTGAAACGACTGAGAAATGAGCTGGCCAACTGCGACTCCTTGACACCTAACGATATACATGTTGAGGTAACCAAACTGATATCCGCACTCCACGACGGACACACCTATATAGGGAATGCTAAAGCGCCAAAGAAGATAGAAGATCAATGGGTACCGCTGAAATTTCAAGTTATTCCCGAAGGCATCATTGTAAACGGATATACTCCAGAACTGAAGGCGTTGAAGGGAGCAATGTTGTGCGAGGTGGAAGGGAAATCATTAGAATCGGTACTTGATCGCCTCGACAAACTTGTTGTTTCTGAGAATCGCTATGGACTGATGGGGTATGCTTGCAGAAACATTGGCAACACCAACACACTGCGACAACTATTCCCCACATTCAATAAGAATCAGATCTCAATGAAGTTCCGTATGACTAATGGCAAAGATACACTCGTCAGTCTGCCTTTCTATCCCAACGGCCCGTTTTGGGAAAACATAGTATGGACATCTACTGATGAACGTTTCCCTCATAAGAACTTCGAATACAACTTCATCGATGACAGCAAACAAACGATGGTGATGTGCATCAACTCTATAGTGAGTGCCGACATACCAAATCTCGAAAGCTACGGTTTGAAATCGGATGTGATTGTGGCTGATGCCTTCGCCAAGATGCTGCGCGAGATGAAAGCGGCTAACAGTCAGCGTCTCATCATCGACCTGCGCGGCAATCATGGAGGGTGGACGATGATTATGTATGCAGCGCTGTACGAACTCTACGGAAAGCGTTTCATGGATACCGACTTAGGCATGCACTATGCCACCAAAGTATCAGAGGGTTGGCTCAAGAAGAATAACACTACCTTAGAACAGTTCAACCAAAATAGTGGAACATCGTTGAAGATGGGTGATTTCATTGAACGACCATCAAACATCAGCAGCTTCGACTGGTTCATGTGTGCCGACATGAACATTCTCAAAGCACAAAACGGTGAGCCCATCTACACACCAAGAGAAATCTATGTGGTTACCGACGTGCATACCTTCAGCGCCGCTTTCCATACCGCTTACATGCTGTGGAAGATGGGAGCCAAGGTGGTAGGTGTTCCTTCGGGGCAGGCTCCAAACACGTTTATGGAGGTCACACTATTCAAGTTACCGAATACTGGTCTTGAATGTTCTGTCTCCAACTCCCTGCAGAGTTTCTTACCCACAGATCATCCTATGGCGAAGACTTTCACCCCTGGCATTCAACTGTCGTATGACGACTATCGCCAGTTTGACTTCAGTAAGGATGCAGAATTATTGTTTATAGAAAAGCTAACGAAATAAGATGACTCAGTTGCCGAACATCATAACGCTGCTTAGGATTGCAGACTCTTTGGGGCTGCTCCTTTGTGACGTGACGAGTGTGGCATATTGGATAATCTATGCGCTCTGCGGCATCAGCGACATAGCCGACGGATGGCTGGCTCGGAAGCTGAGGTGCGTCACTATGAAGGGAGCATTGCTGGATAGTCTGGCAGACATCTGCTTCGTAGCATGTTGTGCCTGGAAGCTCCTGCCGATACTCGAATTGCCGCAATGGTTATGGCTGTTGGCAGGGGTAATTGTTGCGATTAAAGTTGTGAATCAGCTTTCGGCACTTGTGATGTACGGGTGCTGTTGCTTTCCTCACACTCTTGCGAACAAGTGGGCGGGGTTCCTGCTATTCATTGCAGTACCCATAACATTTTGGTCTATCGTCCCCATCACCATTGTAGCTTCCGTC
>ONCZ01000112.1 GCA_900316445.1 uncultured Prevotellaceae bacterium | reverse complement strand
TGAAAAGGAAGTGCAAAGTGCAGAAGTGCAGAGTGCAAGCGGTGCACAGGAAGGAGGCAGCGATGAGTGATTTCAGGTTCCATCTCCAGAAGTACAAGCCTGGTAGTAAAATCACCTGCCCTGAGTGTAAGAGGAAACGCTGCTTCACCCGCTATGTGGATGAAGAGGGTTTCATTGAGTTTCCTGACACGGTTGGTCGTTGCGACCATGAGCACAGTTGTGGTTATCACTACACTCCCAAGGACTACTTCCATGATAATCCAGACAAGGCACCCAAGGATTGGAAGAATGACAACACCCATATATATAATAAGGTGGCGAAGTCAACAAAAGGGAAAGAGAAACCAAAGCCAATAGAACCGTCGCTGATTCCCTATGAGATTGTGCAGAAGAGCTTCGCCAGTTATTATAAGAATCCTCTATATGTCTATCTGTGTAGCGTCTTCGGCAAAGAAGAAGCCAACCGCTTATTCCGATTGTATTTTGTAGGAACAGGACATAAGTGGGGCGGATGTACGGTCTTCTGGCAGATTGACTTCAACGGCAATGTACGCGGTGGCAAACTGATGGGCTATAATCGCGAGACAGGACACCGCATCAAGGAGCCGAATAGTCTGGTCACGTGGGCACATTCAGAACTGAAGCTGCCGGACTACCATCTGGTCCAGTGTTTTGTGGGTGAGTATCAGCTTCGTCAACGACCCACGGCAACCGTTGCCCTTGTGGAAAGTGAGAAAACGGCTCTTATCATGACCCATTTCATGCCTGATTATGTATGGTTGTCAACGGGTGGAAAGGATGGATGTTTTAACAAAGATGCCGTACAGGTCCTTCGTGGCAGAAGCATTATTATGATTCCTGATCTTGGAGGTTGGGAGAGATGGCAGTTAAAGTCTCAGCTATTGAAGCCCATCTGCAAGCGCGTCATCATGTGTGATGAGATTGAGAAAATTGCGACAGATAAGCAACGAGAGAAAGGTCTTGATATTGCAGATTTTTTCCTGATGAAATCCACTCCTCATGAGATTCTGGCAGACATGATAAGACGGAACTCTGCTGTCCAATCACTCGTTGACAAATTGGGACTGGAGATATGCGATGAAGAGGAATTACACTATGTAGGGCCTCTGCCTAACCTACGATGGAAACTTATTCAGCGCAAGACTAATAGAAATAGTCCATAACATAATATGGACTTTTAAAATCGTTACACTCCTTCAAAAGTCCCATTATGCTCTCCGAGGGTCTGGGCCACACCACATGGCGGATGCTGCCACAGCCGTGCCAAGCCCGTCTGCGAGGGAGTGATTTCTCCCTCGACCCTCCACTCAGGTTTCACCCGAGACCTGATAACCATTAATTCAACAAAACATATTTATACATATTATGAGTTTAGAAATTAAAGACAAGCATTATGCCGCCGTTCATGTCGGCAATCCTGCGAAGTCCTTCTCTGCGTCCGAAAGCAATGAAGCCGAACGTCGTGGATGGGACGAGGAAACATATCGTCTGAAGAATCACGATATGAACAACCACTATGATATCACCCGCAAGCACCTCAACTTCGAGATTAACGGTGATGGCGAGATAGTACCCCTTGGTTCCAACCCTATACCCCTTCATGAGAGGTTACTCCAACGGCTTGAACAACTCGGTTTCAAGCAGTACAAGGACAAGAACAATCCTTCTGTCGTGGCAAACAACAGTCCTAACTGTACCATTGGTATCATTATCAGTGGTGATCATGACGTGCTAACGCGTCTTGCCTTTGGTGACCAGAAAGTTGATTTCACGCTCAAGACGAGCAATGCCGATGTCCGTCTGCGACAGGGCATTAAGGACTGGGCCAAGGACACATACGCCTGGGCTTGTGAACGCTGGGGTGAGGAGAATATCATCGGCTTCGACGTGCATTGCGACGAAACCACCCCGCACATCCATATTCAGACCATCCCTGTTGCCATGACGAAAGCAAGAGGCCGTGCATCCACTACGGCTGAAAGGGGAAAGAAGGAATGTGTCTCTTTTGCAGGCGTGTGGGGTAAGAATAAGTATGAGTTCAACACATCCAAGGAACAGATTCACACCGACTATCATGACAAGGTGGGCTATAAGTACGGGCTGGAACGTGGAGAACATATATCCATGCTGTCACCAGAAGAGCGTCGCAATCGTGTTCATAAGAACAAGGCTGTTCTGGAGGCTGAGCGTCAGGCGAAAGATGCTGTTGCAAAGTCTAGGGCTGAGAAAAAAGCGGTTGAAGAGCAGAAGGCAAGGATTGAATATGACATCGTAGAAGCCGAGCAGCGGAAGGCCAAAACGGAGAAGGATCTTGCAAAGTGGGAGTCGTATGCCAAGGCTATGAATATCACTGAAGAAGAGTTGGAGGTTCCTGAACTTGATACAAATCCGATTGTTATCAAGGCAAGAATGGCTATGCTGGCAGAACTTGAAAAGCCCATTCCTCCTTTCGGTCGCAAGGAATGGCAGGAGGATTGTAAGAAGGCTGCTAAGCAAATCTTCACCGACATGCAGATAGCACTAATAGAAGCTAAGGCTGCACAGAAAAAAGAGATAAAACAGTATGGTAAGTCACTCTATCAAAAGACGACGAAGGAGATTGCCAACATCATTGAGCAGAACAAACAGCTGCAAAAGGCCAACAAGAAGCTGGAAGCCGAGAATTCAATGTTGAAGAAGAGGATATCGACGATGGACGAGACGGCTATCAGCAATCTCCGCAAAGAGAAAGATGCGGAAATCTGTAAACTCCAGAAGGAGTGTGAGCAAGCCAATGCCCGTGCCGACAAGTCCGACGATATTGCCATCAAGATGACTCACCGGCTTACTAAGACAGAGGGGCAGATCAAAGAAATGATGGCAGTTCCTGAGATTGCAGGGATTTGGAACAGAATCCAGAAGAACAAGAAAGCCTTCGTGCAGCAATTGGAGCAGTGGGTAGCTGGTGCTGTTGCTGCCATTCTGGATTTTGCTGAGGGTCATAAGTCCCTCTTCTCAGACAAAGATGAAAGGGTGATAAGCCAAGGTATCATTGCCAAAGCCATCCAGAACAACCTCGACCCGTCCAACGACGAACAGCGTATGCAGGCCACCCATAACCTTTTGGATGAAGTGTCTTGGAAAGGAACGACTGACTACATGTATGATTTCACCAAGAAGCGAACTGAGCAACTATGCGAGGAAATGAATGTCCCCCAAGATCTGGTGAAAGGACTCCTTATCGCAGCTGGAGGACGAGCTGGATTCTGTGCATGTAGTGGTGGCGGTTCTGATAATGCCCTCACCAATTGGGACGGTACTAAGAGACGCGGTATGGGAGTGTGAGTAATGTATAGTTCACAGGCATAGCAACCGTAATGATGGTTGCTATGCCTATGACTGTTTATTAGAAACTTGGCTCTTGATTGCCGCGAAGGAAGGTAATCCATCCATCCTTGTCTTTGAAGTAAAATCCTTCGAATCGAAGCGTCGTTTCATCGGCGTAGTCGAAGGTGGCGATATTAGAGTAGGCCATGTGTCCACTATTTGCACCTTCATGCTGGGCATTTAGAAATAGGCAGTTGCGCTTCTCGCCGCTGTTGCCCTCGGGACTCCAGTATCTCAGCTGCCATGTTCCTGTGAACGTGCCGCTCAGTTCCACGTCCTCCCAGTCGGTGTAGCGTTGCTCGCCGTCGATGGTGACGGGCTTGCGGGTTTGCCATTTGCGCATTCCCGTCAGTGTGCCATCGGTCTGGAATGTGAGGCGCTCGAAGAAACACTGCGTGTCGCTGATGTTCTCGTAGTGCCATGTGCCGACTATGAGCGGCCCGTACTGCTCGTTCAGCTGCACGGTCTTTTCGTGTGCCTCCGGGTCGGCATATCTTGGTTCGTCGCTGCCGCAAGAGACGAATGCGAGAGCGGCAATTAGGAGAAAGAGAAGTTTTGTATGTTTCATCTTACTTATGCTTTATATCGTTTCTTTTGTCAATCCGTAAATAAGCAAGTCATAATCATTCCCATCCTTTATGACGGCATTTGGTATAGCACTTTTATACTTGAAGCCATTCTTCAGTAGCACCCTTATTGAAGCTATGTTTGGTTGAAAGACATTAGCCGTTATCTGTTCAAGTGACAAGACCTTGAATGCAATGGGGCATATCTGTTTGACTGCTTCTGTGCCTATCCCTTTGTTTGAATAGTCATTATGGAGCATATAACCGATTTCTGCATCATCATCTTTCTTCTCAACCGATATGCTGCCTAT
>ONCZ01000114.1 GCA_900316445.1 uncultured Prevotellaceae bacterium | reverse complement strand
TTTCTATTTGGTTGTTTATCAGATATTTACTAACTTTGCAGCCAAAATAGAGAACTTAGAGAAATCTTAATTATCGAGCGATTTTGTTCGCATTTTGTTCGCAAATTGTTCGCAAACCGCTCAGAGGTATAGCAA
Organism: uncultured Prevotellaceae bacterium; assembly: GCA_900316445.1. Taxonomy (GTDB): domain Bacteria; phylum Bacteroidota; class Bacteroidia; order Bacteroidales; family Bacteroidaceae; genus Prevotella. The sequence continues at coordinate 3,961 of ONCZ01000114.1, read as the reverse complement.
CAGACTATGATTATGAAGGATTTAAAGACATCTATCAAGTGCAGCAAAGTGGACAACTGTTCGCTGACTTTAGTGTTGGACAAACGTACCAACAAGGCCACTGATGTGTATCCGTTGGCGATATGTTTCCAGATATCGGCAAAACGTTATTACTATAAGTTGAACGACATGGACTATCAAAGCGAGAAGTACTTCAACGATGTGTGCAGCGTGAAAGGAGCCAAGAGTTTACTCATGCCAGTACGGACTGAATGGCAGAATGTACTGGAAGGCTATCGGGAAAAAGTGGAGAAGTTGAGCCAAAGGCAACCATTGACCCTCGAACTCATTCGTACTTATCTGTCGGGAGAAGCGATGGAGGAACATCACGAGACATCCTTTATAGGTGTTTGGGAAGGAATAATCGCCAAAATGAAAGCAGAAGACAGGGTTGGTACTGCAGAAAATTACCAGTGGGCACTCAACTCCTTTCAGAAGTATGCGGGTGATGTAAGAGGCTTCAAGGTGGACAAGAATGTCATCAACAAGTGGAACGATGCCATGCAGAATGGAGTCTATATTGATGGAGTATTAACAGGGAAGATAGCCGATGCTACGCGTGGCATGTATCTCCGTACCTGTCGCGTGGTTTGGAATGAATGCATCCGCCAAGGATTTCTGACAGAAGACAAATATCCTTTTTCTAATAAAGATAAGACACTCATCTCCATTCCTCGTGGCAAGCGTCGCCAACAGTCCTACCTGAGCGTGGACGAAATGACGAAGCTTTATCAAGTTTTTACCGAGAAGAATTACCCTGACACATGGGATCCTGCATACAAGGCACGAGCACATGAGTCGTTGGGACTCTTCTTGGCACAGTATCTCTGCAACGGCTTTAACCTGACAGATGCTGGACGATTGCAATACAACCGTACTTACTTTGCCGAGGGTGGAAAGGCATTTGAGTTTATGCGCAAGAAGACATCGGCTAGAAGTAACGACATGTCTGTGGTAATTGTTCCTATCATTGAGCCGTTACAGGTTATCCTTGATGAAATCGGAGCCAAACCGGAAAAAGATGCTTATGTGTTCCCCCAGATATTCAAAGGAGTGACAGACGAATCGCAACGTCGTAAAATGACAGTACAAGAGAACTCGAATATCAAAGACCGCATGATTCGTATTTGTAAAGACGTTCTTGGTTGGGACAAGGTGGTGTCTGGAACCTGGGCCCGTCACTCGTTTGCCACCAATTTGAAACTGGCAGGAGTGGAAGAACAATATATTTCTGAGAGCATGGCTCATTCTCATGGCAACGACGTGACCAGTGGCTATCAGGATATGTACCCCTTGGAGATTCGTTTCCGCAACAATAGTAAACTGCTGAATATTGGACAGAAAGAAGAAACTATCAACATTGATAAGCTGTCGAAGAAAGAAATGAAAGAATTGCTGCTGAAGATGATGACAGAAAAGGGCATTTAAGACCAAAAAGTGCCGATAAGTTGCCAAATGTGGGTAAAAAAGCATACTTTTGGCAGCTTATCGCGCATTTTTCACGAATTTGGACTGAAATTGGATTATAAATCAAAGGAATTGTGTAATTTTGCACTCTATATATAATAAGGTATAAGAAAAAAATGGCAAGGCGAATTTATAAATACGAGGATTTGCAACCTGAATTTGAACGGCTGTTGCAGGACAAGGAGTCTGACGAGTTGGAATTCAAGACGGCAGCTGGAGGATTCCCCAAATCCTTCTGGTCTACCTATTCTTCATTTGCCAATACCAATGGCGGTGCCATTGTGTTTGGTGTGAAAGAAGATGGCGACAATCTTATACTTGATGGACTTGACGAAACACAGATTTCCAAGTATAAGAAGGACTTCTTCAATGGTATGCACAGTAAGCAAAATGTCAACATTGCCCTGTTGAAAGAAGATGATGTGTACGATGTCGAATTCAGAGGTGTTCACTTCTTGTTCTTCTATATTCCTCGTGTTGATAGGAGCTTGAAGCCTGTTTATTGCGGGCTTGATCCTTATACCGGCACTTATCGTCGCGACCTTGACGGCGACTATCATTGTTCTCGTGAGGAAGTAAACAGCATGTTCTCTGATGCCAACCTTGCAAGTCCCATTGATGGCCGTGTCCTACAGAACTTCAGCAAGGAAGATTTGGATCCTGCCTCCATTCAGCAGTATCGTCGCCGTTTTGAGCAATGGAATCCTGATCATGTTTGGAACAAATTGCCTGAAGACCAATTCTTGGAAAAGCTTAATGTGTTCAGGAAGGATAGGAAGACAGGCGAATACGGACTGACATACGCAGGCCTGCTGATGTTTGGTACTTATAGTGCCATTATGGACGAGAATCCGAACTTCTTCCCTGACTATCAGGAGATAACCGATAAGGATAGCCGTTGGGTGGATCGAATCTGTCCTGATGGCAACTGGGAGTCAAACCTATTCCAGTTCTATAGCAGGGTACTGCCTATTCTGCAGAACTTCCTACCGAAACCGTTCATTTTAGAGGACAACCAGCGGAAGACGGAAACGCCCGCTCATGTAGCAGTCAGAGAAGCATTAGCCAATATGCTAGTTCATGCTGACCACACAGAGAACGCCACGTTGAATGTCTACAAGTACCCTAATAAGATGGTGTTCTCGAATCCTGGCACTATGCTTATCTCTCCAAAACAATTCTATCATGGAGGTGAGAGTATTTGTAGAAACAAGTATCTGCAGACAATGTTTACCTTCCTCGGTTCTGCCGAGAAGGCTGGCAGTGGAGCAGACAAGATTGTTCATGGCTGGGAGAAGCAGAACTGGAAACGTCCGTATATTGTTGAGAGGAGTCGGCCAAACAAGGTGATTCTCACCATGTCTATGGAATCTCTATTGGATGAAAACGTCAAGAATGGGCTAATCAAATTGTTTGGAGAACGAGTAGAACAACTGCCGCAGCCACAGCTGATGGCATTGGCGATGGCTTACTCAGAGGAAGAGATAACCAATGAGAGATTGCAGTATGCCTTGGACATCCATCGTGCCGACATCACCAAGATGCTTAGTGATATGTGCGCCAACCATCTATTGGAGTCTTCTGGTCATGGACGGGGTACCAAGTATCACGTTTATGGGACTAATGTTGCTCTTCCAGAAGCTAATGTTACACTTCCAGACTCTAATGTTGCTCTTCCAAAGTCTAATGTTACACTTCCAGGCTCTAATGTTACACTTGAATGTTACACTTCGGAGTCTAATGTTACACTTCCGAAGAGATATACAAAGGAGCAACTACGGGAAAAAGTTATTATTATATGTTCAGATTGGGTAACAGCAGAACAAATCGCGAGCCAGCTAGGTCGTGATGTTAGGTATGTCAAAAGCCATGTTTTAGTCCAAATGGCTGATGTCTTAGAAAAGATGTATGATGTACCACATCATCCGAGGCAAAAATACAGGATAAAAGGCACTCTAGAATAATAAGGATAGAGTATCTGCTTAAACGGCTAAGAATTGCAGGTAAAATACATAACAGGACAAAAGGTAATGAATCTGTTTGGTCGCTCGGAAAAATATGAAATTCCGAGCGTTTCCGAGCGTTTTTTGCGAGCGAGAATTTACCACGAACCACATAAGTCGCTGATAATCAGGATTATTTTCGCTCGCGAAAATTAAAATTTTACGCGCATATTACGCGCACGCATATATTAAACATTGTGAGTATCCCTGTATTTCGTTGGTGACATGCCGATAGTCTTTGTGAACAATTTGGTGAAGTACACTTGATTGTTGATTCCCACCTCTCTGCAAATCTCATTGATATGCAGGGAGGTGTCTGTTAATAGTTTGCAGGCTCGCTTGATTCTGATTTCGTTTAGGAACTCAAGGGGTCTTGCGGTCTTATAGTCTCTGAAATGCCTGAACAGCTTGCTACGCGAGCAGCCAAGATGTTCCAGCAAGTCAGCAATGGA
>ONCZ01000116.1 GCA_900316445.1 uncultured Prevotellaceae bacterium | reverse complement strand
GGAGAACGACGATTCCTTCTCCCCCTCGTTCTTCACCAGCTTACAGCGACCGGAGGTTCTGACTACCTCCTTCTTCGGACCGCAGCCCTTGACAGAGGGGACAAACTGCTTGAATCCGTTTTCCCATTCCTGCAACTGGCCGAAAGTCTTCTTGTCCGGCTTCTTCGTGGGCTTCTCCACAAAGTCAAGCTCTTCAAGGTTCAATACGTCACTCATGGCTCTTCAAGATAGAAATCAAACTCTCCTTTCTGCATGTAGCTCTTCAGACCGTTGAAGATCATCAACGACTGCGGCAGAAGCGTATGGAACGGGGCATAGCCAGGCTTGCAATAGAAGTTAGCGGCCTGCATGAGGGCATAGGCAGTACATCCACCGAAAAGCCGGTCACGTTCCAACACCTCAATCAGCCGGTGGATGTCCTTGTCTTGAATGGGATAGATGCCTGTCTGCTTGATGTCCTTATCTGTAGAGTCTGACAGTACGCGCCTTGTGTCGAGGGCCCCGATGAACTGGAGAATCTGCGGTGTCTCCATGGCGAAGTCCTTCATCTCCTCCACCATTCGCAGGTCTTCCTCATAGGCAGGCAGCACCAGATCCATTTTCTGATGTACGTTGTTCATGAAGATTTGCAAGTCACGGTCTTTGGGCTCCAGTTTTCTCATGCCTCTCACGCCGTAGTTGCACACTAAGTGGTCTGCCAGGCAGATGGTCTGATTGTGGCAGGCATAGACGAAAGGCCCGAATCCCACCATGATACCCTGCTGTGTGTAGCTGACGGCCAGGTTGTAGCTCTGATCGTCGAACAGTCCGATGTTCGCAAACACCCGGTTCAGGATGTGAGACTCCAGAGAGCCTACACCGTATTGCTCTTCCTGCTCCTTGGCGATCATCACGCCGTTACGTCCTTTCATGATGTTGTCAACCGCAAAGATCTCATTCACCTGATAGGGGATGTTCTTTTCCTCCAGTTCTGTGAGGATGAACTGGATCATGTCGTAGTGATAGATGTCTCCGATGGGTTTGCCGTTTGGGTAGTTCACCACATGAGTCTGTTTCAACTCGTCAAGGGTCAGCACTTCCACCTTCCCCTTCGTAAAATCTAATTTTCTCTCGCTCATAATCTTTTACTTTTTATTAATCCGTAAAATCCGTATAATCCGTTGTCTATAAATAATTCGTTTAATTAGTGAAATTAGTGGTCTTTTACGCTGTCCTGTTTACTTCGTGTATGATCTTCACGTCATCCCAAGTCTTCCCCTGAGCTTCCACGATCGAGCCTATTACATTTTCATTCTGTCCGTCCAGATAGTCAGATCCAGTCTCTACAAACTCGCCTGTCTCATAGAAATGCTTTATCACGTCGAGGCACACCCAGCTCCAGTGGTCCAGATACATACTGCCGAAGTTTATGCCCACGGCTCCGTCGCCAAGATCCTGTTCAAATCGTACCTTAAACTCCTTGTCGCTCATCTTCACCGTCGCCATCCAGGGATGCAGGCTCTTTTCACGTTCGTACATCCACCGTTCCCGCTTCGTCATGGGTCTCAGTATGTGATACGCCTTGTCATTCCATCGCTCCATCACCTCCTTAGGTTCGAACGGTGCCTCGTCTGTCACTTTCATGTGCTGCACGACGTACAGTAACATAGGAGTCCCGTCTTTCACGAAATAAGGCAACACGGAATAATCGACGGAGATAAAATCGCCAACCTTCGGAATCTCAATACGCTGGTATTTCCCCACAGGGCGGAATACCGCCAAGAGGATTCTAAGTCCCGGACGGAACGCATCAATAAACGTAACCTGCTTTTTCTGAATCAGATCTTCATAATTCTCGTTTAACTCCAACTTCTTCTTGTCGAAGACATGGATCACTTTCAGATTCTCATAATTTGCCATAATCTTTTAATGTTATAAAATTAAGTGATAAAATTAAAAATCTCACCGCAAAATTAAGCACAAAAAAAAGCGTGAACAAGTTTTGTCCACGCAGTTGATAGTTTTGTTGATATAGTTGATACTATTTGATAGTTTTGTTGATACTATACATTTTCCATATTGACATTTTTCCCCTTACCTTTAAGTATTTCCAGGAGTCTTTTACCTAATTTGATTTGGCGTTCAGCGGCTCCATTCTCCCGCCATTTCTCAAAAGACCAGGTTATTGTCCCCTTTCGGGCAGGATTGCCAACAGAATACTTATTGCATTTCTTGACGAACAATTTCTCAAAGGGCCAATTCTCAACATCCCTTACAAATTGGTCTATACCCCCATCATATCCTTTTTGGAGAAAAATCTGATAGGCCGTTCCCCATGAGGCATCACCCCACCAAAGTCCTTCTTCAAGAGTCTGCTCGCAGGCTGCTGCCATATCAGAAGGAGAAGGAGGCTCTTCTTCTAAATCCAGGCTACTATCTTGGGGATCCTTTTGAGGCATTCCTTGGTAGTTATACACAGGGGCATGATAAACATGATAGTTATAGGTTTTGTTCTCTGCAGGTTTGCGGATGAGATCCTCAATGACTTTTGTTGCCATTTCCTTAAAGGCTTCGATTAGCTGCAGCGCCTCCTCGAAACCCTTCTGACTGTCGGGCAGTCCACTTTCTGTTAGTTCCATAATTTTTAGAGTTTATTGTTATTATATTTATTGATTGGCTCCCTCCATCTGAGGGATTCGGCCGCAAAGTTAAATGAGAAAAAAGCAATATCAGCGAGAACACTCTTAAAAGATGTATACATTATATAATAATCCAACTTCTTTAGTGTATATTATAGATTCGGAAGCCGATTTGCCCTCCCCACCTATTATATAATTATAGGCAGAAAGCGAAAAAGTTTCCAAAAAATTTGGACGTTTCAAAAATAGTTCGTATCTTTGCACCGACAAATCCCGCTCGCTTCCCACAAGAACAGCGTACCCAGCGGGACATTTTTTAAATCTTACTATGATGAGGTACACTAAACAAGTCATGACACTAACGCAACAGATTCAGACACTGCAAAGCAGGGGTCTGATTATTGCAGACACAGTTAAGGCTGAACAGGCTCTCGACGCCATCAGCTATTTCAGATTGGCAGACTACTGGTATCATCTGGAGTCCAACCATCAGGTCCATCTTTTCCTTCCTGACAGTCATTTCGAAGAGGTGCTGACCTGCTATTATTTTGATAAAGACCTGAAGGCTTTGCTTTTCAAAGCCATGCAGACTATAGAGGTGGCGGTCAGGTCGAAGATGATAAAGCACTTTGCCCCAACATGCGGTCCGTTCTGGTTTATGGATCCAACGAAGGCCATGAACCAAAAACGATTCATAGCAAACCTCGATACCATACGCAAAGAGGTAGGACGTTCAAAAGAACGCTATATTCGTGAGCATTTCCGTAAATACACCGATCCTGACCTTCCACCAGTATGGAAAACATTAGAGGTGATTTCAATGGGCGAGTTATCGAAGTTATTCAACAATTTCTGCGAGTCACAACTGAAGCATCTCGTAGCACATGATTTCGGTTTGAATCACCACAAGTTCCTTTCCAGTTGGATGGAGAGCCTTACCTCTCTGCGCAACCATTGTGCCCATCACGCCAGAGTGTGGAATCGTGCATATCCCATCAAGCCTGCCACACCTCATGTAATGCCTAATAAGTGGCTTACAGATTTTACGTTCAGAGAGGAATCTCTTTACGCCCAACTCTGTTGCATAGCATACTGGCTGAATGCCATTGATGCAGAGAACACATTTGTTGGCGACATGAAGTTGCTCTTATTACGCTATCCCATTGTCAATCCGGCATTAATGGGCTTCCCAGCCAACTGGCGACAAGAGCCAATATGGCAGCTTTAACATTATACCAAATAGGCTATTGACGATCAAGGGGACAGGTCATTGATCTTTTATTTTGATTAAAGATCCTTCCATATTTTACGCCAATTCGGGATAAATAAATTTAAAGATTCTAC
>ONCZ01000118.1 GCA_900316445.1 uncultured Prevotellaceae bacterium | reverse complement strand
CGATTATTTTTTTAAGCCCCTGCCCTGGAGAGGGCAAAGGGGTTTGGGGTTAAGGTCGAAGCCCCTTCTTATGAAGAAGGGGTTGGGGTAGATGGAGGATGGCAGGGGAATCCCTGCTTTATAGCCGCCCCTTATCAAGGGGCTCTAAACTTTGCTACTTTCTCTGCGCCAGAGAAAGTTAGGATTACTGGCAGGGTGCAACCCTGCAAAAAAACATGTCTAACTTTTAAAACTATTACATTATGATTAAATGGAATACTGTAAAGAAAATCCTTCAGATTGTCGCAACCGTCATCACAACGATTCTCGGTACGAACATCATTCAGTCTTGCATGAATCTCTAACCACGATCTATTCGTGGTCCAAATTATGGTTATTATTCACATTCGTTTCTAAACACAAGAAAAAAAATGCGTCGTATTGATTTACTCGTAATTCACTGTTCGGCTTCCCGTCCGAACCAGCATCTGACCTTCGAGATGCTCGACAACATGCACCGCGCCAAAGGTTGGAACGGCTGCGGCTACCACTACTACATCACCCGTGATGGCCAGCTCCACATGGGCCGTCCCGAAGAGATGGTCGGTGCCCATGCCCGGCACTACAATGCCCATTCCATTGGCATCTGCTACGAAGGTGGCCTTGATGACCGTGGTCGTTCAGCCGACACCCGTACCCCAGCCCAGCGTGCTGCCCTCATCGCCCTGCTCCGCTCTCTGAAGCTCGATTACCCTGATGCAGAGATCGTAGGCCACTGCGAACTCGAAGGCGTCCACAAAGACTGCCCTTCCTTCTCCTGCAGCGAGTACCGCGACTATTTCAAGCACCTCCGCTAGGCCATTGTGTATCCTTAGTATTAAAAAATCCCTGGCAGTCTCACGACCTGCCAGGGATTTCAATTATAAAACCATTTTGCAAAATCAAATCTTCATTTTTCAAAGCATCAAATATTATGATCCAGAAGGAATTGTCTGGCTGAACAAGCCACAATTCCAGAGTCGTGAATCAGCACGACATTCGGATCCATTGTCACCACATACTTGGGGTAATTGTCCCTAATCAGTTTCAGGTTGCCAAACTCACGTTCGTAAGTATCTTCCCCTGTCACCTGCAATGCCACTTGAACATATAACACATCCTCACCACGACGGGCTACAAAGTCTATCCCCTTACCGTTCAGTTGCCCCACATACACATCATAGCCACTGCGCTTGAGTTTCAGATACACCGCACCTTCCAAAACCTTCTCTATACCCATAGCCTGCTTGTCACGGCACAGGTAGTTCCGCAGTCCCAAATCCTCGAAATAGTACTTGTCTTGCTGTTCAAACACACTCTTACCCTTGATGTCATAACGCTTTACGCGGTCTATCATATATGTGTCGCACAAGGCGTCCATATACTCACCTACCGTGTTCGCACTAACAGCTAGGCTGCTTCCTTTCAAGTATTTGGCTATGCTGTTGGCAGAGAAGACCTTTCCGCTGTTGTCTGCCACAAAGCGGGCCAGATTGTCCAACAGCGATACGTTACGCACATTTCTGCGGCGCACGATGTCCTTCACAAAGATGGTGTCGTAGATGCTGCCCAGATACTCCGTCCTAGTTCTCGCATCCTCCAATGGTATGCGGTACAAGAATGGCAGACCGCCCCAACGTAGATACTCTGAGAAAGCATTGTCAGTGTCTTCCAATCCATAGAACAGTAGAAACTCCTGGTAGTCCAAGCTGCTCACATGAACACGATGATAGCGTCCTGCAAACGAGTTTGCAATGTCACTCGACAGCATAGCAGCATTGCTACCTGTCACCACCACATCCACACCATCCTGTTTTACCCAGTATCGCAAGGCTTTCTCAAACTCCACCACCTCCTGCACCTCATCGATAAGCACGTAGTTGCGGCGACCTTCCACCACAGCCTCCTTAATCCTTTCCGACAACTCCCGGAACGTAGTCAGATCTGCGTTCTCTGGGTTCTCCATATCTATGTAGATGACATTACCCTTATGCGACAGTTCTGCAGCCAGCAGCTCCAATAAACAGCTCTTTCCTGCACGCCTGTGCCCAGTCAGCACAACGGCCTCGCCTTTACCCAGCAAACTGCCGACCAAAGCGATATAGTCGCCACGATTTATTCTCTCCATAATTAGATTTTTTTGCAAAAGTACAAAAACTTCTCAATATGCTGCGAATTTTATCTTCCTTTTAACACTGTTTAGATTTTTGTCACTGCAATATGTAGGTGTCCATAATCTGCGTTGAAAGTGTCGTCATCTGGCAAGTTAGTGATATGGCCTGTCGTCAGACTCTGTTCTGACAGGTCACCACTCATGGTTACCTCCCTGTAGTCGCATGGATAAGAGATGAGCGATCCCGTATTCACGTCGTAGATCTCTTCTGTAAGCTCGTCATTAAAGTCTTTGGCGATATCCGAGGTATGGAATTGTTGTCCGCCACCGCTACTGCAGTTGTACTCGTGCCATCAAAAGATACCGCGCCCACTTGAGCTAGAGCACCACGGTCATGATTGCCTGGAATCACCAGCGTCAGAATACCAACCTTGCGCAATTCATCAAGCTTACTGATGACATATTTGTGGCTCAGTTGCTCACCATCTTTCGTCAGGTCGCCCGTGATCAGGACCAAATCCGGTTTTTTCTCGTCTTTGATCTTGGCCACCATCTCATCAAACAGTGCCTGGCTATAGTCCACCATCTTACGCTGGCCACTTATATAATTTGTCCATGCCTCACCCTCGCTCACCAGAAGTTCAGACGCCATCACATGCGGGTCCGAAAAGACAACAATCCTTATTGTCTTAGTATCCATCTGCCCAGCACTTGCCAAAATCGGCAAGAACAACAACAGGATCAACAAACGACACTTATTCATACATTTATATCTGAAACACCCGAACCGCACAATGGATCCTGCCCCCAGTGTGCGTTTAGTCCTCTTTCACATCATCATTCTCTGTCAGATAGACACTACCCTGCGTATTATAGAATCCATAATTACGCAAGATAATCTTGATCTCGTAATAGGCATTATTATAAGGTTCTCCGTAAGTGCTACGGAGTTCCTTGATATCCATATCGAATGCAATCGCAAACATCTTTTTACAACGCTAAAAAATAGCGACTCTGCCCAAAAAAAATCCTTCCAAGCTTATCCTTGATAGAGATAACCAATCCCTGGAAAGGATTCTTTTCCACATCGATGACCTCACCCTCAACCCAATCTGGCTGTGCCGTCAACTGAGGACTTACCTTCATTTTATCTCCGATCTTTGGTTCCATAATCTTCAATCTTTATTTTCCGCTGCAAAGTTACGTTAATATTTTGAATCTTGCAACTTTTTCCCGATTTTTCTTCTCTCTCCCCTATCCTCCATGCGCCAGCCGATAAAAAAAGTAAGCCGTGTCCCGGCTTACCAAAACGGAAGAAAACCGTCGGTTTCTGCGGTTTTCTGTGTTGCATCCTCCCCCTGTGGGGAGGCCTTGGTGGGGAGAAT
>ONCZ01000119.1 GCA_900316445.1 uncultured Prevotellaceae bacterium | reverse complement strand
CGTTTGCCGTCACGCTCTATAGTTTCGAAGAACATCTTTTCAGGACGTACCCAGTATTTTCGGTCACCATATAAAGCCTGATAGACTACCATCCGTTCCTGAGTCTCGGAATCAAAAGCAATATGCTCCAGTCTGTACTTTTTTCCCATGAAGTGCTGGAAATATCTGACTCTGTCCTCTGAAATGGGATATTCCAACAACAGTTTTTCAATAAGGGGAACATACCATGTCTTGAACTGGTCTGCCGTTGGGGTATGGCCTCCAGGGAAGTGAAAGGTGTTATGATAATGCTCAAGGAATAGCGGCTCAAAATGCGCCAGTGTGTCCTCCTCACCGAAGAGTCCCCAAACGCGAACCTTATTATATATATTACAGCAGTCGAACTGATGGGCTTCCATCTCCTCGAACTCCTTAATCAGGTTTTCGTCGATGGTGAAGTCCTGCTTGCCGTCGGCTCTCGGTGACTTGTACTGATGGTTGCCGATACGCTCGCGGAGGAAGTCTGACATCTTGAAATGCGGATTGCCGAGTAGGGCAGGGACTCCGATAATCGGAGAGATCATCTGCGCATAGAACGAGCCGCAGCTGTTGCCGACAAGGATATCCGGCATCTCTTGTTCGCAGATTTCGCGGATGAGCCTGACGGCATCTGCAGGGTGGAGTGGGAGGTCTGGAGTCAGTACGGTGGCTCTCTTCTCGAAAGCCTCCTTCAATGCCAGAGCAGGCACACAACTGCCACTGGCATAGAATCCGTGAAGGAACAGTATCTTCTTTTGCTTTTGCATATCGGGGTGCAAAGGTACTCAAAAAATCGCAGAAAAACGCCTGTGGATGCACTTTTCAGCTAGTTTTTAACAAAGATATCCCATAAATAATGCGAGGAACCCCGAATAATGGGACTCCCCGCATAATCCTCCATAGAAAACATCAGACCATTTCCATCTCCGGCTCCATAACCTTCTTGGGTACGGTGACGATATCCTCGCCCAAAGCCGTGGATATTTTGCAGATAGTTGATAGCGTCAGGTTATGTGTTCCCGACAGCCAGCGACTCACTTCCGTCTCGGTCTTACCAAGACGATGAGCCAGGTCCTTCTGAGTCATTCCCTTGATTTCAAGGATTTCATAGATACAGTTGGCAATGGCCACCGATATCTCCATCTGCTGCTTCATTTCCGGTGAGATCGTACTGCGGATCTCGTTCATGATTCTGTTTGTCTTCATATGCATTCTCCTTTCTTGTTATTCGTCGTCTATCGTGAATGACAGTTCACCGAGCAGTTCAGTGCCTGTGATGACTATCACTTTCTGCTTTTCCCTTTCTTTAATCTGGATATCTATCTTCTGGAGAGTCTTCACGCACTTGTGCAGATGTTCGTCCTCCTGATAGGTAGCCGATGACTTCAGACCGCCGTTTCCAAGAATCAGGATCTTGGCCTGGATGTTCAGCAGGTAAAGTCTGAGCGAGGTGGTTTCAAGGTGAGAGGGTAGGGCCATCACCCTGTCTCTCTTCGTTCCCTCATAACGGAAGTGCCTGTCGGCTGCTCCGTCACGCTTGATGATGTCAAGCCTGTAAACGAGCTGGCGTACATCATCAGGATAAGTGTCCTTGTAAGCAAGGAGGAACTTCTCGAATTCAGAATACTCCTCGCCCTCGAAATGTGGTGAATACAGGCTTACCTTGTCACCATCTTCTAACAACTCAATCAATAAGTTTCTTTCCATGTCTTTTCTTTTCGTTTGCAAAAATAAACATAAAAGTTGATTTTTCCAAATGTATTGGCCAAAAAATCAACATATATGCTTATTTTTGGGTTATTTACTATGTTTATTCACTCTAAATCTCAATAATTGTCACTTAAAAGCTGTCGAACTTCTTCATGGCCTCTGCCTTGATTTCGTCGCACACATCGATGTATGGCTTCATGGCCTTATAATCTGAGTGGCCTGTCCATTTCATTACAACCTGTGGAGCAATACCCATACCGATGGCATTACATATGAAGCTGCGTCGGCCTGTGTGGGTTCCTACTACTTTATGCTTGGGCTTGATCTCGTCAAAACGTTCATTGCCCCGATAGTAAGTGATTCGGATTGGCTCGTCGAAACCTGCCAACTCACACAGTTCATGAAGATAGGTATTCATTTTCTGGTTGCTTACCACTGGTAGAGCCTTCCCGTCCTTGAAGTTAAACGGCTCGTACTTTTTAAGGATGGCCTTGCTGTGGGTGTTCAACTCGATTCTCAGTGAATCCACGGTCTTGATGGTTGTGATCTCAATGTATGTGTCATGTACGTCACAGCGACGCAGATTGGCCAGGTCAGAGTATCTTATGCCTGTGTAGCACTGGAACAGGAACACGTCCCTGACTCTGATCAGATAAAGCTTTGACTTGGGTATCTCGAAATTCTCCAGCTTTTCCAACTCCTTCTTATTGAAGAATACTACTTTCCTCGGAGCACTTTTCAAGGCTGGCCAGAATGCCTCGAACATACTATTATTATGGTAGCGCCTGCGATAAGCCCAGCGGATGACTACCTTTAACATAACAATATCCTTGCGGATGGTCGTGTTCACGTACTCCTTCACTTCTCGCAGATAGTCCACGAAGCTTTGGAAGCCGTCTTCGTCGAAATACTCAAATGTCACGTCAAAGTTTGGCAGTCCGTTCTTTCTCTTCCAGTCGCGGAACGACTTCAGATTATATCGGATTGTTTCGTACTTCTTCCTGGTCTTCTCTGCCCAGTCGTTGAGCTTACCCGCATACGCCTCATATTCATGATATACGTCCCAAAACGTGGGACGGTTTTTGGGACTCTCTTTCTTCGTTTCTGAAAGTTTGTTAAAACTTTGTTTTGGGCTCTTCGTGTCCTGTTTTGGGCTCTTGTTGACCTGATTGTCAGAAGCTGTTTTCTTACCATTTGACTTAGGTTTTTGGCCATCAGAAGAGACTGGTGTAAGACCGTCTTTGATAATCATGTACGCGATCTTAAACTCTTCAAGTGTCGGTCTCTTCTCCTTTTCCTCAAACAGCTGGGCTGTGTCCCTGATGCTTTTCGCCAATCGAGCTAGTCCGCCATTGATTTCATCTGCCGACTTTCCGTCGCTGGCACCGATGGCGAAGCCTTTCTTTGCGTCCCAACAATCCGCGTTGACGTGATAGCCAGTTGTAAACTCCATGCTGATAGTCCCATAGACAACTCTCATGGTGATCAGTACATTCCTTGTTGATTGGACACTCATGCCTGTTTCTGGGTCTTTGACCTTCCTTTGTTTAAGTCTGAACTTAATGTCAAGTTTTGTTTCCATCTTACGATAATTTTAATTAATACCCTAATCACTCTTTGTTCGTAAGAAGGAG
>ONCZ01000120.1 GCA_900316445.1 uncultured Prevotellaceae bacterium | reverse complement strand
ATGATAACAAAGGATAGTATCGAGACCGCCTACAGTTTCCTGCATCAGAAGCAGCGCATCTATGTTCATTCCACGCTCGACTGGCAGAAGGATGACATAGAGTTGGCCATTTCTGACTATGCCAATGACATGAGTCAGGAACTGTATGATGCCATCAGTGGTGGCAGGGCCGACTTCCTCCGCGACCACAAACGGTTTCAGGAGGACATCACCAAGGCTGTGGAGATACTTGAAAAGATGCTGTAACACAGATGAACTGATATGAAGAATATTGATTATAGTAAAACATGGAAGGTCTTAGATTCTGAGTATCTAATCAAAAGACCTTGGCTGACAGCACGGCGCGACCATTTGCTGTTGCCTGACGGAAGAGAGATTCCAGAATATTATGTGTTGGAATACCCAGATTGGGTCAATGTTATCGCTATCACTAAGGACGGCCACTTCGTTATGGAACGGCAGTATCGCCATGCATTAGGCTGTACTTGCTATGAGCTTCCGTGTGGCGTAATGGAAGAAGGTGAAACACCGCTTGAAGCAGCCCAACGTGAATTGGAAGAAGAAACTGGCTATGCAGGTGGTGAATGGAAGAAACTAATAGTTCTCTCGGCAAATCCGGGCACAATGACAAACCTGACACATTGTTTTCTGGCAACAGGAGTTGAGAAAACATCTGAGCAGCATCTTGATGCGACGGAAGAATTGGAAGTCCATCTACTCACTCGTGAAGAAGTCTGCCATTTGTTACGAAACAATGAAATGATGCAGTCTCTCATGGTTGCATCGTTACTTAAATATCTTTCGCTTGAACTAATATAAGAAGATGACACTGACCTACATCTTCCATAGCGGCTTTATGCTCGAAACGGATCAGTCCATCCTGGTCTTCGACTACTGGCTAGATCCAAGCGGCGTGATAGGAGGTGTGCTAAAGAAGGACAAACCCCTATATGTATTCTCCAGCCACTTCCATGAAGATCACTTTACGAGGGCTATCTTCGAGTGGAGGAAGCGGAAGTCTGATATCACTTACTTTCTGAGCAAGGATATTCTCAGACATAGACGGGCCAACAAGGAAGATGCAGACGTATGGCTGGCTAAAGGGGGCTCGTGGACTGACGATAGAATTTCCGTCAAGGCATTAGGTAGCACAGACAGCGGCGTTTCATGGATTGTCAAGACTGAGGGCAAACGTATATTCCATGCAGGTGACTTGAATAACTGGTACGCGAGATTCCTGCCTGATGTTATGCCTGGAGAGACTATCTACAGTGAGGAACTGACGGAGCAGCGAGGGCCGTCAAGCTCGCATGAACGGCCGAGTCGCGACGGAAGTCGACAAAGTCAATTTGAAGAAGAGATTGACCCGATAGCCCACGAAAAGCAATACTTGGGCGAACTGAAAGATATACGTAAGGTGGCTGATGGCTTTGACCTTGTAATGTTCCCGATAGACGGGCGCATAGGTAATGGCTATACCCTTGGCGGCAGACAGTTTATCGAGCGCTTCAAGGTCGGCATGTTTGTTCCTATGCACTTTGTCGCCAGCGGCTTTGAATCCGCATGGCGAATGAAGGAGTATACAGACGAAAAAGGGATTCCTTTCTGGGAGATAACCAAGGAAGGAGAAACGATAGAATTATGAAGTGGACTGTATTATCAGATAATCGAAGCAATGACAGCCGTCTCTTTACAGAGCATGGGCTTTCTATCCTGTTGGAAACAGAACAACATAGGATTCTGCTTGATACTGGAGCAAGTGACGTGTTTATAAAAAATGCAGAGCAGTTGGGTCTAGACCTCAGCACAGTTGACTATGTTTTCATTTCTCACGGACATAGTGACCATGCAGGCGGCTTACGATATTTCATGGAGCAGAACACTAAAGCAAAGGTCATTGTTTCGCCTGATGCCATAAGCGGTAAGTTTTACTCTAAACGGAATTATCTGCATAGTATAACGACGGTGTGGCCAGAGAGCATAAAGAACAGGCTTATAACTGTAGAAAAAACATGCGAGATTGTAGATGGCCTCTATATAATAGCACATATCCCACAGGTTTATCCAATGCCAAAAGGAAATGCACACCTTTTTGTGAAAGATGCTAATGGCGAATATGTGAATGATGATTTCCGTCATGAACTTGCTTTATATACTGATGGCCTCTTGTTCACGGGCTGCGCTCATAGTGGACTGGAGAATATTCTTGCTGCTTGCCCTTATCCTGTAAATTTTGTAGTAGGTGGTTTTCACTTACTCGATGGTCAGGAATCGGAAGAAGAACTACAGGAACTGGCAGAAAGACTGAAAGAACAATATCCAACGACACGGTTCTATACAAGCCATTGCACAGGAGATAATGTGTTTGAGGTAATGAAGGTCGTGATGGGAGGACAACTACAGTCCTTCAGATGTGGAACTATAATAAAATGATATGCAGATAATACTCGCTTCCGCAAAGATAATGAATGACAAGGTGAAGTCATCCCCCGTCATTAGCCTGTCATCACCTCGTTTCCAGAATGAGGCAGATTGTTTTGCAAGGGATATGGTTCAGTATTCAGCAGATACGATTGTCGAAATTCTGGGCTGTAGTCATCAGATTGCCGTTCAGAACAGGTTGCGTTATATGCGCTTCTTCGATGATGTCGCGAAGCTGCCAGCTATTCTTGCATATCACGGCCAGGCTTACAAACATCTGAAGGCTGAGACTCTGAATGTTGATGACCTCAATTATTCACAGAGAAAGTTATGGATTACCTCTTTCCTTTATGGACTGCTTCGCCCATTGGATGCTATTCTCCCGTATAGGATGGAGGGTAATGTGGAACTGCCAAGCGGAGAGGGACAAAATATGTTTGGTTTCTGGAAGAGCCGCCTGACTGATCTGCTGATTGATGCTGTGAAAGCAGATGGTGGAACGCTGATACATCTTACAACAGAGGAATACCAGCATCTTTTTGACTGGCAGCGAGTCCGTAAGGAAGTGCGAATCGTTCAGCCTTTGTTCTACGTCAGAAAAGGCAGCGAGTTGAAGATTCAGGCTGTTTGGGCTAAGACATGTCGGGGTGCAATGACACGGTTCATCATTGAGGACCGAATCGACAACCCCGAAGACCTCTTTGCCTTCAGTTATGAGGGATTTACCTACGAATCTAAACTTGGAGAACCCGACTTTCCTCATTTTATTAAGCAATAAGGGACATGAGGAGGATTATCAGAGAAGCCCAACCGTCGGACATGGCTGAGATTATGCAGGTCATGGATGCTGCGAAGATAATCATGCGACAGTCTGGCAACATGCACCAA
>ONCZ01000122.1 GCA_900316445.1 uncultured Prevotellaceae bacterium | reverse complement strand
TTCGGCATTGATGTCGAAGAGATCTTGCTGAATGGGAGAGTCGGCACCGATGCCCATGACGATGACTCCGGCTTTCTTGTACTGGTAGCCCTGACGATAGATTTTCTGAAGGACTTGGTTCGCTGTCTGCGTGATGGTTATAGTAGAACTTGTTGGGGTGATTAGGCGCTGCTCCTGAAAGTTCCAGTACTGTGGCAAGTCTTCACGGAAAGCGTTTGTGTTCAGGAACACACCGACAATAGAGGCCACTGTGTTCTGCATTCTCAGCTTCTCGGCACAGCGGGCGGCATAGTTCGAGACGTGGGTACGCAGTGTTTCTATATCACCTATCATGCCATTGAACGAGCGGCTGGTACAGATGGATTTCTTCTTCGCTAGCTCCTCATTCGGCACTACGTCTTCACCGTTCAGTTCCTGCCAGGTACGCACGATGTTGATGTTGTTGAACGTCAGCCGTACCCAGTCCTTATGGTGCTGAGCAAAGTCGTAGGCAGTGTGTACGCCGAGGGCTTGTAACTTGGCAGCATAGCGTCTGCCGATGCCCCAGACATCATCTATAGGGTAAAGTTTCAGGGCCTTGATGCGCTTCTCGTCGGAATCAATCATGCAGCAGTGACGGTAACCCTGATATTTCTTCGCAAAGTGCGAGGCCATCTTTGCCAGCGTCTTGTTTGGAGCCAAGCCGATACTGACAGGCATACCCACATACCGCTTAATCTTCTTGTGCAGGTTCTCACCCCATTGCTTCAAGTCCAGATGATCCATACCGTCAAGATAGACGAAGCACTCATCGATGGAATATCGGAAATAGGCAGGAACCTCTTGGGCGATAAGGCTTACGATACGACCTGTCAATTCTCCATAGAGTTCATAGTTCGAGGAGAACACTGCAATCTTTGTGTTGGGAAATTGCTGAGCCAATTGATAGTATGGTGTTCCAGCCTTAATTCCTAAAGCCTTGGCCTCATTTGAACGGGCAACTATACATCCATCGTTGTTCGAGAGGACTACTACTACAGCATGTTCCAAATCTGGCCGGAATACCCTCTCGGCTGAAACATAACAATTATCTGCGTCTATGATGCCGTACATATCAGAACCTGCCTAAAACCTCAATCACCTTTACCCAGTCCGTCTCTGCCTCAAAGCCGAACTTGTCATCAATTCCCACGTTGAAATAAAGCTTCACCTCGAAGTTCTGGAAACTTGTCTTTCCCACTTCAGGATTCTCGTTGGCGTAGTCGAAACGGATGCCCTCCTCTGCAAAACGGCTTCTGTATATAGCCATCTGCTCATCGTAGCAACCGCTCCAGAGAATCATGCAGATGTCATCACGGTTGGTCATGAGCTGCAGGGCCTCACGAGCATAAGGATAGTAGTCGTAGGTCTCCTCGTTCTCATAGCAGGCACGTAGAATAGTGTCGTGAATATCCACCACGACGTAGATCTTCTCCCAATTCTTCTCCTTCTTACGGTTGAAAGCAACCTCAAATGCCTTTCCGATATCCATCGTTCTTAATCTTCGTCCTCCTCAACTGCAACATATTGGGCATTATGCTCTTCAACCATCTTCATAAACAGTTCATCAGAGCCTTCTCTTTTGACAATCTCTCTGCAAACGGACTTAATTGTCTGCTTATTGACAGGGCGTTTTACGGTCTTGTACCATGAAAGGAACTCTGTAATATCAACCTCGCTGGTGAGGTTATAGGCAGAATTAAACCTGCTGCCATTGCTTTTAAGCATATTCATGAACTTCTTGCTAAGTTTCCTGTACATGCTTTCCTCCTGAAGACGTTCCTGCTTCAGTTTATTCTGTTCTTTCCTCTCACTGCTTTTCAGCTGGTCAATCTCACTCAATGCCCTTTTATGCTCTTTGGACAGTTCCTTAAAGAGTTTTTCATCATCCTTGAACTCAGGATTCTCTATCTTTTCTTGAATATAGGTATTATATAAGCTGAGATTATGATTGAAGACCTTCATTAGTCGATCACTGGTCAACACAATCCTGACGGCTTCCCTTATCTGACTGTTCAAAGGCTTCCTTTGCACAGCCATATCCCAGAAGATCCTATTGATATCGTCTGTTGATTCCAAACTCGTAATGCCGATAGAGGCCAGAAACTCTTTGGCTTTCTTTCTGGCGGTCTTGTCAACTTTCTCTTCTTCGATTTCTTTGTCGGGCAGGAATGGCTGCAGTTCATTATCTGAATAGGATGGAAACGTGCAAATCATCCATGCCTGCTTACGTTCAATCCAATCATAAACGGAATCTATGAATCTGGCAGCCTTACGCTTGTCCTTACAGTTAGCCTCTATATAAGCTGATTCAAATTCAAACAATGCTTCATAGAAGATGACGCTCAGCATGTCAGTATCAAGAGCCGTATTGATGGTATGTTGATTGGGCTTATTACCCTCACCGTAAGGAAAAAGAATACCAGCTGCAGTCAGTTGCTTCTTGACCATGTTCTTAGCCATTACCTCTACTGGCTCGCCGTCCATCCTGACCTTTACTACCACAGGTCTATGCCCATAGGCTCTTAGAAGGTCTATGAGATATAACTTGGCACTCTCAAATCTATTATCCATTACCATCAAAAGTTAATATGCGTCTCACCATCCCATGTCGTATCACAGGTTATTGTTATACGGAACGAGGCAGATTTAATGTTTGCTTGGATCTTCGGGTATAATGAATGTTCTTTAGATTCAGGGTACTCGGTAGTGAAGTCATTAACCTTTGTGGAGAACAATTTAACACTATCCCAAGTCACGGCAGGAAGTCCACATGATTCGACATAAAATCCTTGCATTTCAGGGTAGCCTTCACCTACAACTTCTTTCTCACAACCAATCGCCATAAAGCAAATGGCAAACAAGAATAGTAATTTCTTCATATCTTTTCTAATGTCCTAATCACGTGAATCACTACTCCCCAAACCTCGAAATACTCAGGGGTGTCAATCTTGAATACCGGGTACTCATCGTTCGCAGGACGCAGTTCGATATAGCCCTCGTCTTTATGGGTC
>ONCZ01000125.1 GCA_900316445.1 uncultured Prevotellaceae bacterium | reverse complement strand
CTGCGCCAAGAAGCCATCAGAAAGGAGGAGGAACGGTATGAGAAGTAAGATGGAAGAAGGAAGATGGAAGATGGCTGATGGAAGATGGCTGATGTGGCTCTGCACCGTAGGGCTATTCATGATTCATTGTCTGGTATTCACTTCGTGTAAGACGGAGGATGATACCATCGTCTATAAGGACACGCGCCGCTGGGTGGAGAAGACCGTAGCCGTGGTGGCGCCGCTGAGCGATCCTATCATGAAGGCCCGCCTGGAACGCACGGCCGAGTGGATGCTCAGTAGCCTGCACAACGCCCAGCTGCACGACACGCTCTGCATCGACCTGAAGCTGGAATGGTACGACGAAAACGGCAATGACCTGAAATCGCTGGGCGAGCGACTGGCCAACCGCGACGACCTGCTGGCCGTCATCGGTCCTTTCGACAACGACCATGCTGACGTAGTGGCCCTCTACTGCCAGCAGAAGGGCAAGCCGCTGATCCTGCCCACCGCCACCAGCGAGAGCTTGATCCGCCGCTATGCCATCACCAGCACTGGCGACGGGCAGCAGCCTTTCCTATGGTCGCTCACCGAAACCGACATCTCGCTCTCGGAGGTGATGCTGAGCCGTCATGCACAAATGATTCGGCAAAAACAGTTGTCTGGTGAGGTTGCCGATAGTGCCGGACTGTTTACGCCAGACAATATATATGGTCAGACCTTTTATGAGTGGGCGCCTTTCCAGGCCACGGAGATGGGCATTGGCTTCCGCAGGATTGAGCAGTACTCCGATTCGGAGACGCTTTACCAGAAGATGAGAGCATTCTACGGAAGCATGAGTAACTTCAGAGAAAACCTTGTGATGCCTGCCTTTGTGGTAATTGATCGTCTCGAGCAGCTGGCAGAGATCAGCAAGATACGCTATCAATGGTGGGGCATCGATATCAACAAGATAGCAGAGGAATGGCAATCCGAAGGCGCAAGTACGGCCGAGTTGTATGATGAATTGAGGTATTATCAGATGTTAACCAGTGGCTGGTCGCCCACATTCTTTGTGATGCCCAACCTCACCGACGAGGCGATAGATGCACTCAGCACTATCGATGCCGTGATTTGTGACCAGTATGAGGGCTTCTCACCTTATGCCGACCCCATGACGGGCTTCGAGATGAGCTACGAGGGGCGCTACGGCACCAAGCCCACCTTCGCCGAGTGTAAGTTCTACGATGCTCTGTTGCTCTCTGCCTTCGCCGCTTCCTATCTGGAACATCACCCGGAAGTTGACAATCTCAACGCCGCCGTGGCCAAGATCACCACCACCGACAATATCCTTTCGGGCAATGCCTGGAGCGAGTCGGGCATGGAGCTCTACCTCTCTGCTTTAGAGCAGGGGCAGCTCATCGGATTCAAAGGCGCCTCAGGGCCCGTGCAGTTCGACAGCGAGTGCTTTACGGCTGCGCTCAACACCACCTACGTCCATTGGGTGATCTGGCAGGGCCATGTGCAGTATCAGGGCTACTATAGCCGCTCGGGCGGTGTCCAGACGGCTCAAACCCTTGCCTCGTGGAACTGGCTGGTACAGAATGCCGAGGAGGATTTCGACGAGCAATATAGCAGCACCACAGCAGCCATCACCTATCCCGCCCTCACCGACCAGTATGCCGTGCTGGTGCAGGGCAGCAACGGCTGGAAGAACTACCGCCACGAGGCCGACGTGCTGAACATCTACCAGATGCTGAAGGCCGGTGGCTACGACGATGACCATATCATCCTCGTCAGTGCCGACGAATGTGCCAATGCAGCGGAGAACAGCGACAAGGGTGCCGTGCGTACCGACCCTGATGGCAGGAACCTGCGCGAGGGTGCCGTCATCGACTACCGGAATGCCGACCTCACGCCGCAGGACATCTGTAATATCCTGAAGGGTGTGAAGACCGATAAGACGCCAGTCGTGCTGCCTGCCGATGCAGGGCAGAACGTGCTGCTGTTCTGGAGCGGCCATGGGCACCGAAGTTCTATTAACGGTATCAACGAGATGGTGTGGCGCGACGAGATGGCAGGCAACGGCATGACCGACGACCTGCTGGCAGAGACCCTTCGCACGATGGCCGACCAGAAGCAGTTCCGTCAGATGCTCGTCTGCCTGGAGCCCTGTTTCTCTTCCAATATGGGCAAGGCCCTTGAGGGTATCCCCGGTGTGCTTGCCATCTGCTCGGCAGGCCCCTATGAGCAGTCGTTTGCCGACTCGTGGAGCAACGAACTGGGCGTCTGGATGTGCGACCGCTTCAGCCGCAACCTGGTGGGCCATGCCTCGGCCAATCCCAGCGGCACCTACCGCGACCTCTACCTCTACTGCGCCCAGCACACGCTAGGCTCGCATGTAAGTATCTACAATTACACCAACTTCGGCAACCTGTACACCACAGGTCCGAAAGACTTCTTCGTCAAGAAATAACTAAAAATTTATATAACAATGAACTAAATAATTATATAATAATGAAAAAGAATCTTTTATGGATGCTGGCCGCCATCTTTGTTTGCGGCCTGACAGCGGTCACGCTGAGCGCCTGCTCGAGTGATGATGACAAAAACGACAAGGCTGATGCAACTGTCGAGAAAGAGATTATGTACGCTCGCCTCCGGCACTTACCAGCTGAAGGTTACAACAGGTGTGGCTTGCAAGGCAACCCTTGCAAACGGGAATAGTATCATGGATTTTTCGGGCAACGACCCAGAAGAAGCACCTGTCACGGCGCAGACTGCAGAAGAAATCGCCGACTGGTGTTCCAAGAGCCCTACTGGCGGTCTGCTTGTTGATCCATCGGGTTATTGCAAACAGCAGCATGTGGACTTTGGAGGAAATTATCCTCATAAACGTACAAAGGCTGATTGCATAGTTGGCTGCTTTTTCATTAATTTGTTCTTACCCGAAGAAGATGAATGGGATTGTCAACATGATTGCAGCGATGAACACTAGTCATGGGGACAGGCAATGAGAAAGAATCTATTAACGATGCTAGCCGCCATCCTTATTTGCGGCTTGACGGCTGCCTCGCTGACTGCTTGCAGTAGCAGTGACGATGATTCCTCATCGGGTAGTAACCCTGAAGAAGAAGAACCCGATACAACAATACTCTCGTTGACCTATCACAATTTCATTATGCCCGATGACGTGACCATTCTTGACAGCGACACCACGAAGCTGTCTGTGAGCAAGGCTCTGATCGATAAGATGGGAGCCAAGCAACTGAAAGGTCGTCGCCTGGCAGTATGGCAGAAGGTGAGCCGACTGCCTTTCTTCAGAGGTATCGTCTCTGCACAGTTGAGCGGCGACCGCTATCTGCTCGACTTGAAGCGAATCAGTTTAGAGGAGTTTATGAAAGGCATCAAGATTAAGTTTAAGAACGATTTATACTATAACGGTGCTGCCTCTACCACCCGAAGCATAACGCGTAGCGACGGCACCCGCGGTGAGGTGACGGATATTTCGGCCCGTTATACGGATCCTGAGGGCTTTGTGCATCCTGCGGCTGTGCTTTTTACGGATCTGGATATGAAAGATAAAAGTTACGTCTACGTTCCAACGGGAGTTGATGATGAAGACGACCCTGTCTTCACCGATCCCGAACACAGACGTTCGATGCTTACCCGGGCAGCATCCGACTTTGATGGCGACTACGATTATATAACGCCTGAGCAAGGAGGAAACTTTTCTGCGGAGGTGCTTGACATGACGATGACATTGAAGAAGAAATTCAACTTCGGCGGTGATCAAAACGATACAACCAAAAAGGGCCCAATATTTGTGAACCTCAAAATACCGACAAAGGCCAAAGCTAATATATGGGGTGCTTTGGATTACGGCATCTCAGGTCTCGAATATGTGGGATTCAGACTCACTGGCACCATGGACTGCACGCCGGAGGTAACACTAGGATTAAGTAAGAAATTTGAACTGCCTGAGAAATATCAAACTATAAAAATTATAGATTTACCAGGTAAGGCGTTTGTTGTTATGGCAGGCCCTGTTCCTCTTGTCTTCTTTCTGAGTCCGGCACTCTATTTTCGTCCAAAGTTAGAAGTAGATGGCAGGTTGGAAGCTGGCTTCTCATACAACTGGAAGGGCAACTTTGAGTGTGGTATTTCCTGGAGTGATACAAACGGATTCATGGACTATGCTCAAGGAGAAACAGACGGTGAAGGATTCAAATTCATACCGCCACAGGTTACGGCCGAAATTACTAAAGTCAGGGCAATGCTTGCGGTTGGTGCAAATGCGACGTTGTACAAAGTGGCAGGCCCGGGAATCTATGTAGGTCCGAAAGCAGAGCTAAAAGCCAAAATGACTTACGCTCCCTACGCCGAAGAAGGCAAGAGATTTACTTGTTCTGGAAGTGCGGATTTTAGTGTTGCCACCACAATGGATATCAAGATCGATGCTCTTGGAGTGAAAGAAATTGCCAAGTGGGAAACGGAATTCACCCTGTTAGGCCCGAAGAACATCTGGAAATACCCTAATTGATTCACGAACATAATAAAACAATAGACAATGAAAAAGAACATTTTATGGATGTTGACAGGCTTGGCCGCCATCCTTATTTGCGGCCTGACAGTGACAACAATGAGCGCCTGCTCGAGTGATGATGATGACAAGACCGAGGGTAAGACCGAGGTGACGATGATGTATGCCGTAAAGGTTACTGACGACGTGCTGAAGGTGG
>ONCZ01000126.1 GCA_900316445.1 uncultured Prevotellaceae bacterium | reverse complement strand
CATGGCCCATTCCTTCGCCATCGACGAGCACTTGGAGTTCCAACAGGACGAAGCCGGCACCAAGGCCATGTTCGCTCGCGAACGTCGCAGCCGCGAACGTTACAACTGCTGTGTTGCCGAAGATGCCACCATGCCTGTAGGCTCGTTCTTCAATGAAGAATCATGATTTCCTTCTTGTTCTGTCTGCTTCTGTTTATCCGCAGGAGCGGACAGAAAACGTTTTTCAAAAATAAGAAACGGCAGAATTTAGAAGTTTTGCCGTTTTTTTGTAATTTCGCAGCCCATTTTCGCAATTTAAGTTGCAAAAATACCAATTATCAGCGTAAAATCGCTATCTTTGCAGAATAAAATAAGAATAATTAGGATTTAGAGATGGGTAATATAATAGAATGGATAAGTTCCATAACGGAGAGTTTCACTAACAATCTGATAGCCGAGGATCGCTATAGGATGATTCTCGATGGTTTGCAGGTGACGCTGCTTATCACGCTCTGCGCCGCGCTGTTGGGTACGCTGCTGGGCGGACTGGTGTGTTGGATGCGCATGAGCCGCCGGACGTGGCTACAGCAAGTGGCCAAGGTGTATATAGAGCTGATGCGCGGCACACCCGTGCTGGTGCTGCTCATGCTGATGTACTATGTGGTGATGGCACCAGTGGATGCTACCGGCATCTTGGTGGCCATCGTCACCTTCGCCATGAATACTGCGGCATACATCAGCGAGATGCTGCGGACCACCATCCAGGGCATCGACCGCGGACAGACGGAGGCTGGGCTGGCACTGGGCTTCACACAGCGGCAGACGTTCTTCCGTATTGTGCTGCCACAGGTGGTCCGTGCGGTGATGCCCGTCTATCAGGGCGAGATTATCAGTCTGCTGAAGGGCACGAGCATCGTTGGCTACATCGCTGTGGCCGACATGACACGAGCCTCCGACCTGATACGTTCGCGCACATTCGACGCCTTCTTTCCGCTCATCGTGACGGCCATCATCTATTTCCTCATGGCATGGCTCATCGGGATGATGCTCCAGAGCCTCGTTCAGCAAAAGCGCACGAAGGCTATCGTTGCTGCTATGATGCTGACATTGTTTGGCATGATGGGTTACATATCAACGATGCTGACGGCCACTGATACAGACACTGCTGCAGATGTTGCGGACCAGTCAAGCGTTCCGCCTGTCTTCCAGGCGCTTAACGGCAAGAATGTGGCAGTGATTATCGGCAGCATACAGGACATTGCTGTCACCGACATGGCTCCCGATGCCAACATTCTACGCATGACCAGTCAGACCGACCTGCTGGCTGCCCTGGAGAGCGGCAAGGTGGACGTGGCGGGCAGTGAGAGCCTGTCGCTGGATTTCAACAGAGAAATAGCCGACAAGGTGGACTCAGTGGGCGCCGGACTGGAGTCCATTCCCGTGGCTGCCATTTTCAAGCGGGGCAACACCGCCCTGCAGCAGGACTTCAACCAGTTCCTGGCCGACATACGCCGCGACGGCACCTACCAGAAGATCTACGACCGCTGGCAGCAGTCCGACGACCCCTCGGCCCTGACCATCCCCGAGCAGCGCGGCACAGGGCGCACCCTGCGCGTGGCCACCTATCCGGTCATGCCGCCGTTCAACTTTATCAATTCCGGCAAGCCCTCTGGATTGGAGCCCGCCCTGCTGACGGAGTGGGCCAACCGTAGGAATTGGAAACTGGAATTTCTCGTGATGGACTTCGCCGCACAGATTCCTGCCGTGCAGACGGGCAAGGCCGACATGGCCATGGGCGCCATCAGCGTCACCGAGGAGCGACAGAAGCAGGTGCTCTTCTCCGACGGCTATGTAGAGTCGCACATCGTACTCATCACGCGAAAAGGGGAAGCAGGGATACTAAGCCTCACCCCCGCCCCCTCTCCAAAAGGAGAGGGGAGTGGTTACCTCTGGCCATGGGGAGCTGTTCTCCTTACCATATTTATAGGTGGCGGAACTTGGCTCATAGTTCGTAAAAAGCATAGCACTACGTTACATTCTACTCCCCTCTCCTTGGGAGAGGGGTCGGGGGTGAGGCTTGTTCACCTTCGAAAGAGCTACGGCAGTCTTGACGTATTGCGCGACATCACCGTCGACATCCATCGCGGCGAGGTCATCTCCATCATCGGGCCTTCAGGCACGGGCAAGAGCACCCTGCTACGCTGTCTGAACCTGCTGGAGCAACCTACCGGCGGCAGTATCGTCGTCGATGGGGAGGACATTCTCGCCAAAGGCTATCCAGTCAACAGGCTGCGGCAGAAGATGGGCATGGTGTTCCAGTCGTTCAACCTCTTCGAGCATAAGACGGTGCTGGAGAACGTCATCTTCGCGCCCTGCCAGTTGCGTCGTATGCCAGAGGAAGAGGCACGCAGGGAGGGACTGGCATTGCTGCGCAAGGTGGGACTGGCCGAGAAGGCTGACGTCTATCCGTCGAGCCTCTCCGGCGGACAGAAACAGCGTGTGGCCATCGCCCGCGCTCTGGCCATGAAGCCCGACGTCATCCTCTTCGACGAGCCTACCTCGGCTCTCGACCCGACGATGGTGGGCGAGGTGCTCAGCGTTATCCGTCAGTTGGCCAAGGAGGGCATGACGATGCTCATCGTCACCCACGAGATGAAGTTTGCCCACGATGTAAGCACCCGTATCTTCTTCATGTACGACGGCTATATCCACGAGGACGGCTCGCC
>ONCZ01000128.1 GCA_900316445.1 uncultured Prevotellaceae bacterium | reverse complement strand
CCGTGAATGTATGTCATAAGTGGCAGAAGGAAATGCCGCAGGAGAACGTGCCCTATACAGAATACGCATTGTCGATGGCCCGTTGCTATTATATGGCACGCCAGCCAGAACAGGGTGATGAGATTGTCAGCAGCCTGCTGCGCCGTTCTGACGAATGGCTCTCTTGGATAAACACCATCAAATTATCGCGTCGTGCCGGCTCTCTCTATAACCGCTATACATGGATGCAGACCATGGAGCAGGCTCTTGTCGTAGCAGAACAATTTGAAAGAACCGAATTCATTCATCAATACATCAAGCAATATGAACACTACAACAAACAATATCAATAAAGCCAAACAATTGATACTGGCTGGCTTAAACGGAATTTCAATCCAGCCATCTTCTCAACCCGCAGAATTGTCATCGCTCCGGTACTATGCCTCGCAGGCTATCTGCTGATTATACTTGGGATTCTTAGGAAACGTTAATCTGTTAAACTCTGCTAAAGTCAGTTTGGTTTTGAGCGATATATGCGTCTAATAGGTGTAGCAAAGAATAAATGGAAAGAAGTGCATTTGAACAGAAAGCCCGCACGTGGCGAGAGAAAGCGCTCAATGTGAGCCGACACTACGGGGCGGGCGAAGATATGGCAGAGGACATCGCACAGGATGTGATGCTCCGTCTGTGGCAGATGCACGACGAACTGGAGCGGTTCCGGTCAGTAGAGGCTATCGTTACGCTGATGGCGAAACACACGCTGAGGGATCTCCAGAGGCGGCGGACAGCCGAATCGCTTGAGGAGGCCACCATCGTCAGTCTTACCAGCAGTCCGCAAGAAGAACTGGAGGCAAAGGAAAACGAGGAATGGCTCATAATGAAACTACAGCAACTGCCCACCACGCAACGCACCTTATTATATATGCGCCAAGAGGAACGACGGAGCCACGAAGAGATTGCCCAACTATTGGGTATCGAAACGACATCAGTAAGCACGCTCCTGGCAAGGGCAAGACGAACACTATTGGAAGAAATAAAACGGAGGAATAAACGATGATAAAGTACACAAAGGATTATATTGCAAAGCTGCTGGACAAGTATATGGACGGCTCTTCGACTCTCGAGGAAGAAGACATCCTTGCAGACTACTTCCTTCGCGGAAATGTACCCGAGGAATGGGAGGACTATAGGCAACTCTTTAGCGAGATAAAGGCGATGAAACCAAAGCGGCTAAAGAGAAGATGGGCTTTCTGGGGTGTCGCTGCTGCAGCTGTCGCAGGTTTGCTTTATATTGCAGTACCAACTAAGCAAGTTGGCCTGCAACCTGAAGGCACAGATCTGACGGCTAAGACAGACACAGCAAGGACGATGCAGTCGAGAGAGACAGAAATGGAAGAAAAGGCCGATTCTGTAGAAATCATGCGTGACGAGCCCCGTCCCATGCAGTCCAGGAAACGCCGTCTGCGTAAGACAGAACCCACCATCAACGACTATGCCAAGACATACACCCTGATGGCTGATGCAGCAAAAGGACTGCAAGAGGCTGAAGAGCAGATTGCACAATGTCGGCAAGAACTCACGGAGGCACGGCTGTTGTCTCTCGGGTATGTTCCTGTGGAACAAGAAGACGGTACCATCCTATATATTAACGAACAAACAAAGTATTTGGCTTATGAAGAATAAACTATTTCTGGCAGCAGGCATCCTAATGCTGATGCCCCTGACGACCCATGCACAAGGGTTTATCAAGCGTGCTTTCAACGTATTGATAACAAGTGAACCGGCACAAGTGGAAAGTAGTCACAAACTGAACAAGAACCCGGAAACGGGAGTCAAGGAGGGACAATTAGATGTCTACGAGTTTACAATACCCGCATCCCACCACGACTTGGTTGAGGATGTAGAGCGTGCCTTTGAACAGGACAAAGAGAAAGCCTACAGCATGAAAACGGCATCTGCTACAAGCAAGAAGTCATACGACTACACGAGTTTGGCCGTAGGTGGTGATGACAGCGGCTATCCCTTGGGCGACATCAAGGGTTCCCGATATATCTACGCGCTTTTCCTTGATCCGGAAGATATGACCAAGACCCATCGTTATGCATACGCTATGGAATGGCGTAAAGACGAAAAAGAAATTGTAGGAAAGCTCATTGTAACCTACGCCACTACGCAACAGTATCGTGAGAGCGGGAAAAAGGGAAAAATCTTTAGAATCAACGGCAATGACGTGAAACTGAGTGCCAACGGGTTTTCGTTTGGAGATGACGATTTGTTTAGCGGATTCTTCTCGATGGGTGAGGGTCTGTCAGCCTTTGGCAGCGACTCCACCTTTGTTAGCAGTAGCATCGGTTCTGAATCATGGCTCAGCCAGTTCAACACCTTCAAGAATCTCTTCCTGAGGAACCCCAATAGCACAGCATCCAATCGACGCACTGGACGATATGGAGAAGAAGATGGTAATCAAAGAACTTGAAAAAGTGATGAAGGCTACCAACGATGAATTCTTACAAGAAATGTTCCAAGCAAGTATCGAACGGCTAAAGAAGTAAACCGATGAAACATATTGGAATAATGGCACTCCTGCTGTTGATGGCAGCGGGAGCAGGGGAATCTACTGCCCAGACGAAAACAGATACGACCAAAGTAAAGAGCGATTCCATCACCTGGAGTAAAGAACTCGATGGTGTGGTGATCAAGGCACAGAAGCAGCTTGTCAAACAGGAAATAGACCGCATAGGCTATGATGTCCAGGCTGACGAGGAATCGAAAACACAGACAGTAATGGATATGCTTCGCAAGGTGCCTATGGTGACGGTCGACGGACAAGACAACATACTTGTCAAGGGCAATAGCAGCTATAAGATATACAAGAATGGGCATTATGACCCCAGCCTGTCGAAGAAT
>ONCZ01000129.1 GCA_900316445.1 uncultured Prevotellaceae bacterium | reverse complement strand
GCATGGGACTTATCTCTTATACGAAAGGTAAGTCCCGATACGTACCGTCCAAATATTGCATACTTGACTTGACGGATAAGTTGACGGATGACTTGACCCATATAAAGAATAAAGATAAAGAAGACAATTCAAAAGAAACGGCATCGCCCAGCTGGTCAGAGATAAAAGACCAGCTGAGGAATGATGAATCATGGCTTCAGGGCATTGTCTTATATCTGGAAGAGCGGGGAATGACCAAGAATTATAAGGAAGTCTGTCAACTGTTAGAAGCGTTCTTCCAATATCTGGAATTGATATATGACACCCAGAAAACTATTGACGAGGTGCGTAAGCATTTCTTGAATTGGGCTCCTATGCAGAAACATGCTACTGTTAAGAGCACATCAAAGAACACGCCTATCGGAATGGTGCTGACAGATAGATCTACGGATAAGTTTACTGCTATGAAGGAAAGGATGAAGCAATGATAACAGAAGAAACATTCCGAGAAGAGATAAATGAACTTGCCCAGCAAGGGACGGATATTGATCCTCAACCTCTGCACTTCCGAGTATTCCAGCCCAAAGAGACATTAATGTCTGGCTTGCGAGTGGTGATGCATCACGAAGTGGAGTGGCTTAAGGAGTACGATGAAGTTGCCGACTGGTTATCGGACAACAAGGGAAAAGGATTGTTCCTTATTGGCCCTGTTGGTGTTGGTAAGACGGAAATCTGCATGAAAGTGATACCCATCATATTCTTGCGTTTGTTTAAATTGTCCATTTCACGTATGTCCTCAACCGATATTGTTACCCATGAAAAATACTCTACGGCTATCAGTACAACCATGATTGTAATAGACGATGTCGGTGCTGAAGGAATGTATAATGACTATGGCACTATGCACAACGTGTTTTCTGAAGTCGTGGATAGAACGGAAAGAAACGGTGTCCTGCTGATAGCAACCACGAATCTCAACGATGAGGAACTGAGGGAAAAATACGGAGAACGCACGATGGATAGGATACGTGCTAACATGCGAATCATCATCTTAGACGAGCAATCATTACGAGGACGATACGCTAAAAACTACTCATTTTAGGTGGGACATATCAGTCCCGCCTCCGCTTCAAAATCATGAACAATTATGGTATATACTAATATTAGATACAGTACAACGCTCAATGATGCGCAGTTGGATTATCTGTCCGACGAGTGTCAGGACATCAACCGCATGATGTGCTTCAAGACCTTCTTGCGGCTTGCAGTTCTGGATCAGACTAAGGTGACGAGAAAGCATTTTTCAGCTGTCCTACAACCTGGCCAGTTCATGGCCTCGAAGGTAGAGCTTGCCATGATGTGGGGATGCAATCGGAAGACCGCAACCCGAATCATCAGGGAGTTCAATCTGATGGGCATCCTCCAGTCAGAGGCATCCAATCGAACCACCATCCATACGCTGAAATGCCTGTCGGTTTGGTTTACGAATCAGAGGATGGTCAAGAACGGTTACTTTGTCAGTAACCCTATTGTAAAGCCAGTCGAGAAGCCTGATAGAACTGCTATGCATGTCCCACCTGAAAACGAAGGAAAGACTGTCGTTTCAGAAAAAGATAAAACACTTTTATCAGATGGGACACCGATTGTCCAATCAGTTGAAAATAACGCAAGCATCCATCATAAGGGACCCGAACCTAATGGCATAACGGAACAGAATCTTACACATTCTTTTCCCCTTTTGTCCTTGGCAGAACAAGAGAGGGATAATGACCAGCCGCCATCTGGCTTAACTGTCACTGATGGACTCTCAGGGCAGAGCAACTATCTTCTGCCTACTGATACCGGAATGGACGAAGGAACAAAACCAAGTCCGACGGAGAACGACCAACCTTCATCAAGGCAATGCCCTGCATTGCTTCAGGAGTGTTCAACAATAGGGAAAGAGAAATCCTCTGAAAACGTGCCGTAACGTGCGTGCAGGGAGATAAAACAAGGCTCTGCCCTTGACCCGTTCAGGACGCTGCCCCGAAACCCCGGCAAGGGCTGTCAGCCCTCTGCAACCTGACCAGAGAGTGACCCTCTCTCTGGGCTCTCCGCTCAGTGGCATCTGCCCCTAAGAACCCTGAGCAGGAAGTGACTCTCTCCCTGCACCCACCAATCAGGGTAAACCCCGATACCCCCTTGGGAGAATACGGGAAACTACAAATTTATAAATTTCATAATTGTAAAAATTCATAATTTCATAAATTACTATGAGTGAAATAGCCAAAGCCTCCGACCACATCGAGCCGTGCAACATCGAGCAGAGCGAACGCCACAACAGGCGGGACGCAGACTACATCGCATCGCTCAACCCGAAGACACTGTACATTCGTCAGAATCTGTCACCCAACAATGAGTCGTATGTCGCACCTGATGTTGAAGGTCAGAGCCTGCAAGAGATATATGATGCCATCAAGGTAATGGTGAAGCAGAAGACAGGCAGAGCCATGCAGGAACGCATGGTGGAAGTCACCGACAAGAAGGGCAAGAAGAAAAAGCGAAACGGCAGCAGTCCGTTGCGTGAGAGTGTCGTCAACATCAAGCCAGACACCACAATGGAAGACTTGCGACAGTACACCCAGCGAGTACAGGACAGGTGGGGCGTAAGAGCTATCCAAATCCACATTCATAGGGATGAAGGTCACTACAAAGACCCTGAGAATCCCGAAACGTGGATACCGAATCTTCATGCTCATATCATCTGGGACTGGATGAACCATGAGACGGGTAAATCCTGCAAGCTCAGCAAGCAGGACATGTCAGAACTTCAGGATATGGCAGCTGAGACATTGGAGATGGAAAGAGGTAAGCGAAAAGAGGAAACTGGAGCCGAACATCTGACCCGTACCGACTTCATCCGACAGAAGCAGGAGAAAGAACTCCAAGCCATTCAAGGCGAAATAGTGGAAAAGAAAACGGAGCTTCAGGAACAGAAAGACGAGATCACAAAGCTGGCTCATTCTTCCTTGCTCGACAAGCTGCTCCACTCAGGCATCAGCCCCGCAGTAAGGAAAGCAATAGAGGATGAAAAGATAGCTCACCAAGAAGAACTTCGTCAGGCAACAACTGCTATTGATGAGAATGGCCGTCCCTATGTTTGGACGAGTGGCAGCAAGAAAGACCAGGATGTCACATGGGAAGAATTAGCCAAGTTCCGTGAAAGGGAGAAAAAGGAGGCAGAAATTAAAGCTAAGGCTGACAAGGAAGCTGCTCTTGCCAAGGCCAAGGAAGACAAAGAAGCTTCTATTGCAAAAGTCAAAGCTGACGCAAAGGCCGAACTTGATGCCGAAATTGCCGAAATGAAGGAAGTGTACGGAGGTCTCATAGAAAAGGAGCGTTATGCTTTCAGTGAGAATGGAATGCCACTCTATTGGTCAGGTGGCCCAAAGGACGGACAGAGAATAACCAAGGATGAGAGAATCAAGTCATTGGCTGAACAGTTGTCAAAAACAAGAAATTCCAATAAGGCCTTACTTGAAAGGCTGAAAGTCTTGAAAGATCTGATATTTGCGACATGCAGCCTGAATTTCAAGAAAGTAGTCCAAATTATTGTTGACCAGTGGAAGGCTGGCGTAAAACAGTTCACAAAGGACTTGAAGGATTTCTTGTTAAAGGCGATAAGTGTTGAGAAAACGGTAGAAGGTCGCAAGTCATACATCAAGGATGCTTTTGACTTTGCAAAAATGCAGGCAAAGACTGATCCTGATTTGAATCTTGATGACAAAGCCCTGAAGCCTCTCTACGATGATGCGCTGAAAATCGCAGATGGCACATGGGAATCATACCATCAGAAGCACGACCTGTTATTTAAAGAAGCTGTCAAGGCTCTGGTAGAAATGGGAAACTGTCAAAATCCTTGCCTTTGATGGCAGTGACAGGACACAATTATGTGAAGAAATCTGGAATGTCGCCAGTCCCAAGGTTGATTATTATTGGCGTGATGGAACCTTTGACGCGCTTGAAGAATTGCGCACAAAGGAACTCTATAACAGGAAATACGGTAATGGGCGATCGATTTAATTCGATCGCCCATTATTAAGGTGATTACTTGTTATTATGACACTTCAAGTGTCATCAGAGGAGTCGATGCCCATCCGACAATTGTATTATTAAATTTATTACTCATCAAACTTGTTTGCTCCCCTCACAGTATGGCGCAAGGCACTGAGAAGTTGTTGCGACTCCTGAACCAAATTCAGAAATACAGTCATACTCTCAATATTGAGTTGCTTGGCTTGAATGTCGTGGATGATAGTCCGTCGATAATCGGAAAGCTGTGATTGCAGTTTTTCGGCATCACCACGTATCAACGCCATTGTTTCGGCATGGCAGGCCCGGTTGAAGAGTTGTAATATCTCATTGCGCATCTGAATGAACTCTTGGATATATTTGCTTGGCACCGGACTGAAGTTGTTGCCTACATGCTCTAAGCATGGCTCACCCATACGTTTCAAGCAATATACCATTTGCGCCAGCGAGTTGATTGTCAGAAAGTACCATGTGCCCTTCTCAATACTCAACATGGGGTCTATACGTCGTTGGGCCATAATCTGTTTGCGTCGCTGGCGTTTTATATCTTTGCGTTGGTTTTCGGTCACCGCTGCGGTACGTTTCAGCGTACGATAGTCCTCATAAAAGAAAGCATCGGTCATCGATTTATAAGTTTCTGCTACCAATTGTAGTTGATGTGTGATGGTTAGTGCCACATGTTGTCGAAGCAGTATCCAACATTCTGCTTTATCGCTGCTACGAACAATGCGATCAAACAATTCGTCGGCCTCACTGGTCTTGTTGCTTTTTTCATAGCGCAGATGGCTTCGAATAAGCAA
>ONCZ01000130.1 GCA_900316445.1 uncultured Prevotellaceae bacterium | reverse complement strand
TTCCTCCCTGTTGATGAGGTTAACGAGATCTTTGAGACCTGTGGTTTCTTTTATGCCAAGACTCTCTTCAGAGGGACTTTGGCCGAGTGCCTGAAGCAGCCTAACGCTTTCCAAAGCAAGATTGCCGAGTGGCTTGAACTTCCTGCTATTGAGGACAACATCTGCGAGGGTATCGTTATCCGTCCTGTCACTCCAATGTATCTAAGGAACGGCTCTCGAGTGCTTATCAAGAGTAAGAACGAGCGGTTCGCAGAGCGGAAGAGCGCCAAGCGCCGTACCAAGCTCTTTGTCGAGCCAGTGCCTTATAGTGATGAATTGAAGGCTCTGATTGTCGAGGGTGAAACCTACGTCACCGAGAACCGTCTGGCCAACGTGGTCAGCCATATCGGCGAAGTGCATTTCCCCAAGGACTTCGGCAAGGTGATGGGGTTGTTCTCCAAGGATGTGCTTGAAGACTTTCTCAAGGAGCACGGCAATTTGTATACTGCACTTGAAAAGAGCGAGCAGAAGCTTTTGAACAAGGAACTCAACAAGTTCTGTACTGCCCTTGTGAAGCAGGTTTATATGAGCCAGGCTTATATCATGGAATAGTAATTCGTCTCTCCCCAGTTAAAGGCTGGGGGAGACTTAATAAGAGATTTATTCTCTTCTGCAATGTAACATTTCATATTTATCCCTACTTATAGGTAGAAAATTTAAAAAAGAATAGAACAATGAACAAGATTTATTTTACAGCCGACTTGCATTTCGGCCATTCGAACATACTGAAGCATTCACCTAAGCGCCCGTTTTCGGATACGGTAGATATCGTGGCACACGACGAATGGTTGCTTGACCTTTGGAAGAGCACAGTAGACAAGCGTGATACGGTATATATTCTGGGTGATCTGACATTCCTGAAGAGTGAGAATGCCCGCCATCTGTTGGAGAAACTGCCTGGGCAGAAGTTCCTGATTGAGGGGAACCACGATGGCTCGATTCGGGCTTACAAGAACTATTTCAAGGAGGTCTATCAGATCAAGGAGATGCGTTTCAAACCATCTGTGGCACCGTTCTTGAAAGAGGATCTCTGTGTGGTGATGTGCCACTATCCTATGGTGACATGGAACCAAAAGCCACGAGGATCTATAATGCTTCATGGTCATAGTCATGGCAAACTCGACGACTATAATGCACTGTCGATGGACCTACGCTTTGATGTTGGTATAGACGGCTCTCTCGCCAATCTGCACTTCCTGACATTGGAGGATATCTATAACGTAGCCATAGAGAAGATTAAGCAGTACGATTGCAACACCTTCATGGAGTATGCACAGAACAACTATCGTAGTGAAGTGAGGTAAACAAATGGTAATGAATTAACAAAAAACAAACAATATGGGAACTTATAGCAGTATTTTTATCGAATTCAAGAAAAAGGATCAGTGGCATTTGCTTGAAGGAATTGTGCCCCTCGATTATAAAGAATGGAGATATTTTGGCGAAGGCCCCTCTCCCGACGATAATCACCCCATAGAGATTGGCGGAGTGAAGATGGGTTGTATGTTTACTCTTGTACGCCAAGGATGCGTTAGAGACCTGTTGGTTGGTCACGATGCGCCATTCAATGACAGGGGCTTTCCAAACGACTTGAGCCCTGAGTTGAAAGAGATGTTTGACAAGGTTCAGGAAAGAATAGATTCGAAGAAGGATGTCGGCGTATTTGGCGGAGACTGGCGATGGGGCAAGTCGTGGTGCTACTTGACAGAACTGCAGTCATATTTGGATGAGCAGTTGGAGAAATGTAAGTCGGCTATACTGACGGAGCACTCCAAACAACTCTCTTATGGCATCTCAGAGAAACTCGATACGATTCTTGCGGCTGTCAATGGGAAAAAGATTGAAACTAAAAAGAAGCAGCAGGAAGACGAGGACGACTACATTGACCAGGGAGAAATGCTGGAGTATTACTTGGGGGAAGAACTGAACGAAATCATCTGGTTGAAGGAATTTGCTGCAGGCATCGCCCTCATCCATGAGTTTTTGACTGATGAATGGTGCTCAGAGGATTCTATCCGACTCGTATTTTATGCCAGTTAGGCCATACGAATAATTAAC
>ONCZ01000132.1 GCA_900316445.1 uncultured Prevotellaceae bacterium | reverse complement strand
GAACTCCAGCAGGCGGTGGATGGTCTTGGCCTCCTTACCAGTAGCCTCACTCATGCGCTTGGCGGCACGACCAGTGGGAGCTGCCAGCAATATGCGCTGGCCAAGGGTCTCGAACGAAGCGATGATACCCAGCGTCGTGGTGGTCTTGCCAGTACCAGGGCCGCCCGTCAGCACCATCACTTTCGAACCGATGGCCTTGCGGATGGCTGAGAGTTGCACGTCGTCATACTCTATCTGTCCCTGTCGACTGTCGAAGATATTGCCCATCGGCGTTTCTATCAGACGACGCAGCTTGTTGGCCACACCTACCTCAGCATAGTAGAACGGGGGCAGGAAGATGGCTTCCTCATCGAGCATCAAGTCCTCGCTGGCTATCATCTGGTCGAGGGCTTGCGTAATCGGTTCCTCCTCGGCCTGAAGCAATTCTTTGGCCGATTTCACCAGCTGTTCGCGCTCGGCATAGCAGTGGCCGTCCTCCGAAAGCTTGCCCAGCGTATAAAGGATTCCGCTACGGCAGCGGCGGGGGTCGTTCTTCTCGTAGCCCAGCTTCTCAGCGATGGGCCAGGCAATAGGGATTGTTCTGCACCTTCTCGATGCTGTCCTTGCCATACTGCTTGTAGATTTTGGCGGCGTAGGTGGAACTGACACCGTGTCCCTGCAGGAACACCATGATGTCCTTCACATCCTTCTGTTTCTCCCAGCTATCGCGAATCTTGCCAACCCTGCCCTTGCCGATGCCGGGTACTTCGAGCAGACGGTCGGCATCGTTCTCAATAACCTCGAAGGTCTCCAGCCCGAAGTGCTTCACAATCAGCTTGGCCATCTTCGGCCCGATGCCCTTCACCAGTCCGCTGCCCAGGTACTTCTCTATGCCGACGATGTCTGCCGGAAGTTCCTCTGTCCATTTCTCAGCTGCAAACTGCCTGCCATAACGCTTGTCAACGCGCCAGTTACCCTCTACGGTAAGGACAGCACCCACCGTCACCTCATGGAAGATGCCGACAACAGTCTGTTCCTCCCTGTAGCCCTTAATGGTGGTCTGAAGGACGGAATAGCCATTCTCAGGATTCTGGAACGTGATTCGCTCTATGGTACACTTGATCTTCTCCATGAAGGGTTACTTCTTACGAGCATCCTCAAAAAACGTCGCCTGGCAATCGTCCCTAAATGGTGACCAGTTGCCGCAGATAGTTCCGTCGTAGGCGATGACGGGCTGGAAGATGCCGCTGTTGTTGTGCGCATGGTGACGGTGCTCTGGCGAGAGCACGACATCGCGGGACTTGTAGCTGATAAGATATTCGTCGTAGGGAGGAATTAAGAGATATTTGCCTTTTCTGAAGCCTCGTGTACGGCAATCGTCAGTCAAGTAGAACTCCCTGCCTTGCCACTTCTCCACATGGATAGTGTCGCCCAGGAGTGCTATTCCCTTGCGACAGTCACTAATGTTCAAGCCTGACCACCAGACGAAATCCTCCAACGTAGCGGGTTGGCGGCTCTGGAAATACTTGAGGGTGAAGCGCATCAGGGTTTCGTCTTTATCCATCTGCGCCGTCGGCGTCACCTTGTTGGCAGTAAGTACGTAGGTGGCTTTCATCGGCAAGAGTTCCCCGCTGCAGAGCGTGCCAGACATCTCGGCCATGCGGATATGGTACGACAACCGGTGGTCGTCCATCCTTATATCTTTCTCTGCTAGAGCCTGAACAAAGTCCTCTTTCGTCGCACTCCCCAAGTCGGCAACCGTCTGGGCGAGAATATCGCAGACACGCATCAGCTCCTCGTCAGGAATACTGATTTTGTTGCTGCTCATCCAGCCCTTCGTCACGGCGATGGCCTTGGGCGCACAGAGGCCAATCATCATCCAGTAGTCCTCGGCGGCCACCAGTTGCCACGTGCCTCGCATCAGGTGCAGACGGATAATCCTTCCGCTGTCAAAAGCCTTCTTGAAAGCTTTGTGTGACGGCCTGCGAGTCCGCATCTCCACCGCCCACCGCATCATGCGGTACTCCTGCGCCTGCATGGCACCCATGTAGCTGACCACCTCGGCAGGATCACTGTACTGAGGCACAACCAGCTGTTGGTTGAGAAGTCGGATGGCTATCGGATTCATACTATTCTTAT
The DNA here is from genome assembly GCA_900316445.1 of uncultured Prevotellaceae bacterium. Classification (GTDB taxonomy): domain Bacteria; phylum Bacteroidota; class Bacteroidia; order Bacteroidales; family Bacteroidaceae; genus Prevotella. The sequence continues at coordinate 894 of ONCZ01000132.1, read as the reverse complement.
GAGTTCCTCCATTCTATCGATGATGAAGTCGGCTCCAGCATTTTTAAGTTCCTCTCTGCTTCCGTTACCCCACGACACGCCGCAGGTCTTTGCACCCGCATTGGCTCCCATCAAAATGTCAACGGCCATATCACCGACAACAAGCGTCTCGCTGGCATCAAGGTGCATCGCAGCAAGGGTCTTCAGCACAGGTTCCGGCTTAGGCTTCGCCTCCTTCACGTCATCAGCCCCTATTAAATAAGAGATGTAATCGGCGATACCCATATTGTGAGTCAATTCCGTGAGGGAATTGCGCGAACGGGACGATGCAATAGTGAGCGTGAAGCCTTGTTCCTTCATAGTTTTCAGGGTCATGACAACGCCAGGAAATGCTTCCGGTGTAATCTTCTGCAGATTCTCGTTGAATATCCTGCGATAGGTCTCTGCGCATCGGGGGATGAGTTCTTCCTGAATATCAGGAAACAGTGTTCTGAAGCATCCGGCCAACGGCAAGCCTATGGTGGATGCACATTCCGCTTCACTACGTTCTGATAGTTGCATCTCCTTGATGGTCATCTGCATGGTCGTGACGATGTTCCGTCTGGTGTCGCCCAGCGTCCCGTCAAAATCGAATATAATCAGTTTTATGCTCATGTTTCTTATTCCATTCGTCCCCATTTCATTTCCTCACCATCTTTGTCATACTGCTTGCGTTTGCCAACGGGAGGTTCTGTCAGGGTGATGCGAACTACTGCTGTACGGTCAAGGCTGCGGGCAATAGCGTCATCGAAAGCGTCCATGTGGTGAGGGAGGAAACGCTGGCAGATGGCTCTCAATGCCGTAATCTTCTCTTCACGGTCTGTCACGATCTCTGCCTTACCGATGGCAGTTGCCGATCGGTACTGTAGCGTAAAG
>ONCZ01000136.1 GCA_900316445.1 uncultured Prevotellaceae bacterium | reverse complement strand
CTCTTGATAATACTTCAGCGCCTCAAAGGTGTTATACTGCTGCATGCAACTGTCACCAGCCTGCACAAATAACAGCAAAGAATCCGCTTTAACTTCTGCTGTCTTGTCCTGCGCCAGTCCCGTTATTGCGACGAGGGCGAGCATCATTGTAATAAAACGTTTCTTGTTCATAATAACTTATTTAATATTTAGTGCTTTCTTGATGATTGGCTCCAATTCCTCTGCGTCGGTGGAAGTAGAGAGGATGGTGCCGTCGCGGTCGATAAGAAACATGGCACCACCGGCATTGTCGGCTCCGTTCTTACGCCATACCTGATTCTCGTCGTTCAGTTCTAACAGGCTCGACCATGGATAGCCGTCATGCTCCATCGCTTTCTGCATAGCCTCTGCCTTTTTCTCACGGGCAATGGCAACGACGGTGAAACCCTTGTCCTTGTATCTTTTATAAATGGGAATCATGGCGATGCTATGTTGACGACATGGACCACACCAGGATGCCCATAAATCTATGAGGGCTACCTTGCCTTGGAAAAGCGTGGAGATAGGGACGAGTTTGCCGTCGGTGTTGCGCACATTGTAGTCGATGTAGGGTTTACCTGGTTGCAAACGGTAGGCCGCCTCAGCGTAGGCAATCTGTTCGTGAACGGGATGGTCGGGATAATAATTGATGAGTGTGTCGTGATAGATCGTTAGGCATTGTTCATACTGCGACTTGTCGAAGTCCGCATAGGCGTCTGAATGCTTCAGGACATGAATGGCGTCAAGCACATCGTAAAGTTTCCAAAGCAAAGGGTGCTTGCAACCTTTCTCACCGTTGATAACAATACATGGCTTTTTGTCTTCATACATCGTGACACTCACATTGCAGTTCCCAGCGATGAACTTCCCTAAGAACAAACGTCCTGTTTCATATTGTTTCAGAAAGAAGATGTTGTAAAGCCTTGGGAAGTCGGTTTCAATATCGTAGGCGAAACGTCCCTCTTTGGCTTTTACGTGAAAGCGCGGATCATCCACCACACGCAGGTCTGTCCCTGCCTCGCAGATGATAATGTCGTCGCCCCAAGCGTCGGTCTCCAATGTTCCTTCGACGTGGCATTTCACTTGTGCTTGCCCTACCATTGCGACGAGGGCGAACATTATCGTAATTATTGTTCGCTTGTTCATAAAGGTTTATTCTACTGAAACATTGCGAATGACGAAAGCACCCTGTACATCACCCTCTATGAAGTCGAAGGTGGTGGGGATGGTGTCAGCGTGAAGTCAGAGTAGTAGATGTTGCCCAAAAGTTCGTCTGTAGATTCGGAGGCTTTCACCTGGGTATAGTTGTCCTCATCAAGTTTGATGCCATTGGCTGCTGTCAACTTGTATTTCTTACCGTTAGCGGTGAGGTAAGAATCTTTGGCGATGCGGAATCCATAATCTTTATGAGTGTAATAGCGGAAACTGATGGTAGTACAATCACCATTGAGTTCCGTTTTGCGAATAGCAAACTGTAGATTAGAGCTATTGTCCTGTTTGGGGCCATTAAAAGCCTCTGCCAGTCCCAGAAAATTCCCCAGTCCATAGCCAATATGTTTCCACACGATACGTTTGTCAGGTGAAATCAGGACATAATAAGGTATGGAACTATGGTCGCAGTATCTGCTGCTAACACTCTTCTTGCTGTCATTCAGATTTATACTAGTGATACGTTTACTGAATTCGTGTTTCTGCCATGCAGAAAGTTTGTCCTGGTTGATGCAGACGATTTCCAGTTTATCCTTCATCATCTCATAAAATACCTTCATTTCTGACTCAGAAGCCATACAAGGACCGCAATTGATCCCCCAGAAGTCGAGCAATACATAACGTCCGGTGGCAAGTGCTTCAAGTAAGTGATGTTTCTGTCCCTGCATGTCTGTGAGTTCTGCATCTTCGGCCTCGTCACCTATCTGTAAGACACGTGTTGGGTAGATATTGGCATGTATCTCTGCCAATCTGTCCTCAGATCCTTTAGGTGCATGTGCTGCAATGGAACTTTCCAAATTCCTTAATTGGTCCATATATGGAAAGTTGGGGGTGTTTTTTGCCGTCATAGATGCGCGCCATAACCAGTAAATCGTAGCAGCATCCACAGGCATTGAGGGTAGGATGTCCATTCGGCGCTTCTCCCATTTCCCTGCAACGGAATCTTTTTTCTCTCGAGGCGCTTGGGCCAAATCCATTTGCAACAATTCTGCTATCACATCATGGCAATGTTCTGTGAAACGGTTTAGCGTATGCTGTTCTGGAAGCGGACTCTCGACCTTCCACAATGGGTAGAAATTGTCAGTACCCGTAAGTTTTACGTTAATACTAGGGCTGAGAAAGATGGGCATCGCAAAATTGGGACAACCTTTGCCTTTGAGAAAGAGATGGCCTTCGGTGAGTTCTTCTACTGGTA
>ONCZ01000137.1 GCA_900316445.1 uncultured Prevotellaceae bacterium | reverse complement strand
ATATAACCCTTCAATGACAGGAAATGAAGCAACATCCTCAAGCGCTTGACATTTGAATATGTAAGACCGGCCTTTTGAGCTTCCTCATTCAGTTCTTTATAATTTATTCTTTGTGCTTCTCCACCAAATCGTTGCAGAAGGAATTGCTCTAACTTTAAGATAATGTCAAGATTGCGTTGAGAAGTACTCTTGGATATCCATGCTTGCATGTCGCGGCTATCAGCCAACAAGCCATCCTGCCGCATCAGGTTGATGTTCCTGATAACGGTTGCCTTGCTCATTCCAAGGATATCTGCCAAATAGTCAACACGACTCTCAGCTTCTGCCCCTCGACCTTCAGCTGTTGCACGTGCACTGATAAGTGACTTGATGATACGGGCAGCTTCTTCACGTGATTGCTCATCAAATAGTGGAGAGATAGTCAACTTTCGACGTGCCTCATCCATATTCTTCACAGCAATGCCGGTAGCAAAGACGTGAGGAGAGTTACTGCCTCGTTGAATGTATCCTGCATCCTCAAGTGCTGCTATTGCGGCCTTAACACGAGTCTCAATATCGTCTGTTTCGTCTCCCCATCCAGCCTGACGCGCTATATCCAATGGCGAACAACTTACCTTATCTCGTTTAGCCGTAAGATCCTTGATGGCTTTCCACACTTGCTGAATCTCGCTGATACTAAGCTTTGTCTGATTGAGAAGTATAAAGTGTTTATCAAGGTCGCTGTCAGCATATAGTACAAAGCATTCTGCCTGCATTTGTGGATCACGTCCTGCACGGCCAGCTTCCTGTACATAGTTCTCCAACGAGTCGCTGATGTTGTAGTGTACTACCAATCCCACATCTTTCTTGTCAACTCCCATACCAAAAGCAGAAGTGGCTACAATCACTTGAGCCTCACCACTCATAAAAGCATTCTGGTTTTTCACCTTCTCGGCAGCCTCCATCTTTCCATTGAATGGTAAGGCCCGTATGCCGTCTTTGACCAGGTGTTGTGCCAACTCGCGAGTTCGTTTGGTACGTGACACATATACAATCGAGGGGCAATTGTGCCCAAGTATCAGTGAGCGCAATAAAATGTATTTCTCATCTGCAGTATCGGCATGAAGTACAGAGTAACGCAAGTTCTTACGCTCTGCATTGGCAGCAAACACTTTCAGTTCCAAGCCCAACTTTGCTCTGAAGTAGTCGCAGATGTCACTGATTACTTTTTGTTTGGCTGTCGCTGTAAAACAAGATACCGGAATAATGGACTGTTCCGATTGTTTCTTTTCCTGCAACTGGCGAATGAAATCACCTATGTACAGATAATCCACACGGAAATCGTGGCCCCAAGCAGAAAAGCAATGTGCCTCATCTATCACAAAACGAACAACATGGCGCCCCATCAACAATCGCTCTATAGTCTTACTACGCAGCATTTCTGGAGCGATATAAAGCAGATTAGCTGTTCCATCTGCCACCTGTTCTATAGCTGTAGCACGTTCGATAGGATCTAACAGCCCATTGATGGTCACAGCGTCACTAATACCACGAGCAGCAAGATTATCCACCTGGTCCTTCATCAACGACTGCAAAGGCGAAATAACCACAGTCAGCCCATGTGTATTTCGTCCAGCCATCAAAGCTGGCAGTTGGAATGTAAGACTCTTGCCGCCACCTGTAGGAAAAATGGTCAGCAAAGATTCTCTCCGAATAGCAGATTCTACAGCCTGTTGCTGCATAGGAACGCCATCGAAAATACGGAACTCATCATAACCAAAGAATTCCTTCAGCCCGTAATGAGCATCTAAACGCTGATGACAATACTCACAATCACCACAAGATGTATTGCACAGCATGTTCATCACATTCACCACCTGTGGGTAATTTCGTATTACCCATGCTGGAGTGATAGAAAAGATATCGTCAGCACCGATTACTGCCAAACTATACGCCAACTCAATAGGATACTGTTTGACCAAGGTCTCAAAGTCTGCATGACTGCACACCTTCCCATCATATTCTTTTAAGATCAACTGCCTCAAATCTGGTTTAGATGCAAATATGACTGATATCCAACTGATATTTGGCGAATATCCGATATACTTAAAGAAGCCTCCGAACTCTTGCGTTTCATTCAGCAGGTA